>JBCLPO010000006.1:0-298000 GCA_041223105.1 Lachnospiraceae bacterium 54-53
CCCAAATGATGCTACAACAAAATCATTAACAGAACATTGAGTGATTATTCCATTTACACTAAACTTTATTCATAACCTTCAACCCTTATCCATGTTTCAACGTAATATTTATCAGTGTCCGAAACAAAGTATAGTTCAAGCTCATAACCATCAACCTTCTTATATGCGGCAGTCGGCAGCCAGTCTGTGTAGACTCGCTTCACAAGACCTTGTAATACGCCGCTTGTCTGTTCCTGGGTATGTTTTTCTGATTTGAATATCGCCCATGTCGCAGCAGGGACTTCGATCTCTGTAAATCCGTTTGTGTTACAGTTTTTATTACGGTAGGCGAAAAGCATATACGGAAATGTATTCTCCCCCGTTTTCCTGTAATCACAAATTGCGTGTATGCGGCTTAACGATTCATTTGTTGATTTGACAAGTTTATCAAACCTCCCATCTTTTAAACACTCCTGCCAAAACATAGGAATGTCTTCTAAGTTTTTACCATCGTCCGTTGTGAAAATGCCCTCGATACCATAGACCGAGAACGCTTCTTTGTTTTCAATTCTGTACTCCATTGCAGTATCTCCTTTTATAGATAGTAGAAAAGTGATACGAGGAAATGCTTTGAGTGGTAACCCATACTTGCGAGCGTTTGAGGGTGACACTCCGTGGGTTTCTTTGAAAACGCGGGTAAACGCTTCAGGTGATTCGTAGCCATATTTTAAGGATACATCAATCACCTTTTCGTTGCTATTTTGTAAATCAAAAGCCGCAAGCGTCATTTTTCTCCTACGGATATATTCAAATACAGAAATATCCGTAACTATTGAAAAAGTACGTTGGAAATTAATGGCCGATTGGCATGCGATTTTAGAAATTTCATCAAAATCAATATAACCGCATAGATTTTCCTCAATGTAGTCAATAGCTTTGTTCATTCGCTCATACCAGTTCATCATATCCCTCCTCTCTGCAATTAGTATAATGGATTCGGAAATATTAAGCCTTGCATAAATTGATTCGTTTATGCAAGGCTTATAATAACACAATAATCAAATATACTGCAACTCTATAAGGTACATGCTGTGATCTGGAGGTTATAGTGATTAACCTCTCGATTCACTTGCCTTGAGCCTTCGGTTTGAACTATTCGGAATTTCCGAATAGTTGCCTCCTCTGTCAGCTCACCGTCATTATATATTTTCTTGATATGATCATTAACTGTTGGAAGACTTACATCATACAGTGCAGCCATCATCTTCTGTGTCAGCCACATATTTTCATCTTCATAACGCATTTCCATGCTGCCTGCATTATCTCCGCCTGCTGCAACATAGGTAAGATATTCTGCTGCCGAACTATGAATAGTTATTTCATTTTTCTTATTTGGCATGGTATTCTTCCAATCTATCATTACTTTGAACTGCTGGAAATATGCATTTGTTCAAAACCCGCTTATTTACTTTCTCCAAATGCAGTTGTTAATCATACGCTTCAAAAGCATTTTGTATTTTCAGTGCATTATCTTTAAAGAACAAATTGCATTATTCTAAGTTGAAATCTCTAAATTCCCACTCGTGTTCCTCTCCAGAATACATATATGCAATTTGAGATAAAGTACCATTCTTATCTGTTATTTCAACTATCTCAGCCAGTACATAGGGTGATGTATACTCAATAATTCCTTTCCCGTCCGTCACATATGGATAGTGTGTTCTTGCTCCACGCTTTATTTCAGTTTTAGATAGTAATTCTATCTCAACTTCCCACAAATCCTCAGCCTACTCATTTCTGCTGTTTTGCTACCACTAGAAGTTCATATACACATGCTACTCTTCTTCATGTTCTCATTGTTCCTGCATTTACTCTGCTGTAAAATTTTCATATGCTTTTATTCTCCAAATACATTCTGCGGTCAAATTTTTATTTACGACATAATTCGACAATTATTTCAGCATGCCCCGTCCCCGGAAACATATCACACCCTCTCCCCTTCACCACCTCATACCCTCTCCCCGCCAGATACTTCATATCCCTCGCCAGCGTAGCCGAATCGCAGCTCACATACACCACCCTTTTCGGCGCCATCTTCACGATGGTTTCCAGGCACTTCTCATCGCAGCCCTTTCTGGGAGGATCCACCACGATCACATCGGCGTACACATGGTTCTTCTCAAATTGTTCCGGCAGGACCTCTTCCGCCTTTCCCACAAAGAACTCCACATTGTCCATGCCATTCAGTCTGGCATTCTCCCTGGCGTCTTCAATGGCCTGGAGCACGATTTCCACCCCATATACCTTTTTCGCTTTCTGTGCCAGAAAAAGGGAAATGGTGCCGATTCCGCAGTAAAGATCCCATACCGTCTCATCTCCGGTGAGTCCGGCATATTCCAGCGCAGTGCCATAAAGCTTTTCCGTCTGGACCGGATTCACCTGATAGAAAGACAGCGGTGATATGCGGTATTTCACATCGCCGATATAATCCGTAATATATCCGGGGCCATAAAGGTTTTCCACTCTGCCGCCCAATATTACATTGGTCTGTTCCCTGTTTATATTCAGGGAAATGCTGGTCATGTTGGGGATCTCCAGAAGACGTTTCACTAGTTCCTCACTGTGGGGAAGACTGCTGCCATTGATCACCTGGCACACCATCAGCTCCCCGGTTTTAAACCCCTTGCGGATCAGTGTATGGCGTATCAGACCCTTGTGTTCCCCCTCGTCATAAGGCCGGAGGCCATGCCGTTCCATATGGGCCCTGACCCGCTTTAAAACCTCCCGGTTCTCCTCGATCCCCAGAAGACAGTCCTCACAGCCGATAATGGAGTGGGTACGGCCCGCATAGAACCCGGCAATGAGATTGCCATCCTTGTCCGTGCCCCATGGAAACTGCGCCTTGTTCCGGTATCTCCATGGATCGTCCATTCCCAGGATCGGCAGCATGAGTACCTCTGGGAAGCCGCCGATCCTGGTGATATTGTTATAGATCTTTCTCTCCTTGTACCGGAGCTGTTCCTCATATGACACAGCCTGAAGCTGGCAGCCGCCGCACTGCCTCGCAACCGGGCATCTGGGGGCCACACGGCCTTTGGAGGGCTCTATGATCCGTTCCAGCCTGGCAAAGCCATAGGACTTCTTCACCTTCATCACCTTGGCCTCTATCCGGTCTCCAATGACCGTATCCTTGATGAACCAGGTAAATCCATCGGTCTTTCCGATCCCTTCTCCTGTTTCGCTCATATCTTCAATGACTGCCTCTATCTTATCATTCTTTTTCCACTCTGCCATCATAGCCTCCTATCTCTTCCCGCACCGCGCCCAACCGGCAGAAAGGCATGGATGTCCTGACCCAAAAACGGCTCCGGCCTCTTTCCCCGGCCGGGCCGATCCATGCACATATTTAAACTCATTGTAACTTCTTTTTCCACAAGAAGCAAGAACACCTTTGCTTTCCCTGAAATGAAAAAGCCGGGAGCCGGGCGCAGCCGGCAAGACATTTTGTCTTCCCTCTCCGCTCAGCTCCCGGAAACTTATCTGCTTTTTCCGTTGGCTTTTTCCATATGGATATTCTTGCCTTTGATCTTTACATCCTTCATGGCTTTCAACACCGCATCGGCACTTTCTCTCGGTACCTCCACAAATGTGTATTTGTCATACATATCAATGCTTCCGACCATCTTTCCCGGCATTCCGGACTCTCCTGCAATGGCTCCCAGAATGTCTCCGGGCTTTATGTTCTGGTTCTTGCCGATATTGATGAACAGACGGGCCATACCATCTCTGGGGGAAGACTCAGATCTGCCTCCGCGGCTGTTTCCGTACCTGCTGCTCCGGCTTCCGCCGCTGTAGTAATTACCCAGATCATCCAGGGAACGGGGCTCTCTCGTATCAATGACATCCTCATTCTCCTCACCCAGCATCATCTTAAGCAGGGCGGCAGCTAAATCAAGAGAGGTATAATCCTCTTCCAGAAGCTTCTTTTCAATGATATTCACCATTTTGCTCAAATCGGTGTCACCGATGGTGTCCGCCACATTTTCCAGTACTTTGTCTACCTTAATGGCGGTTACATCGTTTAAGGACGGGATCGCCTGGGGAACGATCTTGGTCTTGCAGTAGCGCTGGATATCCCGGAGCTTGTAAACCTCCTTGCCCACGACAAAGCTGAAAGCGATTCCTTCCCGGTTTGCGCGGCCCGTACGCCCGATTCTGTGTACATAGTACTCGTCATCCTGGGGAAGGTCGTAATTGAATACCGCCTCTACATCGTCTACGTCGATTCCACGGGCCGCTACGTCGGTAGCCACAAGAATCTCCGTCTTGCCGTTGCGGAAGCTGTTCATGACCCGGTCACGCTGGATCTGCTTTAAATCACCGTGAAGGCCTTCCGCAAAATATCCGCGCCCCTGGAGCGCCTGCACCAGCTCATCCACCTGCTTCTTGGTATTGCAGAAAACAACGGAGAGCTTGGGCGCATACATGTCAAGGAGACGGCACATGACCTCCACCTTGCTCTTTGGCTTCACTTCATAATAATACTGGGTTACCTTGGGTACGGTCAGTTCCTTCTTTACCATCTTTACCGTCACCGGATCCTGCTGGAACTTTCTGGCGATCTCCATGATGGCTGAAGGCATGGTGGCTGAAAACATGACGGTCTGGCGCTCTTCCGGAAGCTGGCTTAAAATGGTCTCCATGTCCTCCAGAAATCCCATGTTCAGCATTTCATCGGCTTCATCCATGATCACGGTATGAACGTTATCAAATTTCACTGTCTTCCGGCGCATATGGTCCATAACCCGTCCCGGAGTTCCGATAATGACCTGGGTACCATCCTTTAACGAACGGATCTGTTTTACGATGTCCTGTCCTCCGTAAATGGGGACAACTTTGACACCGTGCATATATTTTGCAAGCCGGCGGATCTCGTCAGCCACCTGGATAGCAAGCTCTCTGGTGGGACACAGGGCCACGGCCTGAAGCTTTTTCACCTTAGGGTCAATTTTTTGTAAGAGGGGGATTCCAAAGGCTGCGGTCTTGCCCGTTCCTGTTTGGGCCTGGCCAATGATGTCTCTGCCTTCTGCCTGGACCGGAATGGCCTGGGCCTGGATCGGAGATGCCTCTTCAAATCCCATATCTGCTACTGCACGCAGAATTCTTTCATCTAGTTGTAACTCATCAAATCTCACTGTCTCCATAAATGATTAATTCCTTTCTCAATGCCTGCCGGGTTCCCATGTTGCCGACAGCCGCAAACACACTATCGCAAACAAAACGAGAGGTATCAGGCACGTTTCAGACCTTCATCCTCTCGTTTCACACAAAAATAAACTATAGCAGATTTCTTTTCATGTGTCAAGGGGCATCACTTTAATTTTTACATGTCTTTACTTTTTAAACCACCCGTTCCGGTTGAAATACCATATCTCTCCAATGATTAGGGCAAGGCTTACCATCGCGCAGGCCAGATAGCCGTATTTCCAGTCAAGCTCCGGCATATTTTTAAAATTCATGCCATACCAGCCCGCGATCAGGGTGAGTGGCATGAATATGGCAGTCACTATGGTCAGAAAAGATAACGCGTGATTCTGTTTCATATCCATGCGGGCCTGGTACATCTCCCGGATCTGCAGGGCATATTCCCGCAGCTCCCTGCCGTGCTCCACCAGTCTCGCCATCCGCCCCGAAAACAGATGAAACAGGGTCCGCTCCTCTTCAGTCAGCATGCCGTTATAATTTTCCGTTAATGTCTGGCTGATATTTAAAAGCTGTCCGTAATAGGATGATATCTTTGCCAGTTCCTTCCTTGCCTTTAATATGACAGCGGGAACATCGGTCCGGTCTCTTCTGCCGCTCATGATCCGGTCTTCCATCTCTGTCAGCTTTTCCTCATATTTCTGCAGAAAATCCACCTCGTCCCTGACCTGATATTCCAGAAACTCAAAAAACAGATGGGAAACGCAGGTCTTTTCAAGGATCTGCTCCTTCTCGATCTCATGAAGCATTTTCGCCACTTCACCGCTGTCGTCCACGAATATGAGCTGTTCCTGATTCATGTAGTAGCCGAAGACCACCGGCTTTCCAAGAAGATCCTTTTTTACGGGGATCACAAAGGTTCCTATGATGCAGTCCTTCAGCAGGTCAGCCCTGCAGTACCGGGCTCTTTCCATGTTCTTTGTGAGCAGGTGATCCTGATACCTGGTATGATAGGTTTTCCAGAATTTTTCCTTACTCATGATTTCCACAAGCGCTTCCCCTTCCGCAACGGTTTCATCCGGGCCTACGGGGACCAGCCTCTTCACCAATTTATAGCGCATTCCGCTACCTCCTGCCGCCAGCTATCCGCCTGGCCGGTACATGGGGACAAGACGCGCGCGCAGCCTGCCTGTCCCTTCTTTATTTTAGTGCCGGCTTCCGGGGTTGTCAACGGAACAGGCCCTTTCAGTGAAAAAACGGATTCTGAAATCCTGTCTCACCAAAAGGGCCTTCATTATTTCAGGAAGCCTTCCGCCATGGCTCATTCTCCATACAGCCGGCGTACGATCTCAGCGATCAGCATCGCCGTTCCCGTCACTCCCAAAAGGGAGGAATCGATCATCAGGTTCTTGTGCTCCGGATCCCCCGGCAGGTAACCCGCGTATTTTTTATGATATGCATTCCTTGCCCTGTCCACGGATGCGATCATCCGTTTCGCTTCACTCTCAGTCATCCCGAGAGTTTCCACACAGTTTTCCAGCCTTTTTCCGTAAGGTGCATAAATAAAAATATTGATGTTGTTTTTTTCATGCTCCAAAAGGTAGTCGGAACATCTTCCCACCAGAATACAGCTGGATTTCCTGGCCAGATCCAGAATAATGTCCTTCTGCACATCAAAAATGATATCCTGGATATAGGCCTCATCCGTTCCCAGAGGGAACATTCTGGGCAGAAAGCCTTGCTTTGACTTCTCTTCCTCGTCGCTTACGGTGGAAACGGGAAGGTTCAGCTTTTTTGCAACCTCCTCCACAATATCCCGGTCATAAAATTCCACTCCCAGCTCTCTGGACAGTTCCTTTGCAATGGAGCGCCCCAGGCTTCCGAATTCCCGGGTGATGGTGATCGTAAACTTTTCCATAACAACAGTTCCTCCCTAACCGGTCACAATCGTCTTCTGATATCTTCTCACCGCGCAGCTGAGCGCAAAGCAGATGGTAAAATAACAGAGGGCTTCAAAACCGAACAGCAGCAGCATGCCGCGCACATCGTAAATGCTTCCCATCACAACGGCACAGTTTCTCATGAACTCCGCCACATCCACCATTTTTAAGAATGACGTATCCTTAATGATGGTGATTACCTGGCTCAGCAGGGCCGGTATGACCTTCTTATATGTCTGGGGAAGTACTATATGCCACAAGGTCTGGACAAAGCTGAAGCCCTGGGACTGGGCCCCTTCAAACTGTCCCTTGGGAATAGAGTTTAACCCCCCTCGGAATATTTCGGCCATGACTGCCGAAGTGAAAAGGGAAATGGCAAATACTGACACACCTACTTTATTCCCCTTAACAGTAAAATATATCCAGAGGATCCACAAAAGATTAGGGGTGCAGCGGAAAAATTCCGTATAAGCAGCCACAAGGGCACCCGCCCACTTCCATCTGCCGGTGGAATAGGTCCGGATCAGGGCTAGAAGCGTTCCGAAGAACATGCTGATGACCGTGGCCAGAACAGCGATCATGACCGTCATTCTCAGCCCCTTCAGCATGAAGATCACATTGGCCGGAGTGAATATCTGGTGAAATAATTCTAGCATGCACCCTCCTCATCCGCCTGCAGATCAAGCTTCTTTGCAACCGGCAGCCGCATGGAACGGATCTCTAAATAACGGGCAAGCCTTGCCAACGGGAAACAGATGATAAAGTACATGAGCGCACTGGTGAAATACGCCTGTGCAAAGTATCCCCGGTCAGCTCCCCAGGAATCGGTAAAATACATGAGATCCATGCCGGCCACCATGGCCAGAATGGAAGTGTTTTTCACCAGGTTTAAAGCCTGATTTGCAAGAGGCGGCATGATAATCCTGATGGTCTGGGGCAGGATGATGTGATACATGGTTTCCAGATAGGAAAAGCCCTGAGACGAAGCCGCCTCGGACTGTCCTTTGGGTATGGCCTCGATTCCGGTCCTTATGACCTCCGATATGTAGGCGCCATGGTAAACGCCCACACCGATCACTCCCAGAACGAACTTGGGAATCCGAAAGCCCGAACTGGAAAAAACCATGGGCAGCACGGAATAATAACACATCACCTGCAAAGCCAGCGGCGTATTCTGTATGAATTCCACATAAATTCGCGAAATTATCTTAAACGGTTTGAATTTGGCTGTGGAAAGCATGCCAAATACCACTCCCAGGGCCAGCGCAACGGCCAGCCCCACCAGTGATATTCTAAGCGTCATAAGAAAGCCTGGTACATAATATTCGGGAAATGCCTGAAACAGGGCATTCCAGCGTTTTACATCAAAAAGACCTTTTATCATGTCGATTTTCCTTTACAAAACAGCTTACTGTAATCCCCATTCATCCTGAAGGGACTTCATGGAACCGTCAGAAAGCATGGAAGTAACTTTTTCCTCTACCAGAGCGGCAAGCCCTGCGTTCTCTTTTGCGGAGGCAACGCCGTAATCCTGTTCTGCAAACCTGTCGTCCAGGATCTTGTTTCCGTCGTTGACATAGCCTGATAAAATGGCCCGGTCTACGGAGAAGCAGTCGATCTGCTTGGTGGCAAGTGCCTGTGCCAGTGCGGGATAACCGTCAAATTCCTGGAACTCCGGATTGACATTTAAGCTCTTTTCTTCCACATATGCCTTGAAGCCGTCCTTTGTGGTGGATGACTGGGCAACACCGATGATCTTTCCGTCTAAGTCTTCAATGGAATTGATTCCGGAATCCTTATTCACCAGAAGGCCGACTGCGTCGGTATAGTACGGAGTGGAGAAATTATAGGTTTCCTTTCTCTCCTCTGTGATGGTGAAGGTGGCGATGACCAGATCGATCTCTCCGTTCTCCAGAAGAGGTCCTCTTGTTTTGGCGGTAACGCCCTGGAACTCGACCAGCTTCTTTTCTTTTGCCTCATCCGCGGTACAGCCGAAAATGGAACCGGCGATCTCATAAGCCAGATCATCCTCAAAACCCTCGTATTCGCCTGTGGCCGTATTCTGCAGACTGAACTTGGGAATATCGGATTTACAGCCAACTTTTAAAACACCGCGGTCAATGATCTTCTGTACGTCCGCTGCAGTGCCTCCTGCCGCTTCTGTGGAGCCTGCCGCCGTTGTAGAGCCTTCTGCCGCCGTGGTTCCTTCCGGAGCTGCTGTGGTCCCTTCCGGGGCCTTTGAGCCGCATGCAGTTAAAGACGCCGCCATAGCGAGAGTCAGTGCCAGTGAAAACATTTTTTTCATCATAATTGGTTCCTCCTCAATATTATTTATATTTATTAATGTTAAACAACATCCTAATGAAGGATTTTGCTTAAAAACGCTTTGGTCCGCTCATGCTCGGGGCTTTCAAAGAAATGCTCCGGCGTTCCCTCTTCCAGGATATAGCCTCCATCCATGAAGATCACCCGGTCAGCGACCTGACGGGCAAAGCCCATCTCATGGGTCACGCAGATCATGGTGATGTTCTCGTGAGCCAGCTCCACCATAACATTTAAAACCTCCTGGACCATCTCCGGATCCAGAGCCGAGGTGGGCTCATCAAAAAGGATCAGCGGCTGTTTGGTGCATAAGGCCCTTGCTATTGCCACACGCTGCTGCTGCCCTCCGGAAAGCTGTATCGGATAATTCCCGGCCTTTTCCTTTAAACCGACCCGCTCAAGACATTTTATGGCATTTTTCTTTGCCTCTTCCTTGGGAACATGCTGCAGCTTGATGGGTGCCAGAGTCAGATTTTCTAAGACAGTCAGATGAGGATACAAATTAAATTGCTGAAAGACCATGGAAGAATATTTCTTGGCCATCTCCAGGTGATTTTTCTTCGTCACTTCCGTGCCTGCCACGGTAACTTTTCCGCTGGTGGGCTCCTCCAAGTAATTGATGCAGCGGATAAAGGTGGATTTTCCCGAACCGGAAGGACCGATAATGACCAGCTTTTCCCCTTCCTTTACCGTAAGGCTGATATCCTTTAAAACTTCCAAATCCCCGAAGTTCTTTTTTAAGTTCTCAACTTTCACCATATCTGGCATAATTCCCTCCCCTTTCGGATCAATTTCTGCAAAATATACAAAAAGCGCCTAAGAATCTTAAGTCTTAAGCGCCCTCGCTTAGTTTCACTTTATAATTGTTGTTATTATAAAAAGTTTTGTTTAAAAAGTCAAGGACTATTTTTCTTTCCGCCCTGGATCCGGCCTTATAACCGCGGCCATTACAGGGCTGGAAATACTCCCCTGAAGCGTCCGGCAGCCTGTCTGCATATTCTGCTTCTGATCGGTATTTGTATAAAAATACATCAACTGTTCATGAAGCCCATCCCTGTCAAACCGGCGTTCTTTGCCTGAAAAAATATGTTATAATCACATCCAATGATGTGTATTTGCATTCTACACCATGCGTATGGAAAACGTCCTTTCATAGGGAGTATAGTCATTAAAGTAGACCGTATAGCCGGCCGTATTGATTTCTTCTCCGGAATAATGGCCTCCGAATTCATGAGTCCCGTAGCCCGGTCCCAGGATCAGCTTCCGGTCACCGTGGCGAAGGGTGAGCATGCCATCCTTTAATATCATTTCTCCGCCTTTCCCGGCTTTTAAGTGGAAATGTTGGTTTTCCAGAATACTGCCTGCAGGAACACACACTTCCACACGCAAAGGCACCTGATCCAGTCCCTCCGCCTTTACGGTTATTTCCATGCCGTCAGAGAGCTCCATGAGGGTAACCGTCATGCGGATCTCACTGTTGTTTAAGATCTCCCGTTTTTTATGATCCATCTCCCACCAGTTGCTGGTGTCCTGTTTTTCCTTAAAGGGCAGATAGTACCAGCCCCTGGCCGTGGAAGTCAGCACCCATCCGCCGTCTTTCTCCTCTATGGCCTGAGGGATGAAATTGCGGATATCACAGTAGCTTTCCCCGATTTTTAAATAAACAAGGGTCTCCTGAAATTTTAAGTATAAAAACGCGCTTTTCCCCTTTAATATGCTGTAACCATATTTCGGCGTCTTTCCCCGGACCACGCCTGCCTGGATAAAATGCTTATAATAGGTCTCTAAAAATCCGTATCCCTTAAATTCATACTGCACCATGAAATCATGCAGCATGAGGATATGAAGGCACTCCGGCGCCATATCTCCCCGTTCCTGGTTGTCCCTGATGATCTTATGGGCGGCCCGGTCAAAGGTTTCCTCCCCGGTCTTCGCCGCCATGTAAAGATACTGGTAGAAATACTTGTCCGGATGTTCCGCCTTCCCCTGGTCCTGCCTGGTGGAATTCTGGGTGAAGATGGTGTCATCCGGGTCAATATAATAAAGCATCATTTTCAGATTCCGCTCTGCGTAACCCAGATAGCCTTCCTCTCCGGATTCCTCATACATTGCGATCATGGCGTTGTTGACCACCGCATTATAGTTTCCGGTGGAACGCTCCGCATATTCCCCCTCTTCATTGCCGTCAATGCCCTCCGCCAGATACTGTCCGGCCCTGTTCCCAAGCCTTTTTGCCAGCTCCGGGTCCCTCTCCCTGACAAGATTCTCTCCCTGCATCAAAGCGGCCGCAATGCCCCAGCGGTGGTTCGGCGTATGGAATCCCCCTGTAAGAAGCGCATTTAACGCCTTTTCCAGGATAAACCGGTAACCTTCCTTTAATTTCTGAAGCTCCTCTTCCTTTGTATATTTCAAAAAAAGACGGTACGTGGCCATAAGACGTTTAAAGCAGAAAGAGGTATCCGGGGCAGATAAGAAGTTGCAGGATGGGAAATCAAAGCTTCCGTCTTCCCTCTGACGCCTCATGATAAAGGACATGGCTGCCTCCATGGCCGCCAGGAGCCTTTCCTCCCCGTAATAACGGCTCTTTTCATTGAGATAGACCGCGGCGGCATCCGCCATCACATAAATAGTGGGCTTGGCCTCTAAAACGGCGCTCTTCATGCCTCCGTAAAAAGGATCACTCTCTTCCTTCCCCTGAATATTCAGAAAATGATCCACCCTTTTTTCCGCAGACCGTATCATATGTTCCATATAACGCTTCATAGTCATTCTCCTCTTCCTTTATTATATCAACATATCCGCGGCATGACCCCGGCCCTCATCCTGTGGCGGACTTACAGGGCCGGTCCATGGCTGCTGATTCCTGTCCTCTACCCGTCAATGGTCTCAATCCTTTCATCTTCCGACCATTTCAGGATGAAGTCATTTTTCACATATCCGGCCGGATAAAGGATATCCAGTTCAACTCTGGTGACATCCTGTGATTTACCGATTTTGACATTCAGCACCCGGATTTTTTCCTCTTTCAGATCCTGAAACAGCTCCGTGATCACGCTCTCATAATGGGCCGTGGTTATTTTTAATATGCTCCGGTAGGGTTCTTTGGACAAAAACGGCACGTCATGAAGGAGGATCTGGGTAAATACCAAAAGAAGACCGGAAGCGCAGCCCACATAATAAGCTCCCGCGCCGATCGCCATGCCAACGCCCGCAGTCGCCCAGATGCCCGCCGCCGTGGTCAGACCGCTGACCGAATTGTTTTTCACGAAAATGACACCCGCTCCGAGAAAGCCGATTCCCGATACGATCTGGGAGGCGATTCTGGAGGCATCGTAATCCGGTATGTCCCGGAATCCGTACTTGGAAACCACCATGATCAGCGCCGCCCCCATTGCAACGATGGCGTGGGTCCTCATTCCCGCCCCCTTATAACGGTTCTTTCTCTCGTACCCGATCAGGTACCCAAGAACCCCGGCTACGATAATCCTCAAAAACAGGCTGGTCTGAAAGATGAGATCGTACCTTTCCACGAAATTAACCAGCCCCTGCTGAACCTGATCCATTGAAATTCCTCTTTTCACAAATAACTGATGTCTTATAAAATATGCTGTTAATTTAACATTTTTGCGTAAAAAAAACAGCGCGTATTTTGCTTATCACTCCTTATATTTTGTGCACTTTTTGTATTCTTACCCCGCACCCCGCCCTGGCGGGAGAACTTCCATGCAAAAATGGTGAGATGCCCCCTATTTCAGATAGCATCTCACCATTTCCCATCCTGTCTCAGCCCAGGATCCTACATCATGATTTCAGAGATTTTTACCGGTCTGTGCTCCTCAACGGACTTCTTTGCAGCAATTCCCATCAGCACGGGCTTCAGTCCATCCTCCACGCCCAGAGGAGTGTCCGTATCGTTTACAATGGCCTCGATAAAGCAGTTCACTTCCCTGGCAAAGGACTGCATATAGCGCTCCAGGAAGAAATAAAGAGGTTTTTCGCCGGTCACGCCGTCGGCAGTGCTCAGCACGGCGCTGGATTCGGTGTCATTGGAGGTCGCCACCATACCCTTTGAACCGAATACCTCGGCCCTCTGGTCATAGCCGTATGCCGCTTTCCGGGAATTGTCGATCACCGCAATGGCTCCGTTTTCCATCTTTAAGGTGATGGCTGCGGTATCCACATCTCCAGCCTCACCGATGGCCGGATCCACCAATACGGCGGACTGTACGTAGATTTCCTCTGCATCACAGCCTGCCAGGTAACGCACCATATCAAAATCATGGATGGTCATATCCAGGAACATCCCTCCGGATACGGCCGCGTATTCCGCGCTGGGCGGCTCCGGATCTCTGGAAGTCACCTTAATGATGTGGGGTTCTCCGATCTTTCCGGCTGCCACCGCGTTTCTCACCGCCTCAAAGTTATGGTCAAAGCGGCGGTTAAAGCCCACCTGATATTTTACCTTGCTTTCCTTTAAGGCGCTTATCACCTCTTTGATCTTTTCCACGTCATGATCAATGGGCTTTTCACAGAACACATGCTTTCCGGCCCTGATGGCTTCCACGGAAATAGGGGAATGGGTATTGGTGGATGAGCAGATCAAAACAGCGTCGATCTCCGGATCCGCCAAAATTTCCTTATAATCCTTCGTAGTATTGTGCACTCCCATACTCCTGGCCCACTTGTCGGTTTCCTCATTCATAAACGGGTCGGCGATTGTCTTGATCCTCGCGTTCTTAACAATGTTGCAGATGCTGGTGGTATGAACCTTTCCGATTCTTCCTGCTCCGATAATTCCTACGGTTACCATAATTTTCTTCTCCTTTTTATTTCAATCATTTTACAGACCTGTTTTTTCAGCAATGAATTTTCTGGCGCGGATCGCGTATTCCAGAGGATTGGCCCTGGCCGGATCCTGCTCCGCCTCCACCACCATATAGCCCTCGTATCCGGCATCCTCCAGCACCTTGAAAATCGGGTCAAAGTCAATGCATCCATCCCCGGGAATGGTAAATGCTCCCGCACGGACTCCGGCCAGGAAGCTCATCCGGTCTTCCTTCACCTTTTTAACTACTTCCGGACGGATGTCTTTTAAATGTACATGCCCCACCCGGTTTACATATTTCGTCACCATGGCGAGAGGATCTTCCCCGCAGTAGGCAAAATGACCGCTGTCAAACAGAAGGCTCACGTATTCCGGATCTGTGTTCTCCATCATGCGTTCTGTCTCAGCTGCGGTCTGAACCACGGTTCCCATGTGATGATGGAAGGTCAGGGCCACTCCGTATTTTTCCCTGGAAAGCTTGCCCAGGCGGTTTAAGCCCTGGCACAAAAGCTCCCATTCCCTGTCATCCATTTCATGCTTGCCCTCAAAGACCGGCTGGTCCTGTATGCCCTGGGTGCTGTAGCTCTGCTCGGAAACGCCCACCACCTTTGCGCCCATGGCTGCCAGAAATGCCACATGCTTTTCAAATTCCTCTTCCGTCTCTTCGTAGGGCCTGCTGATCAGAAACGTGGAAAACCAGGCGTTGCAGATCTCCACCCCCCGAAGGCCAAGGGCTTTTTTCAGCACCTCCGGATCTCTGGGATATTTGTTTCCCACCTCTGAACCGGTGAACCCGGCCAGAGCCATTTCGCTGACGCACTGCTCAAATGTATTCTCTTTCCCCAAATCCGGCAGGTCATCATTGGTCCATGCGATCGGCGCGATTCCTAACTTTACTTTCTCCCTGTTAAACATTTTACGATCCCTTCCCTCTTTCATTTTATATTAACACCGCTTATTTTCAGCGGTTTTCTACCGGTAACTGTTTCTGTACCCTATACCCTGGCGATCATCTCGCCGTATTTTTCCTTGCTTTCCTTTATAAATGCATGGACTGCCTCCGGATCCGGCAGATCCACGGAGCAGGAATGGCTGGCTACCATCATGGCTGCCTCCGCACTTCCGAATTCCAGACAGTCGATTATTTCCCATCCCTGGTACAAGCCGTATAAAAAGCCTGCGGCATATCCGTCGCCCCCGCCAAAGGACTTTAAGGCGCTGACCGGAAACGGCCGGATGGTATAACTGTTTCCATCGCAGGTATAGGCGGTGGAACCTTCCTTCCCATGCTTGATGATGACGATCTTCGCCCGCTCCCCATGCCAGGCATCCGCGGTTTCCCGGTCGGTCCGGCCGGTTTTTATGAGCCGCTCCGTCAGATTGAACTCTTCTCTGGAGCCCATGATCACATCCGCCTCTTTGGCCACCATGGAATAATAGATGGAGACCTCATCCTCGCTGACCCAGTTATAGGGCCGGTAATCGATGTCAAAGATGATGACGGTATTGTTTCTTTTTGCCAGCATCACGGCCTTTAAGGCCGCTTCCCTGGACGGGCTTGCTGCCAGAGCCGTTCCTGATATGAGGATGGCCCTGGTATTCTTTATATATTCTTCGTCAATGTCAGCCGGATCCAGCTGCAGGTCCGCGATGCAGTTGCGGTACATCAGGATGCTGCTTTCTGAGGGGGACAGTATCTCCGTAAAAGTCAGACCGATCTTCTCCCCATGCTCACAGCGGCGGATCCTGGAAACATCTATGCCTTCCTTCTTAAAAAAATCCGTGACAAAATCGCCCAGCTGATCATCGGACACACGTGCGAAGAAACCGGCTTTCATTCCATGGCGGGAAACACCTGTGGCAATGTTGGCAGGAGATCCGCCCACATACTTTTTAAATGTTGTGCACTCAGCCAGGGGATGGAAATAGTCCACCGGGTTAAAATCCACCGCCACTCTTCCCAGCAGGACCAGATCCATGGGCCTGGTTTTATCAAATGTTATATACTTCATGGTTTCCCTCCTGCCTCCAGCGGCTCCACACAGTTAAAAATACGGATGTGGTGTTTTACATTCTCACAGACTCCCCGGACCATTGCTTCATTTAATCCGAAATAATCATGTTTTCCTCCGGTTTCCAGGTATGCGGCGGCTTCCCTCGTCAGGCTGTCAAAGCTGGCCGTCGCTATGTTGATCTTGCGGATGCCCAGTCCGATGGCCGTCCGGAAGTCCTCAGGCGTGATCCCTGTCCCTCCGTGAAGGACCAGAGGCACCTCTGTGCAGCTGTCAATGGCTTTTAAAACATCAAAGGCCAGACGGGGAGCCACAGGATAATTGCCGTGTGCGTTACCGATGGCGACCGCCAGCGCATCCGTTCCGGTCCTGGCACAAAATTCCTTTGCGTCCTCCGGATTGGTGCAGCGGATTCCTTCATCCGTACTTCCATCCTCGCTGCCGCCCACCAGTCCCAGCTCGGCCTCCAGAGTGGCCCCGTATTCCTTTGCCAGCCGGCCGGCTTCCAGGGTCTTTGCGATATTTTCCTCAAAGGGAAGGGTGGAGCCATCCATCATAACGGAGGTAAAGCCATAGTCCAGCGCCTTTCTTAACACTTCAAGGGTCTTTCCGTGGTCTAAATGGACCGCAATGTCAATCCCGGCACACCTTGCCGCCTCCACCATCATGGGCCCCATGAGGGCCAGCGGGGAATGGGGAAGCCTCACCTCTGCGATCTGCAGGATGATGGGAGTATCCATGTCTTCCGCGGCCTTTACGGCGCCCTTCACCATTTCTAAGCTGCCCACGCTGAAGGCCCCTACCGCCGCATGTTTTTCTGATGCCCGTTTTAACAGTTCCTTCATTTTTACCAATGCCATACTTCTTCTCCTTTTTTGGGGGAATCGGTTCCATATCTCCCCGGCTGACCTCCTGAAGGGCATTTTACTGCCCGGGAGTTCTGCGGGTATGATAAATCCTCTTCCCGGCTTTCACTCCTTCACCATTGTGATAATATTTTGATTTTATTCATGTGATATTTTGGTTATATTTTAGCACTTATAAGGAAAATGGTCAAGATGAACTTAGGATTTTTGGTTATTTCTTGATATTTTTTTGTACCTTTGTTATAATATGAGCATAACAGCATGCCATAGGGCTGCTATACAAGGAGTAAGCATATGAGAATTTCCCGTATTGACCAATTGGAACAATATATACTGGAGCACAGGGCCGCATCCATTGACACTCTGTGTGAGGCATTTGACATTTCTAAAAATACCGTCCGCCGTGACTTGGAAGTCCTGGTTGCCCGGGGCAGCGTGGAGAAGGTATACGGCGGCGTCATTGCCTGTGAAAACACGGCCGCCATCCCGGATCTGGTCACCTTTCACGAACGGGCCAGCCGGAATTCCCAGAGCAAGCAGAAGATCGCCGCACTGGCCGCTTCCTTCGTGCGTGAGCGGGATATCATATTCATTGACAGCGGCACCACTACCATGAATATCGTGGATTATCTGTCCCATTTAAACGCCGTTACCATCATCACCAACAGCGTACAGGTCATTAACAAATCCATGAACTATCCCAGCATCAACTTAATCGTCCTGCCGGGATCCTTAAAGCGGGATACCGCCTCTCTGACCGGAAGCTCCTGTGTGGAATATCTGGAGGACTACAACATTGTCCGGGCATTCATGGCCTGCACCGGCATTTCCGTTCAGGCTGGGATCTGCAATGCTTCCATCGAGGAATACAACATCAAGAAAGCGGCGTTAAAAAAAAGCCAGAAGCATTATCTTCTGGCAGATTCATCCAAATTCGGGCGGGCTTCCCTTATGACCTTCGGAGATGTGAATCAGTTTGACTATATCCTGACGGATCAGATGCCCGACGACGCCTTCTGTACCTACTGCAGAGAACAGGACTGCGCCATTCGGATCGCACCGGAATCATAGATCAGACCGTGATTTTTTCCGTATGAAAAAGCGTCACGTCCCGGTTATAATAAGGCTTCATGCTTTCCTCCACATGGATCTTCACATGCTCAAACCGGATATCCCTTGCATAGTCCGCATAGATCCCGGATATCCTGCAGCGTATGACCCCATCCCCCTGGCAGGGCCGGATATCATAGCCTTCGATCTCCCAGCGGGAGGTTTTTTCCAGGGTGAGATGAATGTTCTCAAAGCTGACATCTTCGATGAAATTATCTTCACTTCCACGGATAAAAATACCGTTTTCTCCCCTGCAGCTGATATTCTGGAACCGCACGTTCCGCACGTTTCCGGCCTTTACCCCCGGCTTGCGGTCATGGACCGTGATGCAGATGGGCTCCGCCCTTCCCCACCACTCATGGGAAAAGCGCCGTGTCTCAATGGTGAGATTGGAAAATACCACATTCTCAACATTCCCCCCATCCCGGATCTGTATGGAGATTCCACGGTTGCTTCTGCTGATGGCGCAGTTATCCACCAGAACATTCCGGAAGCTGCATTCGCCCTCCGTTCCGAACTTAATGGCAGCGCTGGTGGAAATCAGGGTGCAGTTGGAAATGACAATGTTTTCACATGGTCCGTACCGGTTATAATCCCCGGAATTCTTAAGAACAATGGCATCATCCCCGCATTCGATGTGACAGCCGGTGATCCGCACATTGGTGCAGTGGTCCGGATCAATGCCGTCTGAATTGGCCATCTGCAGATTGTTGATCAAACGGATCCCCTCTATGAGCACATCGCTGCAGCCAACCAGATGAACGGTCCAGAAAGCGCAGTTTATGAGCTTCACGTCCCGGATCGTCAGGTGTTCAAATTTTTCCAGAAGCATAAGAGGGATCCTGGGATAATAAGTGCCCTCAATATGATATCCGGAATTATCCCCATAAAAAATCTTTTCATTCCCGTCAATGGTTCCGAAGCCGGTGACCGCCACGTTTTCCTGATCGTATCCGTATAGAAAGGCATGGAAGGGCCTTCCTTTATATTCGCTGTTTAAAAAGGAAGGAAGCCCCGATTCATGGGCCACAATGTTTCCCCCGTTGGCCAGAGGGTAATAATCCTTTAAATCGCCGCTGGCCTTTAACACCGCCCCCATTTCCAGGTGAAATTCCACATTGGATTTCAGCAGAATGGAACCGCTGTTATATACCCGTCCCCCGGGCAGGACCACCCTGCCGCCGCCATCTTTGCTGCATGTGTCCACCGCCTGCTGGATGGCTGCGGCATCGTTGGTCCGGCCATCCCCTTTTGCTCCGAATTCCAGTACATTGTAAACCATCGTTTCCCTCCGTTTTCAGTGATGCTGTTATTGTATCACCTCTGCCGTATTTTAACCCTTTAAACCGGAAGTGCTGATTCCCTCCACCAGATATTTCTGCAGACAGAAGAAGATGATCACCGCAGGCAGGATGGAAAGGGTGGCCATTGCGAACATGGCGCCGTAATCCGAGGAAGACCCGGGATCGCTGAACAGTTTCAGCGCCAGGCTGACCGGATATCTGGCGGACTCATTGATATAAAGGAGCGCGGATAAGAAATCATCCCATCTCCACATAAAGGAGAAAATGCTGGCGGTAATGAGGGCCGGCGTGATCAGGGGCAGGATGATCCTGGCGAAAATGCTGTAATAGGAACAGCCGTCGATCTTGGCCGCTTCATCAAGCTCCCTGGGAATCCCGTCAATAAAATTGATCATCAGGTATACGAAAAAACCCTGTATGGCAAAATAATAGGGGATGATCAGGGGTTTGTAACTGCCGACCCAGCCAAGCTTCTGATACCATAAGTACTGGGGGATCATTAAAACCTGGGCGGGCAGCATCATGGAAAGCAGCATTGCCACAAACAGGATTTTTCTCCCGAAGAACTTGCATCTGGCAAGGCCGTATGCCACAAAGGCGGAAGAAAATACAGTTCCAAAGGTTGCCACAATCGCGATGAACAGGGAATTCTTAAAAAAGGTGGCAAAATTGATCTTGGCGAACCCTTTCCAGCCATTGACGTAGTTGTCTAAGACAAACTTTTCCGGAATGAGCTGCCCGGCTGTGGTGAAGATGGTGTTGGATACCTTAAATGAGCTCATCACCATCCAGATCAGCGGATAGATCATGATAAAGCCAATTCCGCATACGATCACATGGTAGAAGATACTGCCGATCCTTCTTTTGGTTTTCATGGTCATCACACTCCTTCCGTATAGACCCAGAATCTTTTGGTTGCAAACAGGATCAGGGTAATGAGACCGATGATCCCTAACATCACCCATGCCAGCGCCGCACCGTATCCGGTGTTGTAGAACTCAAAGGACTGCTGGTACATGTAAACCGTATAAAACAGGGTGGAGTTTAACGGTTTTCCCTGAGTGATGATGAAGCACTGGGTAAAGGCCAGGAATCCGTTGATCATCTGCATGACCAGATTAAAAAATATGGTGGGTGTTAAAAGCGGCAGCGTGATCCTGAAAAACTGGGAAAATTTATTGGCGCCATCCACTCTGGCCGCTTCATAAAGCGTCACCGGTATCTGCTTTAAGGAAGACAAAAAGATCAGCATGGAAGACCCGAACTGCCATACTGCCAGAATGATAAGGGTCCAGATGGCCGTATTCACGTTTCCAAGCCAGGGAAAGCTGGTTTTTATTCCGATCAGGCGCAGAAGCTGGTTCACAACGCCGTCGGTGGCGAACATTCTTTTCCACAGGATCGCAACGGCAACGGAACCTCCGATGATGGATGGAAGATAGTAGGCCGCGCGGTAAAATCCCGTGGCCCTTGTGGTCTTAAACAGGATCAGGGCCACGAGAAGCGCAAAGACAAGGCGCAGGGGCACTGAAACCAGGGCAAAATAAAAGGTGACACCAATGCTCTTTAAAAACACGGCATCATCCGTGAACATCTTGATGTAATTCTTCAGGCCCACAAATACGGGCGGTGCAAGAATGTTGTAATCACAAAATGAATAATACAGGGAAAGTCCCATGGGTACCACCATGAAGAGCAGAAAACCGATGGTAAACGGAAGGCTGAATACGAATCCCGCCGTGCTTTCCTTATTCATGAAGTGTCTGAGGCTTTCCCTCTTTTTATCTTTCATATACGTCCCCTCCGTTCACAAAAAAGTGGTTTGATTCGGCAAAAACGGGGCGGAACCTCTTCCGCCCCGCATATTTCTAAAGCTAATGTCCCGGGCTTAATTCTGGCTCATGATCTTATTTGCGCCGTTGTAGAATTCTTCAGCCGCAGTCGGTGCATCATAAGCACCATAGCACAGCTGTTCCAGGACCTGATTCAAAAGGTTGAAGACTTCACTGGCTCCATCCGGCTGGGGCGGATTGATGGGGGAGCTGTTGGGAGTTACGACCTCATTGATGTAACGGATGATCTCCTGGTTGAGTTCGTCCATCTTTGGAGACAATTCTTCCGCGATCTTGCTGGAAGCCGGAACGCCTCTCTCGCCCAAAAGGATATTGTTGGCATCACTTGAATTTGTCAGATAATCCAATACCTTTACCGCTTCTTCCGGATTCTTTGTATGGGCGCCGATGGAGAAGAACTGGCTGGACTTTAAATAGCCGGATTTCTTCGGATCAGGAGACGGCCATGTGGTCATGCCGATGGTAACGCCTTCCGGAGCCGCATTCTGGACAGCGGTCAGCTGGTTGGAATTCGCCAGCGCGCACCATGACATGGTTTCCGGACTGGAACCGTATACGAGAGGATCCTGTTCCACAGAACCGATGGCGATCTCAGCAAATACGCCCGGATCGATCAGCCAGCCCTCTTCCAGGCCCTTGGTATACATTTCAAAAAACGGGATATAGTCTTCCATTTTTCCGCCCATCTGCTTATCCCCGAAAAGCACCACATCATAGGCTCTCATGAAATAATCCAGATAGGTCTGGGCCGTGCCGTAAACAATGGAAGTCTTGTAGCCGGTCTTTTCATAAACCTGGCGGCTGAGCTCCTGAAACTCGTCAATGGTCAGGTAATCCTTCACCGTAATTCCGTTCTCATCCAAAAGGGTCTTGTTGTACATCATGGCCGGAGAGTTGATTCCCGCACAGATCGCGTAGATCCCTCCGTCTACGGTTCCTGAGGCCATGGTATTGTCGGAAATGCTGGACACATCCAGGGTTCCGTCTTCAATGTACGGCTTTAAATCCACCAGAAGCCCGTTCTTCACATACTGATCAATGTACATGTAGTCCATCTGAACGATATCCGGGATCGCCTGGCCCGCTGCCGACGTGGCCAGCTTGTTCCAGTAATCGGACCACTCGGAAAACTGCCCTTCAATGGTGATTCCGGGATTCTGTTCGATGTAAAGATCCAGAGCCGCCTGTGTCCGCTCGTTGCGGATCTGATTCCCCCACCAGCTCATGGTCAGCTTCACGTCACCGCTTCCGGAGCCCTCCGTCTTTTCCTGGGCGGCAGTTGTCGCTGCCGTTGTGGCTGCCGCTGTTGTTCCGTCATTCCCGGAACCTGATCCCCCGCACCCGGCCAGAGAGGCCGCCGCCATGCAGCACGCCATAAGTAAAGCGATTTTTTTCTTCATATAACCTTCCTCCTTTTTCACTTTGCTCTTCTTAGGTGTTTTCATTATACGTTTCAGACCTGAGCCAGTAAATGCTCAAAACCGAGTTTTAAGTGGAAAAAACCGAGTTTTTTGTATAATTTGTATAGTTTTTTGAATATTTTGTTGTATTCATGCTGTTTTTTATATATAATTTTGATATCATCCCTGCATGCATTGATAAAGGAGGACCTATGAAATCGTTTATCCGGAATCTTACATTGAAAAAGAAGATTCATTCCATTGTCTTCTTTTGTATCCTGCTTCTGGCCTCTACCTCTCTCTTAAGCATCCACCTGACCTCCTCGGCCCATCAGAAGGTGCTTTATCAGTCCGTCGCCACCTCCCTGTCCTTTTCCGGCAAAGAACTGGATAACCGCCTGGGAAACATCAGCACCATGGCGGACATGGTGCTGGCCGACAATACCATGCAGAAGGGGCTGAGCACGTTAAAGGACACGGACAGCACCCAGGTGCGCACCGTTGCCCATAAGACCCTTTATACGGCCCTGAACGAATATTACTTTAACTTCCGGAAAAATGACATCAGCTACATGAGCCTTTATCAGAATAATTATTCCGTCCACACTCACATCGCAAACCGGACAAGGCTTCCCAAAGCCGTCATCCAGGACCTCATCCGAAGATCGGAGGAGGCAAAGGGCAAAACCTTATGGATCACGGATTACAGCAGGGAATACGGACTGTTCATGGTGAAGAACATACGCCGCACCCAGTTTCTCCAGCTGGATTCCATCGGAAACCTGATCGTCAACATTGATATGGACCGGCTGATGAAGTTTTCCACAGACTCCAGCCACTTATACGAAAAAGCGGACTACATCCTGTATGACCGGGGAAACTTAATATACAATTCATCCGGCCTTTATACGGATTCCGATGCGGGCTTCACGGAAGTTTTCCAGTCCAGATACGGAATATTAAACACTTCGGGCAGGAATTATTTCTATGTAAAAAGAAATCTTCCGGACTTTTACTGGGATTATGTGTGCATCATTCCATACGACAATATCTCGGCATCCCTGCGGGTCAGCTTAAACCTCTGCCTGTTCATCATCTTCACCGCCGTGATTGCCGCCCTGACCCTGTCCTCCGCCCTCATCGATTCCATAACCAGGCATTTTGACAACCTGCTGCTGAAAATGAAGAACTTCGCGGACGGGCAGCGGGAGCAGCTGACCATTTCCTACGATTACAGGGGGCGAACGGATGAGCTGGGCATCCTGCACACCCGTTTTGACCAGATGGTGGAGCAGGTGAACCAGCTGATCCGCACCTGCTACCTCAATGAGATCCTGAAAAAAGAGGCCCAGCTAAAGGCCCTGGAAAACCAGATCAACCCTCATTTCCTTTACAATACCTTAGAGTCCATCAACTGGAGGGCCCGTTCCATGGGGGCCAGGGACATTTCCTCCATGGCGGAGGCTCTCGGAACCCTGCTGCGCATCACCCTGGACCAGAAGAGCAAGCAGGTTCCCCTCCGCCGGGAGCTGGAGCTGGTGCAGTGCTATATGATCATACAGAAATACCGTTACGAAGACCGCCTGGAATATGAAGTGTCCGTGCCGGAGAAGCTTCTGGATGCCTCTGTTTTAAAGCTCACCCTGCAGCCTCTGGTGGAAAACGCCATCCGCTATGGACTGGAGGAAAATACAGAGGGCTGCCGCATCCAGATCCTGGCGGAATCAGACGGCACTTTCCTTTACGTTTACGTGAAGAATAACGGCTCCTCCTTTGAGGACCAGCTTCTCCTGAAGCTGAAAACCCATCAGATCGAGCCTCATGGTTTTGGAATCGGCCTTTTGAATATCCAGGAGCGGATGGAGCTGACCTATGGGCGGGAAAACGGTCTTACCCTTTATAATGAAAATGAACAGGCGGTGGCAAGGCTCACCATCCCCCTGGACCCAGAACCGGATGATCCCGCCTGCCTGAAAGGAGAGTTCAAATGCTGAAATTAATGATCGCCGACGACGAAAGAATGATCCGGGAATCCATATCATCACTCATAGACTGGAACAGCCTGGGAATTGAACTGATCGGTACCTGCAGCGACGGTATCGAGGCTTACAACATGATCCTTGACGAGTCCCCGGATATCGTGCTGACCGATATACGGATGCCGGGCCTGTCCGGCCTTGAGCTGGTGGAACGGATCTCCCAGACGGACATGGACACCCAGTTCATCATCCTTTCCGGATTCGGGGAATTTGAATACGCCAAGCAGGCCATGAAATACCGGGTCCATCATTATCTTTTAAAGCCGAGCAACGAGGAACAGATCATAGAAAGCATGCAGGATGTGGTAAAGGAATATTATCACCGCCGTGCCTTTCAGGAGCTTCAGGACCGGCAGAGGGCCCTGACGGACAACCTTCATCACAGCGTCCTGGCAAACATCATCAACGAGCTGATCTATTTGCAGGAATCCCCGGAACCGGCCTGGGACTCATACTCCGGTTTCATGGACTTTTTCTATACCGGCTATGAGATGTGCTACCTCCATTTTCTGGAGGAAGAGCACCTGACCTCCATTTTAAACCGGGTGTACGGTTATATGCTGGAAAATGCCCCCGGGATCTGTGTTTATGCCATTTACGTAAAAAACACGCTGATCCTGTTCTTTGAAAGCCATCAGGTTTCCTATGACAGGCTGGATACCTTTATGAAGTCCCTCTCCCTCAGAGAAGAGACCGTGAATCTGGAATACCGGAGGACCGCCTTTCCCAATCTGGCCCGGCTGATCGATACCTTAATCGAGAAGATCAGGCGCTACGGGATCATCTATTTTTTAAACGGCCTCCAGCCGGTCCCTATCTGCAACTATAAAAATCTGATTTCAAAAATAGAGCAGCTCACCACCTCCCTGATCGAATCAAGCGGGCCGGAACGCCAGGCAGGACTGGAAGAGCTTAAAAACATTTTAAATGACATCGGCAGCCCGGAATTCTTAAAGCAGACAGGATCCCGCATGGTCATTAAATTCACCACAGCAAGCAGCTACTATTCTTCCGTGGAAGCCACCGAATATCTCATGGCCTTAAACGAACAGACCAATGTGGAGGACATCCGCCTCATGCTCATGGAAAAGATCATAAAGGTGCTGGATGATACTTCCGGCAGCCCCCAGCGCTACAGCCCCTTTATTGAAAAAGTCATGCAGTATGTGGAAAAGAATTTGAACAACCCCAATCTGACCCTGAAGTGGATCGCGGAGAACTATCTCTTCATGAATGTGGATTATGTCAGCGCACGCTTCATCAAGGAAACCCGGCAGAAGTTTTCCAATTACATTACCACCCTGCGCATCCAGAAGGCGAAACAGCTGCTGGCGGAGGGCCATGCGGAACAGATCCAGTGGATCGCAGAGCAGGTGGGATGCGGCAATAATCCCCAGTATTTCAGCCAGATATTTAAAAAGAACACAGGAATGACACCCAGCGCCTACGTAAAAAAAATAAACGGCGGAGAATAAAAAACGGGGCCGGAAGATCCTTTATAAAAAGGATCTTCCGGCCCCGGCGTCTCCGTCATCGGGCAATTTCCGGTTTAGATGTTTTCCAGTATCTTCTTAAGCGCTTCATAAGCCATGGTAAAGGCCTCCTCACCGCTCATTTTTTTCTTTTCCCCCGCATTCTGCTCCAAAGCGCTGAAACCGGCAAAGTCGCTTAAATGAGGTTCCAGGGATAAAAATCCCTGATAGCCTCCTGATTTCAGCATTTTCAGGATTTCCTCCACACGGCCGTCGCCCAGGCCCGCAGGCACCACGCCGGCGTCGGACCAGCGGGCATCCTTTATATGAATGTAAGCGATATAGGGCTTTAACATTTCAAAAGCTTCCAGCGTGTTTTGTCTGCACTGAACGAAATTGGCGAAATCAAACACCGCCTGAAAATGCTCCCCGTAAAATTCCTTCATGATCTCCAGACAGCGGTCCGCCATGTCCCCATAAATATCCTTTTCGTTCTCATGAAGAAGTGTGACCCGGTTCGCAGCGGCATAATCCGCCAGCTGTCCCAGACGGTCCATGACCGCTCCCCGGTATGGGGCATAGCTTTCATTCTGAGGCATGAAAAAGCTGAACATGCGGATGTACGGGGTCTCCATCTCATGGGCGATTTCCACCGTATGCTTATAGAGCTCCATATGGGGAGCGAACTCGTCAGTGATCTTTATTTTCCCGATGGGGGAACCTACGGAGGATAAACGGATGCCGGAATGGTCAAGCTGCTTTTTTATTTCCTTTGCCTCACCCAAGGAATATTCCACCAGGCCTTTTCCATTCACTCCGCGCATTTCCACATGATGCATATCAAGCTTTTTCAGTACCCGGATCTGCTTTTCCAGATCCATGTCAATTTCATCCGCAAAACCGGACAACTGTATTCCATCCCACATTGCTGCTTCTCCTTTTCCTGTGTTTTAATAGCTGCCTTCCGTATCGAACACCACACCGGTCCCTTCTTTTTTCCTGGAAGCCTTCCGGCGTTTATTCAGCTCCTCCAGGAACAGATCTTCATCAAACGGCAGCTCCACCGCCTGTTTTAACCAGCTGGATAAATGCATGGCGTTTGAAAGGGTCAGTCCGTTGATTCCTTCCACCCCTTCCGCCACCAGCGGGGTTCCATGAAGGATCCTTCCGGCAAAGGCCTTTAAGACACCCACATGCTGCTCGTTTTCTCCATCCGTTTCCACTTCCGTCACCGTGCATTCCGGCGTGTCAAATCCGCCTTTCGCCGTCCTGCAGAAGGTGCGTTCATTTTCCGCCAGCTTATGAAGCATGAGTTTGTCATTTTCACAGACCAGCTTTCCCATTTCCAGGGTGACTTCAAACCGGTTGGTGCCCGGCGCATCGGCGGTCGTGGTGACAAAGACGCCGGTGGCCCCGCCCGGATATTCCAGATAAGCGGTCACATCGTCCTCCACTTCAATGTCATGCCATTTTCCATTATGGCAGAATGCCTGCACCTTATCCGGCATTCCGCAGATCCATTGAAGCAGATCCATGTTATGGGGGCACTGGTTTAGGAGAACGCCTCCGCCTTCCCCATCCCAGGTGGCTCTCCAGCTGCCCGAATCATAATAGGACTGGGTCCGGTACCAGTCGGTCACGATCCAGTTGACCCGCTTGATGGCTCCCAGCTCTCCGCCGGTGACCAGCTCATGCATTTTCCGGTAAATGCAGTTGGTCCTCTGGTTGAACATCATGGCAAAGACCCGGTCGCTTTTTTCCGCCGCCTCGTTCATTTCCCGCACCTGCTTTGTGTAGACACCGGCAGGCTTTTCGCACAGGACGTGAAGCCCATGAGCCAAAGCATCCATGGACAGCTCCGGATGCTGGTAATGGGGCACCGCGATGAGAACCGCATCACATAAGCCGGAAGCCGTTAATTCCTTTCCTTCCTCAAAGACGGCAACCGTTTCAGGAAGGTGTTCCCCGGCCCAGGCCCGCCGGCTCTCCTGCCGGTCTGCCACCGCGGTCAGCTCCATCTCCGGAACCTTGTTTTCCAGAATGCTCCTGCAGTGGTTGGTCCCCATGTTTCCAATTCCGATAATTCCCAGTCTCACTTTGTCCATGTTCTATCTCCCCTCATTTCTTGCGGAATCATAAATATCCATCACCGTGTGAAAAGTCGTTTCTGCCGAAGCCAGATCATTGGAATAAGTCCTTCCTGTCCTCAGACAGTCGTAGTAGTCCCGGATACAGGCCTGGTGGCCGGCGCCCCAATAGGATTTCCCCGGCGCAGACGCGCATGGGGCCTGCCAGTATACGGGCCCTTTCCGGTCATCGGTCTGATAACAGACGGAATTTCCTTCCAGCCTGACAAATCCGTTGTCGCAGACAAGCTCCAGGAGTACAGGCGCATCCGCCGCATAAGCGGTGGTTGCGAAAAAGCTGGCGCTCACAGGCTCCGGACCTTCCGAAAAAGCCATGTATGCCTCCAGGGTATCCTCCACCTCCACAATGCCCTTCAAATGATGGTTGCACATGGAAGCCTCCGTCCTCACGGGTTTTCCAAGCCAGAGCAGCAGCAGATCCAGGGTGTGGATGGACTGGTTCATCAGCGCGCCTCCGCCTTCCGTTTCCAGCCTTCCTCTCCAGCCGCTTTCCGTATAGTAGGGCGCATTGCGGTGCCAGGTCACAAAAGCCCTTCCGCCCCGTATCCTGCCAAGACCGCCCTCTTCCAGAAGCTCACTGACCTTTTTCGTCGTTTCGTTATAACGGTTTTGAAAACAAATGCCCAGACGCCCTTTCGATCCTTCCGATGCCTTTTTCAGCTCTTTAAACTGCTCTCTGCTGATGGCGGGCGGCTTCTCCATGAACACATGAAGCCCCTTCTCCAGCGCTTTTGCCGCCATGGGCACATGACAGGAATGAGGCGTGCAGATATGGATCACATCCAGCCCCTCTTGTTCAAGCATCTCTTCCATGGACCCATAAACCGCTGCCCTCCCAGCCGTATAACGCTCCGAATATTCCTCCGCCCGTTCCCGGCGGATGTCCGCAAGAGCACAGAGACTGACCCCTTCCGTATCCTTCAGAATCATGGCATGGACACCGCCGATGTTTCCGCAGCCAACTACCCCAACCCGAACCATGGTTACCCCTCTTTTCTTTTTTCTGTTTCTGTGATAAATTAATTATATACTGTTTTTCACGCAATTTGTTTGCGTAGATTGACTAGAAATATGCATATATTGTCTATTTCAGGAGGCCCTTATGAAAAAGAAGAGCAAATACCAGTACAACGAATTCACGGAGCCCTTCAGCTGTGACTTTACGACCAGCCAGATGGCCGGAAATGTGGATTTTCACATGCATAACAGCCATGAGATCTATCTGCTTTTAGACGGCCATATCCAGTATTTTGTGGAAAATGCCTGCTATCATTTAAACCCGGGCAGCTTAATCCTGTTCTCCAACCGGGAGATCCACAAAGCCATCAACGCCTCAAGCCAGGCCTTCACCCGCCTGGTCATTCACGTAAACCCGGCATTTATCCGCCCTTACTGCACCTCCTCCACCAACCTTCTGGACTGCTTTCACAGAGAACCGGCCACGGGAAATCTGGTTCTGCTGTCCCGGGAGGAATATGAAAGACTGCTGGCTCTGGCCCATTCCCTGGAAGAGACAATAAAAAAACGCCCCACATATGGCAGCGATTTGACGGAGGTCACTCTGTTGATTCAGATATTGATCTTGATCAACCTGGCATGGCAAAAAAACAGCAATTCACGAACAGCCCCCAGGCCCCACCGGGCCCAGGCCATTATGAACTACATTGATGAAAACCTGACCTCCCCCATGACTCTGGATTCCATTTCCCAGGCCCTTTCCCTGGATAAGTATTATATCAGCCACTTATTCAAGTCGGAAACGGAAAGCAGCATCTTCCAGTATATCGTTGTAAAGCGGATCTCTCTGGCCAAAGAGCTGCTCTTACGGGGCCATACCGTGTCCGAGGCATGCCATTTATCGGGCTTTAATGACTATTCCAATTTTATCCGGACCTTCCGGCAGACCACCGGGCACACTCCCGGACAGTTTAAAAAACTGATCCGGTAAACGGTATTTCTCTTACTGGGATTTGTAAGCCGGGTCCGCCGGATATCCGCCCCGGATCTTCTGCATTCCCCGCTGCAAGGCATCTTTGGACTGCTTCCAGTCCGCCTCCCGGTTCAGATAATCAAACTTTTCAATGAGCCAGTCGATGTCGCCGGACATCCGCTCCATGTTCTTTTCCATGATGCGGAAAATGAGGGGATAAAATTCCTTTCGTTCTCCGCCGCTTAAATACCGGTCCGCCCCGCCGCATACATCGGCAAAGTGATGAAGGCAGAACCCTTTGCTCTTTTCCAGCTTGTCACGGAATGCCGGGGACTTTTTATAAAGATGGAAAAAGGTGGCCACATACCGCTCATAGCTTTCCGAAAAACGGTCGCAGATGTAGCAGGTCTTTTCCTTTTCAGCCACCCAGGCGCTGATGGGATTGGACTCCCCGCCCTTCCCGGCTCTTCCGGAAAAGCGGTCCATCAGGGACGTCTTTCCCGGAGCAAAGTTCTGAAATTCTTCCTTCATCTCCCTGATCAGCTTCTTATAGTATGTTTTGAGTATCCAGCCGTTTCCCAATGCATTGCCGTAATCAAACATCTTCTTCTGGTGCATCCGGCAGAAGCCCGCCTTGTCCGTGCTGTCCCTGGTATCGCTTTCCATATAGGAAGCGCAGGAGCCCAGAACAAAGTCCATAAGCTCCTGCTCCGCCTTTCTCTCAAGAAAGCAGAAGGGGCACTCGTCATCGGCATCCATGGCATCATTGAGCGGTATCTCATATAATTTTTCCTTCATGGCTTACCTTAAACCTTAAACCGGTATCCGACACCCCATATAGTCTCGATGTACTGCGGCTTTGCCGTATTGAATTCGATCTTTTCCCTGATCTTTTTAATGTGCACCGTAACCGTGGCGATGTCGCCGATGGATTCCATGTCCCAGATCTTATTGAACAATTCTTCCTTCGTGAATACGTGATTGGGATTCTGGGCCAGGAAGGTCAAAAGGTCAAATTCCTTGGTCGTAAAATTCTTTTCCTCCCCATTGACCCACACACGTCTGGCGGTCTTATCGATCTTAAGGCCCCGGATCTCGATGATCTCATTGTCCGGCGTGCCGCTTCCGATCAGCCTTTCATAGCGGGCCAGATGGGCCTTTACCCGGGCGACCATCTCACTGGGGCTGAAGGGCTTTGTGATATAATCATCGGCTCCCAGACCCAGGCCGCGGATCTTATCGATGTCCTCCTTTTTGGCGGAAACCATGATAATGGGGGTGTTCTTTACTTCCCTCACCTTCCGGCAAATCTCAAAGCCATCCACGCCCGGAAGCATCAGATCAAGGATCACAAGATCAAAATCCTCGTGAAGGGCCAGTTCCAGCCCTTCTTCCCCGTCATTTTCGATCTCAACCTCAAATCCGCTCAGCTCCAGATAATCCTTCTCCAGTTCTGCGATGCTCTCTTCATCTTCCACAATCAGTATTCTGCTCATTCCTGTATGACCTCCTGGTATTTTCTTAAGACGAAATGTATCTCCGTTCCAATGCCTTCCTTGCTGGTGGCCCATATCCGGCCTCCGTGATCCTCTATGATCTTCTTCACAATGGATAATCCGATCCCGCTTCCGCCCTGGGAAGAATTCCGGGAAGAATCCGTGCGGTAAAAGCGGTCAAAGATGCTGGGCAGATCCTTTGCCTGGATCCCTTTGCCGTTATCCTCGATCTCCACCTGAATGAAATCACCCACATCCTTGATCCGGATATTGATGATCCCGTTTTTCTTATCCATGTATTTTACGGAATTGCTGATAATGTTATTAATGACGCGCCGCATCTGCTCCGCATCCGCGATCACCACCACATCCTCATCCACGTAGTTGAAGTATCCCAGCTCGATATTTCGGGCTTCCATCTCAAGCCCAACTTCATCCACGCAGTCCCTGAAATAACCGGCCACATTGATCTTGGAAAAGGTGTATGGTATCTTATTGGTGTCGATCTTTGAATAAAAGGTCAGTTCATCAATCAGCTTATCCATTTCATTTGCTTTGTTATAGATGGTCCGGATGTAACGGTCCAGCTTCTCCGGGGATGAGGCTACCCCATCCATGATCCCTTCCACATATCCCTTAATGGCCGTAATGGGTGTCTTTAAATCATGGGATATATTGCTGATCAGCTCCTTGTTCTCTTTGTCATCCTGGACCTTTTCCTCCGCAGATTCCTTTAAGCGGATCCTCATCTCCTCAAAATCCAGACATAGCTGTCCGATCTCATCGTCATTCTCCACCTCCAGGGAAAAGTCCAGATTCCCATCCCGTATCTTCTTGGTGGCAACCTGAAGCCGGCCCAGAGGGCTCACCACAGAGCGGTACACCCACATCATCAGAATGGCATCCGTAAACACGATGATCATGATCATCGCCATCAGCATCTCCGCCATCATGGCCTTGATCTCCGGAAGGAGTCCGTCCACATTGGAAACGATAAATACGCTCCCCTTGTTCCCGTCGGGATAGAGAAAATCCATCTGCTTCACCAGATGCTGCGTCTCTCCATCCAGATAAATGGCGCCGTCGATGGTGCTGTCAATCTCCTCATATTGGGGAAGCTGGTCATAAAGGCCCTGGGTGATATGGCTGTTTCCGTCAAAAATAAGGGCGTCTCCCTTACGGACGATCATATACGCATATTTTGACGACAGATTCACGTTGAGCTTTTCCAGATATTGCATATCGTTAAACTGCCCCGGATCATCCTGCAGGATCTGGCTGATCTCCTTTTGTGTCTCCCGGGTCATGCGGTTAAAAATCTGCAGGGAATTGCTCGATAAAAGATCGATCTGATCTGATAAATTATAGGTTTTCCGGAATGATCTCATCTGATAATTGCTGAGTCCGGCCACCACGGCAAACATCAGGCTCAGAGGGATAACCGTTATAATTATAAAAGCCACGACCAGACGGGTTTTTAATTTTAATTTCACTTTCTCTCGTCTCTCCCATGCTCCTAATTTAATTTATAACAAAAAATTTATATTGCTAAAGGATATTATAACACACATGGCCTTAAGAATTTATAAAACAATTCTAAAATTTAAAAAGCGGAGGATCATGACTGCTCATGAATCCTCCGTCCTTCCTGTTTCAGGATTATAAATATTTCTTTAAAAGCTCAGCCTTATCAAGTTTTTCCCAGGGCAGATCCAGATCATTTCTTCCAAAATGACCGTAGGCTGCGGTCTGACGGTAGATGGGGCGGCGCAGATCCAGCATCCGGATGATTCCTGCCGGACGTAAGTCAAAGTTCTCGCGGATGATTTCCACAAGCTTTTCATTGCTCAGTTTTCCGGTCCCAAAGGTATCTGCCATGACGGAAGTGGGATGTGCCACGCCGATGGCATAGGAAAGCTGTATCTCACACTTGTCGGCAAGCCCGGCTGCCACGATGTTCTTTGCGACGTAGCGGGCTGCGTAAGCTGCGGAACGGTCCACCTTGGTGCAGTCCTTGCCGGAAAAAGCGCCGCCGCCGTGGCGGGCATATCCGCCGTAGGTGTCCACAATGATCTTGCGGCCGGTGAGACCGCTGTCCCCGTGAGGGCCTCCGATCACAAAACGGCCGGTGGGATTGATGAAGAACTTTGTGCCCTCATCCACCAGCTCCGCCGGAAGGATCTCATCAAACACATATTTTCTGATATCCCGGTGGATCTGTTCCTGGCTCACATCCTCATCATGCTGGGTGGAGAGAACCACCGCATCCAGGCGGAGGGGATTTCCGTTCTCGTCGTATTCCACCGTAACCTGGGTCTTCCCATCGGGACGGAGATAGGTCAGGGTCCCATCCTTGCGGACCTTTGTCAGCCGGCGCGCCAGTTTGTGGGCAAGAGCGATGGGGTATGGCATGTATTCCTCGGTCTCATTGCTGGCATAACCGAACATCATCCCCTGGTCTCCCGCTCCGATGGCGTCGATCTCCTTGTCGGACATCCTGTTTTCCTTCGCCTCCAGGGCACGGTCAACGCCCTGGGCAATGTCCTTTGACTGTTCGTCCAAAGCCACCATAACGCCGCAGGTCTCACAGTCAAAGCCATACTTGGCACGGTCATAGCCGATCTCCCTCACTGTTTCACGGACGATCTTCTGAATGTCCACATAGGCATGGGTGGTGATCTCTCCCATAACCATGACAATGCCCGTGGTGCAGCAGGTTTCACAGGCCACACGGCTCATGGGGTCCTGTTTCAGCATCTCGTCCAGGATCGCGTCTGAAATCTGATCGCACATCTTATCCGGATGTCCTTCTGTTACGGATTCGGAAGTAAACAATAATTTTTCCATGCTGTCATTTCCTCCTTTATTTCACATGGGGGAATAACGAAAAGAAAAGTCCGCAGCAACGCGGACTTGATTCAACACTGTATCAAATCCTCTTATTGCTCGATTACTCGCTCAGGTTGGCACCTTCCAACCGCTCCTGACAGGCCTTGGGCCGTCGTTCCGGTAGGGGTTGCCGTGACTTCACAGATCCTTTGTATCTCCATCACTCTGAATAAGGGATATTACGTACTTTTCATTTGTTATTCAATTGAAAGGTTCATTTATTTCACATCTATTTTAACGTATTTCATGATGGATGTCAAGAGGTCCTTCAGCGGTATCCCCGGACTCCCTATCGATAGCTATGGACAATCTCCTCCATCTCTTTCCACTTCTTCTCCATATCGGCGGCCAGGGCAAACTGGGTCCTGGCCCGGTCTAAGTTGTGATTTTCCCGGCTGGTTCGGAAGTAGGTATCCCCCTGAAGGAAATCCGCTAAAAAACGCATGCCGCACTCATAGGTCATCAGCCTGGCGCCCATGGGCAGCATTACCCGTTCCTCTGCCGTTAAGCTTCCCCCGCAGCCTTCCAGATAGCCTTTGGTATAGATATCAAACAGAGGCAGGGATAAGGATGCCCTTCCGGCATCGGGATCGTCTTCTTCAGCCGTATTGGCTCCGAACCGGATGGAATCGCCGAAATCAAAAATGGAAAGCCCCGGCATGATGGTGTCTAAGTCAATGACGCACAAAGCCTCTCCGGTCCTGTCGTCGATCATGATATTGTTGAGCTTTGTGTCATTGTGGGTGACACGGAGCGGCAGCCTGCCTTCCCGCAGCAGCTTCATGGCGGCATCCGCCTCCTTTTCCCTGTCCTGCACAAACCCGATCTCTTTCCCGGCCAGGCGGGCCCGACTGCAGACATCCTCTTTGACAGCCTGATGAAAAGCCTTTAAGCGCACCGGCGTATTATGGAAATTCAATATGGTTTCCGTCAGCCCGCCGGCCGGATATTCCGCCAGCATGCGCTGGAAGCGGCCGAAGGCCCTGCCGCTCTGGTAAAAGTCTTCCGGGCTCCTCACCTTATCGTAGGTGGTGGCTCCCTCAATAAAAAGGTAACCTCTCCAGTAGTTACCGTCGCTGTCCCGGCAATAATCCTTTCCATCCCGGGCCTTTACAATATTTAACGTCTCCCGCTCCGGGTCCCCGCCCTGGGCGATGATCTTTTCCCGCAGAAAGGAGGTGACGCCTGCGATGTTTTTCATGAGAGAAACAGGGTCCCTGAATACCTCATGGTTGATTCTCTGGATAATGTATGGCTTCCTGGCTCCCCCGGCCATGCAGACCAGGCGGAACGTATCGTTGATATGGCCGCTTCCATAGCGCTCCCATGAGACCGGTTCTCCCTCAAAGGCCAGCAAAGCCATGGCCTCTCCGATCTTTCTGCACTGTGCGTCTCCCATCACTTCGCCTCCCACAGCCTTTCCGGATAAAGGCCGGCTTCCTTAAGTCCCTTGATGGCATTCACCACGGTTTCCTTATCCTCTTTGTAAGTGACTCCGTACCAGCGGTCCACGCTCTTTAAAACGGAAACCTCTGCCCTGCCTTCCTTTAAAAGCTCATCCACCACGAAGGGAAGGAAATATTCACATTTCACCGGATTTTCCGGAAGCTCCTGATCCAGAAAAACGGAAAACCTCTCGTCAAGCTCTTTTATAACGCTTTTCGTAAATCCCCACATGTTCATGGAGACGATGGTGTCCTCTCCCAGCTCCGTCCAGGTCCTGCCGTCATCCTCCGTAAATTCCGCCCTGTCCCCGTGCTTTTCTATTCTGGTGCGCTCATGGATGTCCACAAGCTTTCCCGCTTCATCAATGGTACATACACCTCTTGCCACATGGCCGTTTTCCGTCAGGGTGTTGTAAAGCCGGTAGCCCACCATGGCATACTGGTACTTCTCCCCGTCGGAAACTCCCGTCAGCTGGTTGTATATGGACACAAAAGCGCTTTTTCCATAATAATCATCCGCATTGATCACGGCAAAGGGACCGTCGATCACATCCCTGCAGCATAAAATGGCGTGGCCGGTCCCCCATGGCTTCTTTCTTCCCTCCGGAACCCCATAGCCCGCGGGCAGCCGGTCCAGCTCCTGATATACGTATTCCACATCTGCATGGGCCGCCATGCGGTCTCCGATGTTCTCCCTGAATTCTTTTTCAATGGCTCTTTTAATGATGAAAATGACCTTTTCAAATCCGGCCTGAACCGCGTCAAAAATAGAAAAGTCAATGATCTTGTTCCCACATGCATCGATAGGGTCGATCTGCTTCAATCCTCCGTAGCGGCTGCCCATGCCCGCCGCCATGATCACCAGAACCGGTTTCCTGTTCATTGCTGTTACCTCCTGAAATTTACTATCCTCAGTATAATGAATATATAGAAAAAAATATTTGCACTATTTATTATTTTATTTGCACGATTGTACTCTTTCCCCATTTTTTCCGGAGAATGTGATATACTGTTCCCATGGACAGCATCCGAAGAAAGGAGATCCCATGGCCTATAAAAGCACTTCCCTCCGTCCCTCCGCCATCATTAAAAAAATCATAACCGTTCACTATTTCGAATACATGAGTGATTTCACCTTTCCCGGAGAAAGCCACGACTTCTGGGAATTCGTCTGCGTCGACAAGGGTGTCATCGACGTGATGGCGGACGGCAAACGGATCCCTTTAAAACGGGGAAACATCATCTTCCACAAGCCCGGGGAATTTCATAATATACTGACCAACGGGACCATTGCCCCCAATCTGGTGGTGGTGGGCTTTGAATGCGGCTCTCCCTGCATGAAAGCATTTGAAGGAGAAATTTTGTCCGTTCAGGAAACGGAAACGGCCCTTCTGGCCCAGATAGGAAGGCTTGACGATCCCTATCAGGAAGAGCTGGTCAGACGGCACCCGGCCGGTTCCTTTGGCGCGGAGCAGCTCATCGGCAATTATCTGGAAGAGCTGATCATCCACCTCTACCGCAAGTACTTCACCAACCCGGAACAGATTACAACCGGGCGCCCGGCGGAGAGCCGGATCCACGGGGATATCCACAACCGGATCGTCCGCTACATGGAAGAGCACATCGGAGAGCACCTGACCGTTGAAACCATCTGCCGGGACAATTTGACCGGGCGGTCCCAGCTTCAGAAAATATTCCGGGAAGCCCACGGCTGCGGCGCCATCGATTTCTTTTCCATCATGAAAACAGAAGCGGCCAAACAGCTGATCCGCAACAACCAGCTGAATTTTACGGAGATTTCCGACCGCCTGGGCTACAGCTCCATCCATTATTTTTCCAGACAGTTTAAAAAAATCACCGGGATGACTCCCACGGAATACGCTGCCTCCATACGTTCCCTCTCAGAAAAAGCACCCGGCAAAGGGTGCCCATAAAGCTCCGGAAATGGAAAGGGGCGGGGGAAATCCCCGCCTACCCGACCTTCAGTTTAAATTTTTTCGCTTCCTTTTCGGAATCCACCTTTTCGATTATGGCTCCAAGTCCCTGAAGCTTTTCCTCAAAGCATTCATATCCCCGCTGAATGAATCCGATCTCATCCACAACCGTATATCCGTCGGCCGCCAGACCTGCGATCACCAGCGCCGCTCCTGCCCGGAGGTCCGGAGCATTGACAAAGGCGCCCGTAAAGCCGCTGACACCGTCGATGACCGCAACATTTCCCTCTACCTTTACGTTGGCTCCCATTCGGGACAGCTCATCCACATAGCGGAAACGGTTCTCGAAAATGCTTTCCGTAACCACACTGGTGCCGCCTGCCAGAGCCAGGGTCACTGTCATCTGGGGCTGCATATCGGTGGGAAATCCCGGATAGGGAAGGGTCTTGATATCCGTATGCCTCTGACTGGGTTTTCCGACCACGCGGACCGCATCGTCGAATTCCACAACCTCGCATCCCATTTCCAGAAGCTTGGCAGAAATAGCTTCCAGATGCTTGGGAATAACATTTTTCACCATAACATCACCCCGGGTGATGGCGGCAGCGCACATAAAGGTGCCGGCCTCAATCTGATCCGGAATGATGGAATATTCTGTTCCATGGAGCTTTCTCACGCCGCGGATCCGGATGGTATCCGTACCGGCTCCCTTGATGCTGGCGCCCATACTGTTTAAAAAGTTGGCTACGTCAACCACGTGAGGTTCTTTTGCAACGTTTTCCAGAATGGTCTGTCCCTCTGCAAGGGTAGCCGCCATCATGACGTTGATGGTAGCTCCTACGCTGACCACATCCAGATAAATATGGCTTGCCACCAGATCAATGGCATGGGCAATGACCGCGCCCCGCTCAATCTTCACATCCGCTCCGAGAGCCCGGAATCCCTTCAGATGCTGGTCAATGGGCCGGCTTCCGATGTTGCAGCCGCCTGGGAGAGGAACCTGGGCGCTTTTATACTTGCCCAGCATGGCTCCGATGAAGTAATAGGAAGCCCTGATCTTGCGAATGTATTCATCATCAACCGAAACTTCACGAATGGTGCTTCCGTTGATCCTTACCGTATGTCTGTCGATCCGGTCCACCTTTGCGCCGATTTCCTCAATCGCCTCCAGCAAAACATTTATATCTCTGACATCCGGCAGATTATCGATCACAACATCCTCATCCGTCATAGTGGCCGCTGCCAGGATTCCCAAAGCGGCATTCTTTGCTCCGCCGATGGTGACTTCACCAACCAGCGGATTGCCGCCTTTCATAATATACTGCTCCATTTCACACCTCTGATTATTATGTTATCTATTACAAAATCCTTAATTTTATTCATTTGTCTTTAATGATTATAACATATCTTACGAATTTGTAAAGAGAACGCACTTTCTTATTCCATAAATACTCCGCAGACAAAATCATTTCCCTGGCCTGCGAAGAAGGCAGAGGCATCATTTAAGCCCATTTTCTCACTATCCCCGGTTTCCGGATTGTACAGCGTGACGTTGTACTGGTCATAACCGGAGATCAGAACATAGCCGCCCTGTCCGGTATAGGCCGCCGCGGGGCAGCCCCTTCCGACGAAATACAGGATCTGGTTCAGCCCGCATCCACGGGCATCCAGCATAAGGACCCCTTCCCCGTAGGACTTGCTTTCCGTAAAACCGTTTAAGTTTCGCAAAAACCCGGCTCCGGTTTTCAGCGGATCCTTCATGCTGCGGGCAGGGGGACGGTTTACCCGGTTCCATACGATTTCCTGATTCTGATCGGTCACAACCCCCATCTTTTCATAGGCCAGTTCCAGCGCATCGGTGAAATTGCGGCTGCTGCCCAGATAATGCCCCGCACCATAGGCGTAAAACCTGTTTTCCCGGGTCCCTGTGCCGGATTTCAGCTCCACAACCTCAGTGGTTTCATAGGCCACCTTTTTGGGCACCGTGATTTTCACCTCCCGGGCCGGAATTTCTTTGTCCAGCTGGACAAAATACAGCTTTCTCCGGTCCTCGGATGCATACCAGCCGATGCCTTCCAGCTCCTTGTCAGAAAGCTCCTGGGTGCAGACGATGGTGTCCTGCCTGGAAGCCGCATAGGACTGCTCTCCTGCCTTTACCACCTGGGTCAGGTGGATCCGGCTGTCATCCACGGACACATCCGCGATATAAACATTTTCATGCTCATATTCCTTGACGATCTTTCCGCTCTGGTCCATGATTTCGATCCGGTACATGGGGGCATCCTTGACCCTTCCGTTCTGGACCCACACATCTCCCTTCCGGGCGATGCCGTAAATAAAATCATCTCCTACAAATCCAAGAGGCCGGTATAAGTCATCCTCTCCTCCGGTTATCTCCCTCTTCCTTCCCGTATCCAGATCCATGAGGTGGATCACTCCGGATCCGTATAAATCGCTGCCTTCCTGCCAGGCGAAATGGCGCTCGGTGCTGCTCACGGCATATCCGTCCTCCATCAGGGAATCTGCCAGGACCATGTACTCATTGCCGTTTAAGTCAATGCCGTAAACCGCCCGGTCCGCCATCAGATACAGCATGCCGTTGGCTCCCAGATGAGCGAACTGGTCCACATCTTCTTTCAGGACCTCAAAGGACTGGGTCACCGGAGTGAAAAACCGCTCCCGGGCGGCATTTTCCCCGCTGCTGTACCGGTACATGGCGATGCCTACGCTTCCCTCATGAACCCCCCGGTTCATATACCCGTAAACCAGAAAATCCACATCTCCGTTGTCTCCCACGGACAGTATCTTGATATCGTGCTGGTTATAGCCGCTGCGCAATCCGTCATCCTCGCCGCTGCGGAAGGAAAATACCTTTACCGCATGGTTCTGGTTCTGATCATAGGTCCATAAATCCCGGTTGACCACATAGGCCAGGCAGCCGCCTGACGGGCTTTTGGCCGTCCGTATCTTATCGTCATTGGAAATTCCCAGCATGATCCGTTTTCCGGAAAAGAGCTCCTTCCGGCCGGAAAATATCTGATTGGTATTCCGCTCAAAGTCCATCAGGTAAATGCGCCGGGTATCCCACTTCATGGTGAAATTGTCCTCCACCTCATAGAGCTCCTGCTCCCCGTCTTCTCCGGTCCTGGACACTTCATATTCCAGCTGAACGCTGCACATGATCCCATCCAAATCCTTTAATGTGGCCCTAATCTCTCCCACGGCTGCAACGGACAGTCCTCCCCAGGTCAGCTGGGAAAAACTGGAACGGATGGTCACATGGCCGAGGGAACTGTTGTCCTCCGATTCATCGGTCTCCAGATAGGTGGTAAGCTCCCTGGCCTGGTCATAGTTAAAGGTCCGCGTGGTGAAATCCAGCGCAAAATCGATCATATCCTTTGCATTGGTGCTTTCCGTCCACATGATCCGGGTATAATAAAAGAGTTCTCCATTGCCGGAGGTATCAAGGGACAGGATCAGAAGATACTCCTTGTCCTTTGTCAAGAGGTTCTGAATGGGAAGGGATGCCGTGACCCCTCCTTCCTCCTGGCTCCACTCATCCACGCTCGTACGCTCCACCAGACGTTCCAGATCAAGACTGCGGACCTCATACTCAATTCCCCTGATGGTGCCGCTGTAATCCGATATCTGTATGTTCATGGCCCTGTCCGCCGGAAGAAGGGTGAGGGCTTCCCTGGAAACGGTCTGCTTCATATCCTGGGTGTAGCCGTGAAGAAGATTCATCTTTCTTCCGTACATATCCGCGTATACGACCGGAAGAGCCGGTTCATCCATGGAGGTATATATCATTACGTCGTTTTTCTCCGTATTTTTCTGATTCCATACAAAATAAACTGCGATTGCCGTAATAAAAACCGCAGATAAAATTCCCACTTTTTTTATCAATCGTTTCATAACAGACTTCCTTTGCTTTTGCATTCTATCCCCTTTATTGTATACAATTATGCCCAAAACTACAACGAAAACTTTCTTAAACATTCGTGAAGTCCCGGGCATTCCGGCAGATTCCGGTCCCCCAATAAAAAACAGCCATCCTGCTATGGACAGCTGCTTTTCAACATGTTCCGTTTTCTTTCTGTTCCGCTTATTTACAGCGGCCGGTGCGGCATCTTCTCCGGTGCATCTCATTGAGCAGAAGCACGGAGATGATTTCATTCAGCCAGCTGTTGTTCCGGGGCGGTTTCGGTCCGGGGGGCGGCCCCCAGTAAGGCGGTCTCGGTCCCGGACCCCATGACGGCGGTTTCTGTCCCGGCGGCGGACCCCAGTGGGGCGGCCTGTGTCCCGGCGGTCTGGATCCCGGGCCCCATGACGGCGGTCTCTGTCCCGGCGGCGGACCCCATGTGGAAGAACCCTGCTGGGCCAGCAGGCCGGATCCGTCCTCCTCATCTTCTTCCCAATCCATTTTTTCCGTTTCCTGATTTTCCTCCATCCACTGGCCGGAATCACTGTTTCCCATGATCTCATCTTCCGTTATGATGCCTTCCTCGCGAATACGGACGCATATGGAATCACAGATCTGGTTGATCAGCATGCGGTCCGGATATTCATCATACATGGGGCTGTTCCTGTAATCCAGATGATCACATGCTGAAACCACATATTCCTGCAGATGTTTCATATGTCCCGGGTACATCCCCTGCAAATATTCCAAATCCTGTACAATGGTATTTTGATTCTCCACGGGATTCCCTGTGCTCCTGTCGCCATAAAGCATGTATGGCTTCAGTTCCTGGAAGCTGTCTCCATAAGTATAGTCTGGGTTACCTGGCACGGCTGTTATCACTCCCTGCTTTCTGCTTATACAACACCATTGTATGCGCGGAAGGAGGAAAAAGTTCGGAACCGGACGAAAACACAGGGAAAGGCCTCCGGATCAATGCCATATCCGGAGGCCTTTCCTGTTCCTGTTTGTTCCGTCAGTTTTCATCAAACAGCCTGGGCGGATACACGCCTTCTTCCACCAGTTTCCTGATCGCCTCCGCAACGGCCGGCTTATCCTCTTTATAGGTCACCCCGAACCACTTGTCCTTTGTTTCAAGCACCCTGACCCTGGCCCGTTCAGACTGGACAAGCTTATCGATGATCTTGGGCAGCAGGTATTCAGATTTTATGTCCCCTTCCTTCAGACCATCCAGGAACCCGGGAAAGCCCCTTTCCAGTTCGTCAAGAAAGGCGGGGGAAAGCCCCCACATGTTCATGGATACGTTCTGCTTAAGCGGGATCACCACCTCATTGCCGTCCTCGTCACGCCCTCTGGCCTCATCGTTCGATCTGCGGATTTCATAGGTCTCCCTGACCTCCTTAAGGATCCCGTTCCCGCCCACCCGGCATACGCCGCGGGTAACGCCCCCGTTCTCACTTAAGGTATTGCCGAGAATGAATCCACCCATGCAGATATCAAAAGGCTGTGACTGCGTATCCATGTCATTCACCAGATAATCATGGATCTTCAGAAAGCCTTCTTTTCCATAGTAGTCATCCGCATTGATCACGATAAAAGGCTCATGGATCACTTCCCTTGCGCAGAGTATTGCCTGTCCGGTCCCCCAGGGCTTTGTCCTTCCCTCCGGCTTTTCATAGCCCTCCGGAAGATCATCAAGCTCCTGATAAGCGTATTCAACACGGGCGATCTTTTCGATCCGCCTCCCTATGATCTCCTTAAAATCCTGTTCCAGGTCCTTTCTGATAATGAACACGATTTTGTCAAATCCGGCTTCCAGGCCATCGTGAATGGAATAATCCATGATGATCTCACCGCTCGGCCCCACAGGCTCCAGCTGCTTGATTCCTCCCCCGAACCGGCTTCCGATGCCGGCCGCCATAATTACTAATGCCGTTTCCTTCATAATTCTTTCTCCCTATTCAGTTTTATCTGTCTTATAGTATAACACAGAAATTAGGGTTAATCCATGCATTTTATGCTTTTATGGGTTATGGATTGCCGCAGAGATGCCATCGGATCACCTGTATTTTTTCCTCCGGACCGCCAGCTTGTGTATTGCAGGCTGGAAAAGCGTTCCGGCCTTGAGTCCAAGAAATCCGATCACTACGGCAACCGGATGAAACCAGCCCGAAAACCGGACCATAACAGCCGTCAGTACGGCAAAAAGAATCACATAACGGACCACGGAACCGGGCAGGCACCGTTTCCGTATGGCCGCCGGATCCTCTTTTTTCACGGATCCGTAAAGCATGGCAGCCATGGATAAAAACATGGCAAGAGCCAGCACCATGCCCAAAAACAGACCTGCAAAAACAGCGCGTTCCGGATACAGGATCAGGGACGCCAGCATGGCTGCCGCCCCGAAAAGTATGATTCCCGCCGAAACCTCATGGACCAATTCCTTTGATTCACTGCCCACTGCCAATCCTCCCTCCAACTATAAAATTACCGATTTTTCGCATACAATTATATTATACATCAAATTTTCTCCCTGTCCATGAAATAAGGACAAAAGCAAAGGGCTGTCGTAAATATAGCTCTGCCGAAAAAATGTGCAAAAATGCGTCTTGATTGGCTTTAAAAGCTTTTTCAAGGCGCATTTCCACATTGTTCATATGGTTCTTTTTATATATTGCTATTTCAGATTTACTTTATGACAATTTTAATGTTTCCTGATTACGCTTCCTTCGTTGCCGGAAGAATGGTTTCCACCTCTGCATGGGGACGTGGGATCACATGTACGGATACCAGCTCGCCTACCCGCTGTGCTGCTGCTGCGCCTGCGTCGGTAGCTGCCTTAACGGCTCCTACATCGCCTCTCACCATAACGGTAACAAGACCGCCGCCAACGAACTCTTTTCCGATGAGGGTGACATTTGCTGCCTTAACCATGGCATCTGCTGCTTCGATGGATCCAACAAGACCTTTTGTTTCAATCATTCCTAATGCATCGTATTTCATTTTTAAATCCTCCTGTTTATATGATTATTTTTAATTATCAGCTCACTCAGCAATGGTAACGCTGGAAGAACCGCCAAGCCCCATGGCATTGGCTTCTTCCGTGTCAAGATGGCATTCCAGGCTTGAGGTTTCCGTCACGCGGATGGCCACATGATGGAAAATACCTCCCCGGATTCCTTCTGTCCGGATGCTCACGGTCTGCCCGTCATGAACGCCGAATCCGGCGGCATCCGCGGGAGTCATGTGAATATGTCTCTGGGCGATGATAAGGCCCTCTTTGGTCTCCGCCGAGCCCTTTGGTCCCACCAGTGTGATCCCCGGCGTTCCGGCCAGATCTCCGGACATCCTGGGCGCGGAATTCCTCCCGAGCTTAAAGCAGTCCGCGGCCAGGATCTCCACCTGAGTCTGTTTTCTCACCGGGCCTAAAATGCGGACCTTTTCAATGGCTCCCCTGGGGCCGCATACGGTAACCGTTTCCCTGCATGCAAACTGTCCCGGCTGGGATAACTCCTTCATACTGGTCAGCTGGTATCCCCGGCCGAAAAGAGTATCTAAATCCTCCTGGGATAAATGTACATGACGGTTGGAAACACCCACCGGTATCCGAAGCTCTTCAGTTCCTGACTCCGCTTTCACGGCTTCCATCAGGAGCTTGATTACCGCTTCATACTTATCCATTTCTGTTCTCCTTTCCCGGCTTCTTTACTGGCCTTTCATGGCCAGTACGATTTCCTTTACAAGGGCTGCCAGTTTCTCATTGTCATCACAGCTTTCCTGGCAGGAAGCAGCCGGGGCATCTTCCTTTTTCCCGAAGGAGGCGACGAAATCAGCAGGGCTTAAGGAAGCGGCCGGGGATTTTTCCTTCCATGTGAAGGTCGGGTCATCTGCCGCGATGGCGGTGCAGTCCTTTAAACCAAAGGCTACCTTCTTAATGTTAAGAAGATGCTTGGGGCTCACGTTTTCAGAAACAGAGCTTCCGCCGCAGGTACCGCATCCCAGGGTAAAGGAGATGGGAAGACCTGTGCTGATTCCGGTTCCGCCCTGGCTGCCGCCTGTGTTGACAAGGATCCTGGATGCAGGCTTCGCCGCGAATTTAAGGACTATATCCCTGTCCTGGGTGTGAATGCTCATGGTGTGGCCGATGCCGTTCTGCAGCAGACGGATGCTTAAGCCGCAGGCCTCTTCCCAGTCTTTTACCGTGTAGAAGCCGAGAACGGTCGTCAGCTTTTCATAGGATAAGGGATAGCCCTCTCCCACGCCTTCCTGCTTTCCGATAAGTACTTTGGTTCCCACGGGAATTGAAATTCCGGCTGCCTGTGCGATCACCTGGGGGGAACGGCCCACAAATTTTGCGTTCATGCTGTGTCCGTTTTTAAACAGCAGGCTGCAGACCTTGTCGGTTTCTTCTTTTGTCATGAAGTATCCGCCCTGGCTCTTTAACTCGGCCACCACCTCTGCGTGATTGCTTTCCTCACAGATGATGGACTGTTCGGAGGCACAGATGGTGCCGTAGTCAAAGGTCTTGCTGGCGATGATGGTCTTCACCGCCTGTTTTACGTCAGCGGTCTTTTCTATGTAAGCGGGAGAGTTTCCTGCGCCTACGCCGATGGCCGGCTTTCCTGCACTGTAAGCAGCCTTGACCATGCCCGGGCCGCCGGTTGCGATGATGACGGAAACCTCCCTGCATTTCATCAGCTCATTGGTAGAGCCCATGGAAGGCATGGATACACAGCTGATGATCCCCTCCGGCGCTCCGGCGGCAATCGCTGCGTCGCGCATGACCTCTGCAGCCTTCAGCGTACATTTTGCTGCGGAGGGATGGGGGGAGAATACAATGGAGTTCCCGGATTTCACCGCAATCATGGATTTAAAAAATACGGTTGAGGTCGGGTTTGTGGAAGGAACGATCCCCATTACCAGACCGACCGGTTCGGCCACATCAATGGTCTTATTTACGGTATCCTCGTCCAAGATCCCTCTGGTCTTCATGTTCCTGATCTGCTCATACAAAAGGGTGGAAGCGGCATGATTTTTGTATGCCTTATCCATTACCTTGCCGAATCCCGTTTCCTGGACAGCCATTTCCGCCAGGCAGAGGGAATGCTCCTCTCCTGCCCTGGCCATGCTCTTCAGTATGCAGTCGATCTGCGCTTCACTGAACTGGGCAATTTTTTTTGCAGCTGCTTCGCCGCTTCTGGCTAAATCCCTTGCTTCTTGGATGGAGCGCAAATCATAATCAAAATTTTCCATTTGATCTTTCTCCTTTTCTAAAACTCTTAATCATTCTGTCCATAATACTTCCTGAATTCTTCCAGCAGCAGGGTTTTATTTGCCTTTGAAATTTCCCGTCCGGCTATGCTGAGTCCGGGATATTCACGGGCAAGCGTCCTAAGCTCTGTTACCTTCATATCTTCAAGTATCTTCATGGTTTCTTCCAAACCATCCTGCTTCATCCATAAGTCTGCCGTTTCTCTTTTGATGGTATCCACCGTTTCCGGTTCACCAAAAGAATCTTCTGTGGCATCCTCAATCAGGATCTCTCCGGCTTCTTCCCGGGATGATTCCTCTTCGGTTTCCGGAACCGGTTCTTCTTCCGGTTCGCCGGGAGTTCCCCCGCTGATGACGGCAGTCAGCTCATCATGAGGTCTGGGAATCACATGGCGTGTGATCAGTGCGGCACCGTTTATGCGTTCTACCGCCGCTGCCGCTGCGTCCACCGCTGCCTTTACTGCCGCTACATCACCGGTCACCGTAACAGCGATGAGACCTCCGCCGACTTTGGTCTTTTCCAAAAGAGACACATCCGCCGCCTTTAACATGGCATCCGCTGCCTCAATGGCTGCCAGAACGCCTTTTGTTTCTATAATGCCAAGTGCCTGCATGATATACCTCCTTAAACCAAATCAGCCCAGTTTGCCGGATAAGTTGCGTAGAATACCCTTGCTTTATCCGGGGAACCCCAGACAACCCTGGAGCCTGACGGCACGAAGAGCACATCTCCGGCCTTGGCCGTATAGGTTTTTCCGTCAATGGTGACGGTCAGGGTTCCTTCGATCACATAATCGATCTCCTCATAGGTCAGCTCCCATTCAAAGCTGGAATGGTCGATCACAAGGAAACCCGCGCTGATATGGGATTCATCCTTGCTTACCAGCTCCTGGTAGTATGCCTTGGCAGATGGATCCCCCGTATCAAATACATCCATTTTCACGGAGCTTCCGCGGACCACCTTAAGGCCGTTTTTGTGGCTTTCCGACTCATAGGGCTTTAAAATGTCATTCAGCATGCCCTTCTCCATCAAAGTCTTCAGTACCATATAAATTTTTTCGCTGTCAATATCCATGCCTGCAAAAGCCGCCGGGGCCTGGACTTTCTCCTCTTCCTTATCACAGAATGAGATCCCCAGCGCATCGGCTGTATCCTTTGCGGACGGGGTGATGATGCTTGCGTTTTCCACGTAAAACACCTTTTTCCCTCCGGCATTCAGCTGTTCCACATCCTTTGCACAAATCAACTGCTTCATATGATCACTTCCCTTCTATACAAATTGGCAATCTTCATCAATAATTCCAATGACTGCAGCGTCCACGGGAATCTCATCGCTTCCCAGCATCCGTCTGGCAGAGGAACCGGTGGAAATGATCACACGGTCACCGATCCCTGCGCTGATGATATCCGCTACGATCAGCCTTTCTCCATCCCGTGTGCCTCCAATGATCTCGGCAAGCATGAATTTATATCCGTTTAAGGAATCCGCCTTTCTGGTGGCCCATATGTTATCAATCAATCTGGCCGCTACCATTCTTCCACCCCTCTTTTCTCTCTCTGCTTAATCTCATCCAGGGCCGCCTCCACCGATGCCGTATCTCCGAAAATCGCCAGCATTATCATGTTCTGCGGACAGCTTCCCCTGATATCCTCTACCGTGACACCCACTGCTTTTTCCGCCACGTCGGCAGCGCATACCATTTCAATGATCCTGCCCTGAACAAGTCCTACGGCATCCACCTGACCGATGGGGGGTGAGGTTCCGGAACCCTTCCTGCGGTTTAAAATGTCGATGGTGCCCTGTGACGGTGATTTAATTATACGGTATTCCATATGTCCACTTCCTTTATGCCATCTCTTCCTGACTGCAGGAACATGCGATTCCCAGAGGAGTTACAAACATGGGGTTTTCAGGCTTCCTTGTTCTGATTCCGGTCTGCTTTTCAATGATTGTTTCAATTCCGGTCAGGCAGCAGGTTCCGCCCACCAGATAGATTTCCCGGACATCATGCCCTTTCACATGACGGCTTATGATGGAAGCCACCTTCTCAACCACCGGTTTTAACACCGGAAGCAGCTCCCTGTGGTTTTCTTCCTTCCTTTTATATAACTCCGCCTCTGAAAAGGGAATATGATAGGCGCCGGAGATCACCAGGGAAAAATGGGTGCCTCCTGTGGGCTCATCTGCGATATACACCACCTTTCCATCCTTTAAGATGGAAATTCCGGTGGTGCCGCCGCCGATATCCACGACTGCGCCGTTCTTTATTTTTAAAACTGCATTGGCTGCCGTAGGTTCATCCAAAAGGGCGGTTATTTCAAATCCCGCTCCCTGGACCACGTTCTTAATGGCTCCTCCGTCCAGGAAATCGGTGCCCGGAGGAATGGCTGCAGCCGCAAAGATCAGCTCTGTGCCCAGCTTTTCCTCCAGTTCTTCCTTCAATTCACGGACGATCCGGATGGCTCCGATATAATCCACAACCATTCCGTCCCGGACCACATCCGCATACCGGCAAGCGCCTGCCACCGGCTTATAATTCTCATCCAGCACAGCCATCACCACACACGCCGTTCCTAAATCCACTCCGGTATAATAAACAGAGGAGCTTCCCTTTACGGGATTCTTTACCACCGCTTCAAACCGGCTGACCAGCTGGTTGCAGCTGTCAAAAGTCATTTCTTCTTTTGGCATAGTTTTCCTCCATATTCCAGACATATCATCTGTGACAGGCAGTTAATGACAGGGTTCAAATTCCGGCTTTCCCCTTCCGCCGCCAGCTCCCTTGTACTGCAGCGCAGGCGGTGCAGAAGAACGATCTCCTTCCCCTTTTCTGACTGTGCATGAAAGCCTGTGATTTCGAAGCAGTCCTCTGAGGGCTCATGGAAGTTCTCTTCCTTCAATCCGGTGCAGGGCTTAAACGTACTTTCCTCTTCCCGGCTTTCTTTCCCCACGAAAGAAAGCATTCGTTCCAGGTCAAATACCTGCTCTGCCAACAGCACGTCCCGGTTCAACAGCTCAAGACCCGCTTCCAGAAACTGTGCCTGAAGGGTTTTCCTTTTCAGCAGGAAACGCTCCCGGCAGATTTCTTTTTCCGGCGCTTCTTCTTTTTTCTCTCCGGGCTTTTCGGTTTTTCGTTTTACCACCATGGGATCATCGCTTATGGGAACCTTCTTATCCGCCAGAAACTGTCTCGCTCCCGGTGTCAGTCTGCTTCCCCCAGGGATATCATAAGAGGTAAAGGGTTCTCTTCTGAATAAAATCCTCAAATCGTCTTCCGTGATGAATTTCATGAATAGCCCCCCTTGCACAATTTCCGGTAGATGGCTTCAATCTCTTCTGCCTTTGGTGCTCTCGGATTGGTCAATGTGCAGTTATCTGCCAGGGCTTTCTCCGCCATTTCCCCTACGGCCTGTTCAAATTCGTCTTTGTCAACTTTCAAATCCGTAATCTGCTGAGGTATTTTTATCTTGTTCATCAGATTCCTGATATGCCGCACCAGGCCGTGTACCGTGGCCTTGTCTGTTCCGGCCGCTATTCCAAGCATATTGGCGATGGCCACATACCTGCCGCACGCTGCCTGTTCGCCCGGGTCTTCCAGACCGGCATTATAGCTGATGACATGAGGCAGCAGGATGGCGTTGCTTCTTCCGTGAGGAATGTGAAAGCGCGCACCCAGGGCATGGGCCATGCTGTGGCATAGCCCTAAGGAAGCGCCGTTAAAGGCAACTCCTGCCAGACAGGATGCATTGTGCATGTGTGTTCTGGCTTCCATGTCGCTCCCTTCCTCCACCGTGCGTGCCAGGTATTTCCAGACCAGCCTCACCGCTTTTTCCGCGCAGGCATCGGTGAAATCACCTGCATCGGTCGAAACATAGGCTTCCAGGGCATGGGTCAGAACATCCATTCCCGTATCCGCCGTAATATGAGGCGGAACCGACACCGTAAAGCGCGGATCCAAAAACGCAGCATCCGGCACCATACTGTCGGAACGCAGCGGATACTTGGCCTGGGCCTGGGGATCGGAGATCACGGAAAAATTGGTCACTTCGCTTCCCGTACCGCTGGTTGTAGGAACCGCGATAAAAAACAGCTTCTCATTTCCCATCTGTGTATAAATGTGGCTTGCCGCCTTTGCCGTATCAATGGCAGATCCGCCCCCAAGTGCGATCACCGTATCGGGATGAAAGCACTGCATTTTGCCGATGGCCTTTGAAACCACCTGAATGGTCGGATCCGGCACGACCTCTGAAAAAACTTCAAAGCTGCTTCCGGTCTCCTGTAAAAGATCGGTAATCAAACTCACCTTACCGGACTGGGCCATAAAGGGGTCACAGATAATACAGGCCTTTTTCACGGGAAGATCCTTCAATTTATCAAGGCAGGAAGATCCCATATATACCTTTGTGTTCATTACAAATTGCTCCACGTTGCATTTCCCTCCTTTCCTATTATTTGCCCGCGCTTTCCGGGCATAAAGGGATACCCGCAGGGTGTTTCCTTTTATTTTAATGCGTTCATTAGTTCGTCCAAACCAGTCTTTTCAGTCAGATTGATATGGAAGCAGGGTTCCTTCACCCCGGTCTTTTTTAACTGACGGATACACCAGCCGTCAGTTTCCGGCTTCTCTCCGCTTCCGGTGATCACGCCGATCACCGGCACCCGGAAGGCTTTTGCAAAGCCCGGAGGATAGCTTTCCCGGCATGAAGACTGGTCTACCAGCATCAGTACATGGGAAGCGTCCTGGGCAGCCGCAATCAGATGCTTGTGCATCCAGGGACTTTCCAGATAAACCCCGGGTACATCCAGAGTTTTTTCCCCATATACCATGTTCTGGGTTCTCCTGGCAGGACCGGTCAAACCGTTTATGGCGTTTGCCAGTGTGGTTTTTCCGCTTCCGGCCGGACCGATGATCATGATTCTTTTTCTTCTCATGTTTTCGTTACCGCGGGCACCGTATAACCCAGCCCGCGCTTTAAGATATCACACACCGCCTGCAAAGCGGTCTCCACACTGTCCACGCTGCCTGCAATGATCACGGAGCCTGTGAAGCGGTCCAAAAAGCCAACTTCCACGTCCGCCGCCTTTGCCGCAATGTCCGCAGCAATGATGGAGGTTTCAAAAGGAGACAGCGTCAGGATCCCGATGGCTCCCACCTTATCAATGCCAAGGCATTCATACACCTCCCGTATGGGCGATGCGATCACATGGGCGATGGTCACCTGCTTGCCCGGAACGGACTCTTCTATGACACGGCGCATCTCTTCTTCCACAGCGTCTTTCCCCTTTCTCAGTGCTTTACCACAGTAACCGGAAAATTGTATTCCTTCATCCAGCCCTCGATCCGGTCCAGATCCTCAGCGCTTAAGCTTGGATCTCCGTCAATGGGATATACCATGTCAAGCTGGTTGTATTTGTTGACTCCCAGCTTATGGTACGGAAGCAGATCAATTCCCTTAAAGTTCTTATAATCGCGGAAGGGCATGAGAAACCGGATGACCCCGTCGATCTCATCCCTGCTGTCGTTGATTCCCTTTAACATGGGCATGCGGACCTTTACGTTATAGCGGCGGTGAAGCAGCTCCTTTAAATTGGTGAGGATCTGCTCATTGTTGACGCCGACCAGCTCATTGTGACGTACGGGATCCATATGCTTTAAGTCAAACAGGAATAAATCCACGTACTCTGCAATTCTTAGAATTGTTTCTGTTTTTGTATAACCGCAGGTTTCGATTGCCGTGTTGATCCCTTCCTGCTTGCAGGCCGTTAAAAGATTTAAGGCCGCTTCCGGCTGGGATGTCACTTCACCGCCTCCAAGAGTCACTCCGCCGCCGGATACGTCATAAAAGGCGGCATCCTCTTCCACGATCTTAAGCAGTTCTGAAATGGTCCTTACCTCTCCGGCAATGGTCAGCGCCGCATTTGGGCAGGCGTTTTTGCATTTCATGCAGCCGATGCAGTCCTTTTCCCGACGGATCTCATGAGTTCCGGTTTCTTTGGACATCACATGGATTCCTACGGGGCACACTTTTGCGCACGCCCCGCAGTTCACACAGGAATTCTGTTTATACATCACCTGGAATTTCCGTTCTATCCCTTCCGGATTGGAACACCATTTGCACCGGAGCGGACAGCCTTTAAAGAACACCAGGGTTCTGATTCCCGGCCCGTCATACATGTTGTACTTCTGCACGTTAAAGATTAACGCCTTACGTTCAATCTCTCCTGTATTTCCATGGTCCATTGTGACAGTTCTCCATTTTCTCTTAGAAATGTGTCAGCATGGTTCTGCTGATGATTTCATCCTGTACATCCTTGCATAATTCTACGAAGAATGCACTGTAGCCGGCAACGCGGACGATCAAGTCCCGGTACAGCTCCGGATGCTTTTGGGCCTCGATCAGAGTGTTGTTGTCCAGGTAGTTAAACTGCATCTCGCCGTTGCCGAACATGCAGGCCGTACGAAGCAGGGTGATCAGGCTCTCTTCTCCTTCCGGAGTATCAAGAAGCCCGGCCATGATCTTAAAGTTGTGAACCATGCCGATGTTCATGCTGTCATTGGACATTTTGGATACGGACTTGATGATAGCGGTAGGGCCCTTGAAATCCGCACCCTGGGTGGGGCTGATGCCGTCTGACAGAGGCAGCCATGCGTGGCGTCCGTTGGCGGAAGCGCCTGTCAGCTGTCCGAAGGGAGTATTGTTGGAAATGGATAAGGTACCATGGCTTAAAACAGAATATAAGGTTTTATATTTTCTGTGCTCATGCTCTGTAAAGTCGACTAAGTCCGCAGCAATTAAATCTGCATAGTCATCGTCATTTCCGTATTTCGGCGCATTGAGGCAGTCGGTGCGGATCTGGTCATAGCCCGCAAAGTCGGCCTTTAAGGCTTCGTTTAACTGTTCCAGAGTATATTTCTTCTCATCGAATACCAGTTTCTTGATGGCTGCCATGGAATCCGCATAAGTGGCAAGTCCTGACCACACCACTCCGGGGCCGAAGTTATACATGGCGCCGCCTGCGGATACATCCCTGGCTTTTTCCATACATCCTTCATACATAACGGACATCAGAGGCTTGGGTGCCAGATCCCTGTGAACGCGCTGGGAGATGACGGTGGCAACATCGGTCCACTTTGTGATATATTTGATCTCTTCTTTTACTGCCGCTTCAAATTCTTCATAGGTCTTGAATCTGCTTAAATCACCCATATCCGGGCAGACCTGCTTGCCGTACCACAAAGGAACACCGTGGTTTAAAACAAGCTCGATACAGATGGGCCACTGGGTATAAGCCGTGGAGGTCCACTGATAGAGGCGTCCGGACTTCTGAGGCTCCACGCAGCCCATCAGGCAGTAATCCCGGGCATCCTCGATGGATACGCCTTTTGCAAGCATCATCTTGATATGTGCATCGTCAAAGTGGCAGGCTGGGAATCCCATACCGGAACGGACCACATCCACGATCTTCTTCATGTACTTTTTCGGAGACTTGTTGTGGATACGGCATGCAAGAGAAGGCTGATAAATCTTTACATGGCGCACTGCATCCATCAGTAAGTAGGTCAGATCATTGGTCGCATCGTGTCCGCTGCGGGTCACACCGCCTACGCACATGTTTACAAACGGCTGGTAGCCTGCGAAGAACTTGGAACCGCCTTCGCTGGTGATCCACATCATCTCGGACATCTTGATCAGCATACAGCCTGCAAGCTCAAATGCCTGAAAATCATTGATACGGCCGGATTCAATATCATCCTTGTAGAACGGATACATATACTGGTCAACACGGCCGATGGACATGCCGGTCTGGTTCTCTTCCACTACAAGCAGGGATTCGATGGTCCATACGGCCTGGACCGCTTCCCAGAAGGTCCTTGGCCTGTGTGCCGGAACGCAGGCATTTACTTCGGAGATCTTTAACAGCTCTTCCCTTCGCTTCGGATTGGTTTCCCTGGCAGCGAGCTCAGCCGCATACTCGGAAAGTCTCCTGGCATAGATCATAACGCCTTCCGTGGTATCGATGATGGATTTGTAAAAATAGATCTTCTCAATGTCATCCGGATTCTCATAATCCAGTTCTTCCAGATGCTCCCTGGCTTCCTGCTGGATATCCAGCATGCCTTTTTTCATAAGGATCACATCATAACCGGGGTTTGAATCTCCGCCGCCGTTGATGGCATGGTAGGAACAGTCGGATACAAAGGACTCTCCCGATAATTCCCAAACGCCTGCTTCGCGGTACTGGTCCTCACAATACTCGTCAACAGATTTGCCCGCCCAGTATGGGAAAAGCTCTTCTTTCATGATTTTCTTGTCTTCCTCGGAAATATAGAACGGATCCTGAGGACGTGTTCCGATGGTATCGATCTCATCCACCATCCATCTCCACGCGATATCCGGGGAAAATGCGCCTGCACGGGGTGCGCCGCAGGGTGCGCCTACGATGAGCTCGTTGTCCTGGATCACAAGAGGCGCCGTCTCACAGCAGTAGCGGAAGCATTTTGCACGAAGCATGATCTTTGGCATGCCGGGATTCTCTTTTGCGATCTTTGTAATGGCACGGGCACGGTATGTAGTGATGGATGGTTTATGCTTTAAATAGTTTTCTTTTAATTTCTGAAGCCTCGGAGTGATGCCATCCGGTATATCGGTCCCTTCCCCGCCGCATACTGCTGCCGCAGAAGGCGCAGCCTCCTTTTTATTGATCTCGTCTGAAACCGTTTCAAACATTTTCATCAGGGAAGCTCTTTCTTCCGGTGACATGTTCTTCGTTGCTTCCACAAATTTATTTGAAAATTCACGAATATCCAATCTGATTTCCCTCTCTTTCAATTTTTTAATCCAGCTCTTTTGACAGGGCTTCCAAAATCTGTTTCAACAGCTCTTTGGCATCCGGGGCATTCTCCTTCGTTTCCGGAGTCCCCATGATTCCGCCTGAGGCCTTATCCACAGATCCAAGAAATTCCTTTGCCCCCCGGACTCCGTACCCGACTTTCCGGGTGTAGATGAAATTCATGGGGGAAACATTGTCCGCCGTCATTCCGGCGCCTGCCGTAATGCTGCCCAGGGTCATGGCCGGGAATAAGTTGGTGGTGGCTCCCATGCTGCCCAAGGTGGCGGGGGTGTTCACAAGAACCCTTCCCACCGGTTTTTTTAAGGCGAACTGGCGAATGACCTCCTCATCCCTGGAGTGGATCACCAGGGTGTGCCCATGGCTTTCATTGACCAGCAGGCTCATGCATTTTTCGCAGGCGTGCAGCCAGTCATTTTCGATGTAATAGGCCAGGACGGGGCAGAGAAGCTCTCTTGCAAAGGGGTTTCTGTCGGAAATGTATTTCTGTTCGGATACCAGCACGCTGGTTCCCTCAGGAACAGGAAAGCCCGCCCGTTTTGCAAGCTCCGAAGCCGGTCTTCCCATGATTTCCGTATCCGCCTTTCCATTCTCCAGGCATAGGAGATCGATGAGCTTTTTCTCCTCCTCCCCGTTCATGAAATAAGCGCCGTTTTTTAGCATCTCCGCCTTTACCTCAGACGCGATGAGGCTGTCCACCACCATGTACTGCTCTGCCGCGGACACGATCCCGTAATCAAAGGTACGGCTGGCGATGATGTCCTCAACAGCCTGCTTTACATCGGCCGTCCGCTCTATAAAGACCGGACCGTTTCCGGTTCCTCCGTAAATATAGGGCTTTCCGCTTTCCGCCGCTTCCCGGCACAGCTCCGGAACTCCGGTGTTGACCACCATGGCGGCCGCCGGATGACGGATCAGCTCCAGAGCCCCGGCCCTTGTCACTGTCTTTAAGTAGCCGATGGCTCCTTCCGGAAGCCCATGGGTTCTGCCTTCCTCTGCCAGACGGTCAAGAAGCCGGCCCGTTACCTTCCCCGCCCGTTCATGAGGGGCAATAACAATGGGATTTCCGGACTTTAAAGCGGTCAGTACGTTGTAAACCGCCGTGGAAACCGGACTCACTGCCGGGGTGAGGGCAACCAGCACGCCCACGGGAACGCCTATGTCCATGGTCCTCAGCCGGGTATCCTCGTTTAAAATGCCCACGCATTTCATGCCTTTTAATCGTTCCGGCAGACAGTCACAGACAAACCGGTTCTTCACGCACTTGTCCTGAAAGCGTCCGTATCCGGTTTCTTCCGCAGACATGGCCGCCAGCTCCTCAGCCATTTCCCTGGCTGAAACAGCCAGGGCATCCACGATGAGATCCAGCTTTTCCTGAGGAAAGGTGAGCATGGTGTTTCTGGCATCCCGGGCACTTTCCATTAAAATCCTCGCTTCCTGTATGGAGAGCAGGTCTTTATCTACAAAACTCATTTACATTTCTCCCTTCCTTCGGGATGCCTGTTATTCCTGTCCGGAAGCAGCAGGAATGGCGTAGCGCCTGATGATTTTCTCAAGATCCGGGTGGGGTCTGGGAATCACTACAGAACTGTAAACCTCCGCTCCCATATCGTTTACTGCCTTCACTCCTGCTTCCACAGCTGTCTTGCAGGCTCCCACATCCCCGCGTACCAGGACGGAAATATAACCGGAAGCTACGTTCTCGTAACCAATGAGCTCCACATCCGCCGCTTTGCACATTGCATCGGCAGCTTCCAGAACGAATACCAGACCGAATGTCTCAATCGAGCCGATGGCTTCATATCTTTCCATATACTGTTTTCCTTTCTCTATGCGTCAATATCATGTACTGATACAATGTCGCCTACTTCTTTGATCGGCCTTGGCATTACATTCTTTGCTGTCAGCTTGCCGATGGCTGCTGCCGCCTGTGCGCCCGCTTCAACGGAGGACCGCACTGCAGCCACGTCACCCTTCACCATGATGGTTACCAGGGTGGAGCCTACGTTTTCATAGGAAATCAATTCTACATCCGCTGCTTTGAGCATTTTGTCCGCTGCTTCCAGTGCGGGAACCAGCCCGACGGTTTCCACCAGCCCTAAAGCTTCTTCTCCGTAATATCTCACCTTTGCAAACCTCCTCTTTTTTATTTGCGGCTGCGGTACTTTTTGTCCACATATTTGTCAACCGCGCTTCTTCCGTCATCATTGATCTCATAGCACATGCGCAGCTCGCCGCTCTGATCCAGATCATAGCTGCATAAGCTGACCATGCCGTTCGCTTCCAGTGACATCACATGATCCAGATAGCGTTCCTTGGTAAACTGGCGCTCGCCGCCGTAGAGGGGTTTCAATGCCTCCATGATCTGACCGATATCCGCGCTTTTCACTCCGTATAAATAATTCAATACCGCTGTTCTTGCAGGTAATAACATTTCTTTATTCCCCTTTCCTGAATAAATCCAATGGATTCATGGTCACCACGATGGCGCCAACCACGATTACAACAGAACCGATTACAATCGTAGGGGTAACCGCCTGTCCCAAAAACAGGATACAGAAGAAAACTCCCCAGAACGCATAGGTCACATTCAAAGACATTCCGACAGCACAGCCAACCGTGGAGTTGCTCTTATACCAGCACAGGAAGGACACTGCCGCGCTTAAGCCTGACACCGCAAGCCAGATGACAGGGATTCCCGCCGTAAGAGTTCCGCCTAAGAGGCCCAGGCCGCCAACGATGGGAAGGATCACGAACAGATCCACAATACCGGAAATCAGCTGGCGTAGATTAACTGCCACATCGGTGTCGATCATCGCTCCGCCGTAGGTTGAGAATACGCCTTCCAGGGCCCAGCAAATGGCAGCCACAAAGGAAAAGATGATTCCCAGGGTGAAGTTATCGCTGCCTTCCGGCTTGGTCCAGTTTATGATGACGGCGCCGGCCACACATACCAGCATGCCCGCCATAACTCTTTTGGTGATTTTCTGCTTCAGGAAGATCCATGCAAAAATTGCTCCGAACAGGCTGCACAATGCGGAAATCGGGATCGCATATGCGCCTGCCATGGCAAGTCCCACCAGATAAGCACCGTTTGCTATAGGTCCCCCCAGAAGGGAACCAATGACGATCATTTTACCAGGGAATGTGTTAAGACTTCTTCCCATCTCACGGATGCGGCCGCTCTTCGCATTATAAGCAGTCAGCCAGAGGCCAGCGAAAAGATCATTTAAGCCGGAGCACACATAGGGCCCTGCCAAAAGTCCTGCCGCGCTGACAAGAGGTTCATAATACCCGGCCACCAGCACGAGAACGGTATAGATCCCGTAGGTGAGTCCGGATAATGCACCGGTTGTCATTCCGGTTGTTCTGAATTTTTTGTTGACCGCTGCCATTTTCGCATCTGCAGATGCGGTTGTCATTCCTTGGTTACTCATTACTTAATCTCCTTTTTGTCTTTCGGAAGAATTGTCTCAACCTCAGCGTGAGGACGGGGGATCACATGAACGGAAACCAGTTCGCCGACTCTCTGTGCCGCTGCCGCGCCTGCATCGGTCGCCGCCTTTACGGCGCCTACGTCACCTCTTACCAGAACGGTAACAAGTCCGCCTCCGACCAGTTCTTTTCCTACAAGTGTTACGTTTGCTGCCTTCACCATTGCATCCGCAGCTTCAATGGAACCAATCAGGCCCTTTGTCTCAATCATTCCTAATGCATCATACTTCATTGCTTACTTCCTCCTTTTTAATCAGCAGTTCAAATGGGTCCACGGATACTAAAACCGCGCCGATAATGATAATGACGGAACCAACGACTATGGTCGGGGTAACAGGCTGTTTCAAAAACAGAATGCAGAACAGCACGCCCCAGAACGCATATGTAATATTAAGGGACATTCCCATGGCGCAGCCTATGGTGCTGTTGGATTTATACCAGCACAGATAGGAGACTGCGGCGCAGAGTCCGGAAACCAGCAGCCACATGACCGGAGGCATTGCGAATAAGGTCCCTTTTAAAAGTCCCATACCTCCCACCAGGGGCAGAATAATGATCAGGTCCACGACACCGGATAAAAGCTGACGGATATTGATCACTACGTCGGTATCCAGCATGGCGCTTCCGTATGCGGCGAAAACGCCTTCCAGGGCCCAGCCCACAGCCGCAACAAACGCGCAGATGATTCCAAGGGTGAAATTGGTGCTTCCCTCCGGCTTCACCCAGTTAATGACAATCGCTCCGATCACACAGATCACCATTCCGGCACCGACCCTGGGAACGATTTTCTGTTTTAAGAATATCCTGGCGAACAGCGCCCCGAAGAGGATGTACATGGCGGAGATCGGTATCGCGTAAGCTCCGGCCATTGCCAGTCCCATAAGGTAGGCGCCGCTTGCTATGGGGCCGCCCACCAGAGAGCCGATGAGAATGATCTTCCCCGGGAACAGGCCCAGGCTTCTTCCGATCTCACGGATCCTTCCGGTCTTTATGTTGTAAGCGGTCAGCCAGAGGCCTGCGAACAAATCGTTCAGGCCTGAGGTCACATAGGGAGCGGCAAACAACCCGGCCGCTCCGGCGAGGGGCTTGTAATAACCGGCTATCAGCACGAATGTGGTATACAAACCATACATAAGACCGGATATCAAGCCCGTTGAAATTCCGATTGTTCTAAATTTTTTTCGTGTTTCCATCGTTTAAGTTTTTCCTTCCCCAATTGAATCGTGCACAAAATTCTGTTAGCCTGTTTCACTTATTCTTTTTTACGTTCAGCTGAAAACGTGTAGAAAACACATCACGCCAGTTAATGTTACCAATTTTGTAACAGCGCTCTGTGTTTTTCTATGCATTTAGTATAGCTCTTCCCCTATGGGGGAATGTCAACCAGTTTTTTATTTTTTTATGCTCCAAATATTGGGAGCAGGAAAAATACGCAAAAAAAGAAAGACCCTCCGATACCGCATCCTTTCAGGATCACCGGATCAGAGCAATCTTTCCTTCTATTTACCAGGGCTTTGAACATTCAGCGTGCTCCCTAATTCCCGGAAAACAGGGATAACTACCTCTGAAACAAATTCATCGGGATTTCTGGTAGTCCAGTAATCCACCACATACCGTTCATAGCTTTCCTTCCCGCACTTATAGCCTTTCTTAGCGGCCCAGTTAAGTATTTTCTCATACTCTTCATCAATCGTTTCATGTTTCCCTATGTGATAGACCGATGCGGCCATAAACCCGCCATACATCTGCCGGTTTAAACAGCCCTTGCAGGGATGGATGGCCTGCTGCATGATTCTGGCCCGTTTGCATTTGCCTGTCATCTTTTCCTCAAAGGAATTGAATTTTAAAATTACCGGCCCCGTAATTTCATTCTCAGCTGTCTCCAGATGATTTGTCCATTCAATATTAATGATGGACTCCATGTAATGATAATCAAAATCCTGTTCCATACCGCAGAAGGCCACCGGCTGTATATATTTTACGGAAACATCATGAACGTCATTCTGGAGCACCAGCTTGGCTTCCTGTATGAGCTCATACCAGTCCTTGACCGATATAAAACTGTTATGAATCTGCTGCTCCTGCAGGCGCAGCTGATCAATCTTGTTGCGGAAGTTCTGTTCCAGATAATAATAAGTATTCCCCTCCACCAGCCCCTGCATTTCTTCCAGTTTAAATCCCATCTGTTTATAATACTTAACTACCGGAACCGTTAACAGGGATTCTTTGTTGTAATACCGATAGCCGTTATCCCTGCATATCATATCCGGGGATATGATTCCGATCTTATCATAGAATCTCAGGGCTTTCGTTGAAATATTACAGAGCTTGCTGACTTCCCCTATTGAATATAATTTCTTTTCTTCCATGTAAACCCCCATAAGAGTTTGCTTCGCCGACGTGTTTTTTGACTGTTTGTCCTGTTATATTGTATAGTATAAGCCTTCCCGTATAGGGGAATGTCAATACCGGTTATACATTCTATTTTACACCCGGCAGCGCTGCTCCGGAAGTTGTTAATTCTGCACAAAAAAAGCCATGGATCTTTCCCTTCCAAAAGAGAGGATCCATGGCCCGCCGAATCTGTTATCTTAACTTTTCCACCATTTCAAGAACATCCTTCTTGGACTTAACTCCTACGGAGGTAGCCGCCGGCTTTCCGTCCTTGAACAGCACAAGCGTCGGTATGCTCATAACCTTAAACTTGCCTGCCAGGTCAGGCTGCTGGTCCACATCCACCTTGCCCACCTTCACATCCGGAAGATTGGCTGCTGCGATCTCTTCCATTACAGGTGCAAACATTTTACAGGGCCCGCACCAGGTAGCCCAGAAATCCACCAGGACAATGCCGCTGTCCTTAACCACTTCCGTTTCAAAATTCTCCTGAGTCAATGTTACTACTGCCATATCATGTTCCTCCTTCATGAACTGCTCATCTCTTAATATAGTTTTATCATTATTGGCCGGATTATCCCCGGCTCTTTATAATAGCCTTCCATAAAACTGTAACTTTATAAGTTTCAGTAGGTTTACTGTTATTATAAAAGTTACAGTTCCGTTTGTCAATACTTTTTTACTCCGGCTGAAAATCAAAGCCCAGAATCCGGATTTTCTCCAGAAAACTTTCTTTGGTTTCCTTCAGCCCCTCTTCCAAAGGCTCTCCGCCCTCTTCCGCCAGCTTTCCGTATTCCAGACCTTGGGAAGAGATCATTCCCCCTTCATATCCGCCGCTGAGCTTAAGCCCCAGCCGGAACCGCCCGTTGTGATATGTAATGTTTAACTCCGGGATCTGGAAGGCGCGTTTTCCCTCCTGCCCGTTGCCGAAGTAGATCCTGGAATTCAGGAGGAGCTCCCGTCCGTCAGCCATGACCAGGCCTTTCACCTCCACTCCGTCATTGGACTTAAGGCCAAGGTTCGCCTCCACCAGTCCTTCCACCCGGACCTCCGTTATGTTTAAATTCTTATCAATGGAAAAGAAAACCTCCTGTACCTCTCCCTCTGTTTTCCTTTCCTTCAGCTTAACCCCCCATTCCTTCACATCTTTCGCGGAGCTGTCCGTTAAAAGGTCACCGATTTTGTTTAAGTAGGAATCAAAGAGATCCGCCGGGATGGCGGCTTTAATTCTTACACCCGTCTGATCCCTTCCGGTAAATTCGATGCGGCTCTGTTTCATCATATCTATGGTATCACTTTTTAATGTTTCAAATGTATCTTTTATCCGTTTCTTTTTTTCCGGAACAATGGAAAAGCCCATAACCTCCTTCAGCGTATCCTGTGTGGTTTTTACGGATGCTCCGGTTATTCCCGGGATCCGGAACACCACGTTCTCCTGATCCGCCCAATAATGAACCCCTTCCCTTATGGCTCCCAGGAAATACACATCAAGACTTCCCTGGGCAAAGGTGTTTTTCTCATCCCGCTGCTCCTTCCAGGAAATTCCAAGGCCGCCCGGAAGCACCAGTACGGAACGGCCGTTCCATTCCACCTCATCCGCCACCAGCTTTAAAGCTTCTTCAATCGCCTTCCCGTCTCCCTGGTCCTTTCCCCACAGCTCCTTAAGCCTTCCTCTTGTCTGGAGCGCCGACCGGGTCAGATAAAATCGGGCGTAGTGGACGGGAAGATAATGCCAGGCCAGTATCCCAAGGACTGCCAGAAGGAGCACCGCTCCGCCGGCCCGCACCATCCATGGCCTGATTCCGGGTATTTTCATTCCTCCGCCTTTTTTACATGATTCCCGTTTCGCTGAGTTTTTCTTCAAAAAATTCATTCAGCTCAAGCACCTTCTTCCGCAATACAATTCCTACCAGCAGTGAAATCGGGATATAAATCAGAACATTTCTTATATCTTTCCAATAGGCATTCCCGTAAATTCCGCCCACGCATTCCCTCATGGCATTTATGAGGTGTGTAAAAGGAAGAAGGGGATTTATGATCTGGAAAAACCGCGGCGTTACCTGTATGGGAAAGGTTCCTCCTGAGCCGGCCACCTGAATGACCATAAAAACCACCACGATTGCCTTTCCCACGTCCCCGAAGGAGACGGTCATGGAATAGATGATATTGGTGAATATGATGCTGGCGATCACGGCCGTCAGTATAAATTTTCCTGGATAGAGGCACTGGATCTTCAGCATGTACAAATCTCCCAAGGACACCACCAGCGCCTGGGCGATGCCGAACAGCATAAACGTCAGATATCTTCCGAAGTACATCTCATAAAGCTTCAGGCCCAGGGCCCGGCTCTCTTCTACCTTGCACTTTAACAGGGCGACCAGGATCAGGCCTCCGACCCAGATGGCCAGAATCGTATAAAACGGAGCCATGGCGGAACCATAATTTTCCACCGGATAGATTTTATTGGTGGCCATATCCGTAGGCATCATCAAAAAGTCACTGAGCTGGTCCGGATCATTTTTCATGATATCCATGATCTTGTTTAACTGCTTGCTGTCCGCAATCCGGTTCACATCACCGATCATGTCATTCACCCGGTCCTGGCTCCTGTTTATCATATTCACCGCGCTGTCCAGAGATTCTATAAGACTCTGGGAGGATGCGGTGACGCTGGTGAGTGTGGTGTCGATCTGCCCCACCACATTTCCCACACTGTCCAGGGCTCCCGCACTGGAATCCAGGGCGTCGTACGTCTTATCCAGGCTGTCCTTTAAAGGAATTTCCACCTTTCCGGTATAAAAATTGTGAATGTCTGATATGGAATTGTAGACTGTATCGAGCGTATCCCCCAGGTCATCCCGTATATCATCGGGCAGCCGCTTTGTCTGCCTCACCGTGCGCTCGGCGTTCTCCAGCTTCTTAAGCAGATCCTGCTGCTGTTTCACTGCCTCTGTGATCTTCTGCTGAAGATCCGTCAGCTCCTGAATGGGAATCGGAAGCTTCTGGTTTAAGCTTCCCAGGATCCGGTTCACGCTGTTTAACTGGCCGATGCTTCCCGTGATCAGATTTTCCATGGCTTTCAGCGCATCCGCGGTTCCATCGGCCGAGGTATCCGTCAGTTTTCCGATCACTTCAAAGGATTCATAAACCGATTCTTCAATCTCCAGGATCTGGTCCAGCATATCGCTCACCCCGTCGGTCACCGTGCCGGAAAGTCCTCTGGTGGAATCGATAAGCTCCCTTGCGCTCTCAGCTGTCTTACCGCCCGAATCGATCATCTTGCTGACATCGGGAAGGGTTCCCTTCACTCCGTCGTTTAAGCTGTTGACCGAACGCAGGGAGGACTGGAGCATGGTAATGGTATCCACAAGCTGGTTCAAGTCACCCTTCACATCCGTGAGAGTTCCGATGGCATCGCTCCTGTTCGTCTCCTTGTCCGTGCTCCAGTCATCCGAATATCCGTTTAAGAGCTTTCCGGCCACCTTGGAGGTGGAATTGATGAATGTTTCATTGATCTGCTGCTGTACGCTTTCCACGCCTTTGTCCGTGATCTTTGTGGCAATGGCATTCTTCTTTTCATTTACATAATATTGCAGCACCGGGCGCTCAATGTGGGAGGTAAGAACACTTGATATCTTCTGGCTGAAATCCTGGGGAACGATGACTGCCGCATAATATTTCCCGGATTCCACTCCTCCGATGGCCTCATCCCTGTCGACAAACTGCCAGCCGATCTGTTCGTTTTTTCGGAGTTCATCCAGGATCATCTCCCCGATGTTGATGGAAGAATCATCAATATCCGTATCAAAAATGCTGTCAATGGAAGCTCCTTCATCCAGATTGACCACCGCAACCTTAAGTCCCTTTGTATTGGAATAGGGGTCCCAGCTGGCCGCGATATTAAACCAGGCGTATAAAGCCGGAATCAGCATAAGCCCCAGGGAGATGAGAACGGCCACCGGATTAAACGCTATGTGCTTTAAGTCGTCAATAAAGATTTTTATTATGTTCTTCACATGTACCATGTTTCCCTCCTTAGTCCTTTATCATAAAAATTATGTAATTCCGTATTATAGTATTTTCCGCTGCCAAATGCAATGCCTGATTCCGTTAAAATAATCGGCAGAACTCCTTTCTGTCATGAACAAAAAAAGGATCTCCCAAATATGGAAATCCGCATGAACCAAAAATAAGAGCGCGAGACGGGCCCCGCACCCCATTGTCATTCCAAAAACACAGTAAATACAGGAGGTTTTGGAGTTGCTTTTCCGTACTCTATCCCACATTTTAACTTCTATAAAGAAAGCTGTCAAGAGTTTAGCAGGAACAGCGCTTGCTCTTGACAGCTTGGAGCCGGTTAGAAATCTCATTCTAAAGTTAGCAGAAGTGCCATTTTAAATTTCCCTTCTGCCTTAACACCATGAAGTCCATTTTTTTCAAAACGGAAGTTTTCACCCTCTCTTATATCATAATTTTTTCCTTCATAGATAATAACTGCTTTTCCTTCCAGTGCAAATAATAATGCATCCCCGGGAGCCTTGTGTTCAGAAAGCATGCATCCGTCATCAAACGACAGAATCATAAACTTCATACCTTCGCCAGATGCAAGGTCAATATTAGCAATGCTCCCCTCCTCATAGTCTATAAGATTCTTTAAATCAAATACCTCATTGGCTTTTAAAATTTCATTCATTTTGCTCCCCTTCTCAAATAGTATTTCTGTGTATATGAGTCCCTTTTCTCCTACGGAATTAACTCCACACAATGTTCCCTCATGTAAAAAAATTATATGATGTGAATTCATCTGCAGCTTACAATTACCATTTGTACCAATATCAAATATACCTGTTCCATAAATCCCAATATATAAAGCAGGATTATTATAAGCTTCTGAGCTTATATCCGTGCCGCTTCCCAGCGAAAAATGGTGTACCATAGATTTTTTCCCTATTTTCGCATTTGTTGATATTGTCATGCCTGATTTTGGCACATGCTTTTTTGAAATTGAATATACCCCTGTCTGCAAAATACTGCCTCCTATGCTCTTTTACTAAGCTCATAGCAATCCATGTAAGATAAATCCATTCCTTCCGGAATCGCTGCAAACGTAGACTTATAATATGCCTCCTTATCCCTTACCGAAGCACTGAATATATAATTATATCCGAGATCAAACAGATATTCCGGACACAGTTCAGCGCTTGGACCATAAATTCCTCTGATTTGTGCGTTTTTACATGCTTTGAGAATATCTTTATATGTATTATTCACTATCGTGCAGCCAGTCATTACTACAATATCCAGACTTTCAAGTACCTCTTTATGTTCAAGCGCATTGTCTCCAAGATGCCAGCAGATGTTTTCCGGATATACTTTCGTTTCATTTCCAATTCTATAATTTAAAATCCCTTTGGGATCCCGAAAATCAAAAGCATGAAATTCCTTACACTTTCCAAGAAAAACTTCATTATACAGGCCATAACCTATGATTCCTACCTTTTTATCTTTTACATCATAGTCAAATATGCGCCCCTCTGTCCGGATAATTCCTCTGTCTTTCAGTCTGTCTGCTGAGTTAAATGGCTTACTTAAGAGATTGCATAAACAAGCGGCTATTGTTCTAAGCTCGGGATCAGACCGCTTAATAAGTTCATGAACACAGTCATCTGCCGGCCTGTCTATTAAGGATTTTAATATTTTCTCATATTCATCAAAGCTTTTTTCCTGTCCCACCCGCAGTGACATAGATAATCTGTCATTCGTATCAGCTACCATGAACCATCTGTATCCCATTACAAATTCTTTTACGATTGGCACAGGTTCTTTATATTTTTCATAGTTTATCCGTATCATTTCCAGCGCTGTACTTAAATCTTTCATAATTTTCCTCCTTTTTCGTTCGTAATTGAAATTGGAACGATGCTCTTTACGATACGATCGTTATATTGAAATTCATTCACTGCAACATTCACATGAAATGCTTTTGAAATATTCTCTTCATTGAGGATATCCTGAGTCAGCCCATATACATACTCGCCGGTACTGTTCAGCATGAGCGCTTCATCAGAAACAGAAATTGCATTCGTTGGATAATGTGTATTCATAACAGCACATATTCCTTCCTCATGGGCCATACGCTCAATCAGACTCAGCACCAGTATCTGATTATGGAAATCAAGGCCTGTTTCCGGTTCATCAAGAACAATGAGATCAGGCCTGTTTATAAGCGCTTTTGCGATGAGCACCATCTGCAGCTCTCCCCCGCTCATTTGGTTACAGTCTTTGTCTGCCAGCCTCTCGATCCCTATTCGCTTCATTATTTCTTCAGCCATCTCTATATCTTTGATACCTGGTTGTTCAAAGACCCCAAGATGTGCATTGCGTCCAAGAACAACCATCTCAAGACCTGTAATTGAAAATGCAAATGCATGAGACTGAGGGATATAGGAAACCTTTGACCACAGCTTTTTTGAATTTATACTTTTTATATCCTCTCCATATAAAAAGCTTTTTCCATCCACCCAGTCTAAAAGCCCAACCATACATTTTAAAAGTGTTGTTTTCCCTATTCCATTAGGGCCGAGCACGGATAGAATCCTTCCCTTATTTAATTTAAAGTTAATATTCTTTAATATCTTTTGTTGATGCGGATAGCCGAAACTTCCATTCTGTACTTCAAGTATCAATGTAAGCTCCCCCTATTTCTTTTTAGCAATGATATAAATACCGGCGCTCCAATGATTGCGGTAAGAATGGACAGTGGAAGTTCAATAACACTAATGCTTCTTGAAAATGTATCAATGATAATCATAAAACTGGCGCCAATGCTGATTCCTACAGGAACCACATAACGATTGTTACTTCCTACAAGCATTCTTGAACAGTGCGGGATCAGAAGTCCTATCCAGCCGACCTGTCCACACATTGAAACGCATGAAGCTGTTATGACTGTAGCCGCCAGTACGAAAACCAAGCGCGTTTTCTTTAAATCCATTCCGCTTGCTCTTGCTTCATCACTGCTAAGTGATAATATATTTAATTTCCATCTCATCAGATATATTACTGCAATGCCTGCAAGTATCAGTGGTGAGCCTACCATGATTTTTTTATAGGATGCACTTGTAAAGCTTCCCAAAAGCCAATAGGTTATCGCCGGAAGTTTATCTAAAGGATCAGCAGTATATTTCAATAAAGAACCTACTGCATTAAACAATGCCGATATGATTACCCCGGCAAGTACAAGAAATACTACCGACTGCCCATTTCTGTCTCTTGCCAGTACCATGGTAATCCACACAGCAAAAAGTCCAAAAGCCAATGCAAGCAACTGAGTCTCCAGGATGCCCATGGACATTATAATGGCAAAGATTGCGCCCACACAGGTTCCACTTGTAACCCCCAGTACATCCGGTGTTGCAAGCGGATTAGAAAAAAGTGACTGGAACGCATTTCCTGCACATGTGAGACCAGCTCCCACAATGACTGCCATTATGATTCTTGGTGCTCTTAAATTTATAACAATTGAATAGTTCTGGCTTTGTCTGTTCCCCTTTGCTGCATCAGATAAGGTGTTAATAACCTCTATAATAGAAAGATTCATTCTTCCTATACACAAGCATATGACTGCAGTTGCAATTGGTAACAGTATCATTATCAGTATCGCAGCGGCCGTGAATTTGTTATGTCTGATCCAAACAGTATTTTTCATCGCAATTGAAGCATTCCCTTCATTTCTTCATCAGTAATTTCATACCCATAAAGGTTCCGGTAATAATCACGTATTACTGTTTCCAAAGGATAGTCTGAAAATTCTTCCGGATAAGTATGATATGCAAGCCAGGCTAATACAAGTGGTGCATCGGGATTAGGGGTGAACCAGTTCCACATACCCAGTGTTGTGTTATATACACGTTCCTCTTTTACTGCCTGTATTGTTGAAAAATCCACACCCTCAACTTTATTATCTATCACATCCTGCCTGTTTAGCTTTAGCAGACCCGGACCATTTAAAAATAATACCTGAGGATCCCAATCATATATTTGTTCAAAGCTGACCTGTGCAAATCCATTTGCCTCCTCTGCTACATTTTTAACTCCAAGGTGCTGCAGCCAATAATCGCCAAATACGCCTTTACCGGCAACCTGAGGAACGCCATCTATCAGCTTAAATAAAATCATTGTACTTGGACGCTTATCCTCCGGAATATTTTCTATTCTGGTTTCCACATCCTCAATGATCTTATTACCTGCTTCAATAAAACCATCCATCTTGCCCTTCTCACCAAATACATCCTCAAGAAGTATCAGCCACTGCTTATACCTTTCTATTGGATCTGCAGGGGAATCTGCCCCTACTGTCGCAAATCCTATGGATGGAATCCCACTTGAAGCCAATATTTGTGCATGCTCTTTATTATTCGCATTATAAAAAATCACATCTGGTTTAAGCTTTATGATCTCCTCTATATTCAGGTCTGATTGTGCATATACCGTATCTGATGATTCAAGCAGCTCAGGCGCAATATTCTTTAATGCTGTCTCTGATATGGTTTCCTTAAACGAACCGCTGTACCCGACAATATGAGGTGCTGAGCCTTCAAAATATGCCATATATGTAGACAATATTGGAATCTGATCTATTACAATACGTTCTATTTTATTTGGAACTTCAACACGGTTTCCGGCATGGTCTTCAACTATATGAGTTCCTGTCAGCTCGTTATCCGCTTTGGAATCTGTTTCATTTTCCTCAGCAGCAGTTATTGCTTCTTCAGATGTGGTTTCCACCGCTGATGAGGCAGCCGTATCTTTATTATTATTTGAAACACATGCAGTTAATAACAATATGGATGCTAATAAAAGTGAAGTTGTTTTTAATCTTAATTTCATAATGTCCTCCTTATTTGTTAGTTTTAACTAACTCATATATAAGTTTATATGAAAAAAAGGATTATATCCATTGCAACTGCAACGAAATTAATCCTTTTATTGATATTTATTTATTATGAATACATTTTTTCTATAATCTATAAGGCCCTCCTTTTTCATTCTGCTGAGTTCTCTTGATAACGCACTTCTCTCGACACCAAGATAGTCTGCCATTTCCTGTCTGTTCATATCGATCAGACATCGATCCCCTTCAAGAGGTGTATATTTTAACAGGGTCCAAATTTTGTCCCGTATAGAACGCCTGCTCATAATATGGATCCTTCTGTTTTGTTCAAGATTTGCAAAAGCTGTCTGCCTCAACAAATTAGCTGTAACCAACGATGCAAATCTACATCTTATAGCTTCCTGGCTAAAAAGCTTTGACATTCTTAAAAATAAGATTTTTGTTTTTTTGCTTGCAATAACCGTCACAAGTGAAGGCTGGTCTGTGATACATGAATGGGAACATCCAAAAGAGTCCGAAGGGACAGCCACCTTTATGCTTGAGTCATCTCCTATTGTTCCCGGTAGAATAAGTTCCACTTTTCCCTCCAGAACGATACCAGCATTGAATATCATATCTCCATAATGATATATTATTTCACCCTTGCCATAGAGTCTGATATGCCCCTCTAAACAATAGAGGACATGTTTTATCGTCTCATCATCGGCCAATTGAAATATATCAGATTTTCTTAAAATCCCAAAATATTCTTCCATTTGATCTCCATGTGTGGTGTGTTAGTTATTTCTAACTCTATATCATTTTGTTTTCTTTGTCAAATAATGCAGGCTGTTGCATAGAATTTTTTTGAGCAGAAATCATAAATAAAAAGAGAACATCACCCATTCATTTGCTGATAGGATGATGTTTCTTTTGTTACAGTCTTAAATTAATGACATTGTGTAAAATCAGGGTTCCGGCCACCTGATTAAAAGAGCGCGAGACGGGACTCGAACCCGCGACCCCGACCTTGGCAAGGTCGTACTCCACCAACTGAGCCACTCGCGCATAATTAAGCTTTTTTATTCATTTCACGTTTTGCAACACGAGGATTATAGCATAAGTTTTGGGGAAATGCAAGAGGTAAAAAGCACTTTTTTACTTTTTTCAACCTGCATTTCCCCGGAGTTGTTCTTTATTTTATCCTCATCCGCACACATTGTTCCCCGAAGCAGGCAAACAGCCGGTTCATCACCGGAGCGGAATCAATAAGGTCCTCGGGATGCCATTGGACCCCTATAATCAGTCCATCGTCGTCCTCCAGCGCTTCTATCACGCCGTCCGAAGCAAAGGCAGAGACCTTAAGCCCTTTTCCCAGCTCCTTCACCGCCTGATGGTGCATGGAATTGGTCTCCCTGGTACCCGGACCCAGGATGCCTGCAAGCCTTGTTCCCTCTGAAATTTCCACGTGATGGGTCAGACAGCTTCTTTTCCGTTTCTGCATATGCTGGATGCTTTCCTGCCCCCGAAGGGAAATATCCTGATAAAGGGTTCCCCCCATGAGAACATTTAAAAACTGATGTCCTTTGCATATCCCCAGCATGGGAATTCTACGGTCAAGCGCATACTTCCCTGCCAGCCCCAATGCCTCATCGATCTCCGGATGAAGCTCTCCGGTCAAAGCCACGGGCTCCTGCCCATAATACCAGGGATGGATATCCTCGCCGCCGGGAAAAATGAGCCCGTCGCAGAACCGCATGGCCTGCCGGGGATCGTTCAGAATGGAAGCTGCCGGGATGATCACGGGCACTCCCCCGTTCCTGAGCACGGCTTCCATATAGCTGCTGTTGGCATAGGTTCGCTCCATGCTGTGAAACCTTCCCAATTCCGTCATCAGCGTATTGCCGATGACGCCGATCACCGGTTTTGTCACGCACCCACCTCAGCCTTCGCCGTCTGCAGCACATCTCCCCGGCAGATACGGCGGATCAGCGGGTCATTCAGTCCCTTGATCACCTGAGCCGCCAGCTCGGCCGCAGCTTCCAGATCTTCCCTGGCACAGAAATTATAGTGGGTGTGAATATACCTGGAAGGAACGCCCAGAACCAGCACCGGCACAGCCTTTCCCGTCAGGCTTATTTTTCCCGCGTTGGTGCTTCCGCCCCTTCGGACCGCCTCCTGATATTTGATCCCCAGCCGTCCGGCGGTCTGGATGGCATATTCCGCAAACACGGGATTGGAAATGTAGCTCTTATCCATGCGCCGGATCTGCACCCCTCCTTTCATCCTCCCCTGGGTGAGTCCCGGATCGAAAAAGAAATCATCGGAGGGAGAGCCTTCAAAAACAATGGCCAGATCCGGTTTTACCGCCTGGCTTGTCACGACAGCGCCTCTCATGCCCACTTCCTCCTGGGCGGCAAAGGCTCCTGTCACCTGGACAGACAGGCTGTTCCTGTCATCATAAAGCCGGTTCATGGTTTCAATGATACAGGCGCATCCCGCCCGGTTGTCAAAGGCCTTTCCAAAGCAGATGCCGTGCTCCTCATCGTATTCAAAGGAAACGTCGGGGATCATGGGATCTCCGATGGATATTCCGAAGTCCTCTTCGGCTTCCTTCCGGCTGCCTGCCCCTATGTCCACGTAAATGCTTTCGATGTCAAGGGCCTGGGAATTTCGCTCCCTGTCATTCATGAAATGTACGGGCTTGGAAGTGATAATGCCTTTCACAAGCTTTCCGGCCCTTGTTCTCACCAGCACGGAATGAGCCGGAACATTGGTGAGATGAAACCCTCCCAGCATCAGGATCCCCAGACAGCCGTTGCTGTGGATGCACTGGACCATGAAACCGCATTCATCCAGATGGGCATCCAGCAAAATGACAGGCTTACCCGCCGTCCCGCCGGGCATACGGGCATATAAATTGTTCATAGCATCATTTTCCACCTCATACCTGCCTAAATATCCTGCTGCCGTCCGTATGACATCCTCTTCAAAGCCGCTGGGACCAAAGGCATCGGACAGGCTTCCAAACATTTCCATATCCATAATTATTTTCTCCTCTTGTCAGGGCGTATCTGAAAACTCATTGCAGTTTTCAGACACATCCTAATTAAAAATCTGCAATTATTTTTTATTTCACCTGCCGTCATACAAATGGCAGTATACATAATGGTCCTCATCCGCCTGGTACCGCTCCGGCATTTCCACGGAACAGCGTTCCATGCACTTGGGACACCGGGTGTGAAACTTGCAGCCCTGGGGCGGATTCAATGCGGATGGTATGCTCCCCTCCAGAATGATCCGTTCCCGCTTCACTTCCGGATCCGGAACCGGAACTGCCGATAAAAGCGCCTGGGTATAGGGATGGAGCGGATTTTTATAGAGTTTCTCTTTTAAGCCCACCTCCACGAAATTCCCAAGGTACATGACCCCCACCCGGTCGCTGATGTGCTCCACCACGCTTAAATCATGAGCCACAAATATATAGGTAAGGGAAAAGTCTTTTTTCAGCTGGTTCAACAGGTTCAGCACCTGAGCCTGGATCGAAACATCCAGGGCCGACACGGGTTCATCCGCGATAATGAGTCTGGGTTCTACCGCAAGCGCCCGTGCAATACCGATCCGCTGGCGCTGGCCGCCGGAAAATTCATGGGGATACCGGTTGGCATGATACTCATCCAGCCCGACCTTCCGCAAAAGCCCAAGCACCTTATCCGTCCGTTCCTCCCTGGTCTTTGCAAGGCCATGAATCAGCAGAGGTTCGGCGATGATATCAAACACCGGCATCCTGGGATTTAAGGAAGCATAAGGGTCCTGAAACACCATCTGGACCTTTTTGCGCACCGGACGCATCTGCCTGCTGTTATAGGAAGAAATGTTCTCACCGGCAAGGTGAATTTCGCCGGAGGTGGGTTCTTCCAGCTTACAGATCCCTCTCCCAAGGGTGGATTTTCCGCATCCGGACTCTCCCACAATGCCGAATACCTCCCCCTCTTTCACCTCAAAGGAAACTCCGTCCACCGCCCTTACATACTCCTTCTTCCCCAGCCTGCGGCCGGAAACGGGATAATAGATCTTCATATCCTTGACACTCAGCAGGTTTTCTGTCATTTTCCCTCACCGCCTTTCCCTTCACAAAGCCAGCACCGGCTCACGTGGCCGTTTTCTATATGGAAAAAATCCGGCTCTTCTTCCCGGCATTTATCAAATGCCCGGGAACATCTGGGCGCAAATTTGCACCCCTTTGGCATGTGCCTGGGACTGGGGACATTGCCGGGTATGGATTCCAGCTGGTCGACAGGAACCCCCAGCTTTGGAATGGAATCCAGCAGGCCCCTGGTATATGGATGGGATGGCGCTGCAAAAATGGATCTCACATCTCCTTTTTCCACCACCCGTCCGCAGTACATCACCGCCACCTCATTACAGGTTTCCGCCACTACCCCCAGATCATGGGTAATAAACAGGATGGAAGTCCCGGTTTCTTTTTTTAAATTGTTCATCAGATCGAGGATCTGGGCCTGTATGGTTACATCCAATGCTGTGGTGGGCTCATCGGCTATGAGCACCTGAGGCCTGCACACCAGAGCCATGGCGATCATGACCCTCTGGCGCTGTCCCCCGGAGAGCTGGAAGGGATATTCCTTCATCATCCGCTCCACTCGGGGAACGCCGGTCCTGCGCAGCATATCCTCCGCCTTTTTATAAGCTTCATGCTTTGTAACAGACTCATGCTGGAGCACACATTCCGTCAGCTGTCTTCCGATTTTCATGACCGGGTTTAAGCTGGTCATGGGTTCCTGGAAGATCATGGATATCCTGCTCCCTCTCAATTTCCGTTTTTCCTCTTCCCCGATCCGCACCACGTCCCTGCCGTCTAAAAGGATCTCTCCCTCGGTCACCCTGCCTGTGGTGCCCATTAAAAGGTTCATGACGGACAGAGCGGTAACGCTTTTTCCGCTTCCGGATTCTCCCACGATCCCCAGGGTGGAACCTTCCTTTAATTCAATGTCCACGCCATCCACGGATTTAATGATTCCCCCGTCCGTATAGAAATAGGTATGGAGATTTTTAATTTCAAGTATGTTTTTCTTCGATTCCATATAAAACGTCATCTCCTTAATCCGTCAGTTTGGGGTCAAGCGCATCCCGCAGACCGTCGCCAAGAATGTTAAAGCTCAGTACGGTGAGAAAGATGGCAAGGCCGGGAAACAGGGTCGTGTGGACACTGGTCATCATATAGGTTCTCCCGTTGGAAAGGAGCAGGCCCCACTCAGGTGTGGGCGGCTGGGCTCCCATGCCCAGAAAGCTTAAGCTGGAGGCCGTCAGAATGGAGGAACCGATGGACATGGTATACTGTACGATAATGTCCGGCACCGCTCCCGGCAGAATATGCCTGAACAGGATCCTGGCATCCGAAGCCCCCAGGTTCCTGGCCGCATGGACAAACACCGCATTTTTAAGGGACAGCGTCCTTCCTCTTACAAGCCTTGCAAACGTGGGAGTGGAGAATACCGCCACGGCAATGACCACATTATACAGGCCGCTGCCAAGGATCGCCACAATGGCAATCGCCAGAATGATCCCGGGAAACGCAAACAGGGTATCGCAGACCCTCATGATCACGGAATCGATCAAACCGCCGTAATAACCGCCCATAAGGCCAAGAACGGTGCCGCACACCGCTCCCGCCGTAACTGCAAGCAGGCCGATGGAAAGTGAGATCCTGGTTCCGCATAAAATCCTGGAAAACAGATCCCGGCCAAATTCATCTGTGCCGAAAAAGTGAGCCGTGCCGGGTCCCTGAAGAATGGACGAATAATCATATTCATTGATGCCGTAAGGCGCCAGAACCGGCCCCACCAGGGCAAGGATCACCAAAAACAGCACAAACACCAGCGCCGTAACCGCATTTTTCTGCTTTCTGAACTTTCGCACCATCTCGGATACGGGAGTTTTAATATCTGATCTTTCATTTATTTCCTTTTTTTCAGCCATACGATGGTCCCTCCCTTAACCGAGCTTGATTTCCGGGTTGAGGACCGCATAAAGGATATCTACAACCAGGTTGATGATGATAAACTGCAATGAAAAAATAAGGATCAGTGACTGAATGGCCGGATAATCCCGGTAGTTGACGGATTCAATGAGAAGGGATCCAAGACCCGGATAAGCGAATACCGCTTCCGTGACCACAGAGCCTCCAAGGAGATAACCAAACTGAAGCCCCACCACCGTAACCACCGAGATCATGGAATTGCGAAAGGCGTGTCTCCAGGTTACGGCCTTTTTCTTAAGCCCCTTTGCCCTGGCTGTCCGTATATAATCCTCTTTCAGAACTTCTATGACAGAGGATCTTGTGAACCTTGCGATCACTGCCGCTATGCTGATGCCCAATGTGACGGAGGGCAGGACCAGATTCTTAAGCTTCCCCGCTCCTGTCGTGGGAAACCAGCGGAGCTTTACGGCAAATATCATGATCAGGAGAAATCCCACCCAGAATGCAGGGAGTGAAATACCCGAAACCGCTACGGTCATACCCGTATAGTCCTGCCATTTTCCCCTGTTTTTTCCGGACCATACACCAAAAAACACTCCGGCCAGGGTACTCCAGACAAGACTTGCGGCGGTAAGGACAAGGGTATTCCAATATCTGGCCCCTATTTCAACCGAAACCGGACGTTTGGTACGAAGAGAATTCCCCAGGTCCCCTTTTAACAATCCTCCGATATAACGGATATACTGAACTGCTATGGGCCTGTCAAGACCAAGCTGGACCCTGACGGCTTCCACATCCTGCTGGGTGGCCTGCTCTCCCGCCACCAGCCTTGCAGGATCGCCGGGAATCATCCTTACAAAGAAAAAAACAAAGGTTATTACAATGATCAGCGTGGGGATCGTTCCCAGCACACGCCGGAATGTATACTTGAGCATCCTTCTCATCTCCTATGATTCTATGGGGCAATGCGGCAAAGGTGCCCTGGTAACAGGACACCCCCGCCGCATCAATGATTCCTCATCCATTTATCTGGTCATTTTAGCATTCTTCATGTTAATGGCGCCATCGGGATAAATCTTTACCCCTGACAGCTTACTGCCGGTCACCCATGTATTGTAATCCAGCGAGACACATACCATGGGCACATCCTCCCAGATAATATCCTGCGCTTTTGCATAAGCCTCCCTGCGTACCGAATCATCCGCGCTCTGAAGACCTGCCTTTATGCACTCTTCCAATTCATCATTTTCGTAATAGCACATGTTATAGCTCATAGGCGGCTGTGATTCCCTGGCAAGCAAAGGCCTGATTCCCCAGTCCGCATCCCCGGTGGAAGGAGACCATCCGGATAAATAACACTCAACCTCTACCTCAGACCCCGGGCCGGTAGCTCCCTGAACCTTTTCATTTACAATGGCGCTTTCCATACCGTTCAATTCCAGATTGATGCCTGCCTCAGCCAGCTGCTGCTTGTAAAACTCTGCCTTTTTCTGGTTGGCTGAAGTATTCTGATACATGAGAGTGGTTGTGAAGCCATCAGGATATCCGGCTTCTGCCAAAAGCTCTTTCGCCTTTGCCGGATCATAGGCAAGGGGATCATTTCCCTTGTAATACTGCACCGCCGGACCAATGATAGACGTAGCCGGCGTTCCCAGCCCATTCATTACGACCTGGACATAAGCTTCCTTATTGATGGCATAGCTGACTGCCCTGCGTACCCTCACGTCATTGAACGGCGCCTTCTGGTTGTTCATCATGAAATACCACACCACAATGCCCTCTCCCTGATTTACCGCCACATTGGGATCTGTCTTCAGTGCCTCGACGCTTTCTGTGGGAGCCGGCCATATGATCTGTGCATCTCCGGACTGGATCATGGCCACACGGGTGGCATCCTCTCCGACGGGTTTAAAGGTAATGGATTTAAAACCGGCATCCGGATCAGCCAGAGCCGTTCCTCCGCTGATATCCGGGTCATAGCCCCACCAGTCCTTATTCAGCTCCAGCGTCAGGTGATCCCCTGCCACCCATTCCACAAATTTATACTGTCCTGTGCCTACGGGAGCCTGGGCGCACACCTCCGGACCCGCTTCGATCTGTTTGGGGCTCATGATCACACAGGCCGGATGAGCCAGGTTATTGATAAATGCGCCGAAAGGTGATGTTAAGGTAACCTTAATGGTATAATCGCCGACCTTATCCACGTGATCCAGGGTATTGCTGAGAAATGTGGTACGCTTTAACCCAAGCGTCTTGTCTCCCCACTTCGTAAAGTTAGCAATGGCTGCATCCGCATTCCATGGAGTTCCGTCCGTAAAAGAAATCCCCTCTCGCAGCGTGATCGTGAACTCGGTGGCATCCTCATTGGCTTCATAGCCGGTGGCGAGCATGGGATAAATTTTCATTTCATCATCAAAGCCGAACAATCCGTCCATCATCATACGCTGAATCCCGCCGGAAAGGGTATCACTGGTATCCATAGGGTCCATGGTGGTGAAATCAACTCTTACCGCGGCGGTGATTTCCGTGTCCTGGGAAACCGATCCGCCCTCTGCCCGGCCCCTGCCGTGGTCTCTGCCGCCTGGGAAGCAGACTCTCCGCCAGACTCTTTCTGTGTTCCCGATGAAGAACCGCAGGCCGTAAGCAATGTCACTGATGCAGTGAGCACTGCCGCTGTCCACAACGTTAACCATCTTCTTTTCATAGCATTTCCTCCTCACTTTTCTGGTTATACAAAAAGAGCAAGGGAACCCCCCGAACGGGTAAGCTTCCTTGCTTTTAAGCCATTTTATACGCAGCGTTTCTGATTTGTCAAACAAATCTCCGGCGGCAGATGCCTCCTCTCCATAAAAATTAAGATTCTGAATCTTTTAGGTTGTTTTAAGGAGGTATTATTGATATAATATGCCCAATAACTTTATGAGGAGGTAGGAACACGATGCAGAAAACGCCCAGATACCATGCTTTGATCGTATGCATAAGCGCTGCCATACGCCTGGAATTCCAGACATATCTTCATTCCATATTGGGAAAATATATCTCTTTTGATACCATTGACCTCTATCAGGTCCACACGCCCTCCCAGATCACAGGATACCAGTGCATTTTGTTCTCCAGCGCCCATGTAAAGAGCGCCTTTCCCCTCCCAGTTCCCGAAGATGTGGAGCAGCTCATCTGTACCCGGACCTTTAACCACGCGTTTTTGGATCAGATCATCCGCATCCCTCCCGGCGAAAGAGTCTATCTGGTCAATGATGTGGGCGAGTCCATTCCGACCGTCATTGAACAGTTTCGGGAGGCAGGAATCACCCAGTATCAGTTTATCCCCTATTATCCGGGCTGCGGCGAGACGGATGAATCCATACAATATGCCGTCACCGTAGGGGAACCCCAGCTGGTTCCCGGTCATATAAAAAATGTAGTCAATATTGGAAACCGCATCATAGATATCTCGACCATCAACGAATTATGCGTCTGCTTCCACTTACCGGCCGGTCTTTCCAACCAGATCACCCAGGGGTACATCAACCGCATCCTGCAGATCACCAAGCTGACAGGAACCTATTACAGCAATTACATTTTTTCCCACCAGCTGCTGCAGGCAGTCATTCAAAACCTTTCCCAGGGGATCTGTCTCATATCCTCGGAAGGGGAGATCACCATGATGAACCGGCAGTTCTCCCTGGATTTAGAAGTTCCGGAAGCGAATGCCTGCGGGAAGCAGTTTTCCGAATTGCTTCCCGCCAAGTACTCTTGCCTGACTTTCTGCCAGAGCGCGGACTATGAACTGGAAAGCAAAAAAGGGAGCATTCTCGGATTGAGCATCCTGGAACTCTCCCTTCCCAACCATTCCCCTCTTTATCTGATCACCAGCAAAAATACCCCTGTCTCTCAGACAGGGGAACAGCAGCTTCCTTATAAAAGGGCCGACAGCGGGGAGGGCCCCTATTTAAACAACGGTTTCTCAAACATCCTGACCGCCTCAGTCCAGGTGAAAAACATGCTGGAATATGCCCGGCGCCTGGCTCTCTATGATTTTCCGGTGCTGATCCAGGGTGAAAGCGGAACACAGAAAAAAATGATCGCCACAGCCATCCACAGGGCCTCCAACCGAAGGCAGAAGCCCCTTGCAGTTTTTCATTCTTTCTGTGAGACATCAGAAAAAGGCACCTTGGGCCATCAGCTGACCGGATTCCTCCATTCTGCGGACAAAGGAACGCTGCTCATCGAACGGGCCGAGCTCCTTTCCCTTGAAATGCAGGATCATCTCATCGAAGTCCTGCAAAACGGCAGTCAGGAAACCCCTCTTTTCCAGAGCCACCCTCTTTCGAACTTCCGGATCATTGCCACAGCCGGACACGACTTATATGAGGATGTCCTGGGCGGCACCTTCCGGGAAGAACTGTTCTTCCTGCTGAACGCAGCCTCCATTGACACCATTCCCCTCCGGGAAAGAAGAAAGGACATCCCTTTATTAATGGAGCATTTCTTCCAGAACCTGTTCCATGATTCCAACCTGCGCCTGAAGGATATTATATCCCCAAGCCTGATGGATTTTCTGCTGAGCTACGATTATCCCGGGAACGTACAGGAGCTCTTAAACCTGACCCGTTTCTTTTTCACCAACTACGCAGCCCATCCTCTCATCCACTCCCAGCTGCCCTCCTACATCAGAAAGCGCCTGCAAAAACCTCTGGCCGGACAAAGCGCCATTAAAAACTCCATCCTGTCCCTGATCGCCGCCTCTCCCCGCATCGGCCGCAGCAGCATAAAAGAAGTCCTGGCTGAAAAAGGGACTGACATAAGCGAAGGAAAGCTGCGCACCCTCTTAAAAGAGCTTTCCGACGAGGGCATGATCAAGATCAACCGCACAAGAGGCGGCTGTGAGATCACGGAACTGGGCATGACCGCGCTTTAAAAGGATAAAATCCCACGGCCTTCCCTACGCATGATATTTCAGTTTCGTATCCACCAGAAAGTCAACGCCCAGTCCGTCGGACTCCCGCCTCACCTCTGTATTTTCCCGGACAAAGAGATCCGGATACTTGGATACCAGAGGCCGCTCCTTGCTCATCAGGCGGTTTAAATGATGGTTCAAAATTACGTGAAGCCGTTCAGAATCCTTGGCAAGGATGGCATCCATCAAGTCTCTGTGCTGCTTCACGACCCCCTGCTCAATTCCCGAATCCGCCATGGCCAACAGCCTTATCCTCCGGTAGTGGCCGGAATTGGCCGCCAGGATATCATTGCAGTATCCTTTGTTGGCTCCGTCATAAAAGATGGAATGAAAATACATGTCTTCCGCCAGAAATGCCCGTATATCTTCCGTCTTTTCAAGCTGCTCCTGTCTGTCCAAGGACATCTCCAGGGCTGTTATGGCCTTTAAATTGCAGACCGCCATAAATTCCAGCATCACGTTTTCTTCCACACAGGTCCTTAAGAAGCGCTCGTTGCGGACCTTGTCATAATCGATCTTTGATATCATGGTCCCCCGCTGGGGCAGGAAGGTGATGAGCCCCTCCTTGGAAAGGCTGATCAGTGCATCCCGGACCGGAGTCCTTCCGACCTGATAGGACTCGCTTATGTCCTTGATACTGAATATCATTCCTGGGCGCAGCTTCAAATCCAGTATATCTGATCTCAATACATCGTAAATGGTGTCTTCCTGGTTATTGTCTGTACCGCCCATGAATGCCTCCTGTTAAAAACTTAATACTTCCCTGTACATCTTCAGGGCTTCGTTCGAATTATAATTATAATACAAAAGTATATCTAACGCAAATGGTGAATAGGAAAAATCATTTATTTTCTTGGAAAAATACATTCCTCCGATTTCAGACAATGCTCTGATGGTTGATTTACTCTCATAACCGAACAGCTTCCACAGGACAATCCTCTCGCTTCTCGTATAGATCCCTTCCTCCGTTTCCTCAAGGTAATGGAAAATCTCATGACCCAGGATCAGTCCTCTGATCTGATCCGCCGTCAGCAGTCCGTCGGGAAATCCGCACTTTACCGCCAGCTCAATGGGTTCCTTCATGATCTGTATCCGGTCCGGAGGCGTAAAAAGAGCAAATAACACCCTGTCTGCTATCTGCCCTCTGTCCGCAAGCTCCACCTTAAGCCTCAATTTTTCTGCCATTTCCCAGGGATCCCGGGTTTTTAAACGGTCCATCGCCTGTTCCGCCGTCTCATATCCGCAGCAGACCGCCTTTTGGATCATCTTCTTTTTCTCCGCTTCCCCCACCTTATCCCGAAGGAGGTCCCTGGAGAATGCGTACATTCCCCAGGATAAATCATCCACCTGCGACAGGCGTTCCGCCATTTCGCGCAATACTGTTTCCGCCATACCGTCTTCTCCAAGCGTTAGCTCTGCTTTACGTTTGCCGCTGTGACAAGGATTTCTTCATCCGGCTCCAGGGATGATACCTCCAGATCGATCAGCAGTTCCAGCTGTTCAAAGTCCTGGGCCGTGAAGTCCATGACACGGGCACCCATACAGATATAAAAGTCCGGCCTTATGATCAGATCCGTCTGGTAAACAGCCATGTCTTCCCAGAGCTTCTTAAGCGCCTCTAAATACTCCGACGCTTTGACCTTCAGACACATTCCCCGTCCTCTCTGTACCTTGATGAAGCCTTTCTTATCCACAATCCGCACGGCTCCCGGAGCATTGGATTCCGTGTTCTCTCCATATATATAGAAGTAATCCGAATTTGCCAGAAGCTTTGTTTCACTGTCGGAAATCCTCATGTCCTGAGCCGCCAGATGCCTTGCCTCGGCTTCATCGCACTCTTTTAACAAGTCCGCCGTCTTGACCTCAGTGGATCCGGTGGCAATGGCCGTGACCTTGGAGGTCTGGGGATCGATCTCAATGTGGATCTCCACCGATTCCGCCGTGGCTCCGGATTCAATGGCCTTGTTTAACGCCTCATTCTTAATGGCGCGGATATCGTCCTTTGACGGGGAAGGAATAATACGTTCCACCACATCACGCACCATGGAAAGAGCAACGCCGATGGAGGAAATGACCTCGGCATTTTCCGGTATGGAATACTTGACGCCCATTTTTTCACTGAAATAAATGATCAGGGAAGCCGCTCCGCCGCCAACGCCGACCAGGGAAATCTGGTCCTTTTCCAGCTTATATTTCTCCGCCAGCTCCAGGATGACCGGCTCTATTTTGGCATAGGCCTTTTCCATGATCTGCTTTGCAATATCTTCGGCCGTGGTGCCGCAGTAATCCGCCAGAGCCTGCATGGCCTTTCTGGCTGACTCCACATTTCCATAGGAAAAATGTTCCGGCTTCACCAGCCCCAGCACATTGGCCGCGCAGGAATTGGTAAGGGTCACTGCGGATCCGTCCTCCATACGGATCCTCACATAATCGGCGGGATCGCCGGGTTTGGGTGAGAAAAATTCCACTTTCGGCCCTTTGATCTTATCCGTTTCCGTGAATACGGAGTAGTCCAGTCCCGCAATATGTGCGGAACGGGGTCCCACATCCACCACTCCCTGTTTGTTGGCCCGGACCATGGAACCGCCGGCCACACCCAGGACCCGCACGTCAAGAGACGAGATATAAGTCGGGTGGCCGCCTACGATGGAATAATCAATGGCAGGACGTCCGTTTTTGATAACACCGATATTGGTGGTGGTCCCTCCCACTTCAAAATAAACGCCGTTGGAAGCGCGCAGATACATGAGAGAGCCCATGACCGAGGCAGCCGGTCCTGACAGCATGGTCAGAACGGGGCGCTTTTTCATTTCGGAAATTTCCATAACACCGCCGTCGCCTCTCATGATCATCAGGGGCACGTAAACCCCGGCTTCTCTTACGGAGTTCTCCGTGGAATTGGCCGTATCCAGCATTTTAGGAAGGATAGAAGCGTTAATGGCGGCTGTCCTGGTCCGTCTGGTGAGCCCGTAAAGCTTGGTGATATCAGAGGCCATGGTGGTGGGGATGCCTCTGGAACTGGCCGCTTCATAGACCTCCTGCTCCGGGCCTCCGTCATCCACGCCAAAGGCCATGGAGGAAACAAACACCTCCGCTCCGGACTTCTGCATGCCGTCGATGGCTCCCTCCACGGTGGACTTGTCCATCTTCTTCACATTTAAGAAATCATTGACAATATTTATTTTCTTCTGGTTTCCCAGGTCGATGTCCGCAAGCCGGGTCTGCTTCCTGGCAAGGAATCCTTCCAGACCGCCCTTTGCCATGCCGATTACGCCTACCTTTGCAACATCGCCTTCGATCAGCGCATTGGTGGCCTGAGTCGTGGAATGCGCAACAAATACTACGTCTTCCGGGCTGATTTGATTCTCGTGCAAGCAGTTCTGAAAGGATTTAACCACTCCTGCCGCAACGCCTCTGGGATCGTCATGTGTTGTTTTCACGGAGGATTTTCCGATAATTTCGTGAGTGGCGTTATCAATAGCCACTGCCTTTGTATGGGTTCCTCCCACATCGATGCCCATTCTTACTGATCTTCCCATTCTAAAGACTTCTCCTTTCTTTCATTATTGCCCTTACATTCCGGGCATAAAGGTACACCCCAAAGGGTGTTGCCATCCGGTTTGCCTGACAGCTCACCGGACGGCTGTCAAAGAGGGAACTGGCGGCAGTTCCCGCCAGTTCCGCCCGACTTCATACAATTTACATTAAGCCGCCATAAAGAACAAATACTGCGATACAGCAGATGATGCCGATGATCCAGCCCGTCGGTATGGACATCTTCATATAGTCCTTGGTCGAAACCTTGGTATAGCCAAAGCCCCAGGCCACCCATGACTGGGTGATGTCCAGATGCTGCGGCGCGATGGTGGTGATCGCAAACAGCGGGTATAAAAACGCGACCGGCGCATCCGGCAGAGTGGCTACCACAACCGCCAGAATAGCAGTTCCGCAGCCAACCAGGTTCAAAGGACCTCTGAAGAAGCCCAGAGGAGTTAAAACTGCGAAAATAACTGCAAGCATGATGGCCGTCTTTGGAACAAAGCCGCCCAGGATCGCCGTGAAATAAGGAGCGGCATATGTGGCAGCGTTGTTGAACATGGACAGAGTCAGCAAAAATCCCACCATGGGAGCCACATCAATGGAGCCATCCGTAAACAGCTTCGCAAAGAGCCGGCAGATCTCGGAATAAGTTCCCTTCATCTTCCCGGTGGTCACCAGAGCATAAATACCGGAAAGGCAGAAGCCCAGGATAATCGGGATCTTAAAGATGACAACGCCCAGCACCGGAAGAACCACTGAGATCCAGGAGATGGCCGGAGCATTATCACTTGCGGAAGAGGACGAGGCCGCCCAAGCATGTGCCGTTTTTTTGTTCATGGAAATGTTGGATACGATCAGCACCACGACCAATGCGATCACCATACAGATAACTCCGATCTGGAAGTAATCGTTGTATGTGTAGGTTTCCGCAGCGGGATTAAACCCTGCGTAAATGGTCTGATACTGCTTGAAGTTAACGATGTTGCCAAAAATACCGGCCATGATGGAACCCATAAAGCTGAACATTGCAACAGGTGCCGGAATGCCGAGGGACAGCATAATCGGAAGCACGATAACTGCAATGGAGATAACCGGGCCGATACCGGTCATGGACATAAAGATAATTGCCGTAACAACACACAGCAGTCCCATGGTGATCCTCGGCTTGTCACCGCCCAGCTCAACGACTTTTCTGATGAGAGTTGCCGCGATACCCGTGTCAACCAGGACCCTGCCGAAAAACGCTCCGAAGAACACGTTCACCAGGATTGATTTTGCATAACCTGCCGGTCCATCCGCATATACATAGGTCAGCACATCAATAAATGATTTGCCCTCCATTGCGGAATTGGGTGAAAATGAATTCCCCACCAGCGCAAGCGCCGTCCAGAAAGTGGCCATGATTGCAAATCCTACCATGAGGTTGAACCCTTTCACACAGTACCACACCATGCCCAGGAATGACAGAATCATGATAATGCCGATGATTACATTGACGTTCATACGAACCCTCCTTAAAAAGAATATTGTTAATGGTTACCCGCAGAAAGCCCCCTTAAGCCCTCTGCCTCCCCTCCAGCAGCATAAAACGCCGCTGTCGATACTAATATATTAGTACTAAAATATCAGCTTGTATATGGGTATAATCCCGGTTTTTCTTTCAAATTTTTGTTATATTTTCACAAAATATCCCGGATTACCACCAGCTGTTTTCGCGTTTTATTGATTCTAAAACCCTTGATATTACGCGCTTTTTTATAACTAATATATCAGTTTTTCCTCACCCCATACCGTTCTTTTATCCCATATACCAAATTTTGGAAGTTCTCCATCTCCCTCCTTATTATTTTTTTCTGTTTTTCTTAGTTTTAAACGGATTTATTTCATAATATTAATCCCTGACTTAATATTAGCAACTATTCCTGTTTTTCATTGACACTTAAGAGGCATTTCCGTATAATGCAAGAAATTGGTCACCTGACCAAAAGGGGTAATGATGATGAAAGCCAATAATCAGAAAGAAAAAGAAAACCGCAGCCCTTCCGCGGAAGACCGGATACTGGATGCCGCCCTTGATATCATTCAGGAAAAGACCATAAGCGGGCTCAGGATCCGTCAGGTGGCAGAAAAAGCCCACATGTTCCAGTCCAATATCCACTATTACTACAGCAGCAAGAAGGACCTTCTCCTTGCTGTCCAGAAAAAAGTCTTAAACCGTTACCGCGAAATCCGCCAGCACTCCATCAGCCTTCAAAAGACCGTCTCTTCCATGTCTCTGGAAGATCATTTGGACATTTTCATAAAACAGAAGATATACACCATCCGGCAGGAGGATAAATACGACGTTGCGGAGCTGGATTTCTGGAACCAGTCCCGTCTGGAGCCGGAAATGCATCAGGAATTCTGCCTCTCCTATGAAAGCTGGCGTCAGGAGATCCGTGACATGATCAGCCGCTTCGCGCCGGAAATGCCCCCTTTCAAGCGGGTCCTGCTTTCCGGGATCACGGTCTCTCTGCTGGAAGGAGCTGCGGTCCAGTTTCTGGCAGACAGACAGGCATTTGACTTAGAATCATATTTCGCATACTGCAAGGAAATCCTGTTAAAGGAGATCAGAGGATAGGAGGATCCCATGAAAGAACTGCTGAAAATGGAACATATCAACAAGCATTTTGGTGATGTGTACGCCAACCGCAACATCAATCTCTCGGTACGGGAAGGAGAAGTACATACTCTGCTGGGGGAAAACGGCGCCGGGAAAAGCACCCTGATGAACATCCTCATCGGCCTGTACCAGCCCTCAGGAGGAGAGATCCATCTGCGCGGAAAAAAAGTGAGGATCGAATCTCCCAAGGCAGCCGTCCGGCTGGGGATCGGCATGGTGCATCAGCATTTCATGCTTGTGGAAGCCATGACGGTCTTTGAAAATATCATCCTGGGCAGCAAAAAGGATTCTTCCATATTCATCCATAAGGAGCAGCTGAAAAAGGATATTCTTGAACTCTCCCGGAAATACGGTCTGGACGTTGAGCTGGACAGGCCTGTAACGGATATTTCCGTGGGGGCCCAGCAAAGGGTGGAAATCCTGAAGGCCTTATACCGCGGAGCGGAACTCCTCATCCTGGACGAGCCCACCGCCGCCCTGACAGACATTGAGACGCAAGGACTGTTTTCCATCATCCGCAAGCTGACCGGAGAAAATAAATCCGTTATTTTCATTTCCCATAAAATGCGGGAGGTGCTTGCCATCAGCGACCGGATCACCATTCTCCGGGCGGGTGAAACCGTAGCCACCTTAGACAGGGATAAGACGGATGGGGCCAGGCTTGCTGGTTTAATGATCGGACGGGAAATGGCTCCGGGCCGCTATAAGAAGGTTACCTCCCCCGGAGCTGAGGTGCTGGGCCTGGAGCATGTGGATTACCGGAAACAGCACAAGCACAGCGGTTTAAATGATATCAGCCTTTCCGTAAAAAAGGGAGAGATCCTGGGCATTGCCGGCGTGGATGGAAACGGCCAGTCCCAGCTGGCACAGCTGGCTGCCGGAGTCATTTCCCCGGATGGGGGCACCGTGACCCTTAAGTCATCCCGGGTTTCAAGGTTCACTCCAAACGGCTTTATCCTGTCACACGTTTCCCATGTGCCGGAGGACCGGAATAAAATGGGCCTGATCGGCAATATGACCGTGCGGGAAAACCTGGTGTTAAAATCCACGGAGGAAAAGCGGTTCTCCATCGGCCGGGGCGCTTTTTTAAAGAGAAAAGCCATTACTGCCTTTGCCCTTGAAATGCAGAAAAAAAATGACATCCGCTGCGCTTCCGTGGATCAGGAGGTCCGCAATTTATCCGGAGGAAACCAGCAGAAAATCATTCTGGCAAGAGAGCTGGAAAATGAGCCGGAGCTTCTGGTGGCGGTCCATCCGACCAGAGGTCTGGACATCGGAGCCGCTCGGTATGTGCACGACACCATGATCGCAGCCAGGGACAAGGGCTGCGGCATTCTCTTAATCAGCGCGGACTTTGACGAGATCTTAAATCTTTCCGACCGGATCATTGTCATGTTTGAAGGCCGTATCATGGGAGTCTATTCCGGAGACAATCCGCCCATCGGGCAAATTTCACTGGCAATGGCCGGAAAGGGGAATTAGGACATGAAGCAAAAAGACAACCTGACCAAAATCATCGTTCCGGTCATTTCCATCCTGGTCGCCTTTCTCATCGGCGGCATCATCATCCTGTGTCTGGGAAAAAACCCCTTTCAGGCATACGGCTTTCTGTTCTCCGGCGCCTTCGGAAGCGGAAGAAAGGTCGCCCAGACACTGGTCATCGCCTGTCCGCTGATCTTCACGGGTCTGACCGCCTCCTTTTCCTATAAATGCGGCGTTTTCAATCTGGGAGGCGAAGGACAGTTTATCATGGGCGCCGTGGCCAGCATATTCTTTATCACAAAATCCGGCATGACAGGCGTACCGGGAATCCTTGGGAGCCTGCTCATCGGCGCAATAAGCGGCGCCTTGTGGGGCGCGGTTCCGGGAATCCTTAAAATTACCCGGGGACTGAACGAAATGATCGTCAGCATTATGCTGAATTATGTGGCTGCTCTGTTTATGGGCTATGTTTACACCACCCTGCTGCGGGATGGAAGCGTCCCCCAGACCTATGCCATTCCCGACAGCACCAAAATTACCGCCATATCCAAAGGCTTTCCCGTACACTGGGGCATCGGGATCGCGCTCTTTCTGGCTTTTGCAGGCTATCACTTCCTGTTTCATACATCCTGGGGCTTTAAGCTGCGGGCAGTGGGCTTAAATGCCACAGCCGCACGGTTCAACGGCTTCCCGGTAAACCGGTACATCCTTTTTTCTTTTATCATATCCGGAGCGGCGGCCGGTCTGGGCGGCAGCGTGGAACTTCACGGAAAGCAGCTCCGCCTCATGAGCGGCTTTGGACAGGGCTTTGGATTTGACGGCGTGGCCATTGCCCTCATCGCCCAGTTAAACCCTGTCGGCACCGCAGCAGTGGCATTTATCTTTGCCGTTTTAAGAAAGGGAGCCAGCACGCTGCAGACCGGAATGCAGGTCCCCACCGCAGTGGTGGACATCATTCAGGCGCTGGTCATCATCTTTGCCGTGGCCGGAACTGCACTCCTTAAGCTGCCGGCCATCCGGCAGTACTTAAGCAGGCAGCCGGTGAAAAAGGAGGGAATCAACTAATGGAAGCTTTTTTTAACTTAAATTTCCTTGTGGAGCTGCTCTTATCCACCGTCCGCATGGCAACTCCCATCCTGCTGGTGGCCCTGGCGGAAACCTATTCCGAACGGGCGGGACTGGTCAATATCGGCCTGGATGGCATCATGTCCCTGGGCGCCCTGACCGGCTTTCTCATCGGCTTCCGCACCGGAAGCCCTGGGTTAGGAATCGCGGCAGGCGCCTTATCCGGAATTGCCGTCAACATGATCTATGCCTTTTGCACCATTAAGCTCTGCGCTCCCCAGATCGTTTACGGCATGGCCATCAACATCTTTGCTCCGGCCCTTGCCTCCTTCATTTACCGCCTGTCCTTTTCCGATACCTCCACCTTGATCCAGGGCGTATCCATGAAAGCCATGCCCATTCCGGTGCTTTCCAGGCTCCCGGTCATCGGGCCCGTGCTTTTTAACCACATCCCTCTGGTGTATATGGCTTACCTTCTGGTCCCTGTCACTGCCGTCTTCCTAAACCGGACAAAGGCGGGTCTGAATTTCAAAGCTGTGGGGGAATTTCCCAAGGCAGCCGAGACCCTGGGAATTCATGTGGTGCTTCAAAAATACATTGCCTGCATCATCTGCGGCGCTCTGGCAGGCATTGGAGGCGCATATTTAACCATCTGCTATACCAGCACCTACTCGGAGGGGATCGTGGCCGGGCGCGGCTTCATCGCGCTGTCCGCCGTCATCTTCGGCCGCTGGATGCCCACCGGCGTCCTTCTGGCCTGTCTGCTCTTCGGCTTCTGCGATGCCCTGCAGATCCGGCTGCAGCTTTTAAGCCCTTCCACTCCCTATCAGATGCTCCAGATGATCCCTTATCTGTGCACCCTGTTCGTACTGGCATTCTTCGGCATAAAAAAGAGCGGCCCCAAGGCAAACGGGCAGCCTTACTACCGGGAAGAGCGATAAAGGTAATTACAGGATTTTTCCTGCAGTTATATACTATTCCACACGCAAAAAAGGAGGATTTAATTATGAAAAAGACTATGAGAACCGCTTCACTGTTCATGGCTGCCGCTCTTGCCGCCATGAGCCTGGCGGCATGCGGCAGCTCCGCCGCCCCGTCTTCAGCCGGGACCACTTCTGCAGGAACTTCTGCGGCAGGTACCGCCTCAGCGGAAACCACTGCAGCTCCGGCTGAGACCGAAAAAAGCAAGGATTTCAAGGTTGCCATGGTTCTGGACTCCTCTGTTTCAGACGGAGGCTGGGGCGCAAGCTGCTACCAGGCAATGGTTAACGCGGCGGCGGACAGCGGCTGGGAAACCGTGTATACGGACAACGTGGCGACAGCGGATTATGCCACGGTCATGACAGACTACGCGGAGCTGGGCTACGACCTGATCTTCGCTCCGGGCAACCAGTACACCGATGCAGTCAAGCAGGTGGCGGAGGAGTATCCGGAAATCAAATTCGCTCTCTTAAACGGAACCGTGGAAACGGATAACATCACCTCAATCCTTCCCGACGCAAAGCAGATCGGCTATATGGCCGGAGCCCTGGCAGGCCTTATGAGCAAAACAGGCAGCATCGGCTTCATCGGAGGCATGGAGCTCGACACCACCAAAGCAAAGCTGGAGTGTTATGAGAAAGCCGCCCAGAAGGTAAATCCGGATATCAAGGTTTCCTCCGCTTACGCCGGTTCCTTCAGCGACACGGCCAAGGGAAAGGAAATCGCTTCCTCCATGATCTCCACCTATGATGTTGACGTGATGTTCGGCGACGCCTCGGCAGTTGATACCGGAGCGAGGGAAGCCCTGGCGGCATCCGAAGGCAGATACGATATCGGACAGCCGGGAGATTTAGGTTCAGCCGATGACAAGGTCATCATCTGCTCCGTGGTCACCGACAACGCAGCCCTGCTCCAGGCATGCATGAAGGATGTGGAATCCGGCTCCTTCGGCAACCGGACCATCTATGGGGATTTAAGCAACGGCTGTTTAAGCATCGGGACCTTCTCGAGCCTTGTGCCAGAGGATGTCCAGACGGAGTATAAGGAAATCGTTGCTCAGATCGGGGCAGGAACCTTCATTCAGTAATTCAGAAAGCCCATGGCAGCTGTTTGCATACACTGCCATGGGCTTTTCTGATGTCATGATAAAATACCCGGATTCTTTCGATATAAAAATAAGATGTAAAACGGGGTTTGGTTCATTATTGGGTCAAAACAAAGGAATCAAAAAAGACATCGAACTGAGGATCTCTCTCCCCGCTGCTGTTCATTGCCTGGAGCTGGTACATACGGTCTCCCACCAGATAAATTCTGTGGTACATGGCAACAGACTGGGAGCCGGACTGCAGAGTATATCTGACTTCCCTGCCAATATAATCCCCCATGGTGATATCCGTACTCTCTTCAATGGGAGCAGGAACGGATGCCAGGGCGTTCTCTAAAACGGCCTCCTGATCCGCAGCAAAGCCTTCCGGATAATCACTGTACATCACATTATATGCCGTTTCGCTCAACTGCAAAAAGTAGGCATAAGCTTCTATTTCTTCAGCCCCAAGACTCACCTTCTCCACGTTCTCTTCCGGTGTTCCGGGAAAATCAACAGAAAACGCTCCTTTGGGATCCGCAAACGTTACAAACCCGTCTTCCCGGTCGATTTCTTCCGTTTCATCTGCTTCAGCCGCCTCAGATGCCTCAGATGCCTCAGATGCCTGGGAAGTCTCCCCGGAAGCATTCACAGGCTCTTCTTTTTTACTGCATCCCGTAAATGCGAACATTAATAAACAAACAAATAACAAACTATAAAATCTCTTTTTCATAATCTCTCCTTGTCAATTGGTATTGTCAGCCCCCAGTCTTTTTATCTTTAAAATCGAAAGTATTTAACATTATAACATAATTGAGTTTTGGTAACAATATATATTTTTTATTTAATTTAAACAATTTTTGTGTAACCATACCATAAAACATATAAAATCCGATTCGTTCTTAAAGACTTACCAAACAAACAATTTCATGTTATAATAGGATGATTAAGTGATGATTTACAGAAAAACGCTTATAAGCAGGATCACTGCCAGACATACAGGACGCCGCCCGACGCCGCGGTGTCATACAATTGAATCATGCCGCCGTCCAAGGCGGCAGAACGGAGTTTTACATGTCACTCTTACCGCTACAGAAATTACCGCCCAGAAGACCCGCGGAAGATGCACGCCAGTACGCATACCGGATCCTCCGGCACTTCATTTTAAACCTTCACCTTCCTCCCGGCCGGAAGATGAATGAAGTAGAGCTGGCCAACGCACTGAGCATAAGCCGCACGCCGGTTCACGACACCCTGTACAAGCTGTCCCGGAAAAATCTGGTGGATATCATCCCCCAGAAGGGAGCCTTTGTTTCCAGGATCGACAGCGGGAGGATCGAGCAGACTTTATGGATCCATACCCAGCTTGGAACCGCCATGCTGCAGAATATCTTCATCAGAAATGTAAAGGCTCCCCAGTTTGACATTCTTTACCATAACCTGCAGCAGCAGGAGGATTATCTGGAACAGGGGGATTTATCCCAGTCCGTACGGCTGATCACCGATTACTACCGCCTGCTCTATGAGCTGGCCGGCAAAATGGATCATATCTGGGACTCCGTCCAGAAAGCGGGCATGGACCTGCAGAGGCTGCTTTATTTATCGGCCTCCAACGCTTCTGTGGCCAGGGATTTTCTGGTGGACTTAACCGCTCTCACCGATGCTCTGGCAGGACGGGATACGGACCGGGCATGCACCATCTACCACCACCATCTGTCCCGGATTCACCTTCTGATACCGCCCTTAAAGGAATGCTATCCGGACTACTTCATGGCGGACAGGGAGGAGAAAACGGAATCCATGGTTCAGAACCGGAAAGGACTTCTCTATGGAAAATAGAACCTATGAAAACATGTTTTCACTGGCCGGAAAAAAGGCCCTGATCTCAGGCGGGACCGGAGGGCTGGGAAGCGCCATCGCCCGGGCATTTTTACAAAACGGAGCCGATGTGGCCGTATGCGGCGGACATCCGGAAAAGGCCGCACCACTGGAAAAAACAGCTTTGCAGGCCGGCCGCGGATTTCTTCCCTTCGCTGCGACATCTGCAGCCGGGAAGACGTGGAGCATATGCTGGATGAAGCGGACAAGTCCTTTGGCCGCATCGACATCCTGGTAAACAGCGCCGGCAGGAACCATCTGCTGCCTGCGGAGGATTATGACGAAGAGAAATTTGACCAGGTGATGGATTTGAATGTAAAAGGGGTCCATACGGTGACTCGGGCCGTAGGAAAGCGCTTTATGATTCCCAACCGGCTGGCCTGCGAATGGGGAAAATACGGAATTACCTGCAATGCAATTGCCCCTACCTTCGTACGCACCCCCATCAACTCCTTCCAGCTGGATGATCCGGCTTTCTTTAAAAGTCTCACAGACCGCATCCCTCTGGGACGCATAGGCCGTGAAGAGGATATTGCAGCGGCCGCCCTGTTTTTATGCAGCGACGGCGCTTCCTTTATCAGCGGCCAGATCCTGGGAGTGGACGGGGGACTGACAGCCATGCAGTAGCATGGGGTCCCCGGCCCCGTCACCTGAGAATAAGACAAATGGGAGGGATTTATTATGATTTTCGGAAACATCTGCAATCCTATGCTGGAGCAGCAGCTTGCGGTGCTGCCCAAACCGCTTCGCAGCGCCATCCTCTTTTTAAAGAACAACGATATGGCGGCTCATGAACCAGGCGTATTCCACATCCGGCTGGACGGCCTGCCAGTCATCCTCCAGGTCCTGGATCTAAAGACCTCGGCCCGCGAAAACCTTCGCCCGGAAATCCACCGCAGAAACATTGACGTACAGTTTCTTGCCGGGGGCGGACCGGAGCTCGCCGGTTTTTACAGCGATGACGGCACAGGAGAAACGGATGAGGATCTTCTCCATACGCCCAGGGACATTCTTTTCTACAAAAACAATCCCCAGGCTGAGGAAGGCCGCATCCATCTGGTTCCGGGCACCTATGCCGTCTATTTCCCCTGGGATGTCCATATTCCCGCCATCCAGGCCGGGAAGGAACCTGCAGCCATCCGTAAGATCGTGCTCAAGGTACCCCTTGAAAGCTGTCTGACGGCTGAAAAAGACCAGGGGGATCCATCATGGAGCTGACTGAGCATTTAAGGGAGCTTTCCTTAAAAGATGCCGATCTGCGCCGTCAGGCTCTGGAACGGATTTTGAGACAGGAAAACCTTCCCTTTACCCGTCAGGAACAGGAGCCCTCCCCCCGCGCCCCCAGAGGCATCGTCAACTATCTGACCGACCCCTGGAGCCAGGAGCCGGGCCTTTTATTCTGCGCCCATTACGATGCGGTCCCCGGCAGCTTCGGGGCCAACGACAACGCGGCTGCCCTGTGCATCCTGATCGCTCTGGCCAAAACTCTTCGCGGCAGAAATGTTTCCGCCCGTTTTGCCTTTTTCGACGGGGAAGAAACAGACCAGGCAGGAAGCCGTTATTACGTAAGCCAGTGGGACCGGCAGGCCATCACCGGAGTGATCAATTTAGACGTCTGCGGCTATGGCGACACCATCGCGGTCTATGACCGGGGAAACAGGAAAAAGGCCCCGGTATCCGCCTTCTGCCGCCGGGAAATCCTGGCAGCCCATAACGGCGTCCTGGTAAAATACCTGCCCAAAAGCGATGATGCTTCCTTTTCCGGGCTTCGGATCCCGGCCATCAGCGTGGCCATCCTGCCCCGGTGGGACATTCAGTATCTAAAAGCCCTCTCAAATCTTGGCAGCGGGTTTCTGGGACAGCCTCCGGAATTTCAGATGATTCTGGAACAGATGGAGGTCACCACCACCATGCACGGCGGATTCCGGGATTCACCCGAATGGGTGGAACCGGAAGCGATGAACCGGGTCTATGAATATCTGACGGATGCGCTGGAGCCCGGGACCGGACCTGTAAGGAATCAATTATTATAAAAATTTGAATAGAAAGCACTCTAATAATCCGGATTACTTGCGGCAGGCAGCTCTGTTGAAGGTATTTCGGATTTTTAATTGCTCTCAATTTTCAGAGCAGAAAACAGATTATGAATGTTTATTATATATTTAATGCAAATTTGATGGAAAAAAAATATTTTTTTATTTATAATAACGAATATAGAAACATGGACAAAGGATAACCGTTGTAATTATATTTAAATTGATACTTTATAAAAATTGCCGATGACAGAAATCAGGGAGAGAATATGTATAAGGTTTTGATCGCAGATGATGAAGAAAAAGTATGCCAGCTAATTTCAAAGATTATAGACTGGGAAGCTTTAGGGGTAGAAATTGCAGGGATCGCCAATGATGGAAAAAGTGCGGTGAACTTAATTGCTGAAAAAGTGCCGGATATTGTAATTACGGATATCCGTATGCCCGGGTACGATGGATTGGAGCTTATCGAAAAATCAAAACAGATTAATAATAACATACACTTTATTATAATCAGCGGTTACAGACAATTTGATTATGCAAGAAAGGCAATTAAATACGGTGTGGAAGATTACCTGCTCAAACCCCTTCGGGAAGAAGAGCTGTTGGATATTATTATAAAAATGCTTGAAAAAATCAGCAGCGAGAAGCATGACCTGCAAAAAGAAAAAAATATGAAAAATCAGATCGAGACAGATGCAAAAAGGGTCAGAGAAAATTTCCTGGAAGACTTGATCCAGGGCACGGCCGGGAAACTTAACGGCTTAAGCATGGAAGAATGCAATAAAATATACCGCTGTAATTTTGCAGACGGTTACTATCAGGCAATCGCCATTAAACCGGATATTCCAAGAAAAGATTATAATATGGATTCCTACCAGATTCTTCTCAGAAAGGCTATGAATATCGCAGAAGTGATTTTGACAAGAGAAGAAAATTTATCCGAATGCATTTCAATAATGAAAGAGGAAGGTATCTTCTTTCTGTTAAATAAAGCTTCTCCCCAAACCAATAACCAGCTGCTGCGCAAAAAAGTGACCCGGATCCGGAATAATATTTGCGGATTGAGAGATTTGTTTTGGGATATTCAGGTGACGGTGGGAATAGGGAAACCGGTGGAGGCTTTCAGCAGTGTGCCTCAGACAATAAAATCCGCAAGACATAAAATTTTATCACGTGTTTTTTACGGTGCGGGCACCATTTTACAAGGAGAATATCCATCAGAAAAAAGCAAAAGAAAGGTCGGGGATTTTTTTGACGTAAAGTCCAAAAAAATGCTGCTCGAATATTTTGAAACCCGAAACAAGGCAGGCGTCTGTAAAATTTTAGATGAAATGAAGGATTTTGCTGTAAAATCAGGTGAGCAGGACGGAGAACTGCTGTTTGATCTGGTGAGGGAATTACTGGAAATATTTATTTTTGCAATGAAAAACATGAATTTACAAAAAAACATGGATAATCTATATGAACAGATTATTCAGAATTATCATGTTTGCATAGACGTGGATGAAATTTTTGATATGCTTCAGAATTATTTTATGCATTATATCCGGCTTGTGGAAAAAGAAAAAGAAAGTGTCGAAATGAAACCGATTCGTGACGCCAAAAAATATATCAATGAAAATTATGCAAAGCAATTAAAACTTGAGGATATGGGGGCTATGGCAGGATTTAATTCTTCTTATTTCTCCGCACTGTTTAAAAAGGAGACCGGAAAGAATTTTTCTGAATATTTAATTGAGGTCAGAATTCAAAAAGCAAAAGAACTGCTGATTGAAAAAAATCTGAGCATACTGGAAATAGCGGAACGGGTAGGATATTCCGATATGAAATACTTTAATAAAATATTTAAGAAAGAGACTGATCTGACTCCTTCTGAATTTCGAAAGATGTATCTTTAGGAGGATGAAATGAAATCACTTGTAATTACCGGACTTGTTGTTCTCGGCTTTCTGTTTTTGTTTTTTTTCATTGGCAGAGTTCTGCTTCCATACATAAGGCTGCAGTATTTCTTAATAAAATATTTGAAAACAAGAAAGATCGAGGAATTGTTTCAAAGAAACTGGTCCTTCTGGCCGGAAATGGATGCATTGGTTCATGACATAAAAGCGATTATGGATGAGCATGTAAAGGACAGCTATCAATTGAAACGAAAGCAGGCTGAATTTTTAGCGCTGCAGAATCAGATCAATCCTCATTTTTTATACAATGCGCTGGAAGCCATACGGGGGGATGCCATCGTTGAGGGAATGAAAAAAATAGCGGATACGACCAGGGCTCTTGCAATATTTTTTCGTTATACCATTACAGAAGTAGAAAATCTGGTACGCCTGGAGGATGAAATTGACAACGCTGAAAATTACTTTATCATTCAAAAATACAGATTCGGCAATAAGCTGAATATGTTTATGGAAATACCGGATGGCAATTATGAATTACTGCAGGCCCTGCTTCCAAAGCTGACCCTGCAGCCGATTATTGAAAATGCGATCTATCATGGACTGGAACGTAAGCTTGGAGGAGGAGAAGTCCGCATTATAATCGAAAATACGGTTACAAACCTGATCATCAGAATTAAGGATAATGGAATCGGTATTCCCCATAATCAATTAATTGAGCTGAATCAGGTTTTTAAAAATGAGAAGAAAGCTCATGCAGGCAGCGAAGAAGAAAAGAGCCGCAAAGGAGGAATCGCGCTTCCCAATGTAAACAACAGGATAAAGCTTCTCTTCGGAGAGGATTACGGACTGCATATTTACAGCGGGGAAACTGTAGGAACAGAAGTAAAGATCGTAGTGCCATTGCAGTTTGAAAGAGCGTATAAATAGATGAAAAAAGAAATTATAAGAATTTGCAGCGGGAATAAAAAACTGAGAAACTCCTATGTGTTAAGAGATATACAGCTGGAAATTGCAGAAGGGGAATGTATGGGATTAATATCTGACAGTCAGTATGCAAGGAACAATCTGGTGGACATCCTGTGCGGAAATAAATGTTTTGATCATGCAGACATATTCTATAAAGAAAAAAAGATTTCATTTAACCAAAGCCAGAAGCTGCTGTGTTCTGAAATATATTTCATGAATCCCGGCGCCCGGATAGCCAGAGAATTTTCTGTGGAAGACGTCCTTTTTGCAATGAACCGGGAAAAAGCAGACAGCTTTCGCCTGATCGGAAAACTATGCAAGGATATAAACCTCATATTTCAGGAATTCAATCTCCCCCTGAGCCAAAAGGACAGAATAATAAATCTTTCTATCCTGAAAAGGTGCCAGCTGGAACTGATAAATGCATATGTCAATGGCTATTCCGCAATAGTAATTACCGATCTGTCCCATTTATTAAGTGACTATGACCGGGAGAAATTTATAAAACTGGTCCGCCGGCTGAGAATGAAAGGAATGGCCTTCTTTATAATAGATAACAATGAAGAGATTCTTTTTGAATATACAGACAGGATCTGCATACTGCGGCAGGGAACTACGAACTATATGCTGGAACCGGAAGAATTTGATACCGGTACCTTAAATATATTGTTAAGGGGAACGGCGGATTCCTGCGATCCGGAGCATAACAGCAATAAAAGGAAAGGACAAAATTCACATCCAAAAGAAGTCTTAAAACTTTCTCATGTATCTGCAGGGATGCTTCATGAAGTATCCTTTTCCATTCATTCAGGTGAAATCGTGAGTCTGGTTTGTCCGGATTCTTATCAGGGTAAAGATATCATGAATCTTTTAAAAGGATATACTGCCGGATACGAAGGGGAAATTCACTTCAACGGGCAGGTATATTCTCCGGTTGATCCACGCAAGGGCGGGGAGATGAAGATCTGTTATATCGAAGAGAATCCCATCGAGCCCGGCAAATTGTTATTTTATAATATGAATGTTCTGGATAATCTGTCGTTAATCATGCTTTCCAAAATGAATAAACACATAATAAGAAAATGCTATGAAAAAAGCATCCAAAAAGAATCAAAAGAGTTTTTGGGGGAAGATATTTTCCAAAAGCAGGTGAGCGAACTGACTGACGCAGAAAAACAGAAGCTGGCTTACTTTAAATGGTATTTATATAATCCGGACCTCATTGTCTGCAATCAGCCCTTTGTGGGGACGGATATTTATACTAAACAGGTGACAAAAGAAATGATTTATAAATACGCCAAAAAAAATATTGCCGTTTTGGCAATTACATCCAATATCAATATGGCAAAAGAGATTGGAGGCAATACGATAATCATAAAAAAATCATAAAATATTTAAATAAAACAGACAAATTATATAAACATCTAAAAATACTCCCCTCTTTTCCAAAGATAGAAGGTTGGAAAATACGGAAACTTAAATATAATGAAAGCATAGAAAGGCTCGAATGATTTAGGAGGAAGGAACATGGACTATGTTTTGGAAATGAAAGATATCTTTAAGTCTTTTCCGGGGGTAAAGGTTTTAGATGGGGTGACCTTGTGCGTAAGGCCGGGAGAAGTACATGCACTCATGGGGGAAAATGGTGCGGGAAAATCTACCTTAATGAAGATTCTTATGGGTATTTACAAAGCTGACAGCGGCACAATCCTTCTGGATCAAAAGGCGGCTGTCATCCACGGCCCAAAAGACGCCATGAACAAGGGCATTTCTATGATTCATCAGGAACTCAATACATTGCTTGACATGGAGGTATCTGAAAATATTTTTCTTGGAAGAGAAATATTGAAAGAGGGACTGGAAAAATTCAGGATCATCGATCAGTCAAAAATGAGAGAAGAGGCAAAAAAGTATTTTGATGAGATGAAAATCAACATTGATCCCAAAGCTTTGATGCGCACATTGAGCGTTGCACAGATGCAGCTGGTGGAAATCGTAAAGGCAATTTCCCTGAATTCCAAGATTATTATTATGGATGAGCCCACATCCGCTATTACGGAAAAAGAGACGGCAGTTCTTTTTCAGCAAATTGAAAAGCTGAAGAAGAAAGGCGTGGCAATTCTCTACATCTCCCATAAAATGGAGGAAATATTTAAAATTGCCGATACCATTACGGTGCTTCGCGACGGAGAATGGATGGGAACAAAGCCGAGTAAAGAGCTGGATGATAATTCTCTCATTAAGCTGATGGTCGGACGTGAAATTACAGAAATATATCCAAAGGAAAAAGCGGAGATCACGGATACCATTTTAGAAGTAAAAAATCTTTCAAGGGGTACCAAAGTCAGGAATGTATCATTTCAGGTCCGGAAAGGAGAAGTGCTTGGAATTGCAGGGCTTGTAGGAGCGGGAAGAAGCGAGCTTGCGGAGACAATATTCGGTTTGTATCAGAAGACACATGGTGAAGTCCGTATAAACGGTCAAAAAACAGAGATAAAAAATCCCGGTCAGGCGATTCGGAATAAGATCGCTCTGATCACGGAAGACAGAAAACTGACGGGTTTAAATCTGAAGGCAAGCGTTAAAAACAATATTTCTCTGGTCTCCATACGTGATCTGTCAAAAGCCGGTATTGTTGATAAAAACAAAGAAAACAGAGTGGCGGAGCAATACATAAAAGAACTAAAAATCAAAACACCGTCAAAGAATTCATTGGTATGTAATTTAAGCGGGGGCAACCAGCAAAAAGTGGTTTTGGCGAAGTGGCTTCTTGGAAATCCGGATATTATTATTTTTGATGAACCAACGAGAGGAATCGATATTGGTGCAAAAAGGGAAATTTATTTATTGATCAGCAAATTGGCAAAGGAAGGAAAAGCGGTGATCGTAATTTCTTCTGAAATGTCTGAAATAATGGGAATCAGTGATAGAATTCTTGTGATGTGCGAAGGAAAACTGACAGGCGAAGTTCCAAGGGACCAGTTTTCTCAGGAAAAGATATTGTCATACGCATCGAATATGGAGGATCGTAAAAAAGATGAAAATAAAAGAGCACTATAAGATTAATTATAAGGAATTCGGGATTTTTATTGCATTTTTTTTGCTGGTGGTCATGCTCATGATGATCTCACCCGATGCGTTTGCAAAGCCGAGGAATTTAATAAATATTTTAAAACAGGCATCCATTAACGGAATTTTATCCTGTGGCATGATGTTTGTTATCATTGCAGGGGGCATTGATTTATCGGCAGGTTCAACCATTGCATTCAGCGGTGTGATTGCCGCATATTTCGCGCAATCCGCGGATACCCCTGTGATCATTCCCGTGATCGCCGCAATATCGGCAGGAGCTGTAATAGGAATGATCAACGGATTGGGAGTTGCTTATGCCAATCTGCCGCCGTTTATCATCACCCTGGCCACTATGACAGGAGTCCGGGGGCTGGCCCTTATTGTGAGCGGGGGATCGCCGGTGTATGGCCTGAATAAAAAATTTGAGGCATCCTGTCAGGGATTGCGGGATTACTGGTTGCATCCCGAACCGTACAGGGGTCTCCTACCGCAGGTGACGGATATGAAATGGACGCCATTGCGGCGGTGGTTATTGGCGGAATCAGCATGTCAGGAGGCGCCGGTAAATGGTATGGAACCATCATCGGAGCTTTGCTTCTGGCGGTGATCAGCAATGGCCTTGATATTTTGGGCGTGTCATCCAATTATCAGAAGATCATAAAGGGAATCATTATAGCAGTGGCCGTTTACCTGGATTTAAGAGGCAAGGCAAAACAAGCGTAAAATGATGTGGATGTTTTAGCCAAGCAGATGGATATCAGACAGATGGTCCATCAGGTGGCGGATTGGGGATACCGTTATATTGAGCAGTCTCCCCACCCCAGAATCAACCCGTTCTACAAACACCCCCTGTTCTCAAAGGAATGTGAAATGGAATACAAAACCGCATTAAAAGAAACCGGTCTGGAGCTTTCCTCCCTGATCGCAGTATACCGGTGGTCAGGGCCGGCCGAGGAACAGCGGATCATGGCCGTTAAAAACTGGAAGCGGCTAGGGAAAAGGGGATCACAGATCAATGCTTCAGTACGCGGGAGATGATTTGTCACACGTATTGATCGCAGATACCTTTAATCAGGCCATGGACTGCCGTTATATTGTCAATCCCCCATGGCTCAACGGAAGAGGGAGCCAGGATGTGACCGTGCACCAGCATCTGGGGCTGGGTGAGGGAGATGTGAATTTTGAAGAAATATTTGAAACGCTGAGGGAAATGAATTTTGCAGGCAGATCGTTTGCAGCAGGGGGAGAGTCAATCATAGGGGTATCCTTGTTCGGCTTTCCGGAGAAAATGGACCGGCAGGCGCCGGAAACAAGAGAGAGAATTGAAAGAGAATTATCAGGAGGGTGATATTATGGGAAAAAAACTATTGATTTTGATTTTATCAGTCATTATTACGGGAGGAGCTTTGACCGGATGCACAACAGAATCATCCGTTGAGAAATCTTCAAACAGTACGGAAAGCAAAGACAGCAGTGAAAAAACAATTGCGCTTTTTATGACACATATGTCAAATGAATTTACGATTACATTGTCAGGCTCGGTTGAAGAGCAGGTAAAAGCGAGAGGATACAAATATAATGTATATGACGCCGCACAGGATGCCGCCAGACAGGCGGATCAGATTGAGCAGGCAGTGGCTTTGGGTGTGGAGGGAATTGTAATTGAACCTGTATCGGTAGACGGAATTGTCCCGTCTGTTAAATTGGCCAAAGAAGCCGGCGTATATGTGGTAATTGTAAACCAGAGAATCAGCGAGCCGGAAGCGGCTGACTGTTACGTCGGCGCCGATGCTGCGACAACAGGAAAATTGCTCATGGAAAAGGTAATGCAGGATATTGATAACAAAGGAAATATTGCAGAATTGTTAGGACCCATGGGATCCGACGGACAGGTCGGACGATCTGAGGGCTTTGACAGCATAACCGATGCAAATCCGAACGTTTCGGTAGTATTTTCCGATTCGGCGGAATGGCAGACAGAAAAAGCCTTATCCATCGTTGAAAACTGGCTGAATGCCGGAAAGAATCTTGTGGCGATCGTTTCCCAGAATGACGCTATGGCAATCGGCGCAGCAAAGGCAATTGAAGACGCCCAGCTTAAAGGTCAGGTTTTTGTTTACGGTGTTGATGCTACATCAGAAGGACTTCAGGCTGTAATAAACGGAAACCTGACGGCTACCATTTCTCAGGGAACACAAGACCAGGGAAGATTGGCAGCAGATGCATGTGCCGATTTACTGGAAGGGAAGGAAGTCAAAGAGGAAACAATCGTTGAAAATGTGATCTATACAAAGGAAAATGCGCAGGAAGCATTGGACGAGCTGAAAAAGTAATTTAAGAGAACGTACGGTTCCGGGATCCGGAACCGTACGTTCTCTCCATCCAGCCTCTTTCTGTTTTAAAAATCAAAGGTCAGGACGATTTTACGGATAGAAGGGTCCCGGTCTTTAAACTTCTGACGGAAGCACCTGTCTTCTTTTTCATGTTTTGTCTCCTGATTTCACCGGATCTCCAGGTACTTCTCAAGCGCCTGATCCATCTCTGCCTTTTTGCCTTCCGTCAGGGGAAGCATGGGCTTTCTCACTTCCCCGGACGGAATTCCCTGGGAGGAAAGGATATATTTAAGGTTTGCACATAGTCCGTTCTTTAAAAGCACATCCAGAATGTTATTGCATTTGGTCTGCAGAATGCCGGCTTCTTCCTCCCTGTGCTCCAGATACAGCTCCATGACGCGTTGAAACTGGGGCAGCATGAAGTTGAAACTGCTTCCGATAAAGCCTTCACATCCAAAGGCAAGAAATGCGACCATGCAGCTTTCAAAGCCACCGAAGCATTTGATATCAGGATTTATATTCCTCATCCGTTCCATCTGAAGCAGATTAAGACTGGTATGCTTGACCGCTCCCACTGCTCCTGATCTTAAAAGGGCCTGTATGTCCGGATGGGAAAGGTCCAGGTCTCTATGGGTACTGGAAGGAATATTATAATAGAGAACCGGATGACCGGCAGCTTCTGCAAGATCATAATAATACCCTGCGATCTCCTTTTCAGAGAACCCAAAATAAAGGGGCGGAGTTGCCGCAATATTGGGAATTCCCAGGTCCCTGGCCTTTTTCACATAGAAAAGGGCTTCCTCCGTGCCGATGGCTCCCACATGAGCGAATATGTCCGCCCGGTCCTTATATTCTGAGGCCAGCTCAAAGGAACGGACCCGCTCTTCCCTGGTCAGCAGAAAGCATTCTCCGGAGCTTCCGCCAATGAAGAATCCATCCGCTCCCTCGGAAAGATTTCTTTCCCAAAGCTGTCTGGCTGCCTTTTCATTGATCTCATTTTTCTCATTAAACGGTGTAACGGAAGCTACATATAATTTTTTCACGATCAACCTTCCCCCTTTTTAATATTCCTGTCCTCCATCGCGTGAATCATCTCCACTACAAATTCATGGACCGGAACCGGAATGCCGCACTTCTTAGCCGCCCTCACCACAGAACCGCTTATGGTATCCACTTCCGTTTTTCGGCCGTTTTGCAGATCCGCCCGGATAGAAGTGCAGCCATTTGGCGACATTTCCGAAGTTTTTCTTACGTTCTCCATGATCTCATCCTCATCCGCATGCAGCCCTGTGCCCCGTGCTACGGCAGCCGCCTCCCGGATCAGACTGGCCGTCAGAAACCATGCATGCTCATTGGCCGAAATAACCCCCATGTCCACCTGAAGGATGGCTGTGACCGCACTCAGTGATACATTGGTAAACAGCTTATTCCAGATGAGCTGCCGGATGTTGGAATGGATCATCACGGAAAAACCGCAGCTGTCAAAGGCTTCCTTCAGCTTTGGAAGGAACTGTTCCTTATCCTCCTCCAGCATCCCCACATTTGTGATTCCCCTGCCGCCCCTCTTCACATTCCCGGGTCCTAAAACCGCACCGTTGTCTTCCGTGGTGCCGATGATGATACGGTCCCTGGGGACAAACTCTTCCAGAATATCCTCATGTCCGGAACCGTTCTGCAGCGTCATCACATAGGTCTTAAGCCCTATCAGACTGCGGTTTTCCCATAATGCATTTCGGGAATAGAGAGACTTTACAAACAAAAGCACCAGATCCGCAGGTTCCATCCCCTCTGTGGATGTGACGGCAAAAGGATGGTAAACATGTTCTTCTCCGCTCTCCAGAAGCTTAATGCCTTCCTTCTGAATGTGCTCCACAACCTGGGATCCGGTATCCACCATATACACTTCATTGTTCAGGGACAGATGGCAGCCATAGATGGACCCCATGGCTCCCGCCCCGATTACAGCGATTTTCATAAATTTTACCCTCTGTTATTTTGAAAATTCCGCGATCCCTTCGATGGCATACGCACGGATGGGACAGGAATCCAGTCCTTTTATGGGAAGTGGCGTATAGGACATGAAAAAGGTGTCCGTGGTCAGTTCTTCCAGATTCTTGAGCACCTCCAGGAATACCACATTCACTTCCATCAGCACATCATGGAATGCGCTCACATCCTCATTGTTGCTCTCAATGGAGACTCCGTCGCCGAATCCCACACATTTCACTTTCTTCTCCTTTAACCATTCCGCCGTTTCCCGGCAGATGAAAAGGCGCCTGTCTTCGGAAGTGTTGGTAGCCGGGGTGAAAGGAGCAAGCTTGTAAGGAGAATCCAGAATGACTATATCCCCTTGCCTGATCCGGTCGCCGCAGGCCTTCTCAAGATCTTCCCCCATGATCCTGCCGTTGGGATCCATATGGGTGATATCCACATAAATGGCACGGCCCATAAATGTGCTGATGGGCAGTCCCTGAACATCCGTCCAGTTATCGTTGTGATGGTATGGACACTCCACATGGGTTCCCAGATGGCTGGTGAGATCCATGATGGTATGGAAATCCGGAATCGGACCTCCTGTATTGAAACGGAACAAATGACACCGCCTGGTTTCTGTGGCAGGATCCAGCTGCTTTGTAAGATCAATCACTCTCAACCCATTTCCCAATTCGTTTACGCTCATGAAACAATACCTCCTGTTTTTTATTATAATTTCATGCTGTAATTCCGTTCTTATTATACCAGTATACCGGTATACCGGTCAATGTTTTTTATTGACTTCACAGATTTTCTGGGGTATGATAGGTTCCGTAACATTTGAGGCCGGAGCATTTGTGCTGCCCGGTATTTTCAGACCCATAACAGGAGTTAATTATGAACGATTCCGGTTCCCTGCAATCCCAGGCTTACAATACAATTAAAGAACAGATCTTAAATAAATCCCTTGACTCAGAAGTTTTATATTCGGAGACCAGACTGGCAAAAGAGCTGGGCATCTCCCGGACTCCGCTGCGCGAAGCGCTTCAATGCCTTTCCCAGGACGGCTATATCACCATCATTCCCAGCCGCGGATTCAGGATCCGGCGCCTGGATAAAGAGACCATGCGGGAATCCATCCAGATACGGTGTGCCATTGAAGGTTTTTGCATCCATCTGGTCACCGCGCGGGAGGATGAAAAACATCACCGGAAGCTCTTAAAGGATATGAAGGAGTCCCTGACCCGGCAAAAGGCCGCCCTGACCGCCAAAAACTTCCCGGAGTCCTTTACCGAAGAGGACCATCGGTTTCACCTGCTTCTGGTCCATTTTGCCCGGAACAGTGAATTTGACCATCTCTTCCAGCGTCTCCTGTACACCATCCACTTGACCACTGCCAACGCCCTGTCCGTTACCGGCCGGGCCCAGGCCACCTATGAAGAACACCTGTCTCTTTACCAGCATCTGAAAAAAGGGGACAGTGACCTGGCCTATCAGGTTTTAATCGATCACCTGATGATGCCTCTCAACATGAATATCCTGTGACAATATCCGCCCGGCCTGCCTTTATCACAGCCCGGGCTGATACTTTTTTCATAAGAGAGCCACTTTGACGACCACCTTTTTGACCTTGCAGGGTTCACCTGCCATACAGCGGGGCTTATGGGCATCCTCTGGCGCCACCACGATCAGGTCCCCTTCCTCCAGCAGCACGGTGCCGCAATGTTCCGGTTCCTCATATAAGATTAAGTCGCTTTCCTCTCTGCGCTCTTTTACTTTTAATCCCTCCCGTTTGCAGATGCCGAACTGTTCCCTGCCGGATACCACATACTGGATGTCAAAGTATTTCTCATGGGTCTCAAAAAGGCCCTCATCCGCCGGAAAGGTGGTATATTCCTGTACATTGGCCACCACAGCCTCACCCATGACCGGGTAGCTTCCTGCCAGAAGAGAATGAATATCCGTATTTTCCAGCCACCGGTAGGCAAGTCGGAACTTTTCCTCCAGATAATCGTATTTTTCCGCTATGGAAATATTTGCAAATAACATGACGTTCTCCCTTCCGCCCTGCGCCGCGGCAGAGCAGGTTTTTTTCTTATCTGCCGGAAATATCCTTTGTATCCGGATTTCCTTCGGAAATAGCTTTCACCTGTTCCCAGATGGATTCATCCACGGATACGCCTTCCTTCCTGCTGCGTTCCCTTGTGACCAGGGTGCGTTCTCCGGGGCAGGTGACCTGCGTGCCTTCCCGTTCCGGATGGCTGGCATCTGCAGCCGCCACTCTCCGGTCCAGCATCCCCTGTATCTCTTCCTTCGAACCGAACAGACAGGGGTCAAAGGCAATGAATATCTGACAGCATCCGGTGCAGCTTCCGTTTCCGGCCTCATCCATATCAGATCCGCAGCTTCCATTGGCCATGAGAGCCGCCGCCAGATCCAGGGCAATGGCCATGCCGCTGCCCTTCCAGTATCCGGCAGGCAGTATCCGCATGCTCTCTTCTATGGCTCCCGGATCATCCGTCAGCTTTCCAGCCTTGTCAAATCCTCCGGGGAACGGAAGCTTTTTACCGGCCAGACGGTAGACTCCCAGCTTTCCGTAGGCATACTGGCTCATCGCCATATCAAGCACGATGGGACCAGACTCCCTGGGAATGGCAATGCAGAAGGGATTGTTGCCCACACCGGGCTCATCGCTTCCCCACATTGGCATACAGCTTTCCGTATTGATCCAGCTGATTCCCATGAATCCCGCCTCTGCCATACGCCAGGCATAAGTGCCGCCCCGCATCCAGTGAGTGGTGTTTTTTAAGGCAACACAGCCGATTCCGTGGTCCTTTGCCAGCGCCATGGCCCGGTCCGCGCAAAACAGGGCGTTTGTGATCCCTATGCCCAGGTGCCCGTCATAATTTTCAACCGCTCCCCTGGCGCCCACCAGTTCCGGCTTTCCGGACGGATCGATCCAGCCTTTCCCCACATATTCCGCGAAACGCGGCACCCGGTTTAAACCATGGCTCTCCACTCCGTCAGCGTTTGACTGGGTGTGGACAGAGGCGCACACCTCTGCCTGCTCCTCCGTAAGCCCGATATTCAGCAATGCTTTTTTTACCGTTTCTTTCACCGTTTCATAAGGAATTTTCAGACTCATATTTTCTCCTTTACTCTCATTCTTCTTTTCCGTTTCCGGAAGGAGACGAAAAGGGCATTTTCCCTGCGTATTCCATCATCTCCTCATACAGCCCGCCGGCCTCCTCCGGAGAATAGCCGTAGACCAGAAACACATCCATCAGATAAGGGGAATATCCGATCCCCATGATCTCCTGTGCAAAGCCCATGGCCCCGATTTCGCTGAGGGCGATCACAATGGAATCATTGTGAAGAAATCCAAGGGACCACAGCCTTACCTTTTCAGTCTGTGTAAAGATCTCATGCTTATACCTTTCCTCCACACAATGAAAAAGCTCGTGGGACAGGAGAAGCCCGCTGATATCCGGCTCATTTGTCAGTACCTCCGAAACCCCGGGAACCTTTAAAAGCTTTCCGGCCTTATCAACCGCATCCATATAAATGCGGATCTTATTGCGCACTCGGTATTCCGCAAAAAGCACCCTGTCCCCATGTTCCGGAAACTCGGGACAGGAAACATCCATGCCAAGAGATGAGGCCAGCTTTCGGGGATCCCGGGTATGATACAGGCTGCAGACTTTCCGTGCGTATTCTTTTCCGCAGGCAAGGCCTTTTTCCATCCACTCCCGTCTCTGTCCGTCATTGAACTTCCCATTTAGTGGTTCCCTGGAAAATGCATAACGATACCATTCCATCGGCGGGATTTCCGCAAGATCCTTTAACATCGCGTCAATGGGACGCACCTGGAAATGAGGACGTTGGTACTTACCTGTTCCCTGCTTGCCGAAAAGGCCATCCGCAATGGGTTTTACAGCTTTTCGAAAGGCTTCGTTCTTCATAATCGGTTAAATCTCCTTATTGGAAGCTACTATCATGATATCTTCTCCCGGCTCCCGGTCTCCCAGGTCCAGATCCATCAGCAATAAGATCTGTTCGAAGTCAACCGCACTGTAGTCGCAGACTTTGGGTCCAACGCATACGAAGAAATCGGGCCGCAGCACCGTATCGGTCTGAAAGACGGCATTCTCTTTCCAGAGAGCCTCCACCACCTCTTTATAATCCTCTGTCCTGCATTTTTCCACACATCCGTCCGAACACTGTACCTTGATGAATCCCTTCCTGTCAACGATGCGCAGCGGAGACTTATCATCTTTTACGCCCTGATAGACATAGAACTTGTCCGTCATATCCTTCATCCGGATATCCGAGACCTTAGGGCCAAAGTCTTCCTCCGCCAGTTTGCGGGCCTCCGCCTCGTCGCATTCCTTTAAAAGATCCGTGGTCTTTACTTCCGTGGAACCTGTGGCAATGGCCGTCACCTTCCCCGTCTGGTTATCGATCTCAATATGAATTTCCACCGTATCCGGAGACGCTCCCGAGCTGACCGCCAGATCCGCCGCTTCCTTCTTAATATCCCGGATGTCCTCCTGGGTGGGGTTGGGAATCACCCGTTCCACCACATCCCGGACCATGGAAAGAGCCACACCGATGGAGGAAATGACCTCCGCATTCTCAGGAATGCTGTACTGCAGTCCCATCTTCCCGGCACAATAAGGCACCAGGGAAGCCGCCCCGCCGCCGCAGCCAACCAGCCGCATGCTGTCATGGTCAAGCTGATACTTCTCAGCCAGGGCATTGATGCAGGCATTTACCTTTTCAAAGTCCTTGTCGAGGATCTGGGCCGCCAGGGCTTCCACCGTAATGCCCAGCTTGTCCGCTACGGGCTGCATCGCCTTGCGGGCGGAGCCGGCGTTCCCGTGTGCGAAATATTTTTCCTCCACCAGGCCCAGCACATTGGCGGCATCCGTATTGGTAAAGCAGATGCGCCTTCCGTTTTTCAAACGCAGGGTTACATAGTCATCCGGATCTCCCGGCTTGGGGCTGACCATCTCAATCTGCGGATCAACGATCTCCTCTTCCGGTATGAAACAAGCGTATTCACAGCCGGCAATATGGGCGGAACGGGGACCTACATCCACCACGCACCTGTCATTGATCCGGACCATGGAGCCGCCCGCACAGCCCAGGATGCGGACATCCAGGGAATTGATATAGGTATCGTGACCGCCGATCCTGGCATAATCCACACCGGGACGGCCATTTTTGATCACACCGATGTTGGTGGTGGTTCCTCCCACTTCAAAATAGATGGCATTGGAGGCACGCAGATACATAAGGGAACCCATGACCGATGCGGCCGGGCCGGACAGGGCCGTCAGGATGGGGCGCTTGCGCATCTCACTGATCTCCATGACCCCTCCGTCCCCTCTCATGATCATCAGGGGTACGGTGACACCGGCCGAATTGACCGATGCTTCCGTGGCATTGGCAGTGGCCATCATCTTGGGAAGGATGGAGGCGTTGATCGCTGCCGTACGGGTGCGGCGGGTAAGTCCATACAGTTTCGTAATATCGGAAGCCATTGTTACCGGCACATTTTTCTTCTTCGCACAGTCATGGATCATCTGCTCTTCGCTCATGCTGTCCACACCGAAGGCCATGGAGGCCACGATCACCTGGGCTCCCTGATCCAGCAGTTCACCGATGCTCTTATTGATCATTTCCTCTGTCAGCATTTTTTTCTTGATAAAGGCGTTGTACACCTTGATCATTCGTCCGACCTTTTCATCCAGCACAATATTTTTCAAAGCCAGCTGGCGTTTCGCCAGTAAGCCCTCCAGTCCGCCGCCGGCCACACCGGCCACACCGACGCTTGCCACATCACCTTCGATGAAGGCGTTGGTCGCCTGGGTGGTGGAGTGGGCCACAAAGACCACGTCCTCCGGCGCGATATGATTCTCGCTCATACAGTTTTTAAAGCTCTGTACTACGCCGGCAGCAACACCATCTTTATGGTCATGTGTGGTTTTCACTTCGTTCTTTCCGATAATCTCATGGGTCTCGTTATCCATTGCAACACATTTGGTATAGGTACCGCCTACGTCAATGCCCATGCGTACCGCTCTATGTATACGCTCTGCCATTACTTTCCATTCCTTTCGATTTAACGTTAACATAAAAACATGTGACCAGCATCCGATTCGGATTCAGCAAGGATCAGTTCTTATCCGGATGAATGTTGAAAAGCGTCCGGACGCGCGCTGTGCGCGGCCGGACATATGGGATGATTTCCCAGGTTCAGAGAGTGTGGGACCGCTCAGCCGGGATTTATGTTACGACAGGAACCATGCGGCTCCAAGTCCACCCAGCATTATGAAGGCCGCAATATATTGCAGCACACCGGTGAGGTATGCGTTAGGGATGGACAGCTTTAAGAAGTCTTTGGACTCTACCTTCGTATAAGCCAGGCCCCATGCAACCCAGGACTGAGTAATGCAGCAGCCGATATTTACGGTGATGGTCGGAATGGCAAATACCGCGTACAAAAACGGGACGGAGAAGGATGCAACATTGGACAGCACGCCCAGAGTTGCGGCTCCGCAGCCTACCAGGGTCATCGGTCCCCGGAAAAGTCCCATGCACAGCAAAACTGCGAATACGATGCACACAACGAGTTCGCTTCTGGGCATTACATTGCCCAGAATCACCTTAAAATACGGTGACGCAAAAGCTGCCACAGCGTTGAACATGGGCAGGGTAAGCAGGAAGCCTACCAAAGGAGCGGTATCCACCACACCATCATAATACAGCTTATTGACAAGCTGGCAGTTCTCCTTGAAGCTTCCTTTCATTCTGCCGCAAAGGTAAAGGGCAAGGAATCCTGCGATCACGAAGCCGCCGATTACGGAGAAATCCAGCCAGATCTTTAACACCACGGGGACGATCGGAAGGATCAGGGTATAAAAGGGCGCATTCTTCTGCTCCGATGCCGCGCTCCGGGTCTGAGCCGCCCATGCATGCACGGTCTTGGCCCGCTTTAAATAAATCGCAGACAGGAATGTGGTCGCCACAAGCATGATGATCAGGGCCGCATACCCCCAATGGGCCGCATACCAGCCCAGAGTAAATTCTGACATCTGGTCCGGAGTGATGAAGAAAGCACGGTACTGTGCAAAGTTTACAGGATTCAAGTAAATCCCTGCCGCAACGGATCCCATAAAGGAAAACAGGGCAATGGATTTGGGAATCCCCAGAGACATGAGGATGGGAAGCACGATGACTCCGATCGCGATAACCGGTCCCGCACCTGTCATGGCTGTGAAGATCAGGGCAGTTACAATGTTTAACAGGGCAACGGTGACAAAAGGCTTATCTCCGCCCAGCTCCACCGTCTTACGGATCAGGGTGGAAGCAATCCCGGTATCCATCAGGACCCGGCCGAACCACGCACCCCAGCATACGTTTACCAGCGTGGTCCCCCAGCCTTCGGGAGCCGACTGATAGATCTTATTCAGCGCAGAAATCAGTGTGTTGTCTTTTCCAAACTGCAGCACGGGATTGGCTGCCAGAAATTCTTCGCTTGCAAAAAGCGTTCCTCCCAGCGGAAGGATGGTCCAGATAATCGTGATCAGCAGGAAACCGATCATCAGATTATGCCCCTTAATACAGTAATACGCCAGTCCGAAGAAAGAAATCAATAAAATTATACCAATTATGTATTCCACAATAATACCTCCTCTATCATTTTAATCCCCACACCATAGAAATCCTGTTACCTGCCTTTTAAGAAGGCCACCTTTTCTGAACCTGTTTCCCCAACTCCTTTCATTTTTCATATTATGAATAAATATATTTCCATCCGGATGGGCTTTTACGCCTGCCCGGAAAAGAACTGCGGATAAATTTCCCGAAGGGTGCCTGCATTCCAGAGAATGGTGTTGAAATGGTTCGCACAGATCAGGCACGCCGCCTCGGCATCCCGCCGTCTTAAATGATCGAGCAGAAGGCGGCCCTCCACCAGAACATGTTCCAAGCTGGTCAGGGAAGACATGTCGATCTTATAGTTGAACGTCGTATACTGAAGGTAATTCAGACGGAGAAGATCACAGTCCATGGTACGGAAGACCTCCCAGACATACTCCCTGCCGCAGAAGGAAGACAGCAGATAATGAAGCTTCTGCTCCATCACCAGAAATTCCATCAGATTTTTCTTATCCGTCTCGGACTTCTGGTTTTCAAGCACCTCTTCCAGCTGGCTGAGCTGAAGCTTTGTCAGTCCCTGTCTGCAGATTTCCTCAATCATCGCCTGTTCCAGGACCGTATAGGAAAACACGGCCTGCCTGATCCGTGACCTGTCAATCAGCGTGACCTCTGTCCCGCGCTGAGGATATACAACGATATATCCCTCATCCACCAGACGCGACAGCGCATCCCTGACCATGGTCCGGCTGGCATTCATCTGACCGGATAAAAGGTTTTCGCTCAGCCTTTCTCCGGGCCTGATATCCATACTCAGTATCTGCAGGCGCAGCTGATTATAAATGTAGTTTCTCTGGTTAACTTTTCCCACTTCCGTATCTGTCGTCATCTTCTGTCTCCTTTAGAAAATAAGTGCTGTAAAATGCATACAAGTATTCCGGTTATTGCATATCAGTATCCCGCTAAATACACATCAGTTCGCAGGATTGTATATTTCTGCATCCATTCTCTTTTTGTTTGTCTTGTAAAATATATCACATCCCATATGTAAAATCAACTGTTTATTAGCTATTTTTACATTATTATTGAATTATTATTTATTTTTGTCGTTTTTTTATACAAACCAATTGAAATTTATCTTTATATATTTCAAATCAAATATTGCATACAAGTTTTACGATGTTTTTCAATTTTCTCATAAAACAGGATTCCGTAACATTACAAAAAGACCATTCAAACGCCGTGATACGGCATTTAAACAGTCTCTGAAATTCCTCCTGTGATACCAGTCAGACGGGCGAGCGAATGGGGTTCCACCTGTTTCTTTGCTTTTACCGCTGCTTATATTTTGTATTCCTTCTGTTTTCTATATAAAGTGGAGCGGGAAATTCCAAGCATTTCTGATATCCTTGTTTTGGAATACCCGCATTCCGTCAATGTCTGTATCTGCTCCCTGACAGTTTCATCGATTCCCGGAAATACCTTTTCCATCTTCTGAAGCAGCCTGTTTTCCTTCAGGGTTTCAACAGTCACCTTCCCTGTACACTCTGCAGCAATTCTCTCAAGCAGGGTTTCCACTCCATGCTTGCCTATTTCCGCATAATGATTCTTAAAATACAGCATCAGCTCTCCGGACAGTTCCACCGTCTTGTTCCCATATAAGCCCTTATAGTAAGATAAACCGGAAGTAATATAATTCCGAAATCTTACCATATCCTTTTCCATCCCTTCCAGGCTGATCTTATGCGGTACGATCAGCCGGTATAATTCCGGGGAGAACATCCGCTGCCAGACCAGCGGTTCCAGCTCCTGATCCGTGCAGAACAGGAACCTGACGTTGGAACGGACCGTCTTGCTTCTCGCTTTGAATTTTCCGTTTTTCATGAAATCAGCCAGATGATTCTGTATGTATACCGGCATCTGTTCCGGCTGTATGATCACAACGGTGCAGCTGTCGGCATTTTTTAAGATGCCGTATTCATCCAGCATATAAATTTCAAACAGGTCCCGGTACAGATTATCCGCATAGACCACATACAGATCATGAAGGTTTCTCCCGGAAGTATTAAATACCGCTTTTGCCAGAAGAAGGTTCCGTTCATTATCCGGGCTCTGGATGAGAATATGGTGATCCGTTTTCGAAAGGGTTCTGGCCCGTTCCAGCTCCTGCTGCGAAAAATACTTCTTCAGCCATTCCAAAGTGACCAGGGAACCCTGTTCCGATATATTGATTCTTTTTACGAAATCACTCTGGGGGCGGAAATAAAACAAGGTTCCGAATTCCGTGTCGCTTAAATAGATTTTTTTACTGGATACCACCCCATGAAACAAACGGTCTTTTCTTTCAAAGGTCAATTTCTCATTGCTGATATCCTCATAGGTTGCAAAATACTCCTCTATCAATTGAAAAGGAAACAGTTCTTTCATGTTGGAACCGGTCAGGCCTCTGTCAAAATGAATGATATCGCAGAACCTCTGGTTTACATGAATAATATTTCCATAATAGTCTGTATAAATAACCGCCTCAAACATCTTGTCCATAATGGTTTCCACTTCCTTCAGACGGTTTTCCAGCCCGATGGCCCTGGTTTCATTTTCTATCTTGCCTGAAAGGAGTTCTGCAAAGTTCTCCAGAAAAGAAACCGTAGAATCCAGGCTTTCAAAAAGAAATTTTGCCCTGTGCCTGGTCAGGATCAATGCAAGGGCGCCTACCGCCTGGTTTTCATAGCGCACAGGCACGCCTACAAAACTGCTCATTTTACACTCCCGGAACTGTTCGCACCTGCGGCAGTTGGGAATCCGTGATTTTTCTTCCACAATCACATTTCTGTTTTCCATGATGATCGTGGATATTAAGGTGCCTATCTTAATATCCGTGTAAAGATTTAAATACTTAAAGGCGCTTCCCACAATCTTCATGTTTGTATCAATGATCAGAATATCTGTGTCCAGCGTATCTGAAATAATTTTTGCAAAATCATTGGTATAACTGCCAATAAGACCCAAAAGGCTTTTCTCCATCCCACACCTCACCACTTCTTGTTAAACGCCAAATAGGGATGCTGTATATTTTACAACAACCCATTTGGTTGAACCGGTCCTTTTTTTATTCCCGATCCTTTTTAAAGGTTACTTCACAGATGTCATCCCCTTTTGCAATGGTCCTGCCCAGATGGAACTGAAAGTCCCTGAACCGGGAGCAGATGCCTCTGTCGCCATCCATGGCTATTTCACACATTTCTGCGATCAGCTCCTCATCATCGGTGAGCTTTCTCCACGCGGCCACCAGCGGACAGTAATGAAAGGTAATGTTCAATTCTTCATCCGTGCATTCCGTATCCATCTGAAAAATATTTCTCACATTGTCGCTGACAAACTCCTTTTCAAAAGCTTTTAAGTCGCTGGTCTGGGTATATTTGTTCTGACCATGGAAGCTGCCGCATTTTTTTATGGCGTCATGTGCGAATTCACTGTCCAGCCCCCTCTTTTTCGCCTCCATGAACATGAAATAAAACCAGGTGGCTCTGTGCTCAATGCCGTCTCTCAAGTCCTTGATGTGCTGACCTCTGTCTTCCGGTGTGTTGCTGTACATAAATGTACCTCCTTAAATTGTATTGATTTTTTCTTTTATATATTTCATTAACGTGCTGATCTGGTAGGACATGGTTACGGCTCCGGGATCCAGATGGCCCACACCCTTATTCGCCTGATAGGTCGCTCTGCCTCTTACCGCTTCCATGTCTCTTGTGCTTTCAGCTCCGTTGATGGCTGCCTGAATGACAATGTCACAAATCTCACTTTCCTCTTTCCCGCCTGCAATGGCTTCCCTGTAAGCTTTCACCGCCGGAGCCAGGCTGTCTATCATGGTCTTCCATCCCTCCCTGGCCTGGCCTCTGGACATGACCGCCTCCAGCATGGCTTCCAGAACGTCACAGACTCCCTGGCAGTCCAGGACCTCTCTTCCCTTTACGGCCCTGGCCGCCGCCAGGTATGCGGATCCGTAAAGCACTCCCGAAGACCCTCCGATCACCGACATCATGATCTTTCCGATCTCTCTCAATTCTTCCTCAACCGGCAGACCGGAAAGCATTTCCCCGCTTTCAGCCAGCTTTTCAAACCCCATGTTCATGTTGGCCCAATGGTCTCCATCCCCGGTAGCCAGATCCAGCTCCGTTATATAGTCTCTGTTTTCACGGATCCGCTCACAGGCTCTTTTTATGTACTCCGCGTAATCCCTGCTCGTTAATTCAAATCCCATACCTTCACCTCCTCATCTTATTTTCAGAGCCGGAGTATCGCAGGGAGCGTCAAGCAGCTCCTTTAACTCCTCATCCAGCTTCATGAGTGTCAGGGAACATCCGGTCATATCCAGGGCTGTCATATAATTGCCCACAAAGGTCTTGTAGGCCCTGATATTCTTTTCTTTCAGCAGCTTCTGGAGCTCCATATTCAGGATATACAGCTCCATGAGCGGAGTCCCCCCAAGACCGTTGACCATAACGGCCGCTTCACAGCCGGTATAATCATAATCGGCAAGGATCTTCTCCAGAAGGATTTCAGCCACTTCTTTTGCGGTTTTCACTTGGGTTCTCTCCACTCCCGGCTCACCGTGAATCCCCATTCCTATCTCGATCTCTTCATCCCCAAGTACAAAGCCGGGCTTTCCCACTGCAGGAAGGGTGCACGGGCTCATTGCCATTCCCATGCTCCTGATGTTTGAGACGGCTTTCCGGGCAGCCGCCTTCACCTCTTTTAAGCTTCCTCCCGCCTCCGCCTTTGCTCCCGCTATCTTATGTACAAATACGGTCCCTGCGATTCCCCTTCTTCCGGTGGAGTAGGTGCTGTCGGGAACAGCCACGTCATCCTTTACCACCACGCTGTCCACTTCCACTCCCTCGGCTTCGGCAAGATCTGAGGCCAGGCCGAAATTCATAATATCTCCGGAATAATTCTTAATGATGAGAAGAACCCCCTTGCCGGAATTCATCCGGTGGATGGCTTCGCCGATCCTATCCGGGCTGGGAGAAGAAAACACATTGCCGGATACGGCCGCGTCCAGCATCCCTTTCCCAACATATCCCCCATGGGCCGGTTCATGTCCGGCCCCTCCTCCTGAGATCACGGCTACCTTGTCTGCCTTTTCCCTGCGGGAAATCACTTCACTGGCCGGAGTATACAAAAGCTCCGGATGAGCCAGTTCCATCCCCTGCAATGCCTCTGACACAACATCCATGGGTTTGTTCATAATTTTTTTCATGTTATAATCTCCTTTATCCTAAACCTAAATATGCTTTTTTAATTCCCGGATCATTGGCAATTGCTTCCGCATTTCCGGACATACTGACTCTGCCGTTCTCAAGTACATACGCTCTGTGGGATGCCCCCAGAGCCATGTTTGCATTCTGCTCGATGAGAAGGATCGTCACACCCTGCCTGTTTATTTCTTTGATCAGGTCAAAGATCAGCAGCACAAAATTGGGCGCCAGACCAAGAGAGGGTTCATCCAACAGAAGCAGCTCCGGACTGCACATGAGGGCCCTTCCGATGGCAAGCATCTGCTGCTCTCCTCCCGAAAGGGTTCCGGCTGTCTGCCGGATCCTTTCCTTAAGCCTTGGGAAAATACGGTAGACCCGCTCATAGCTGTCGCTTATTTTCTTTTTATCACTTACGGTATAAGCTCCAAGGCGCAGGTTTTCCTCCACTGTCAGGGCCGGAAATACCTCTCTGCCTTCCGGTGATATGCTGATCCCAAGCTTTGTCATCATATGGGGCGGACTGTTGGTAATGTCCCTGCCCATGAATTCGACCTTCCCTCCGCCGGACCTGGCCACCCCCACAATGGTATTTAAAAGAGTGGATTTTCCTGCCCCGTTGCTGCCGATCAGAGAAACGATCTCACCCTTGCCGATCTCCATATCAACCCCCTTGAGAGCATGTATGGGACCGTAAAAAGTATTTAAATCAGTTATTTTCAGCATCCTGATGTACTCCTCCCAAGTAAGCCTCAATGACCCGTTCATTGTTTGCGATCTCCTCCGGAAGTCCCTGTGCAATGGGCTTGCCGTGGTCGATGACGTATATCCGGTCCGAAATGTTCATGACAACGCTCATATCATGCTCAATGAGCAGTATGGTATAGCCTTTCTGTTTCAGGGACCGGATAAACAGCATCAGCTCCTCCGATTCCCGGGGATTCATGCCGGCTGCCGGCTCATCAAGCAGGATCAGACGGGCACCGGTCGCTATGGCTCTTGCTATTTCCAGCTTTCGCTGGTCTCCGTAAGGCAGATCGGAGGCATAATCGTCCTTTCTGTCCTCCAGGCCCACGCTGCGCAGAAGCTGAATGGCCTGAAGGACCTTTTCATCTTCTTCTTTGCGGAATCTGGCTGTCCGGAAGGTGGAATCAAACAGATTATAGGAAGTTTTTATGTGCGCCCCCACCAGTACATTTTCTATGACACGCATGTCCTGAAACAGGCGGATATTCTGAAAGGTCCTGGACATTCCGGCATGTACGATATGTTTGGGCTTTTTATTCTGGATCTCCCTGCCGTCAAACAAAATGGTTCCTTCATCCACCTGGTAAACACCGGTAAGCATGTTGAATACGGTCGTCTTGCCTGCGCCGTTGGGGCCGATCATGGAGACCACTTCTCCCTTGTTCACCTCAAAGCTCACCTTTTCTGCAGCAACGATCCCTCCGAATCTTTTCGTGATTCCCCGTACCGATAAATATGCGTTCTCAGCCATTGTCCCCCGCCTCCTCTGCACCCGTTATTTTAAGCTGTTCCTTCACGCCACCGGAAATCTTATAGGGAAGCCGGGACCTCCATCCCAGGATTCCCTGAGGCTTAAAACGCATCATGACCACCAGGATCACACCGTAGAGAACAAACCGGTAAGACATCAAAAACCTGGATGCCTCCGGAAGGGCGATGAGGATGGCTGCCCCCAGAAACATGCCTCTGATCGTTCCCATGCCTCCCAGGATCACAATGGAAAGAATAAGGGTCGATACGTCGAAGTTAAAGGTATTGGGATCCACGTATCCGATGAGAGTCGCATACAGCGCTCCCGCAGCCGCGCAGATGCAGGCGGATATTACAAATGCAAGGATCTTATAATAGGTGGTGTTGATCCCCATCATGACGCTGGCCAGTTCGTCTCCCTTGATGGCCTGAAACGCCCTGCCGGTCCTTGATTTCACCAGAACGTAACAGAAAACCGTACAGAGAACCAGGATCACGGCCGCCAGATAATACATGCCATGATTGGCGATCGTCAGCTTTATGCCGAACAGGTTCGGCTTGGGAATATTTTTTACGCCCAGGGTTCCGTTGGTTACCGGTGTCCAGTTCATGGCGATCATTTTAATGATCTCCCCGAATCCCAGAGTCACGATGGACAGGTAGGTTCCCGTAAGCCGAAGGGTCGGAAGTCCCAGCAGCACTCCCACCAGCCCGGCCGCAAGCATGCCGAAGAGCGAAGAAGGCAAAAATCCCCAGCCCAGCTTTACGGCACAGATGGATGCCGTGTACGCTCCGATGGCAACAAATCCGGCGTGGCCTAAGGAAACCAGGCCCGTGTATCCGGTCAGTATATTCAGTCCCAGGCCGAACATGGCATATACGGCCATTTTCACAATTACAGTTAAGAAATACTGGTTGCTCACAGCCCTGGGAAGCAGGCACAGGCATACGGCCAGCAAAGCCAGAAGAAGCTTCCGGTTTCTGTTTATAAAGCATTCCGACCGATATAAAAAGCTGTTAGTTTCATTTTTTGAATTTGCCATATTCTATACCTTTGTGATCCCTTTCTTTCCGAACAAGCCATTGGGCCTTACGATCAGAACAATGATCAATATAATAAACGCCATGGAATCCCGGTAAGTGGATCCGAGGATGGTGGCGGCCATAGATTCCGATACCCCTACGATCAGCCCCCCGATAATGGCTCCGGGAAGGCTGCCGATCCCGCCCAGCACGGCTGCCGCAAATGCCTTTAAGCCCGCCATAAATCCCATATTGGGGTAAACGATCTGATAATACCCTCCCACCAGAGCGCCTGCAATGGCTGCTGAAACTCCGCTTAAAAAGAATGTGAATGAAATGACAAAGTTGACATTTATCCCCATTAAATTTGCGGCCTTTGGATTCTGCTCCGCCGCCCTCATGGCCAGCCCTATCTTTGTATAAAAAACAATTCCCACAAGAATCAGCATCAGCAGAAGGGAAACCGCACACATTCCGATCTGGGTAGAGGAGATCACAATTTTTCCCATCTGTACGCTGCCAAAGTCAAACAGGGCCGGAAAGGCTCTTTTTTCACTTCCGAAAAAAGCGATCAGGAGGTTGGTTACAATGTTTGATATGCCGATAGTTGTAATTAAGGAGGCGATGGGAATGGATTTCTTCTTCCTCAGAGGCTCCAGCGCCAGTTTATCAATGACAACTCCCAGAACCCCTGTCAACAGCATGCTGATGATAAGACCCGGAATGATCCCGAACCGAAGGCCGATGAAAACCAGCGCCATTTGAGCTCCGAACGCGTATACCGAGCCATGGGAGAAGTTGACCAGCCTCAGAATCCCGAATACCAATGAATATCCCACTGCAATGAGCGCATATCCCATCCCCAATGCCAGCCCGTTGAATATCTGTTGTGCAATCATGTAGTCACCTTTCTGTGGGAACGGCATAAGCCGCCCCACCCTCAAACTAATTCATCCTGACAAACTTTCCGTCCCTGATGGTGACCTTGGTGAACTGCTTGTCAACATCACCCTGATCATCAAACTTAATCTCTCCAGTGACACCCTTATAGCTGATTTCATTCAGCTTATCCCTGACAGCGGCGGAATCGGTGGTTCCCGCTTCCTTTATGGCTGTCAAAAGCATGCCTGCGGAATCATATGCCTGGGAAGTGAGCGCGGAAGGAGCACTTCCATAGACTTCTGAAAATTTCTCAACATATGCCTTTATTTCAGGATCATCTGACTCAGAAAAGAAAATGACGGGGAAGCATACCCCTTCCACCGCTTCTCCTCCCAGCTGGATCAGCTGCTGGCTGTAAGCGTTGGAAAAACCGACTACCGCAATTTCCGGATTGATATTTTTATACTGTTTTGCAACCGGGGCAACCAGGTTGTACATTCCGCAGCAGATCACCACATCAGCGCCTGCTTCATTCAGCTTGGTGATCGCCGGCGTATAATCATCGGAGCCTTCCATTACTTCTTCATGGGCCACCACCGTGACCTCCGGATCATTCAATCCCGCGACCAGGTCTTTGATGATCCCCGATGTATTCGTTCCCCAGTCCGTCATGATGGAAATGATTCCGATTTTTTTCTTTCCCAGATCCCGGACCGCAATATCAACGGAAGCCGCACCTTCCTTTGAAATGACCGTATTGTTTCTGAAAATGTAATTTCCGACTTTCGTATAATCCGGATGGGAAGCGGACGGGGAAATCTCTATAATGCTGTTTTCCTGATAAATGGGTGCCGCTGTCATGCATACGCCGGAGGCAAAATGTCCGATCACTCCGCTGATATCCCCATCGGAAACGATTTTCTGAGCAATGGTGGTGGCTTCCTCAGAAGTGTTCTTATCGTCGTACGGAATGATTTCTATCTGTTTTCCAAGAACTCCTCCGGCCTCATTCCACTGATCGGCCGCTAACTTTACCGCATTCGTAAAACCAATTCCATACTCGGAATTATCACCTGTCATAGGTGCCGCAACCGCAATTTTTACAGTGCCGTCCCCTGCCTGTGACTCCGTTTTTCCGGATTCGGAAACAGCCGACCCGGCATTAGCGGCCCCCTGCCCGTTTCCCTGGGTGCATCCGGTCAATATACCTGCTGCCACCGACATAACCGCCAAATAACTGATAAACCCCTTTTTCATAACTGAAAATACCTTCCTTTCTCTTATATGCGTTGTTCTCCGCAATCCGAAACCATGATGTTCAGGATCACCTCATCGGTTTCTCTCATCCCGTCTCTGGCAAGCGTTACGACCCCATCCACGGTCTTTTGAATGTTCTCTTTCACAATCCCTTCCCCCGGGAGGAAAACATGTCCGTTCATGGACAGGTAACTGGCCATGATCGCCGCATCTACGCTGGACGCGATCTTGGCCGCACAGGAAGCGCTGGCCCCGTCACATACGATTCCGGATGTATTCCCCAGCGTATTGATCACCGTATGCTCGATCTGTTCCCTGTTTCCGCCCATCAGATATGTAATTCCCGCCCCTGCACCGGCCGCTGCGCTGACAGCCCCGCAATAAGCTGACAGCCTTCCCATACGGTATTTCTGGTAAATGGCAATCAGATTGCTCAGGACCAGGGCCCGGATAAGCTCCTCCCCGCTGCTGCGAAGGGTCTTTGCATATTCAATGACAGGAAGGGAAACTGTCATCCCCTGATTTCCGCTTCCTGAATTGATCACCACCGGCAGCTCACAGCCATTCATACGTGCATCCGATCCCGCAGCTGCCACTGCCTTTGCCCGCACCTTCACATCATCCCCGTATACCTGAAGAAGCGTCTTCCCAATCTGGGCTCCATAGCCGCCTGACAGCCCGGCCAGAGCAATATCCGTATTGCATTTAATCTGTTCTGTGATCATCCCCTTTATCTTTTTTATATCTACCTGTTTGGTGAATTCAAATATGGCATCCATACTCAAACAGCTGTAGTCCGTCTGTTCTTCCTCTTCCTTCAGTTCCTCCTCAAAAACGGTCCGTCCGTTTTTTTCGATTTTAACGATGCCAAGATGGGTCCTCACCAGTTCCAGTCTTACTTCATCACTCTCATGCTTCATGATTATCACAATGTGAAGCTTTTCCCGGGTTTCCAGAAGCTCTGCCCTGCATACCTTTTCCCGGAGCATGCGCTTTGCCGTCCCTAAGTCCTCTTCCGTCACGGCTGTCAGAACCTCCAGCCCCTTTTCCGGATCTCCCCCGGCTGCGCCCACGGCTGCTGCCGCTTCGATCCCCCTCATTCCGTCTGTCCTGGGGACCACCACTGCCTTCGCATTCTTGATGATATTTCCGCTGCAGAATATTGTGACTTTATCCGGCAAAGCTCCAAGATGCTTTCTTGCCGAAGCGCTTGCATATGCGATGGCAATGGGCTCCGTACAGCCCAGCGCCTTTACAAGCTCCGCCTCCAGAATGCGAATCAATTGATTTTCCAATGTATGTTCCATGCTCCTCCTAACTGCTGTACGGCCTGATAACCGTTGGTATTTCATTCCTAAATGCTCTGAACTGCCTTTGTTTTTATGGTTATAGTATATCATTGGCCCACAGGTATTTCAATTTATTTTTGTGCATTTTTACATATTTTAGCTATTTTCAGCGTTATTATTGGTTAATTTATACATTTTTTCGTGTTCTTTATCAGTTTTATATAAATATTCTGATTGAAATGTGTCATTCTGACACAGTTGCTTTTATTAAGTCTGATTTGAGGGTCTTTTCCTCCGGCGCACGCAAAAAGCGGCTCTGGAACAGGAGGTTCCAAAGCCGCTTTCTTCTTTAATTTATAGATTATTTAACAGGATAAAAGCCGGAAGGAGATTCACTTAAGTTGATCAGGATATTCTTCGTCTGTGTATAGTGGTCCAGCATGACCTTATGTGTCTCACGGCCAATTCCCGAAGTCTTGTAACCGCCGAAAGGAGCTCCTTCGGGGATGGAGTTATAGGTATTGACCCACATCCGTCCGGTTTCCACCGCCCTGGCGACCCGGATGGCCTTATTGATGTCCTTTGTCCATACCGCTCCGCCCAGTCCGTACGGGCTGTCATTGGCCATTTCCACCACCTCATCCTCTGTCCTGAACTTAATAATGCATGCCACGGGCCCGAAGATCTCTTCCTGGGCCACCCTCATGCCGTTTGTCACATTGCCCAGGAGTGTGGGTCTTAAGAAAGCTCCGTTTTCCAGTCCGCCTTCCCTGATCTGCTCTCCGCCGCAAAGCACAACGGCCCCTTCTGATTTTCCTATCTCAACATAGCTTAAGATCTTTTCCATCTGCCCTTTGTTGATCTGGCTTCCCATCTGGGTATCCGCTTCCCACGGAAGGCCCACCTTCACCTGATTAAAGCGTCTGACCGCTTCTTCCACAAACTTATCGTAGATGCTTTCCTGCACAAAGACCCTGGATCCCGCACAGCACACCTGGCCCTGGTTGAACAGGATGCCCAGCTGCACGCCGTCCATGGCCATTTCCCAGTCGCAGTCCTCAAAGAAAATATTGGCTGACTTGCCGCCCAGCTCCAGTGTGGCCGGAATCAGTTTTTCCGCAGCCGCCAGGCCCACGCTCCTTCCCACTTCCGTGGATCCGGTGAATGCCAGCTTCCGGAAGCCTTCGTGTTCCAGAATATACTGTCCGGACTTGGAGCCTGCTCCTGTGATGACATTGAACACACCTGCCGGGATCACATCCTGTACGAGCCTTGCCAGCTCCAGAACGCTGAGAGGAGTGGCGCTGGAGGTCTTAAATACCGTACAGCAGCCGCTTGCCAGCACCGGCGCCAGCTTCCAGGCGGCCATTAAGAAGGGAAAATTCCACGGCACGATCTGCCCGACCACGCCGATGGGCTCTTTGAGGATCAGGCTTAAGGTATTTTCCCCCAGTACATTGGCGCTGCCCTCTTCCGCCAGAATACAGCCGGCAAAATAGCGGAAATGCTGGGCTGCCAGAGGGATATCCACTCCCTTCGTCTCCCGTATGGGCTTCCCGTTATCCAGGGATTCCACAAGGGCCAGGTGTTCTGTATTGGCGTCAATGATATCCGCGATCTTATTCAGAATGGCTGCCCTCTGGCTGACCGGCACATGCTTCCATGTCCCGAAGGCCTTCCAGGCTTCCCGGACCGCTTCATCCACATCTTCCATTGTGGCCTCGGCGCACTCAGCCAGCACCTTCCCGTCAGCGGGGCAGACCGTCCGAAATGTCTTTCCGTCGGATGCATCCTTCCACTGTCCCCCTATAAATAACTGATATCGTTTCTGAAGTTCTGCATTCTGCATCTTCGATTCTCCTCTCTTTATTTACCGGCTCTGATTCCGGCTGCTTTATATTTATGTATCAATTGGATTCTGTACCATCCATTATATTCCGGCGCTTTAATCTGTCAATTTAAATATTATTTTCACATTTTTTTGATATTTAATTGTCTAATCCTGATTTTTATTTAACAATATAAAATATTTTGCTTGTTAAGCTAATTTATGTTGTCGTCTGATATTTATCAATAGAAATCATTTTTTTAATGCTCTTGATTTTTGTTTTTACCTGCCCTGTTCAATTGCAAACGATCAAATCTCATATATTGATATTTTTTTCACAATACTTTTTTTATTTTAAGCATTAAATAATCCTTTTCGGCTGTTAAGATCGATACTTTTTTAACAGCCATATCAATGTTCCTTTCTCATTCGTCCGTATATCTTAAAATAATTGCCGGAAAATGCCGCATTTTTGATACGTTTATTCTTTTATTGTTTTTACTTTCTCATTTTATACCGCTCATTGTTAAAACATTGGCATGATGCCAGGGGGACGCAAAACTCTGTAAAATATTTTTAAGTATGGAATTTTTTTACAATTAACAGGATTGATATTGTTTTTAAACAATATTCAAACATCGGATCTATAAAATGAAACTACAATTTCTGAAGCGCAGGATGGGCATAACCGATGATTCACAGAGTTCCGCATTTTTGGATTGGCTGTGTTCCTTTTCCGCCTTTGGAGACGACGGCAGGCAATACTGGTTCGGCTGCTCTCCTCTGATTCTTAAGCTTGAAAAAATCGACATGTTTTTCTATGAATTCACCACAGAGCCCGGAGAGGTGATTCAGGATCCCAGATCCATCTACAAGATCGCAAAATTCCCGGGCGTCCATCTGTCAAACAAGCAGATTTTTCCCACCAATACCCATCAGGTCCGGCAATTCGATGACAAGGTGGTGGTGGACATCGGTTGCTGCCGCATCGAATGCTTTAAAGATCATTCCTGGCATTATACCATCAATGATGAGGAAAAGAATTTTAAGGCAGATTTTTATCACCGTCCGGCTGGAGGTCCCTTGTGGTACGGAAAGGAACAGCCCTCCTTTCTGACCCAGCACAGCATCACCTATGGCTATAACTGGAGCGGGAACGTGGAGGGTACCTTCCGGTTTGAAGGGAAAGAGGTGCATTTTAAGGGTGCCGGAATCCGGGAAAGGTATGTGGCAGTTGATTCTTCAGCCGCAGAGATCGGGGGCTGGGAAGACTGGGGATGGTTCCATTTTGATGAAGCATCCGGCAGCCTGTACGAAATGAAGCTGGGCAGAAAGGATCTGGCCGTTTATCTGACAGAAGAACAGACATATATTCCGGCGGGAGAGCTCACCATCCGGCATCATGAATGGGCTTATCTGCCCCAGTTCGGAGGTTTCATCCCAACCCTATACAAAATCGAAATAAAAACTCCGGAAGGAGTGCTCAGCCTCACTTCCCATGTATCCACTGCCACCCTTTGGGGAATTACCGGCCGGGTACCTGATCATCCGGTGGCCACCCTGGACTGGGGGAAGGTGGAGGGAACCTTTACCTATAAGGACGGACACACCAGAACTCTGCACAACGGCTTCGGCGGCATGTCCATACGTCAATGGAGAGCCTATCCAGTCACTGCTCCTCCCGGCTTCGGCACTGCTGAGCTTCAGACCGATTCCAGACTTACCACACTTTAAGACAGCCCTTCATACAAGGAAACCGCAAAATAAAGGGCTCCCCCAGGGCGGGCAGTGAAAGCATTTTCTTCCCTGTCCGCCGCAGGAGGAGCGGTCTGCCGGCTAATACAGCCGTATTTTTTCCTTCAGGTATCGTTCAATCTCAGCCTGGGTCCGCATGAAAAGCAGGCTCCCGGCAATTTCCTCCGCCTCTTCCGGCGTGACTCCTGACAGCGCCTCTTTGACACCGGCAAAGCAGGAATGGCTCATGCTCAGCTTCCGTATGCCAAGACCGGCAAACACCACTGCCATTCTGGGATCTCCGCCCAGCTCGCCGCAGACAGATAAAGGTTTTCCGGCCTTGACAAATCCATCCGCAATCATCTTCAGCATGCGGATCATGGCCGGCCCCATGCTTTGATAATACCGGCCGGTCCAGGCAGAATCTCAAAGCCCGCTTGCCCAGGAAAGGATTCTCCTCCTCAGGCAGCTCCAAATAATCCAGGTTCTTATCCCCGCCGATATCCAGGGTACGGATGGTGACAGGCTTTCCGCCGGCATGGGCAAGCACCTTCCGGTAGGCCGAAAACTGCTCTTCCTCCGTGGGCAGATGATCACTTTCCATATAGAGAAATTCGGTGCGGAACAGCCCCACGTAATCGCAGCGGCGGTATCCATCTATGTAACGCTCGGAGGAAATATTCAGCCCGATCTCCATCCGGGTCCCGTCTGCCATAACGGAATCGGCGTTGAGAAATGCGGCCGTTTCAGCCGTCCTTTTTTTGTAACGCCTTATTTTCTCCTGAAAATCCTCTGTCTCCTCCGCCGTCATATCCTTGTATATGATTCCTTCCATGGCATCCACGGCGATCACCTCGCCATCCGTAAAGATCTCCGCCGCGCCTTCCACTCCTGAGACAGCCGGGATCCCGCTGCTCCTGGCAATGATGGCCGAATGGGAGGCGGATCCTCCCGCCTCGGTCACAATGGCCAGTACGTTTTTCCTGTCCCGATTTGCCGTGGCGCTCGGAAGAAGATCCTGAGTGACAAGAACCACCTTTCCGGGCAGACGGGCCAGGTCCTGCTCCGCTTTTCCAAGGAGGTTCCTTAAAATCCGGTCTCTCACATCCTTAAGATCGGAAGCTCTCCCAGCGATCAGCGGATCGGCGGCCCTGCTCAAAATGCCGATGAATTCATCAAACGCCTGGCAGACAGCAAAGCCCGGCATTTTCCGGTAATCTGAAATCCCTTCCTCTGTCATCTGAGTGACTTCTTCATCCTCCAGGATCTCTTTGTGGGCCCTGATAATTTCCGTCCTGTTTTCATTCTTGTCCGCAAAGGAATCCAGAAGGCCGTCCAGCTCATCACCGGCTGCTTTTACGGCCCGATGGAACAGATCCAGATATTTCTCCTGGTTCCCTTCTTCAAAATATTCTTCTTCCGCAAGGTAAGAAAATGGCCGGTAAAGAAAGACCTTCCCTGACGCCAGGCCGGAAGAAACCGGATTTCCGTTTACAATCATAATTTCATCTCCAAGCTAAAGTAGTGTCAAACAGGCTCGCCGAGGCCGGAAGCGACCAGGGAAGCGAGCGTTTCCGCGGCCTTCTGCTCATCCTCTCCGTCGGCGGAAATTTCCATTTCCGATCCTTTTGAAAACTCCTCTCCCATGATTCGGACAAGGGATTTTCCGTTGACCCCACTTCCTCCGGCGCTTATATTCTTAACGGTAATTTTGCAGGCAAACTGCTTTGCCGCCTGGGCAAATTCTCCTGCGGGCCTGGCATGAAGCCCTGTTTCATTCACAACAACTGCAGTTTTCGTATACATGATGATTTCCTCTTTTCCTTAAATGACAAGGGCCGTGCTGCAGCCCTCGAAGGTGGCATCCTGAATGATCCTTACCTTTTCACAGTCTCCGATGGTATAGGTTTCCGGTGTGATGCCGTAAAATGCCTCGGCCTCCGATTTCCTGGCCCGCAGTCCGGTGGCCACGATCACGGTGTCCGCAGCCAGGGTCTCCTGCTGTCCGTCCTGTCTTTTGACGGTCACTTCACCGTTCCTTATTTCCATGCAGGTGGTGTTGGTATATACGGTAAGGTTCCGGGCCGCGTCCATGTGCTGGCGCAGGCCGATCCTGTAAAGCATGTTTCCCTGCGCGGCTATTTTGCCGCTCATTTCCACAATGGAAACATGTTTCTTTCCGTATACGGCCAGCTCCAGGCCGATTTCCGCACCAATGGTTCCGCCGCCCAGCACGACCACGTTCCGCCCAACGCGCTCCGGATGCCCGATCGCTTCATAAAAGCCCATCACCTGTTCCCCTTCGATCCCCTTCACCCGGGGGACAAAGGGGGCGGAACCGATGGCGATCATGAGGACGTCGGGGCGGAGCTCCCTTACGGATTCCGGGGTGCAGGGGGTATTTAAGCGTACGTCTGCACCGGACTGTTTCAGCTGTACCTTTAAAAAATCCAGATATGCCTTCACATCCGCCTTATATTCTTCCATGGCGACATAGTGGATGGCTCCGCCGATATGATCCGTCTTTTCCAGAAGAATGACTTCGTGGCCCCTGCTGTCCGCGGTCAGAGCCGCCCGTATGCCTGCGGGTCCCGCCCCGATAATGACCACGCGCCTGGGTTTTTCCGCCTTCTTTATATCCTGAGGATACCAGGTTTCATTGTTGTATCTGGGATTGACAGAACAGCCCACATTTCTGCGGTTTGTGGATATGTGATAGCACTGCAGGCAGCGGATGCAGGGAACAATGTCCTCCGTCCTGCCTTCCAGCGCCTTTTTCGGCCACTGGGGATCGGCAATCAGGGGCCGTCCCAGAGCCACCATATCCGCATAGCCGCCGGCAATCAGGCTCTCCGCCTCGGAAGGGGTCATGACCGCTCCCACCACCGTAACCGGGATGCTCACATTCTGCTTCACGATCCTGGCATACCGGGCGTTGGGCATATGCTCTTCAAACATGGTGGTGGCCGTGTGGACATTCCCCTCATGGTTGATATCCAGACCGCAGGAAATGTGCACGGTATCGATCAAATGCTCAACCTCCCTGATAAAGGCCAGCACATCCTCAAACAGAATGCCTCCCTCCACCCACTCGATGGCGGAAATGCGCATATCCACCGGGTAGCCGGGCCCCACTGCCGCCCGCACCCGCTCCAGTATCATTTTGGGAAAACGCATCCGGTTCTCTATGCTCCCTCCGTAACGGTCTGTTCTCTTATTAAAAAGCGGGGACAAAAACTCGGCAGCAAGCCAGCCATGGCCGAAGTGGAGAAATATCATGTCAAACCCGCAGTCCCGGGCATCCACCGCCGCCCGGGCATAGCAGTCCGCGGTGTGCTCCATCATTTCTTCCGTCATTTCCTTTACTTCAATGCCATCCTCCCGGATAAATCCCGTAGGTCCCATGGCATAATCGCGCACACGGGCATACTGGCCCGCATGACCCAGCTCAATGGAAGCCCGTGCGCCTCCGGCATGGACCTGGCGGACCCGGTCCTTCATCCCGGCATACTGGTATTTGGAAAAGGCGTAGGGCTCGTCGGGGCTGAACCAGGATGAACGCCCGGGCTCCACAAACATGGAGCTGGCGATGACCACCCCGGCCCCTCCGCAGGCCTTTTCGTAATAGCTGCCTTCAATCGGTTCCGTGGGTGCCGCCACAATGCGGTTCTTAATCATCAGGGAATTGATTTTAATTGGTTGAAACAAATTCTGATAGTCCATTTTAACCTCCGTTAATCCAGATGGGATCCGTTTGACGCAATGACTTTTTTGTACCATAGTTCTCCCTTCTGTACATAAAGACGGGGAGAGAAACAGAACAATCTCTCCCCATTTCAACCCTGTCACAACGCTTTGCGACTGCCTCAGTCTTTCTTTTTTGCGATCCCCTTATCCAGGATCACTGTCATCACAAATCCTACGGCAATGGATGCGGCAATTGCCACACAATACCATAACAGATTAGGGATGGACAGCCAGGCGCCAAAGGCCAGGATGCCGGAAAAAGCAAATTTGGTGGCGGCTACATTGAATATGCCGCAGATCAGACCTCCGGCCGCCCCTCCGGCAACCAATGCAAACAAATACTTCTTATCCTTTAAAACAATGCCGTAAAGGCCCGGCTCCGTAATGCCGGAAAGGGCATTGACAAAGGCGGCGGAACCTGCGGTCGTCCTCTGCTCCTTATCTTTGGAAAACAGAAGAACAGCAAGACAAATTCCAAGCAGGGAATAATTTCCCATGCCTCCTACCGCCAGGCCGTATTCATATCCCTGCTGTGCGAGAATGGAAAGCATAATGGGTGTGACGGCCCAATGCAGGCCCAGCAGGATGACGATAATAAAGAACGCGCCGAAAACGACTGAAGCCAGGATCCTGAACTGGAACAGTGCATTGTAGACAACCGTTATTCCGTTTGCCAGCATTCCGCCCAGCGGACCGAAAACCATGATGGTAAAAGGCACCAGAACGGCCAGGCAGAAAAGGGGCACCAGAATGAACTGAACCACCTGGGGAAGTCTTTTCTTCAGCCATTTTTCCAGATGACTCATGCAGAAAACCGCAAGCAAAATCGGAATAAAGGAAGAGGAAAAGTTAAATGCCGTAAAGCCGATGCCGAACATGGAAACCGTCTTCCCCGTTTCAAGCATGTCCGCAATTCCGGGATACATGAGGGACGCCCCGAGAACAGCCGCCACATAGGAATTGCATTTAAAATGCTTTGCCGCCGTAAAAGCCAGCAGAATCGGGAAAAAGTATATCAGGGAATAGGAAATGGAATAAAACGCCTGATAGGTTACGCTTTCCGCATTTACAACTCCCATTTTAGCCAGAAGGGAAATGATCCCTCCCACAATACCGGCCGTGGCAAAAATCGGTATATAGGGCGAGAAAACCGCTGACATCATTCTGGTAAATCGGTCCAGCGGGCCGACTTTTTCCGGTTTGGCCTCTTCCTCGCAGCCGTCAATGGATCCGCCGCTTTTTATTCCTGTTTTTTCGATCAGCGTATCGTATACATCCGCCACATTGGTCCCGATCAGAACCTGATAGGTCCCCGCCACCTGCACGCCCAGCACGCCGTCGATGGCCTCCAGCTTCTTTTTGTCCGCCCGCTCCCTGGAAACCAGGATAAAACGAAGTCTTGTGGCACAGTGAGCCACACTTTCGATATTGGCCTTTCCGCCGAGAGCTTCCACTATTTCTGCAACCATATTTTCATAATTTGCTGCCATTGAGAATCTTCCTCCTCTTTTCTCTTTCTATCTGCGCCGCCCTGTAAGGCCGGCAAAGCCCTGTGTCAATCATTCTTCCTGAAACCCTGTATTTTTATTTCACCTCTATCACCTTTTCCATCTCCGATACGTGTCTGCCCGAGACCGTGAGAACTTCTTCATAATCATCGGTATTGGCGACGATGACCGGAGTGATGACATCATATCCGGCGGCAATGATCCTTTTCCGGTCAAATTCTATTAATTTCTGCCCGGCCTGCACCTCCTCCCCCTTTGAAACATACCCCTTGAAATATTCCCCATTTAAGTCAACCGTATTGATCCCGACATGAACCAGAATCTCCACCCCATCCGAAGAGGTCACTGCCACTGCGTGGCGGGATCCGGGAGCTGCCGTGACCCTGCCGGAGACCGGCGCATAGATGGTGTCCGAATCCGGTTCAATGGCTATCCCCTTCCCCATAAGCTCTTTGGAAAACATCTGGTCGCTCACTTTAGAAAGGGGCTTTGCCTCCCCGCTGACCGGAGCGTATACACAGTTTTTCTCAGGTGTGATCATCGGTTTCTTCTTAAATAAGTGAATCATGTCTGTTCATCCTTTCGTCTGCGCACCCGTGAAATATTTACGGTCAGATACGCAATTTCGTCGTTGTCAAGCTCGTAGTCATAATGCTCCCGGATGTAATCGGCGATCTTCTGACTGCACTCCATTTCCTCGGGAAAAGAAGCGCTGATCGTATGGTTGAACACATCCGGCTTTGAAACGTTATGTGTCCGGTTCATTACGTCACTGGCAATGAACTGGAGATGGGTGACCAGCCTGCGGAAGCTGATGTCGTCATACTCCATTTCAATGTTCAGGGACTGTCTGATGATTTCAATGGCAGCCCTTATAAGCCCGGTGATCTTCATGGTCTTATTCATCACCCTGCCGGCTTCCGCATTGACGATATGGAAGGCAATGAATCCCGCTTCATCCTCTCCGAAATGAATCCCCAGCTTTTTTTCGATAAGCGAAACCGCATACTTCCCGATTTCAAATTCTTCCGGGTAAAAAATCCTGATTTCGTTTATCATCGGATTCGCGATGTCAATTCCCTTGGATAAACGGAATATGGCGTAATTGACATGATCGGTCAACGTCACGTAAAGATTGGGATTTAAATCCGTCTGCAGCTTCTTCTGGGCGAAATCAATGATGTCTCCGCAGACCCAAAAGTGCTCTTCCGGAATATTCTGGAGAAGCCCTTTTAATTTCTGGATGGTGTTTTCATTATTGATCATGTAAATCTTTTCAATCCTATCGTCAGGTATATAGCTTCCTCTGCCCACTTTATAGCCTATTCCAACGCCTTTGACAATGACCTCATTTCCTTCGTCATCGACGGCAGCAACATAGTTGTTATTGATCAGATTTGAAATAAGCATGCTTTCCCTCCTTTTCCTGAAATAAAAAAATACCAAATGCGAGCGACTATAAACAGCCACCTCACATTTGGTATTGCCTGATCGAACAGTAACAAGCCAGTTTATTAAAATAAATTAAAAATTATTCGGAAATAAAGCCTTGACCGGATTCATGGTCCTAATTTTAGCATTTCATTTTCAATGATTCAACCATCAAAACAGACAAATTTTACGGCTATATCTGTGCAATTTAACCATTGTTTTTTTGTTCAACCCCCGGAATACTGGCAAAAAATTCATAACGGCCCCTCCGGCAATTCAAAAAGCAGCAAACCTATATCAGGGTCTGCTGCTTTTCAAAGCGGGTGATGGGAATCGAACCCACGTATCCAGCTTGGAAGGCTGGTGTTCTACCATTGAACTACACCCGCAGGGAATTTCATAAATTATTTCAGAGGTGCTTTAAAAAGCACAATGCCCAAAGCCGGAATCGAACCAGCGACACGAGGATTTTCAGTCCTCTGCTCTACCAACTGAGCTATCTGGGCAGATGTTCCTGCAACACGAGTAATTTTACAGGATTTCCATTCTCTTGTCAAGCAGAGTTTTCTAAATTATGTCAAAAAATTCTCATTGAAATTCCCTTTTTCTTGACATTGTTATAATTTTATTATATTCTAATTTTATAATATAATTTGGAGGCAAAATAAATGTCACTTTCCCACGGTATTTTGGGGTTTCTTTCCTATGGAAGCATGACGGGATATGAACTGGCAAAAGCATTCGGTTCTTCCGTCAAATTTTTCTGGTATGCCCAGACCAGCCATATCTATCTTGAACTGGGCAAGCTGGAGAAAAAAGAATTTGTCACCTGTGTGGTGGTGGTTCAGACAGAAAAGCCCAGCAAAAAGCTTTACTCCATTACGGAAAATGGAAAAAATGAGTTTTTCCGCTGGCTTTCCGAAGGCAGCGATGAGTTTTCCAAAGGAAGTAAGAACGCATTTCTGATGAAAGTATTTTTTTCCGGCTGCAATCCGCCGGAGCAATGCATTGCCATGCTGAAAGACTTTTCCCATGACTGCGAAAAATATTTAAATGAAATGAGCGGCATCCCCGGCAGCATCGAGCAGTACGGAAAACTGGTGGAGCCCTATGAAAAGATTTACTGGGGGCTGGCTGCGGATTTCGGCTACAGCTACATCCGGATGTGCATGGACTGGGCGGACCGGTGCATAAAAAAACTGGAGGAGATCAAATGAAAATTCTGGTATTAAACGGCAGCCCAAAGGGCGGAAACAGCAATACCATGAAGCTTACAAACGCCTTTTTAGAGGGAATGGCGGAAAGAACCCCTCTGGTGACCGAGATCCTGACGGTCAGTAAAATGAACATCAGGCCCTGCACCGGCTGCTTTAAATGCTGGAGCGCCACCCCCGGGGAATGCCGGATCCATGATGACATGGCTTCCGTCATTGAAAAGATGCTGGCCGCAGACATGATCCTCTGGAGCTTCCCCCTGTATTATTATGGCCTGCCTTCACAGCTGAAAGCGCTCATGGACCGGCAGCTGCCCATGAACCTTCCCTTCATGGCAAAAGGAACGGGGGAGGACTTTGACAGCGGCTCCCATCCTTCCAGATACGACATGTCGGGTAAGCGTTACGTCCTGATCTCCACCTGCGGGTTTTACACCGCAAAGGGCAACTATGATTCCGTTGACCTCCAGTTCGTCCATTGTCTGGGGAAGGGAAATTATGAAGCAATTTACTGCGGTGAAGGGGAGCTCTTCTCCGTGCCGGAGCTGCGCGGCCGCACCGATGAATATCTGGAGACCGTAAAATCCGCAGGAAGAGAATTTGTTTCCGGGGGAATCACCCGGGAAACAAAAGAACTGCTGGAAGAGCTTCTTTTTCCGAGAGAGGTTTTTGAAGAAATGGCTGACAACAGCTGGGGCCCCAATGCCGGAGGGGAAAACGGCTCCGGTCCGGAACATGACGCCTCCCTGCCCTTTACCAGGCAGATGGCGGCCCTCTATAATCCCGCCGCCTGGGATGGGACCGATAAAGTCCTGGAAATGTGCTATACGGATGCGGGGAGTACTTATCAGATCCTGATGGGAAAAGACGGACAAAGCGTCATAACAGAAAACTTTCTTCCTTTCACCGCCAGAATTGAAACACCCCTTTCCCTGTGGCAGAGCATTGCAAAAGGAGAAACTGACGGTCAGACGGCAATGATGGAACACCGTTACCGGGTGGAAGGCGACTTCAGCCTGCTGGTCCGGTGGAATGACTTTTTTGGTTCCCGCCCCGGCAGATCAACACCTCCTGAAGGAGGAAAACCGGAAAAGAAAAGCAACATGTCCTTAATGCTGTTTCCCTGGATTTCCATCTGGTTTCTCATGGCCGTGAATCCGGCGCTTGGCGGGGCAATGGGGATTATCGCAGGTGCGGTTCTGCCTTTTTTCTATTTTAAATATAAGGCGACCGTTTTTGAGTGCCTTTCCGGACTCATGGTTTCCTGCATCGGCCTGTTCGCTCTGACCGGATTTCCGGTTTCCATCCTCAAGCCCGTCTCTTACCTGTTGTTTGGCATCATGTGGAGTGCCACCGTATTTTTGAAGATTCCTCTGACCGCATACTATTCCATGTACGGACACGGAGAGGAAAAAGCCCTTAAAAACCCGCTTTTCATGAGAACCAACCGGATATTGACCGCCTGCTGGGGCGGCCTATACTTAATGACGTTCATATGGTCCTGGTTCATCATGCAGTCACGTTTTCCCATGGTCCTGGACATTGTTAATACAATTATGCCGGCATTGCTGGGCGCTTTTACAAAATGGTTTCAAAAGTGGTATCCGGCATATTACGCAGGAAAGTCACGAAGCTTTTAAAATCATTTCAAATTCCATTCAAATACCGCCAGCCGGTCATTGCAGTCTCTGATCCCCGGAATCAGGGAAAATAACCGTCCCCGGATGGTAAACGTTTTCATGACAACATTAAAGCTTTCTTCCTTCACCAGCTTCAAACCGGGACACAGGGGCTCCAGCTCATGACCGGATTTCGTTCCCCACTGGAAGGAGGCTTTTGTATGTTTTACCGTGTCATGGTGTTTACTGCCCTTTGCGGCAATGGGGGGCATGAGTTCGGCGATGATCACACAGTCCGGAAAGTGTCCGGTAATAATGGAAAGCAGCTTTTTTACCTCTTCCTGTTTGAAATACATGAACAGGCCTTCGGCGATAATAACAGCTTTTCTTCCCTTTTCCACCTGACCGGCCCAGTCAGGCTCCAGGACAGAACCTGCGATCATGGTCACCCTCTTCCTGTTTTCAAAAAAATGTTTCCGGATCACCAGTGCGTCCGGAAGGTCGATATCGTACCACAAGATCTTTCCATTGTCCACTCTGGAAAACCGGTCATCCAGGCCGCAGCCTAAATTGATGCAAACCGCATCGGGAAATTGAGCCAGATATGATTTCACCTCGCGGTCAAACATTATGGTCCTTGCCACAACGCCCTCGTGACTCATGAACTTATCGTATTTTGCGGCATCGATTCTCAGGGACTTAATCATGTGCAATGCTTTTTCATCCCGGATCCTGGCATTGGGACGAAGTGTTTCACTGGCTTTGACAGCCAGCGGGATCAGCATGGTTTCCTGGACTTCACCCAGATTCAGCTTCATAACTTATTTCTCCTTTCCGTTTCTTGGTTAGTTTCTGCTAACCTCTAACTGATTTATATAGTACCCCTTCCATCCCAAGAAGTCAATGGGGCGTAAAAAATCCACCCAGTATCATTTTATCCTTTATTTTCTCCAGGCTCTCATCGCTGATCACATGCTCGATCCCGCAGGCCTCCATTTCCGCCTTTTTTCTTTCCACCCCGCATTCTACCAGGAACCGGGTAAAAAAACTGTGCTTCTCCAGTATGCGCTTTGATAACTCCTCCCCCTTTGCGGTCAGGTTTAATCCGTTCCCTCCTGGCTCAAGAAATCCTTTCTTTCTGAGCAGGGCCACGGCATGGCTGACGCTTGCCCTGGAATATCCCATATACCTGGCCAGATCAATGCAGCGGATCTCTCCCCGCCTCTGCTTTAAAATCATAATCGCCTTTAAATAATTCTCACTGGATTCCCGGCAAACCAATTCCATCACTCCTTTAAAACTCCGGCCAGTTTAAGATCCCGTCGGAACCGGCAAGCCTTCCGTCAGGAGCTTTTGCTCCGGACAGCATCCGCCCTTCCTGATCCACGTAGTAGGTGTCATTTCCCCATTTTACATAGCTTTCCCTTTCCATATAGCCGGCTTCGTCAAAGAAATACCAGAAACCGTTTTCGTTCAGCCAGTTCATCTGGAGATATGAACCGTCCTGTTCCTGGTACCACCATGCCCCGTCCTCTGTCTGACGCCAGCCGGCGACGGCATGGACGGCCGCCTCATGAGGCCCCGTTTTCTTTCCGCCATCCGCGGTGTCCGGCCGTTTCTGCCCAGCCAGCTCCTCCGAAACCTGAAATTCTCCGGATTCCTTCCACTCTCCCCGGTCATTGATGGCCGATACCGCCCGTACCCAATAGCGGTAGTTTCCGGCACGTTTCATCAAAGGGCTGAAATCATAAGAAGTGCCTGCCGTCACTTTTATTCCTCCCGTTGTTTTTCCCTGAAAGGAAAGCCTCAGCTCATATTTCATGGCACCGGGGGCCTGGCTCCAGTCTCCCCGGCCATCACTGCTCCAGGACGCCGTTTCCACCTCTCCTGCCAGATCATCCAGATCTGAAAACTTCACAAATATCACCAGAAGGGCGCCTTTGTCCGTTCTCACTGATTTAACAAGCTGCGCACCTATTCCTGACAGCCTGATTTTACTTTTATCCGAAGAAAAACGGTATCCCTCGGAAGCCTCCAGCTCCACCACATACACCAGCTCGGAAAGATCCTTCTTATCCCGGTTAACCTCGTTGTATATGAGCATGTCGCTGTCAGGCTCAACATCATCGTCATCCTCATCATCCAGATTTTCCGCATACTCCTCCAGAGTCATAAGGTGGCCTGACGAATATTTCTCACTGTCTGTATCCGCCTCCAAAACCGGCATGCCCCCGCTGTCGGACCCGTCCGCCGTAAAACTTATTTTTACGTTGGAAATCGTCTCGGCGGCCAGTGCCGTTTCCGTTACAGGATGAAATACTGTCAGAATAGTCCCGGCAAGGACCAGGGCCCTGATCCGGCCGCTTCCGTTTCCTCTCTTCACGTTCATTCTCCTTTCCATATCATTTCTCAGGACACCCGGTCCCCGGTCATCTTCCAGACCTTCTGTGCAATATTCATGGTGGATTTCCTGTGGGACACCAAAACCACAGTCCGGGCTCTCCCTTCTTCCTTTAACGATTTTAAAATAATACCCTCATTCAGACTGTCCAGATTGCTGGTAGGCTCGTCCAGCAGAAGAAGGGGGGAATCGTGAAGAAAGGCCCTTGCAAGCCCGATCCGCTGACGCTCCCCGCCGGATAAGCGGTCTCCCAGCTCTCCCACACCGGTGTCATAACCGCAGGGCAGGGTCTCTATGAATTCATGGATGGAGGCCTTTCTGGCCGCTTCTATGATTTCCTCCCTGGAAGCCCCAGGCTTTCCCACTGCGATATTGTTTGCAACGGTGTCATGAAACAGTACGGTTTCCTGGGTGACTAAGCTTTCCATTTTTCTTAAATCACCGGTATTGATGTCCCGTACATCCCGCCCGGAAATCAGAACATGTCCTCCCTGCGCATCCCTGAACCTCATCAGCAGCTTTAACAGGGTGGACTTTCCCGAACCGCTTTTTCCATGGATTCCGATGATCTGATTCTCAGGGAGTTCCACGGAAAGGTCCTTTAATATCATTTCATCCCCGTAAGCAAAGGTCACATCCGCAAAGGCAGCTCCGGAAAAAGAAGTTTCCTCTTTCCCGGATACCTCCTTCACTTGCGGATCTTCCTCCAGAATGGATAAAACCCGCTCTCCGCAGGCCAGCGTCTGGTTCAAGTTATTAGAAAGGCTGGAAAGGGCCGTTACCGGACCAAAGGAGCTCATCATGGCAACTGCAGCCAGCACCGCGCCGTCAAACTCCAGGGCATTGTTCTGATACAGCCACAGGGTCAGAAACAGCATAAAAAAGGAAAACATGGTGATGCAGGCTCCGGCTGCCGCTCCGGAGCTGCCCTCCAGCTCCTTTAACCGCTTCTGGCGCTCAGACAGGCTGCAGGATCCTTCGTTCAGCTGAGACAGGCGCCTGTTTCCCTGGCCGTACTGTATGGTCTCCCCCAGTCCCCTTAAGCTGTCCAGAATAAAGCTGTTCATCCTCCCGAACTGATCCCTGTACTCCATTCCGGCCTTTGCCCCTTTTCGGGAATTCCGTACGGGAAGGATTCCCCCTACCGTCACATAGCCAGCCAGTGCCGTGAGACCGCAGAGAGGATGAAAGCTGCTTATAAAAATCATCATAATAAGGCTTGTAAGGAATGCAATGCAGACAGGAGAAATGGTGTGGGCGTAGAACACCTCCAAAAGCTCTATGTCACTGGTGATAATGGATATTAAGTTTCCCCTGTCCCGCCCTTCCAGTTTTGCAGGACAAAGCCTGCGCAGGGCTTCAAATACCCGGTGGCGAAGGACTGCCAGCAGCTTAAATGCGGTATAATGGTTGCACTCCTGTTCTCCATAGTGGAGTGCGCCTCTGAGTACGGCCAGAACTGCCAGCATCATAAAAATCTGTTTTAAGGAACCCGGAAACAGGGCGGGCGTGGAAAATCCAAGAACTGTAAGGATTCCGGCTGTGGCTGAAACGGTCAGGAAAATGGCGCACAAATACCCGGAAACCCCCAGGGCGACCGCCAGGACGACAACCGGAATCAGCGGCTTTACCAACCCCATTAACTGTACCATGATCCGGATACCCGATCTTCGGCTATGCATACCGCACTCCTCCTTTTTCCGCAGGTTTCCTCGTTACTTTTCTGTCCCTGCCTTTTCGTCCGTCCTTTAAATGATCCGGCTCCTCCTGGCTGAGAGCAGTCCCGGAGGCATACTCCTCCAGCTCCTTCTGGCCGGTATAGAGTCCTGCATACACACCATTTCTCTTAAGCAGCTCCTCATGGGTTCCCTCTTCCGCGATCCTGCCTTCCTCCAATACATAAATCCTGCCGGAGTCAGCCACATTGGCTAGGCGGTGGGAGATCAGAAGGACAGACCTTAAGCCGGACAGCTTTTTTATTACCTCCATGATCTGGTTTTCACTTTCCGCGTCAATGTTTGAGGTGGCTTCGTCAAATATGTATACCGGCGTATCGTGAAGCAGGGCCCTGGCAAGGGCAAGTCTCTGGCACTGGCCTCCCGATAAGTTGGATCCCCGTTCCTCCAGCTCTGTCTCAAGCCCTTTCTGCTCCATGAGAAAATCATAGAGCTTTACTTCTTTCAACACCTCCAGCAGCCGGCCGTTTTCCGCCTCCGGCGCCGCCATTCTTAAATTATCTTCCACAGTTCCTTTAAAAATATAGCTGTTATGGCCGACCAGCGTCACATGGGACATGAGGCTTTCTTCTGAAATATCCCGCAGCTCCACTCCATTGAACCGGATCTCCCCACGGTATTTCCTGTTCTTTCCCATGAGCAGGGAGGCAACGGTGCTTTTTCCGCATCCGGAAAGCCCCGCCAGGGACACCATGCCATGCCCCGGAAGCTCCAGGGATACTTTATCCAGTACCTTTTGCTCCGGCACATAGGAAAATTCCACAGAATCCATGATGATTTCCACCGGCCCGTTTCCCAGACTTTTTTCTCCTTTTTTTTCAACCGGCATCTCCAGTATCCCAAAGAGCCTGTCCGACGCGGCGATGCCGTTCATGGCAACGTGAAACAGAGAGCCTAAAAGGCGCATGGGGATGAAAAACTCCGAAGACAGCAGGATCATGGTCATGGCGCCGCCCAGACCCATGTTTCCCGCCAGATATTCCCGGATCGTTACGATCATGCCGGCCGCCGCCCCGCCGTAGGCCACCACATCCATGACAGTGATGGAATTAAGCTGCATCATCAGGACCTTCATGGTGATTTTCCTGAAATGCTCCGCCTCTTCATCCATCTTCACCGCTTTTTCCCCATCCGCCTGATAGATCTTGAGGGTGGTAAGTCCCTGGAGATTCTCCAGAAAACTGTCTCCCAGTTCCGTGTAAATACCCCAGTATTTGCTCAGCAGCTTTTTTGCGGCTTTCTGTACCGCTATGATCGTCAGGGGGATGAAAGGAACGCTAAGAAGCAGGATCAGACTGGCTTTAAAATTAATGAAGGACAGGACAAAAAACAGGGTGAAGGGAGCCAGAAGGCTGTAAAAAAGCTGGGGCAGGTATCTGCCAAAATAGACTTCCAGCTGTTCCACTCCCTCCACCGCTACCTGTACGGCCTCGGCCGTGGGGACTTTCTCATGATAAGCGGTCCCCAAAGCCATCAGTTTTTCATACAGCCGCTTTCTCAGCCTCTGTTTTACGCTGCTTCCCGCCAGATCTGAAGCGCGGGCCGCTTTCCGGGTACAGACCATGCGCAAAAAAACTGCCAGCAGGATCACTCCCGCGGCGGCCGCTCCCTTCTCCATTGTCAGCCGCCCCCCGTAACTTTCCTCCAAAAGCCGCCCCGCCTCCGTCATGATGGCTATGGATGCCCATAGAGCCAGCCACTGCCACAAAACGTTATGGACAATATACTTTTTCGAATCCTCCATGAGACAGATCAGGTTTTTTTTAATCATGACATTCTCCTCTTTCCTTCTTCCGGAACCGCCTTTTTGTCCTCCGCAGTCTTAATGCCGAAAATGAAATATACGTAATGAAACACTGCCACAACGATAAGGATGACCTTTGCGAATACCGGAGAAAACCAAAAGCCAACAGCCAGAAGCAGGGTCACAATGGAAAGGATCCTGATTTTCATTGCCTTTGTCATGGACTTTGTCACAACAAAATCCTCCAGATGGTTCTTATACAGCTTTGTAGACAAAAACCATCTGTGAAACCGTTCGGAGCCTTTGGCAAACAGAACCAGCGCCAGGAGCAAAAAGGGGGTGGTGGGAAGAACCGGAAGCACGATTCCGATGCAGCCGACTCCCAAGCACAGAAAACCCATTGCCACACAGGCAGTATTTATCAGTTTTTTCAAGATAAGATTCTCCTTTCTTCTTTCCACAATTCCTTTTTTCTCATTCCATCACTCTTGAAGCTCAGGCAGATGCCGGGATTTCCCGGCACTTGCCCAGGCTCCGGGGGAGGAGGCTTGGGACATCATATGAACCAGAGGTTCCCTGCCGCAGGTGAGTCTTTGCTTTTTATGAGGGGCAGTCTCCATTTCATTTTTCTTCGTTCTCCCTCCGGCGTTTCCCCGGAAGCATTGTTCCGATACAGACCAGTCCGGCAAACAGTCCTATTCCCATTACCTCTTTAACCGGAGTCGTATCTCCTGTGTAGGGGATTACACGTCCGTTTACAGCCTGGCCGGAAATGCTCCCGTTTGCACTGCCCGTTTTAGAAGTTACCTTAGCCTTTTTCGAGGCACCAACCGAGCTGCCTGTCTTGAGGGCGGAGCCGGCGGTTTGAGACGAACTCTTTTCCATATCAGCAGACACCTCTGCCGTCAGCTGATTGCTTTCAACTAAGGCATACAGACTGAAATGATCCACTTTTGCTTCGAAATAACTTCCATTTACCTTACCGCTTATTTCCTCTCTCAGCCCTTCATCATTAATCCGGTACAGCCGCAGCTTACCGCTGTCATAACCGGCCGGAATGGGAATACGTATGGTAACAGCGCTGGATGGCTGAACATAGCTGGTACCTGACTTCAGTTTGATATCATAAAGAACGAACTGATTCGCTATGTCCTTTAAGGTCTCATTGGCCTTATCGTAGTCTGCACCGCTGTCTCTTTTGCTGGCTTCCAGGATGATACCGGGGCCTCCTGCATTTCCGTTGATTCTGATTCCTGTCTCAGAGCTGACCAGCTCTGACAAACTGCTGCCGGAACTGGTGGTGGTGTCATCGTCGTCATCGTCGTCGTCCACATCTCCGGTCAGTTCATCCCAGTCATCCTCATCCACTTCCTTTAGAGAACTCCAGGTTACCTTAAGCCTTGCCTTTACCGGATCGTCCCCCATGACATCTACCTGGGGATCCACCTTGCACTTATAATACTGGGAAGTGTCATTTGGCAGATCAAACTCAAAAATCCATTTATTGTTTTCCGTAGATACCAGGTCCGCCGTTTCATAATCCCCTCCGTCGTAAATCCAGAAATCATGGAGATGGGCCGTGATACCGCTGACTGTCATCTTTCTTGTCACAAGGCGCATGGTCACATTGCCGTCTTCAATGTGGACGTATGCCTTGTTTACCACAGCATTATCTCCCATGGAGGCTTTGTTCATGCTGGCATGCCACAGTCTTACATTGACCTTATAGTAACCGTCATCTTCATCGCTTCCGCTGCTGCTATTATCATCACTGTCCGAATCTGAATCCGCAGATGTTTTTTCCGCAAGAGCCTTAATGGCCTCCTGAAGATCTTTCTGGGCACTGTCGACCTCCTCCTGACTTGCATCGGCATCTTCATAAACATCCCTGGCGATCACCAGATTCATGGTCAGCACAGCCCACGATGCAACTGTGAAATTAGATTCTGTCAGCCCCTTTGCCGTGGAAATCACAGCCAGAAGTTTCGTTTTTTTAACCTGGGAGGCGCTTTTTAAGCTGCCGATGGCTTTTTCCAGACTGTTGATGGCCCTGGTGATTTCTATGGACGTGGCTTCTTCATCCTCATACACCTTCAGGCCGTTTTCATAAGCTGTCATCAGGTTACTGTAGGACTCTGAAGTATAGCTGGCCTTATCATACCCCGCAACCTTAAGGAGCAGGGAATTTAATGCTTTTTTATCAGTAGTGCCGGTTCCGGAATCATCTCCATCAGAATCCTTTATTAAAACCAGCGCTTCCACAGTAGCATTAACAGCCTTTGTACGGGCATCTATCATATCCTGGCTGATGTCATATTCATTTGTATATTCCTCTAAGGCATCGGCTGCTTCAATGCTCTTTTCCAAAGCCTCATAGCTGACCTGTGTATATTTATTTTCGTTTATCTTGGCCGCAGCATTAACAGCCTTGGTAAAATCTGTAAAATCAAGCTCTTCCTTGCCGGGCTCTTCCGTATCATCGTCTTCCTCTCCCTCCAGCAGGTTCAGACTGCCATAGTCCACCAGAATATACGCCGGCTGTTCTGCACTGGCACCCATAACCGGTACGTTTACCATAACTGGTATATAGTCTTCGGAATCTTCTGCAAATTCTGTAATATTGAACTTCAAAAGCTTGGGATATTTTTCCCCTTTCGGAGGACCGTAAGCATCGGTCTCCTCCGTATATTCCACTACGGTTGGCTTAAGCTTTGTATAGGATTCAATAATTTCACCGGATGAATCCATCTTCAAATTATCCATAATAAACATTTCAAGCAGATGACCTGTCTGATTGTTAAAGGTCATCTTCTGGAATTCCAGGTAAAGATAAGCTTTTCCATCCTCCACCTCAAGCTTTGCCTGCTTTCCGTCAATATCCGGATAGGCATCAACAAGGGCAGGATTTCCCATAGACACCTTATCGGCTGCAAACTGCCATAATATATAGTCAATTGCATATATCCCGTCATCTATACCCAGAGAGTTTTCCACTGCGGTTTTTGCCGTGGAAAGTTTATAGGCAGCTGTCTTTGTCTCCTGCTCAGCAGTTTCCGATTCAATGACTTCCGTTGCTTCAGAAGGTGTTGCCGCTGCCATGACAATATGTACTGTTTTTCTCGAAATGGAAGCCAGGGCCGGGCTGCCGGCCACCTCCCCCATGGCACTTAGAAAGTCAAACAAAGCCGCCTCCAGAATCAGGGCATCAAATTCCGCCTGAAGGGCGGCAATCTGGGCATCAACCTGAGCATCCGTCACCGCATAGCCCCGTCCGGTATTCAGCAGTTCCTTTGCTGCCGCCAGCGACGCTTCAAAAGCCTCACGGCTGGAATCCTCATAGTCGTCGGAAGAATACTGTTCTTCAAGCTGGGTCACCAGTTCCCTCAGTTCCTTCATGAATTCGCTGTCTTTTGCCGTCTTCAGAATCTCCAGGGCTTCCTCAAGCTCTTCATAAACAGTTTCCATCTCTTCCCGGGAACTTTCCTGATATGCGTCTTTGGCCTTTTCCAGAACCTCAGAAAATGTTTTCCAGGCTGATTCCGAATAATCTTCCTCCTTAAGTTCTCCGCACTCATCAATCAGATCACCCAAATCCTGGTAAATCTGGTAAACCAGTCCGTCCCGGGCGTTCCGGAGAGCTTCAAGCGCTTCCGCCAGTTCTTCATCCGAAACCTCCCCATTCCCGTCAGCTTCTTCAGCAGCGGCAATGGCCTGGCTTAGAGCCTCCCAGCTATCTTCAGTATAATCCTTCTGGTCAAGCGCTTCCAGTTCCTTCAGCAGATTTTTCAATTCTCCCTGGTTAAGGAGTGTCAAGCCTTCCATGGCTTCCTTAAGAGACTCTATGGTCTTCTCAGCTTTTGCAATCGACTCATCAGAACCGTCATAGGAACTATAGATTTCATCTGCTTCTTCTGCCACATCACTGAGGGCTTTTAAAGTATCCTCCGTATATTTACCTGTTTCCAAAAGAAGAGACCTAGCTTCACTCAGGTTCTGCTCCAGCAGATTCCGGACCTCCGACTTCAGCCGCAATCCTTCTTTCGCCTCCGTCAGACTGGAAATCTGGGTCTGCACCGTGCCCGATTCCAGAGAATCACTGATATCTATAACCTGTCTGGCAGTATTCACCGCCGTCTGCAGCACCTCAATGGATGAGGCTGTGTAAAGGGCTGTACTGTCCTCCTTTGCAAGAATTGCTTCCAATTCCTCAATCAGAGAAGTAAGCTGGGCCTTTTCTGCATCTGAGGCCGTTATCTTCACTGCGCTTTCAAAATCCATATCCAGAAAAACTCTGACAGAATAGCTTAAGGAAGATACAGTCATCTGCAGTCTGAAGGGTTCTTCCTCATATTCCCTTGTAAAGGTATATCCCTCAAGCTCACCTCCGTCCCCGTAAACCGGCTCCGCCGTTTCCAGGCTTTGGCTGTCTCCGCTGTATTGGAGACCGGTTACGGTAACTCCACCGGCTTCCTTGGCCGTCAGGCTCACAGTCATGGAATCCCCTTCCACCCGGAGCTTGGCGCTTTCAAAATTAGCGGCATAAGGGGATACTTCTTCACTGATTTCGTTGCTGTTATTGACTTTATAAATGTTAAACGGTATGCTATAGCTTCCGTCAGAAAGAAGCCGGACCTCTTCATCCACTCCGCCTGCTGCCGCTAAAGCCGCTTTCAGGTTCGCTACTGCTGTCAGAAGCTTTTCTGTATCCGGGCTGCTTTTCAGCGAATCATATGCCGTCTGTGCATCTGAAATACCGCTCAAAAGATCTGTTTTTTCATCCCCCTCAGACATGGTGTCATAATACCAGCCTGCATCCTCTATGGTTCCCAGAAGAAGGGAATTGTCATATTCCGGACACTCGGTTTCACTTATTTCAGTGGCGCCGCCAATCAATTTCAGACCGGCTTGCTTTTCTCCGGTAGTAATATTATTTTTATCAGTAACCGCATTCATGGCCGGAACCACAAAGCTCAGTTCCCACTCGTCATTAGCATCCATATTTCCCAGAGGAAGCCGTACTGTATGAGGATAATGAAGCTTAAATTCATTGGTGAAATTGTCAATATTTAAGTCCTCTTCGCTTCTAACCCTGTCCGGATCTGATTCCAGAAGCAGTTCCCATTCCACATCCCTTATGCTGGAAGTAGACTTATAGGATAATATATCTGCCTGGGTTTTTCTTACGTCTGCAGAAGTGACATACATGCGGCTTAAATAGCAGTAATCTCCTACCTGAATGCCCTGCAAGGTCATATACAGTTCATATTTTCCGTCATCCGTTACATGGAGGATTCCTTTTCTTTCTGACAGCAGAGCTGCCGACATAGAAGGGCGGTCATTATATGACAGATTTCTAAGCGCCGGCCTTACCTGGTAGTATTTTCCTTTTTCCAGCCCGGAAAGCTCCTCTGAAGTCATGGCAGTCCCCGAGTCATAGATTATCAATATATAATCATACTTATTATAACTGGCAGGGGTCAGCCTTACCACCCATTTGCCCTCATCATTCTTTACTATCTCACCGGTCCCATTAACCCCATGGGGCAGTCCATACAACCCTCCGCTTGAGGAGGTGCCTGGCTGATAGTAAAATAATGTGGTATCTATGTTATATTCCTCAGGAACAGGGATATCCACCGTCAGGGAAGACTGAGGCTCCACCCGGTTTCCGGCTCCGTCTTCAATTCTGTAGGACCAGATGCTGTAGCTGTCATCATCGGCAGAATATGCCATGATTGAATCCACTACCTGCTGCTGAACCATTTCAGAAGCCTCTTTCGTTGTCTCGCTGACAAATTCATAGCCTTCCTTTAAGGTGCTGGTATCCGTTTTTAATACTACTCCGTTTGCGGCTGTTACGGTCACATCCTCTATATTCCCTATTTCCTTTGTCAGATAAAGCCTTCCCCAATAATATTTATACTGGTTCAGCTTGGTTTTTTTCGCATTAAAGCTATCTGTGCCTGCGGTGCTGATTCGAATCAGCTGGCCATCCAGCATATCCTCAAAGGGTATGGTCACCGTATTGTCCGATGATATGTCAAATTCCCTGAAGACCGTCCCGTTTGTTTCGTTTTGCAGTGCAGTATATAGGCCTGTCGTCTGATTGGAAGCAGATAGAACATCCGTATCCCGGCTCTCTCCCAATCCAATGGAGGTGATCTGATCATCTCCCTTATCAGCTCCAAATATCTCCTGATTGACTGAAAAAACAGCCGACAGCTTTCCTTCACCGTCAATGGTCACTGCTACCGTTTCGTCAAAAATTCCATTTAAAAGATCCAATACCGTAGGAGTATCGCTGCGGTTTCCTACCGTTACCACTCCTAATGCATAATCTGACCATTCAAATCCCATGGAGTATTCCCCCTCATCATAGGTAAGGCTCTCCGGAATCTCGGTCATTCTGGTTTCATCAAATCCGATTATTATGGAACCAAGACTTGTTCTTGCAGAATAACAGGGATTGATCATCACATACTCGGATAAATCCGACAGTTCAAATTCTATGACCCCCCAGTCCATGTCCGTGTCCCGGCAGGTAATGCTGACCTCACCTTCCGTCCAGTAATACTGATTCACCTCCTCCTTTATACGCGCTGTAAATGTCTCATAATTATCCGGATATTTATATTCCTCTGCCGATGTCGGAGCGTTAAAGGTTCCAAAAGGAAGCAATTTCGCAGACATTCCATTTTCACTGCACCATGCTAACATATCCGCACTTTTTTCAGGATTCACAATCTGTATCATGTCATAGATGCTGTAGCTGGAAAAACCCAGCCGTATATGATAACTCCCGTCTTTTCTGGTCACAAGAGCGTTATCATCCACCTGAAAGCGCGCACCAGTACCAGTGTACAAAACCGGATCTTCATCTGTGCTTGTCCAATTCAAATATTCTTCTGTTTTGATGATCCAGCTTCCGTCACTTTCCCCTTCATTAACAGAAGCGTAGCTGCCGGAGGCGACTCCGGCAGCTGCGCTTGATAGGGGAGAGGTGACGGAAACGGCCATGCACAGCAGGAAGGCCATGCACCTGCGTATAATCCCCGGCCCGTAAAGCTTCTTTAACATCTCTCTCTCCTTGTCCCGGCTGGACGTAATTCTCATTTTATGCTGGTCATTCCACAGGCTCAATCACGATTGCTCCCGTGCTGGTACTGTGTGTTCCTGTTGCCAGGGTTACGGTATAATCAATGGCGGTTCCCGTTTTTCCGTTCACATCAGTATCGCCCTCGGAAAATGTAAGGGTCAGAGTGTTGTCAGAGGTGTCAAGCACACCAACTCCGCCTGTTTCCGTGCTGATAGCGCTGACATAGCCGCTGATCCCGTATACAGTTGCCGGTTTAAACTCAACAACATAATCTCCGTCCTCGTTTACGGAAACTGAATCGATCATATCATCCGTATGGCTGGAAAGAACATAAGATCCATTCCTAAAGCCGTACATTTCTATATTATAATTCCCTTTTACCACTGCAAATGCAGAAAAAGCAGTCATTGCGGACATTACTGCTACTGCTGCCAGAGCAACAATCTTCTTTTTTAAATTAAAATTCATCTTGATTCCTCCTTATATTTTTGATATTATGATGGTTGTGTTTACAAATATTTTGTGTAACGGATATGGGGCGCTCCTCTTCTCTCCGTCCAGCCGAGGTACAATAAAGATAATTGGAATCCCCCATCAGGCCCTATGCCCCTCAAACAAAGGGCCTGTTTTTTTGTTTCATACCGTAAGCACAATTTTCTTTCCGCTGACCTCCGCTATGGGAAGGCGTATTCCATAAAGCTGGTACAGCACATCTTCACTTACCACCTCCTTCGGCTCTCCCTCTACCAGGATTTTCCCTCCCCTCATTCCTACGAACACATCTCCGTATTCCATGGCCTGATTGATATCATGAAGCACCATGATAATAGTAATTTTATACTCCCGGTTCAGCCGGCGGACCAGCTTCAATATCTCAGCTTGATACCGTATATCCAGGTAGGTGGTAGGCTCATCCAAAAACAGAACATCTGTCATCTGTGCCAGGGCTACGGCAAGCCATACCCGCTGGCGCTGTCCTCCGGAAAGCTCTGCAACGCACTTATTGCGGACGGAGGACAAATCCGTTACCCGGATGGCCCATTCCACCGCTTCCTCATCCTCCTCTGCATTACCAGCTGTCTGAAAGGCATTTAAGTAAGGAGTTCTTCCATATCCTACCAGCCGTTCTACCGTAAGATCAGGGGGAGCCGTATTGTTCTGGTGGACAATCGCCACGTTTCTGGCAAACTCCTTTCTCTTTACGTCCTCAATGTCTGTTCCTCTCAGGGTAATCATGCCCTCATCCGGATACAGATTTTTTGTCATTAATTGAAGCAGAGTACTTTTTCCGCAGCCGTTGGCCCCCATCAAAACGGTTATTTTTCCTTCCTGCGGGGAAAAATCCAGATTTTCAAGGACCTTATTCACTCCGTCATAGGAAAAGGCCACCCCCCTTGCTTCCATTACACCGGGGCTTAAAGGCCCCTCCGGTAACTGGGCTCCTATTTCTTCATTCAATTCTTCACCGGCATTACACTCCATAAGTCTTATCACTCCTTCGAATCAGGATAATCAGCATCGGCCCTCCCACAATGGAAAGCAGTATGGAGGCCGATATTTCATAAGGCGCCGCAAGAGTCCGTCCCAAGGTATCTGCCAGCAGCAGCAGGAGGGCTCCTCCCAGCATGGAAAAGGGAATCAGAGTCTTATGTGCCGAGCCTACCAGAAGTCTGGCAATGTGGGGAACGATCAGCCCGATAAAGGATACCACTCCAAGCTCTGCCGTGGAAATACTGGCCAGTACTACTGCTGTCAGAGATACAAGAAGCCTGGAAGCTGTTACGTTCATGCCCAGCCCCCGGGCAGTCTGGTCGCTTAAAGATAACAGGTCACATTTATAGAAGGACAGCCAGGCAAGCACCAGTCCCAAAACAGTATAGCCGGTAAGAATATAAACATCTTCCCAGGTCTTCTGGGAAATATTGGCGTTTGCAATAGAGGCCACTCCGCTTAAATTTCCTCCCGTCATAGAGTTAAAAGCCTGAGTCAGCCCCGTAAACACCGCATTGACCGCCACTCCCACCAGAATGACCCGCAACGGGTTAAGGCCATTTTGAAAGGCCAGCAGATATACCAGGCCGCAGGCCAGAATTCCTCCTGCAAAGGCCAGGAAAGGAGTCAGGAAATACAGGGATGGAAAACTTCCTGCTATCAGTACAGCCACAAAACTGGCTCCCGAGCTGACGCCTATGATTCCCGGATCAGCTATGGGATTCTTCATACATGCCTGGAAGAGAACTCCTGACACGGACAGAGCGGCGCCTCCAAGTGAGGCAATGATTATCCTGGGAAACCTCAGATCCCACACAGTGGCTACATCCGGATCGTAGTCCACAAACAATCCGTCTAAAAGCTGTTTCACAGACAAATCCAGGCTTCCCGTATTAACTGCTATGTAAATCATAACAAGGAACAGAATAATTACTGTCAGAAATGCCAGGCCCGTATGCTTTTTCCCCTCCTGCAAAAAACTCTCGCCGCTTCCCCCTGCGATGTCTTCTCTCATTCTTCTTCCTCCCCGTAAAGCATCGGCTGCAGAGTGTCAAGAGCATCCGGAAAATTGAATTTTGCACTCATTCCAAACTGTTCGTATGGCAAATCATACACATTCCCGTCTTCAACCGCCCTGAAATGCTTCCAGATATCATTTGTTTTAAATTCTTCATGGAACATCTGCACTACATCCTCCGGCATGGCGTGAGCCGCCCTCAAAATAATATCCGGATCCTTTGACTGCATGTCTTCCGTATTTGCCGTGATGAAGTCCAATTCTTCGTCTTCATAGACATTAGTGCCTCCCGCCAGTCTGACCAGGCTGCCCACATAGCTCTTTCCCGTAGCCACTACGTAGGACCCCGGCAATCCCATGAGCACCAGAACCTCAGGACTTTCTTCCTTTTGGTTCAGCCTCCCATACTCATAATAGAAAGCGGAAAACTCATCAATCATTGCTTCAGCTTCCTCCTGCCGGCCAAACAGTCCGCCAAGCTCTTCTACCCCCTTATAAAGTCCTTCTACGCTTTCCAAATTAAGAAATATGCCTTTTAATCCGGCTGCTTCCAGCTTCGGCTCCATATCAGTCTGAAGGGATGCGGGCCCTATGACCCAATCCGGATTCAATTTTTTTATAACTTCCATATCCGGGCCCATGGCAGTGCCCACCCTGGTAACTCCGTCATATCTGGAGGGCAATACGGAAAGGGTGGAATCCGGCACTCCTGCCAGATCAATGTCAAGCCGGGCCATGATATCCACAGTAGCCGGGCTGGTGGCCACAATCCGGAGCTCGTCTGCATTCCCTGCCGCCTCATAGCCTCTCTGGTCCACACAGCCTGTAAGAGCAAGGACCGCTGCTGCTGCAAGAGCCGCATTTATGATCTTTTTCCTCATTGTCTGTCTCTCCGTCCTTCTCTCTTCTTTCCTCTTATTGAAGCCGCTCCAAACCGGACTAAAAGAACAGCTGCCGCTCCAAGCAGAATCTGCATAACAGTCCGGCTGCCGGAGGACGCCGCCAGAGTTCCCGGCTGTTCCTGCTCAATATCCTCCGTCATTCCGGTTATTCCCACCGCCTCCTTAAGAATCGGATCTGTAAGCTTTCTGGCCTCCTCAAGAGGAACCTTGGACAAATCGTAGGAGGTTTCCAGATGGTACTCTGAAGGTTCTTCTTGAGTTAAGACTTCCTGAGAGGCAGAGAGCTTTTCAGGAATTCCGGTCACAGGATCGTCCTCCTCTCCTCCTCCGATATCAAACTCAACCATGGCGCCAGAAGATTCCTCTTCTCCTTCTTCTTTGGCTTCTCCTCCCCGGGCTGCAGATTCAAGTACTGTTTCAGCCTCCGGTACTTTCTGCCCGGCTTCGTCCTGGGATTCTGCCCCGGACGTCTGTAAATCTGCTTTGGAAGAGGTCTGCCCGGCACTTGTTATAAAATCTCCGCTGCCGGGCAGCGGATTGGAAATAGAAAAGAAATAGACCACACTCCTGCCCATTGGCTCTATATAGGCTTTTCCCCGAAACACAGAATCCATGCCGGTAACCTTCATCCGGTAATCAGTATAACCGTATTTATCATCTATGTTCACTGCACCTTCAACCGGTTCTCTTATCTGCATTTCTTCGTAGAACAGGGTTGAATAGGAACCTCCGCTTCTTTCTTCAAAGCTCACGCTGCTGACAAACTGGCTAAGATAATAGCGCACTGTCAGATATGTATCTCCTGAAGCTTCTATCTCCAGAAGCCCCGAAGAACCGCAAAGCTTTTCAGTCATTCCCTGTCCGATAGCTTCATTGTTCCCCGGATCTTCAATGGAGCCAGTCTCCGGATCCCTGTAACTGGGAGTAACTGTAACCAGATAGGTTCCTGCCTGTTCCCCATAAGCTTCCGTTTCACCGTTGACCGCTATCAGCAGCCCAAGCATGCAGATGCACATAAATGCCGTCACGTGCTTTTTTAATTTTCTAACCATTCCATTCCTCTGCTCTTTCATCTATTGGATCCTCCGGGCGATTACTACCATTCTTCCGGTTTCCGCGCTGTAATCACAGGTAGACAATGTCAGAAAGTCATCTCCGTATTTCATCTCTACTCCTGTATCGTACAGAGAACCGGTTCTCATATTATCCAATGCGGTTTCCGCCTCAGCCTCATCCTCAGATCTGACAAAGGCGAAAGGAAGCTCATCCGGGTCATCGGAAGCGGCAACAGCAGCAATCTCATAAATTCTGGTTTCCTGCAGCGTATCCAGCTGAATCGAAGGATGCTCCGCCCAATAATTTTCATCTGTATAATTCATAAGATCAGCAAACATAGATCCATTTTTCATGTTATGTCCATATATGATTACATTGCCGCCGTAATCATACAGATTACTGGCTTCATCCATAAACAAAAGCCCGTTATTGCTTTTCTTTTTATCAAATCCTCTGCGGCTGTAATATTCCGGTTCTTCCGGCGTCCACATTACGGGGTAATCCACGCTTGTACCGTCAATGGTCAGCCATCCTATAAAATCCGGATTCTCAGCAGCCAGTTCTACGTACTGGGGAAGAATTCCATCCATGCTTCTGCCCACACTGCCGCTTTCTGCTTTCTCCCCTTCCGCTTTTATCTCACGCAGCTTGTTGATTCCCGCTTCAGCCTGTCCTCCCTGAAGGTAATAACCGCATAAAAAAGCTCCGCAGGCAATTGCCACTCCAAAGGCCCCATTCCTCATAAAATTCCGGTATTTTCCCTGTTTATAATTTTTTTGGAATTTTCTGATTTTTTTTTCTAAATTCATATGTTTCTCCCTTATATCAAAAAGTTAGCCGTGACTAACCATTTTCTTAAAATATAACCACCAGATGCACTTCAATTTTTATGGTGGTCTTTCTATCTGCATTATAATGTCACTTAAAATTAAATGTCAAGCGCCCTGTTTTCTCTCTATTGTGTGCATACTATCGTACGATTTTGAATTAACTGACTAATAATTATCATTAATTTTTCCAAATTCTGGACAAACCCCTGCTGGATCCGGCATTTCCCATGTTCTAAGTATTATGTGCATACTGTCGTACGATTTTGTCATTATCGGGAAATCTTATCGATTTCAAACCCCTACGACCTGGTTGAGCCGGACCTGGAGAAGGGCCGGACGTTTCGGCATGTGGCAGATACCGGCCGTACAGGTCACAAAAATCCGCAGCTGTCCCCATAATTCCAGTTCATTGCTTGAACAGTACCACTGAATATGGCGGATGGGGATCCTGACCACCTCACCGTTGATCTGGGCCTTTTCCCTCTCCCCGTTCACCACGTAATCCATGGATTTCAGCTTTCCGCTCACCAGATTGGTTCCTTTATAGGACAGATGAACCACCTTGATCCTCTTTAGCTCCACATAGCTGTCCTCCTCCGAGATGACCAGACGGGCCGGTTTATCAAAGGCTTCATCCGCCATGGAATGCTCTCTGTCCCCAGCCTCCTCTCCATCCTTATAAAAGTCCGCTCCCACCTCATATATGCCGGCCGGAATGTATTCAGACAAGTCGATGTCCTTTAATATCCTCTCTTTTGCTCCAAAAGCCACCTTTTTGCAGATGCTGCAAATCAGGCAGTTCTTTAAAAGCATATCGATGACCGGATCCTCCGTATCCGCCAGCCACGCATGAGCCGTAGACCGGGCCATGGACAGTTCGATTTCATGCAGGCAGAGCCAGTTGACCAAAGACTGGTGCCGCGGTATGTACCAGCCCATATAGCGTCTTCCGTCTTCTGTCAGCTCATAATCCTCCGTTAAGTACCCCCTGGCAACCAGAACGTTCATGGTTCTCTGGACCGTGGACTTGGCGACCCCATGCATCAGCGCGAGATGATAAAATGACCGTTTTTTCCCTTCCTCCTGTATCCATGACATCAGATACTGCATCTGTACTTTTGTTAACCGTTCCATTCAAGCCCCACCTCCTGTAGTAAATTAAAAAAGGCATACCTCAAGCACACCGTCCTCACACCTTTCAAGTCCGTCATTATCAAAATAAATGACGCTGACCTCCAACTGTCCCCTGTACTGCTGTATCACATCATTATAAAAAACATATTTAAACGCCTGCAGAGGGATCACAACGCCTCCGTTCAAGATCCGGATCTCATGGCACCCGCTCCCGTCACGGTAGACCCAGCGTTTGACCCGGAGGACGTCCACCATGATCCGCAGCGTCCGGAATTTGCCGTTGGATAAAAAGCCCGGTTTTTTTAAATATTCATTGGCGCATGACTCAATCCCTCCGTAATTGTCCTTCTTCTTATCACTGAAAAACTCAAAATAAACCTCCATGTCCTCCCCATCCACCAGAGCCTCCATGACCTGCTCATATTCCAGGATTGACAGCATGCCGTCCGCCTGCCTGGCCTCCTGCAGATCGAGGAACGGATATTCAGCGGTAATGCACTTGTCCAGAACGGTCAGAAACTTCATATCCGCGTTCTCATACAGCATGTCCGCCTGGCTGACGGCGGTCTCATAACGGATTCCCAGCTGTATGAACCAGTCCTTTAATCGTCTTCTGCCTTCTTTCCAACCGGCCGCAAACTCCTTTCCGGCCTCCGTAAGATAATAGCTCATCCCGCCGCTCTCCCTGCAGGGCTCCACCAGCCCCAGCTCCTTAAGCCTGGCGGCGGCGGTACGGATCTGCTGCAGGCTCTTATCTGTCAGCTCTGCCATCTGCCTGATGCCATAGCCCCCGCTTTCCATCTGCTCCAGCAGATGCAGATACCATCTTTGCTCACAGGTTAAATAAAAATCCATAATTCCTTTCCTCTCTTCTTTTTTGTATATGCGCTCAGGCACAAATGCCGGGCCAATGGGTTAGTAGTCACTAACCACATGTTACTGATTATTCTCAGCCCTGTCAAGAATAATTATAAAAAGCCCGCCCCAACAGCGGGACAGGCTTTTAATATTTCTCCGAAGGTCCTTCATCCAAAACCTCTGTTTCCGGTTCCTCCTCAATATCTTCTTCAATTTTTTCCTCAACAGCTTCCCTGACGTCTTCCCCGGTATCTTCCTCCGTGTCTTCCCTCCGGTCTCCCGGTTCCTTTGGAAAAAGAGGGATGCAGCCTCTCCCGGTCTCCGTTTCGTCGATCAGATTAAATTTCTCCACCTCCAGCATCAGCGTCTGAGCCTGGGCGGCCAGCTCTTCACTGGAAGCCGAGCTTTCCTCTGCGGTGGCGGCATTGGCCTGAACCACGGCCGATACCTGCAGCAGCACCTGATTGACTTGTTCCATGGTGCGGGTCTGCTCGATGGAAGACGACTCGATCTCTCCCATCACCTGTTCCACAAGAAGGGACTGGCCGGCGATCTCCTGAAGGATCCCCGCAGTTTCCACCGTCAGCCTCTTTCCTTCTGAAACGGCTTTTACGGAGTTGGCAATGAGCTCTGACGTCTGTTTTGCCGCTTCCGCAGATTTGGCTGCCAGATTCCGCACCTCTCCGGCAACGACCGCAAAGCCCCTGCCGGAATTTCCCGCCCTGGCCGCTTCAACGGCCGCATTCAAGGCCAGGATATTGGTCTGAAATGCAATGTCTTCGATGATCTTTGTTATGCTTGATATTTTTTCGGAAGAAAGGCCCACCTCTTCCATGGCTTCATTCAGGCTCTGCATATGCCGGTTCCCCGCAGCGACCCTGATTCCGGACTGACTGACATGCTCCCAGGCCTTCCGCACATTTTCGGAATTTTTTGCCGCCTGCTCGGAAACATTGATGATGGAATTATTCAGCTCTTCCACCGCAGCCGCCTGCTGGGCCGCCCCGGATGCCAGAGACTGGGAGGTCCCGGACACCTGTCCGGCGCTGGTGTTGACCTGCTCGGCGGATGTACGGATATTGATCATTGTTTCATTCAAACGGGTTCCTATCACTTCCATGGTGTCCCGGATGCCGTTAAAATCTCCCGGATACTCACAGGCGCTCTGAACGGCCAGATTCCCATAGGAGATCTCCTGCAGGAACCGGGAGATATCGGAGATGATATCCTTGTATTTATCCGCCATTTCAATGACCTTCAGCCCGATCCCCCCGATCTCGTCGTGCCGTTCGGCCGTTAAGTCGATATCCAGGTTTCCGTCGGACAGCTTCCCGATGGAATCCACCACCTGACCGATGGGCCTTGTGATCCGAAGCATGGCCAGGACGCCTAACAGCAGGGATACGGCTCCCAGAACAGCGGCACTGATCATGGAGGACTTCACGCCTGTGGTAAATTCAGATTCCAGAGCGGTCACGTTTACCGACCAGCCATTGGTGTTCGCGACCGGAGTATAGGAACCAAATCTTTTTTCCCCTTTCCAGTTATAAAACCCAAAACCGGACTCTCCTTTCACCATTGCCGATTCCAGCTTCGCTACCTCTCCGTATTCCGAGGGATTGGAGCCTGCGTCATTGATATTATTCTGCTGGGATAACACAAGGGAAAAGTCATCATACGCCACCTTGGTTCCTTCCCGGTTCAGAATATAGGTGCTTCCTGTATCTCCGATCTTCGCCTCTGTAATGATGTTTTCGAACACAGAATAGGGAAATTCAATCAGGATGACCAGGTCGCCGTAGGGATACGCATACTCAAAGGATGCGGTCTCCTTTTTGATAATGGGATCTGACAAAAACGGAGTTCCGTTTTTCGCCATCTGGTACGCAGTGTTCTCCGCATAGGATTTACCGGAGACAGCGGAGACCCCATCCGACGAGATAATGTCTATGTTGTTTAAGCCGTACTGGGAACTGGATATTCTGAGAAAAATGCTGATATTTCCGTCCCGCTGCGCTGCGCCTTTCATATACAGCGCAATGGACTCGCATATGATGGAATACTCCTCCAGCTGCTGGGTTATTTTTTCAGAGACAAGTTCCGATGTTTCCTTTAAACTTTTTGCCAGCGATTTCCGGGTGGTATCATAGGTGAAATAAATGGAACCTATGGACAGCGCGAGTACAATACAGATGATACAGCCCATTGTAAACGATATCAGTTCTTTCCTTATTCCCTTTTGACGCTTCTTCATAATTATCGTTCCTCCGACATTCAATTTACTCCTCTGCATTTGGGGACAACAGTGGCTTCAAATATATATCGGTAAGAATTCAGATAACTATATAAATTTTACTAACATTTTACAATATTTTACCCATACTTTTACAGACCGGTTTTTATCTTTCCGGCCGGCATGTTACAACAGGATTTCCGCATCATTTTTTCCGGTGTGTATTACGGCGTCCGGATACCCGGCAGCCTCTGTTTTCCAGTTTTTTCCTCCGGTCACATGCACCAGAATCCTGTCCTCCTTTTTTGAAACCCGGACTTCCATGATTTCTTTTCCGTTTTCATCAGGTATGACCGTCAGGAACCCGGCCCCGTCCCTGATCTCAAACAGCTTTAATGTGGTTCCATCTGTATAATCATAATCCGGCCTTTCCTCACAATTTCCCACTGCCAGAAGGGTGTTTTCCCTTACCATCAGGGGAAGATGGAAATAATCAAAGGTTTCCCTGTACCATTTTCCTCCTGTCTGAACCTCTCCCGTCAGGTAATTGGTCCACCTTCCTTCCGGAAGATAATAGGAAACCTCCCCGCTTTCCTTAAACACCGGCGCCACCAGCAGGGAATCTCCCAGCATATACTGCTTATCCAGGGTCTCGCAGGTTAAATCCTCCGGAAACTCCAAAAACATGGGCCGCATCATCGGTATGCCTTCCTTATGGGCCTTCACCGCCTGGCCGTAAAGATAAGGCATCAGGGAACACTTGAGCTTCACAAATCTTCTTAAAACATCACAGGCTTCCTCATCGAACAGCCAGGGGACCCGGTAAGAGGAAGAACCGTGGAGCCTGCTGTGAGAGCTTAAAAGGCCGAATGCGCACCACCGTTTGTACACATCGGCGGAAGCGGTCTGTTCAAACCCGCCGATGTCATGGCTCCAATACCCATACCCTCCCAGGGATAAGGATAATCCTCCCCTTAAATCTTCCGCCATGGACGGGTAGGTGGCCGTACAGTCACCGCCCCAGTGAACCGGGAACTTCTGCCCTCCTGCCGCTGTGGACCTGGCAAAAACCAGGGCCTTGCCTTTCCCCAGCTTTCGTTCCAGCAGTTCAAAAACCGTCTGGTTGTAGAGATAGGTATAGTAATTGTGCATCTTGACCGTATCCGATCCGTCGTAATATTTCACCCCGGTAACCGGTATTCTCTCCCCGAAATCGGTCTTAAAGCTGTCCACGCCCATGTCGATCAGCGCTTCCAGCTTGTCCTGATACCATTTGCAGGCCTCCGGATTCGTAAAATCGACCAGAGCCATGCCCGCCTGCCACCGGTCGCACTGCCATACGTCATCGTTTAAATTTTTTACAAAATATCCCTTTTCCAAACCTTCATCAAACAATACCGATTTCTGGCCGATATAGCTGTTGATCCAGACACAGATATGCAGCCCCCGCTCCTTGAACCGCTTCAGCATGCCTTTGGGATCCGGAAACGTATCCTTATCCCACTCAAAGCTGCACCATTCGTAGCCTTTCATCCAGAAACAGTCAAAGTGGAAGGTATGGAGAGGGATATCCCTGTCCGCCATGCCCTTTATAAAGCCGGTGACGGTCGCCTCATCATAGCTGGTCGTAAAGGATGTGGTCAGCCACAGCCCGAATGACCAGGCCGGGGGCAGGGCCGGTTTTCCCGTGAGCTCCGTATACAGCTGCACCGTACCCTTGGGCGTCTGCCCATTGAGAATGTAGTAATCCAGTCTCTCCGTCTGTACGCTGAACTGCACCCGCTCCACCTTTTCGCTGCCCACCTCAAAGTGCACATCTCCCGGATGTCCCACAAATACCCCGTAACCTTTATTGGTGATATAAAACGGTACATTCTTATAGGTCTGTTCGGAGGCGGTCCCCCCATCCTCATTCCAGATCTCAACGGTCTGCCCGTTTCTCACAAAGGGCGTATACCGTTCACCCATACCGTAAACACATTCCCCCACATCCAGAAGCAGCTGCTCCAGCATGTAGTTTTTCTTTGTGTCCCAGTTCTTCATATAGGCAAGATTGCGGAAGCTGCTCTCCGTCAGCAGCCGGTTTCCATCCTTAAATTCCACCTTCCAGCCATTGGGAGATTTACATATGACGGCGCTGGTCCTTCCGGAGGTATAAGTGATGGTTTCCTCATCCTCAGAGATGGAAACAAAGTTCCCGGTCTGCTTCGTCACCTCAAAATGGGGGCCTTTATAAGCGGCTCCCTTAAAATGCACGGCCGATACCTGAATGACATTTTCCATGGGGCTGGAGAACGTCACGGTAAGCAGCGGCTGGTTCAGCGTATCTCCCCGGTCTCCCATATGCTTTGTTGCGGCGTATACGGTCAGCCGGTCCTGCTCTCTTTGGCTCTCATAATACTCCACCGCATAGACCGGCTCTATCTCTTCCCTGATCCGCCAGTATCCATTTGTAAACTTCACCTGTTTTCCCCCTTATTCCTGCACATTGATGATTACCTTCATGGTTGTTTCCCTGTTTTCATCTATATACTCATAAGCTTCCGGGTACTCTCTGAAGGCAAAATGCTTTGAAACCAGCGGTTTTAAAACCACCTTTTTATCCTTAACCAGGGAAATGGCATCCTCATAATCCTCCCCGCGGTACATCATGGAAGTATCCAGCCTCAGCTCATGGTCATTTAAGACCGCCAGATCCACATGAGCCGTTTTTGCAAACACTGCGACCAGAATGATCGTGCTTCCTTTTCTGGCGTATTGAATGGCCTGACCCATGGTAATATCGTTTCCGGCACAGTCATAGATCACATCCGCTTTATCCGGCCCGAAGCATTTCTTCATGGCATCGCCAAAATCTTCCGACCTAGTGTTTATCCCGTAGTCCACGCCGCATTCCCTGGCCTTCTCCAGGCGGACATCACTCACATCCGTTATGAGAACGCTCTCAGCGCCGAATCCTTTCGCCGCCTGTGCCACCAGAATGCCGATGGGACCCGCTCCCAAAACAGCCACCTTCGCCCCCTTCATGGCCTCAAATTTTTTCGCCGCGTGAACGGCGACTGCCAGAGGTTCAATCATGGCCCCTTCGTCAAAGCTCATCTCTTCCGGCAGAGGGGTGACTTTTTCTTTATCCACGGCAAAAAAGCGGGATGCCACTCCGGTGGTCTGAAACCCCATGACCTTTAAATTTTCACATAAGTTATACTTTCCATGGGTGCAGGGATAACACTTCCCGCATACCACCTGGGGCTGGATGGTCACCTTCTGCCCCACTGAAAGTTCCTGTACGTTTCCGCCTGTGCCCACCACTTCCCCGGATACCTCATGCCCCTGGGTCACCGGATAGGATGTGAAGGGATGCTCTCCATGGTATACGTGGATGTCGGAACCGCAGATTCCTATTTTCATGATCCTGACCAGTACCTGGTCTTCCCCGCAGTCGGGAACCGGGACCTCTTTAAATCCGATCTTTCCCGGCGCTGTCATAACCTGCTGCAGCATGGCTTTCACCTCACCTTTCTGTTCTTTTTCCGCTTAAAGGCTGACGATCATCTTCCCCCGGCTCCTCTGGGACGCGTCCCCAAGGACCATGGGCAGTTCCTCAAGCGATATGGTTTTATGTATCATGGGCTTTACGTCAATGCATCCGGATTCCAGCAGGGAGATGGCCCGTTTCTGCGTATATGGGTTGATATAGGATGCTTTTATGACCACTTCCTTTTTAAACAGCTCGAAGGGCATGACCGGAAGCACCTCATCCGGTTTTGTCAATCCGAAGAGCATGACGACGGATTTCTTTCCGGCAATCCGGAGAGCCTGTTCCATGCACTGTATTTTTCCCGCGCACTCGATCACCGTGCTGATCCTTCCGACCCCATTCCGGGAAAGCACCTGCTCCAGATCCTCGTTCACCGGATCCACCGCGATGTCCGCTCCTGCACCCAATGCCTGCTCCCGCTTTGCTTCCACCGGCTCAATGGCAATGATCCTTGCGGCTCCGCTTAACCGTGCCAGCCTCACCATAATGAGACCGATCATTCCCATGCCGAATATGGCCGCCGTATCGCCCGGATGAATCCCGCACAGATCCACTCCATGGAGACAGCAGGCCAGGGGCTCCGCCATGGCCGCTTCCTCAAAGGTCAGAGAATCCGGTATGGAATAAGCCTGTTCCTCCGGCACCGCACAGTACCCGGCGAAACCTCCGTTGACCGTGGTTCCGATCCCTGTCATATGACTGCAGAAATGGCCCATTCCGCTTAAGCAGTATTCACATTTTCCGCACAGCTTGTTGGGATCCACGCAGACTCTGCTTCCGGCCCTGATCCGTTTGGTTCCTTCTCCCACTGCCACCACCTCACCGGCAAACTCATGACCCAGAACCGTACCGGAGGGGCTTTTGGCCGCCCCTTCGTCTCCCTCAAAAATATGTACATCCGTGCCGCAGATGCCACAGGCGCGGACCCGGACCAGCACCTCTCCATATCCCGGCTCCGGTTTCTTTATTTCTTCTATCCTCAAATCCCTTTTTCCATAAAATACGGCTGCTTTCATAGCCCCTCCTTTTCCTTCCGTCCTAAAAACACCGGTTATTCCGCGTAAACACCGGAAGCCTGTGGAGGGGGGCGTCTGCTTCTATGGTCCTGCCGCCTTCCACCTCTTCTCCTGTCCAATAGTCCTTCCAGTCAGAGCCCTCCGGAAGATATACGCTCCGTTTTCTCACGCCTGCGAAAAGGACAGGGGCCACAAGCACATCCGGGCCGAACATGTACTCATCCTCCACCTCCCAGGACCGCTCATCTTCCGGAAAATCATAAAAGAGAGGCCGCATGACGGGCGTTCCCTTCCGGTGTGCTTCCTCCATCCGTTCCGTAATATAGGGCTTCAAGTTCTCTCTCATCTCCAGATATGTCCTGCAGATCCCATACGCTTCCTCTCCGAAAGACCAGACCTCATTATCAGCCCCGGAAACGCAGGCGGCCCCGCCTTCCGTTCCCATGGGCTCCTTTAACGGCTCCCGGTAGCCATGAAGTCGCATGACCGGACAAAACGTGCCGTATTCAAACCAGCGGACCAGAAGCTCCCGGAATGCCGGATCCTCCGGATTTCCTCCATGAAAGCCGCCGATATCGGTGGTCCACCAGGGGATCCCCGCCAGCCCCATATTGAGCCCTGCCGCCAGCTGGTTCCGAAGGCTTGCAAAGCTGGAATGAATGTCTCCTGACCAGACAAGGGCCCCGTATTTCTGGGATCCGGCCCAAGCACAGCGGAGCAGATTGATGATGTTCTCCTGCCCTTCCGCCTTCATGCCGTCAAAAAATGTCTTTGCATACATGGCCGGATAGATATTGCCGATCTGCACGTTGGGACCCATGTGATAACGGTAATTATCAAAGTCGTATATGCTGTATTCCGGCTCCGCTTCATCAAGCCAGAATACCCGGATGCCCTTCTCATAATAATTTTTCTTCGCCTTCTGCCATACGTATTCCCTGGCCTCCGGATTCGTGGCATCGAAATGGACCGTATTTCCCTGAAAATCCATGGCGATCCGGAAGCCTCTGTCCGTTCGGATCAGATATCCCTTTTCCTTCATTTCCTCAAAGTTTTCACTGCGGTAATCCACGGTGGGCCATATGGAAACCATCAGCTCGATCCCCATCTCCTTCAGTTCCCGGATCATGGCATCCGGATCGGGCCAGTATCTGGAATCGAACTTCCAGTCCCCCTGCAGCGGCCAGTGGAAATAGTCGATCACGATCACGGAAATGGGAAGCTCTCTCCGTTTGTATTCCCTGGCCACCTCCAAAAGCTCCTCCTGGGTCTGATACCGGAGCTTGCACTGCCAGAATCCCATGGCATACTCCGGCATCATGGGGACCGTTCCGGATACCTTTGCATAGGCCTCTTCGATTTTCGCAGGCGTATCCTCCGCCGTAATCCAGTAATCCAGCCCTTTGGCGGAATAAGCTTCCCAGGTCGTGATGTTCTTGCCGAAAAAGACTCTTCCCACCGCCGGATTGTTCCAGAGAAAGCCATAGCCCAGAGAGGATACGGCAAAAGGAACGCTTGCCTGGGAGTTCCTCTGTGCCAGCTCCAGATCGGTCCCCTTTAAGTTCAGATAAGGCTGCTGATACTGGCCCATGCCGTATATCCGTTCTTCCGGGTTGGATACAAAGCGCATGGACAAATGATAATCACCTCCCGGTATGGGCTTGAATTCCCTCGCTTCCACCTCCAGGGCGCTGCAATAATCAGCAAACACATCCAGCCGGTTCCTTAAATATTCATCCAGCAGCACTTCGCCTCTCTGGTTGTAAAAAGTCAGCTTCCCGTACCGGGAGATCCTGGCCTCAATTTTTCCGTTCCGAATGCCTGCACAGTCCTTTTCTATTTTGATCTCAGGCTGCACGTCTTCCGGTTTCACGGAAAGCGCCCAGTCCTCGCCTGGCATTTTATCCATTTTCGAAGCCCTCACCCGGAAGCTGTTGGCTCCCCAGGGCTGAATCCAGAGCTCTTCCGCATCATAATGGAATTTCAGGCAGTTATTTTCTCTTCTGAAAACACTCATTTTAATCTTTCCCCTTTCAATGATTTATCCCTTTACGGAACCGCTTGTCATCCCTTCTACAATATATTTCTGCATGGTGACAAAAATAAAACAACTCGGTAAGATCAGGAGCACTCCATAGGCCATAATGCTGTTCCATTTGGTCCCGTACTGGTTCATGAACGTGTATATGGCGGAGGTCATGGGCCGCATGGTTTCCTTTGTGTTAAAGGTCATGGAATACGCCAGGTCGTTCCAGGCGAATACAAAACTGAAGCAGGCCGCCGTGATCACCGTAGGCTTGGAAATGGGGATGGCAATGCGGAAAAACGCACTGATCCCGCTGCACCCATCGATTTTGGCCGCATCCTCCAGCTCCACCGGTATGCTCAAAAACCCGGGCCGGAGCATCAGCACGATGAACGGTATGGATATGGTCGCAGTGGATAAAATGGGAGCCAGATAGGAATTTAATATCCCCAGCTTTGAAAAGATCAAAAACAGGGGGGTGAGCACCAGAGAGGCCGGCAGCATCTGGGTGATCAGAAACACCAGCACAAATAATTTCATCCCCCTCACCCGGTATCTGGCCAGACCATAGGCGGCAGGCACGGACAGGCATAAGGATAACAGCATGGAGCCGGCGGCGATCACTATGGAGTTTTTCATGGTTGTTTCCAGATTTCCAAGCTGGTCCTGATACGCCTTTAATGTAAATTCCTTTGGCCATAAGGTCGGGGCCGGCGCAAAAATTTCACTGTCCAGTTTAAAGGAATTTACAACAATCCAGTAAAGCGGAAATAAAAACACGCATGCGATCAATATGGCAGCCAGGCACAGCAAAATATTTTTCTGTACATATGTAAAATGGATCTTCTTCAATTCAAAGTTCTCCTTTCCACTTTTCTGCCCATGCACTTCGGGCAAAAAGGATTACATGGTTTCATCCCTGGAAATGGTTCTTAAATAAACCAATGCGACGAAAAAAAGGCAGACAAACAGTACATTGGCGACAGCCGCACCCTCTCCGAAATGGAACAGCTGAAAGGACAGCTTATAGGAATAGGTGGACAAAACCTCCGTTGCGGAAACAGGTCCGCCTCCTGTCATAACGTATACCAGGTCAAAAACCTTAAAGGTCAGCACGAATCCCAGCACCAGCACAGACATGATGGTGGGCTTTAACAGGGGCACGGTGATCCTTATAAACTTCTGGATCCCGTTTGCACCGTCAATGGAGGCCGCCTCATAAATATCTCCGGGAATATTATTGAGTCCCGTGGTGAGCAGAAGCATGTTAAAGGGGATTCCCACCCAGGAATTGGCGATGATCAGTCCAAGCATTGCCGTGTTCCCGCTTAAAAGCCAGCCAATGGGTTTTCTTATGATGTGCAGCCCCATCAGAATTGTGTTGATGATGCCGTTGCCTTCCGCAAACATGAATTTAAAAACCAAGGCCGTGACCGTGACCGGAAGCATCCAGCTGATCACGATAAATCCCCTGATATATTTTGAAAGGGTAAATTTTTTTGCAAAAAACACCGCAAATACAAAACCCAGGGAAAACTGGATCACCAGACAGCCTGCCGTATAGATAAACGTGTGCAGTAAGGATTCCCGAAATGTAACTTCCGCAAAAACAGCCTTATAATTGCCAAACCCCACAAATTCCCTGGCCTTACTCCCCAGGGTTTTTGCCGTGACCTCCTGAAAGCTGATGATCCAGTTATAAACGATAGGATAACCGATAAAAATCAGCATGTAAATGACTGCAGGCAATATCAGGCAATAACCCAGCAGCTGTTCCTTTCTTTCCCGTCTGTTCTGCCCCATTCCCGATCTCTCCTTTTCTTAATTTATATAGGAAAAGTCCCATCACATCCCAATGGATCATTGTACACGCGATGAGACTTCCCATATGAGCTCTTATTGGGCGTTTAACTTATCAATTTTCGCCTGTGCATCCGCCATTGCGGTATCCACATCCTTCTGCCCTGTAAATACCTCCTGCTGCGCGGTGTAAATAGCAGCGGAAATTTCCGGCCAGTCCGGGGACGGTCCTCTGGACTGAGCATCCGGCATCACTTCTGCAAATACCGAATTCAGAGGATCATCAGCAAACATCACCTGTGTATCAATATCCGCTCTGGGAGAGAATCTTCCCATTGCTTTACAAATTTCCTGGGATTTTTCTTTGCTCGACATCCATGTCAGGAATTTCCATGATGCCTCTACGTTTGCGCCTGCGCAAATTGCCAGATTTTCTCCACCCAGGACCGAGGCATATTTGCCGTTATCCGCTTTCGGAACCTTTGCCACCCGGTAATCAAGGTCAGGGGCATCCTCCTCTAAACCGGAGAACTGCCAGGGCCCGTTGATCATCATGGCCGCCTGTCCGGAAGCAAACTGTTTCTCCGCATCCGCCTGGGTCCAGTTGACGCATTCCCTGCTGATGTATCCTTTTTCGATCAGTCCGTATAAAAAGGACATGGATTCCTTAGAGCCTTCCGATGTCAGATCGGTCACGCTTCCGCCGGAGGACAACAGCCAGGGCATGTACTGGAAGGTTCCTTCTTCGTTTCCGATGGCTGAGATCGCCAGTCCCCTGACCGTATCCGTTGTGAGCTTTTCACAGGCGGCTTCCAGCTCCGACCATGTGGCAGGCACTTCCACGCCTGCCGCGTCAAGCATCTCTCTGTTATAAAAAAGTCCCAGACAGTTGTTCCCCCAGGGAAGTCCGTACAGTTTTCCTTCATAATAGCAGGAGTTGATGGATCCCTCCATGAAATTCGCCTCCGGCCACGATTTATAAAGATCCGTTATATCCTCAAAAACCCCCATGGATGCATAGGAATTATGATCCGGATTATCCACCATTCCGCAATCCGGCAGCTCTCCGGATACCACGCCGATGGTATACTGCTTCATGAGCTCGTCTCTCGGAAGATACTGGGCTGTCACGTAAATCTCATCCTGGGAATTGTTGTACTCATCCACCGCCTGTTTTACGAATTTGCCTTCTTTGTCCTCTGACATGTAGTGCCAGAACGTGATCTCCTGTCTGCCCTCCGCAGAAGCTGCGCCGGTACCGGCACTGCCCGTGGATTCAGAGGACGCGCTGCTGGCCTGTGCTGTGGTGGTTTCCGCCGTGGTGGGCGCTTCTTCCTTGCCTGAGCAGGCGGTGAGCGCTCCGACGGTCAATGCCAGTGCTGTAAATGCTGCAAACCTTTTTTTCATTGATTACCCCTCCTGTATTCTTTATGAATCCAGTATAACCTCCATAAAATGTAAAAAAAATACTAATATTTTAAGAAAAGTGTACAAAATTAAAATAACACCGCCCGGCAGAAATCACTCTCCTGCCGGCCGGCGCTCCTCCCCGCGGATGTCAATGGCGAACTGTTTCGCCGAAACTCCCGTATATTCCTTAAAAACCTTGGAAAAATATTTCTGGTCCGGATACCCCACGCTGCATGCGATCTCGTAAATTTTCATATCCGTGGCCAGGATCAGTTCTTTTGCCTTTTCAATCCGCATCTTTTTTAAATAATTGGAAAAAGTCATCCCGGTCTCCTTGCCGAACAGATTGCTGATGTACTCCGGTGTGAGCCGGAACTTCTCAGAAAAGGTGTCAAGCCCGAGACGCATCCCATAGTTTTCCTCTATGGTGGCCACCATTTCCCTCACCACCCTGGAATACTGGGGCCCGTCAGAAGGATCCCGCGGCTTTTCTTCCTTCCTGTCCCCCAGCTTTAAAAGCAGCTCCTTCACATCCGATATCATAACCGGTTTCAGCAGGTATTCCTTAACGCCCAGGCGCATACCCCTCCTGGCGTATTCAAAGTCCGCATAACCGCTCAATATGACAAATGTGCACTCCGCGCCCATCTTTTTCGCCTTTTCGATCATTTCCAGCCCATCCATTTTAGGCATACGGATATCCGTGATCACAATATCGCACTCCGTATCCCGGATCATTTTAAGGCCTTCATATCCGTTTTCCGCTTCCCCCAGCACCCTGCATCCCAAATCCACCCGGTTGATCAGATTGCCCAGACCCCGTCTGATCCTGAATTCATCTTCCACGATAATGATTGTTCTCATCTTCTGCCTTCATTCCTTCCTATCGGTAAAGCTTTCCTTCCTGCTTGTCCGGTATGATTAAAATAAATTCCGTTCCTTCCCCGTATTTGCTCTTCACAATGATTCCGGCCTCATCCTGATAATAAATGCGAAGCCTGTGCAGGCAATTGCTGATGCCTATGCTCTCGCTGTTTAAAGCCCCTTTTTCCGATATCTCCCTTTGAATCTCAAAGAGGGTCTCCTCTTTCATGCCGCAGCCGTTATCCCGTATACGGATCTCCAGCTTCCCGTCTGTCCGTACAAACGCCTTCACATGGATCATTCCCCCCTCCTTTACATCTTCAAAGGCGTGGAGGATGGCATTTTCTATGATCGGCTGCAAAAGCATTTTATAGATGGGAAACTGCATGGCCTCATCCGTAATTTCATACTGGCAGTCAAAGGAATCCTGAAAGCGGTCCCTCTGAAGAAAAACGTATTTCTCCAGCCAGCTGATCTCCGCCTCCAGAACCACCTTCATGTCGATGTTTGACACGCTGTATCTCAAAAGGCTTCCCAGAGTGCCCAGCATGCTGCTGATCTCTTCCTCATCGTGCTCAATGGCCCTCCAGTTGATGGAATCCAGTATGTTGAACAGAAAATGAGGATTGATCTGGGCCTCCAGTGCTTTGATCTCCGCATGCTTCTGGCTGATGGCGGCCGCCTTTATTTCCTCATTCCTCTGCCTTAAAGTCTCCACAAGGGAATTCACCCGGGCCGTCATGGTGTTGAACTGCCGGACGATCACGTACAGTTCATCCTCCTCCCGTAAGTCGGTTATGATCTGATCCGCATCCGTTCCTTTAAAATCATGGATATTCTGGGCGATCTTGCGTATGGCCCCGATATATTTATTTGATATGAAAAATAAAATCACGAAGAAAAGGCAGGTGATGGCCACCATCAACACCAGCACGATCCGGATAAAATGATAAATCTCTTTTTGATAGACCGCGGTATCAATAATATTTACAATGGTCCATTCCGTCCCCTGGATCCTTCTCCGGTTCTCCGAGATCCCCCTTCTTCCCCCGAACTCCCCGTTTAAGTAATCCTGGATCCCTTCATTTACATAGTCCGGCTCCACGCCCGCAAGGATCTTGTCATGATCATCTGCGATCACCGTGGTAACACCGCTGTAGGCCTCCTCCCTCCTTTGATCCGTCCGGCTTTCATCAAACAGAAGGACGTCATCCTCCAGGGCCATGACCAGAACGCCGCTTTGTTCCTTGGTCCTTAAGTTCTTTACCGGATACCCCATGAGGATGACATAATCATCCTTCTGGCTGGAATTGCTTAAATTCACGGTGGCTATAAAGGTCAGCTTCTGGCTCTTCTCAATTTCATCGTAGATTTTCTTTCTATGCTCCTGTTCGGACCAGATACTCTCGTTCATGCTTCCATACCATTTGGAATAGGTCACATATCTGCCGCTGTCCGCCAGAAAGGTAATGCTTCGGATTCCGTCATATGTATAAACGCAGCTTCTGAGCAGGGTCTCCATGTGTGCGGCATCCACAAGGAGAGAGTTTTCATCTCCCGTATTGATGTCCGTGGACAGCTGGATATAGTCTTTTTTTGTTATCAGCTCATACAGCACGTTTTCATAGGCGCTCATCCGTTCCTGAACAACGGTTTCATGGAGCCGGGCATTTTGCTCCACCAGGCCGTAGGCACCCTTTAAAATACTCCGGTAATAGATGGCGCTGGCCGACAGGGTGATGATGATGAGAGGCAGCACCCCTATGAGCAGATATACAACGACCACCTTTCTCTGTATGCTTGATTTTTTTCCGAAAATGCGTTCCATATGGTCCCTCATGTTATGCCATACCTCACCCGTTTTTATATAAAATACCGGTTTCTTTCGTCTTCCGGATTCCTGATTTGTAATAAATATATCATAAATCATCCATAAATTCAGTATAAAATCAATACATATCATAATAAAAGCCAAAAAAATTATAAATCTGCCCAAACTTCAGGTAATGCAGTCGATATCCATATTAACATTGTAAAAAATGAATCGTTGCCAGGGTGTGTCTGAAAACTGCTTGTGCCGGGCGGAATACCGCGAAGTGGGACGTTCAGAACGGTGCAATGAGTTTTCAGACACGCCCTAATAAAATAAGTTTAAATAAAACTTCAATTCGTAAAGTAAATCCCCTATCATAAAAACCTAAATTCTTATAGAAATGCGGAAAATTATGATATATAATTGGATGTATTACTTGTGACAGGGGTTGTACCATGGAAAATATAAAGGTTGGGGAATATAAGGCAGAATTTAACAATATATTAGGACTTGATATTGAAATATGTGATATTGTTCAATCTAAAGGATTGCGGGCACACATGATTAAAAGCAGACATGAGAAGTGCTTAAAGTATGTAGATCGTATACCGGACATAATAGAAAATCCTGATTATATTGGTGTTAACCCAAACGAAAAAGGCGCCAAGTCTATAGAGTTAATTAAGCGGTATAAGGACAACGTTCTTGTTGGTATTAAAATTGATGAAGGCAATGATTGCCTGTATGTTTCCACCATGCATGACATTACAGAATCAAAAATTGAACGAAGATTGAATAGTGGCAGAATTAAGAAATTCAGCATTGACAAAACATACTAAATGACGTATCATTTAATCAGGATATAAATATAATAGTAATAAGCGTAATTATTTTGAGGTCGGAAATGGTTCCCGACGCACTCCCCTGGGAGTACCTGAGATGATGGATACACCGCCCATCCAAGATAATTACGCTTTTTTTATTGTACTAAATTTGAAAATCATTGAAAATCAAACCTGCGCACAAGCAGCTGGAATAGAGAAAAAGGAGCTGTCGCACTAAATAATTAGTGCGCAGCTTCTTTTTCGGCTCTATTCCAGTTCGGAAACCCCGGTATACAGCTGATAATACTTGCCCTTTTCCTCAATCAGCTGATCATGCCTGCCCCGTTCTATGATCCGTCCATGTTCCAGTACCATGATGACATCGGAATTCCGGACAGTAGAAAGGCGGTGGGCGATGACAAATACCGTTCTCCCCTTCATGAGCGCATCCATTCCCTTCTGCACAATGGCTTCCGTCCTGGTATCGATGGATGAAGTCGCCTCATCCAGAATCATCACCGGAGGATCCGCCACAGCCGCCCGGGCTATGGAAATAAGCTGCCGCTGCCCCTGGGAAAGTCCGCCGCCGTCGCCCTCCAGCAAGGTCTGGTAGCCTTCCGGAAGCATCCGGATAAAGCCATCCGCATTTGCCAGCTTCGCGGCCGAAATACATTCTTCATCGGTGGCATCCAGTTTTCCGTAGCGGATATTATCCATCACCGTGCCGGTGAACAGATTGACATCCTGCAGGACGATGCCCAGGGAACGGCGCAGATCCGCCTTTTTGATTTTATTGATATTGATGCCATCATAACGGATCTTCCCATCCGCGATATCGTAAAACCGGTTGATCAGATTGGTGATGGTGGTCTTTCCTGCGCCGGTGGAGCCGACAAAAGCCACCTTCTGCCCCGGTTCCGCATAAAGAGTGATGTTGTGCAGAACCGGCTTATCTTCCTCATACCCGAAATCCACATCAAGGAAACGGATGTCTCCCTGCAGGGGCGTGTAAGTGACTGAACCGTCGCTGTGGGGATGCTTCCATGCCCACGCTTCCGTCCGTTCCGCGCATTCTTCAATTTCACCGTTCACGGTTCTGGCATTGACCAGCGTCACGTATCCTTCATCCTGCTCGCCTTTCTCATCCAGCAGGTCAAAAATACGGGATGCGCCTGCAAGAGCCATGATGACCATATTGAACTGCATGGATATCTGCCCGATGGGGTTTACAAAGCTTCGGGACAGGGTGAGGAAGGAAACAATGGTGCCTATGGACAGGGTTCCCACACCGGCCAGGCCTATATTGGGCACTCCCGCTATGCCGGCGGCTCCGCCGACGATGGCCAGGATCACATAGAGCATATATCCCAAATTGCCCACCACCGGCATGGTGATATTTCCGTATTTGTTGGCCTCCGTGGCGCTGTCGCACAGCTCATCGTTTTTCCGGTCAAATTCTTCCTTTGCCTTTTCCTCATGACAGAAAACCTTTACCACCTTCTGCCCGTTGATGATCTCCTCAATATAACCGTTTACCTCACCCAGGACTACCTGCTGCCGGATAAAATACTTTTTGCTCCTGCCTACCAGGGCTTTGATGGTCTTTAACAGGACCACGGCAAAAACAGCCACAATGGCCGTCAGACCCACGCTTAAATAGAGCATGGAAAGAAATGCGGCCAGCACGGAAATCAGCGAAGAAAACATCTGGGGCAGGCTCTGGGAAAGGGCCTGGCGGAGAGTATCCGTATCATTGGTATAGCGGCTCATCACATCCCCATGGGAATGGGTATCAAAATACCGGATGGGCAGAGACTGCATATGGGTGAACATCTCATCACGGATTTTTTTCAGCGTGCCCTGCTCAATGAACACCATGATCCAGTTATAGAGCAGGGTGGAAAGCGTGCCTGTTAAGTATACGGCGCCCATCACGAGGATCATGCGGAACAGCTCCGTGAAATCCGGATTAGCATGCCCCACCAGGGGAATGATGTATTTATCGATCAGTGTCTGCAGGAACAGGGATGAGGCCGCGCCGGCAGCGGCGCTTATAAAAATACAGATGACCACGGTAATCAGCTGAATTTTAAATTGGGCCATATAAGTAAACAGCCGCCGGATTGTTCCCGCTTTGAAATGGCCCGGCCCGCCTGCTTTCCGGCTGTCCTTTTTATTCGTCGTTTCACTCATTGATAACACCCCCTTTGTTCTGGGATTCGTAAACCTCACGGTAAATCTCACAGGTCTTCATCAGCTCATCATGTGCGCCAACCGCATTGATCCGGCCGTTATCCAGTACGACGATCTTGTCGGCATCCTGCACGGAGGAAACCCTCTGTGCGATAATGATCTTCGTGGTATCCGGGATCTCATCCCGGAATGCCTGGCGGATCAGGCTGTCGGTGGCCGTATCCACCGCACTGGTGGAGTCGTCAAGGATCAGTATCCTGGGATGCTTTAAAAGAGCCCGGGCAATGCAGAGACGCTGGCGCTGGCCGCCGGACACATTGGAGCCGCCCTGTTCAATATAAGTATCATACTGATCCGGGAACTCCCGGATAAAACCGTCGGCCTGGGCCAGCCTGCAGGCCTTCGCCATCTCTTCATCCGTGGCATTCTCATTTCCCCACCGGAGATTTTCCTTAATGGTCCCGGAAAAAAGCACATTCTTCTGAAGGACCATGGCGACCTGGTCCCGGAGAGCTTCCAGATCATAGGCTTTTACGTCTTCCCCTCCCACCAGGATCCTTCCTCCGTTCACATCATAAAGGCGGGGTATCAGCTGGACCAGACTGGATTTGGAGGTGCCGGTCCCGCCGATAATCCCAACCGTCTCTCCGGACTTAATGGAGAGATCTATGCCGGAAAGAACCGGCTTTTCGGCTCTTGCGGAATAGGAAAATGAGACATTTTCAAACCGGATGGAACCGTCTTTTACCGCATGGAGCGGCTGGTCCGGATTTTTCAAATCGCTTTCTTCCTCTATAATTTCCACAATACGCTGAGCCGATGCCCGGGAGATCGTGATCATAACCAGCACCATGGAAAACATCATCAGGCTCATAAGGATCTGAAGGGAATAGGTGATCAGGCTGGTCAGTTCTCCGGTGGAAAGCCCGGTCACAGCGTTATTGCCGCTGGCTATGATTTCCTTCGCTCCAAACCAGGAAAGCAGCAGCATGCTTGCGTACAGACACACCTGCATGAGAGGCATATTAAACGCCAGCCGTTTCCCTGCCCTGGTAAAATCCCGGTAAATGGCCTGGGAGATGCCGGAAAATTTTTCCTCCTCAAAATCCTCTCTGTTATAGGACTTAACCACCCGGATGCCATGGAGATTTTCCTGTACCACACGGTTAAGCTTGTCATAGGTCCGGAAAACCCGCATAAAAACCGGATGCACATGAGCTATGATCAGCCACAGGCCCACCCCGAGAATGGGGATCACCGCAACAAATATCAGGGACAGGCGGGCATCGATCCGGAATGAAAAGATCAGCGCAAAAATCATCATCACGGGAGCCCGCACTCCCAGACGCACCAGCATCTGATAAGCATTCTGGACATTGGTCACATCCGTGGTCAGCCGGGTGATAATGCTTGAAGCCGAAAACTTGTCGATATTGGAAAACGAAAACGTCTGTACGTTGTAAAAAATATCATGCCTTAAATTCCTGGCAAAGCCCGCCGACGCGCTGGCTGCGCTGCGTCCGGCCAGTATTCCCGTCAGCAGAGAAGCAAATGCGCAGACGAGAAGGGCCAGGCCCATGAGAAAAACATAGGATATATTTTTCTTATAAATCCCGTTGTCAATGAGAAACGCCATAAGCGTAGGGATAAAAATTTCAAGAATTGATTCAATTATTACGTATACCGGTGTGAGAATCGTATCCCTCTTGTATTCCCGCACACTGGCTGCAAGTCGTTTGATCATAAACCTCTCCTTATTGATTTTCCTGTGCTCCTGAAATATTATCTTTCATTCTGTTCAAATATTCATTCAGAGCGCCCACTTCTTCATCGGTAAATCCCCGCAGCAGGATGCGCTCCATTTCCTTTTTATTTTTTTCCATAATTTTATGGACGGCCCAGGCCTTTTCCGTCAGAACTATTTTCTTCAGACGTCCATCCGACTTTACGGAAAGCCTGCGGATAAATCCTTTCTCCTCCATCAGGCCCAGCACCGTGGAGGCCGTGGATCTGGCTATGGTAAAATAATCCTCTATATCCTTCTGGTAAACATCCTTCCCTTCATTATCCGCAAGAAATCCAATGATCCAACCGTTATTATCGGTCAGTTTATCGACTTCCCTTTTGGAGGTCGAATTTTGAAAATAACGCCGGATCATGTTATTCAGCGAACGCAGTCCCATGGCAATGCTTGCTTTTTCCATCTTCCCCTTCCTCTCTGCTTCCTCTCCGTCTGTTAGTTCAACATCGAACTGTTCGACATAGAACATTATATTTAAAATAAAACAAATGTCAATGGTTTTTTTTAAATTTCATAAAAAAATTTTGCATTCAGTCTATATCAGAGTCTGTAAGCACCTTTCTTTCAATCTTGTCCTTCTCACTTATTTGAGTGCCGGCAGGCTGTCAATGATCGTGATTACAAGTCCCTTAATACTGTTATCCGTCGTTCGATAGGGTGCAATCCGCTGCGTATAATACCGGCCATTTGCTGTAACTTCTCTTTCCAGAGGCGCGAGAGACTTCTGTACATTCAATGCGTCTTTTGTAATCTCATCATTCTGGAAGCAATGTTCGATAATTTGCAGAGGGCGCCCCACATCCTGAGCCATTAACTGAAACTCCCTCCCTATGTAATCGGTAAACTTCCTGATATTCAGATTGTTGTCCACAAAAAGAATGCCAATCATGGTTGAGGAAAGGAAATTAGACAGGTCATTGGTCATTTCGGTCAGTTCAGCCAGCTTATTCTGATATTCAGCGTTAACTGTATACAGTTCTTCATTAACCGACTGCAGCTCCTCGTTAGAGCTTTGAAGCTCTTCATTTGCTGTCAAAAGTTCTTCGTTCGCCGCCTGAAGCTCTTCATTGACGGTTTCCACCTCACTGATGGTTGCTTTCAGATGATCCTGTGAAATCTTCAGTTCCCGTTCCAAGTCAACAATACGCTGCGCAGCGGTTTTATTGATATCAAAGCGCTCAACTGTCCCAACAGGTGCAATTTCCGTTCTCTCGTTAAAAACAATGGCGATCAAACCGGTATGGCTTCCGCGTCTGTCATAAACCGGCTTCAAAATCAGGTCTAACTTATGCGGCTGCAGGGTTCCATTTATGAGCACATCGGTATAAGTCAGGTCCGTCATTTCATTTCTGCACTTATTCAGGCCTGTTGAAATGACAAGGCTTAAATTCTCATTGACCAGATTGAATATATTGAAGCTGGCTTTTCCCTGCCCTATACGCAGGAATTCACTGTATCCACCGAAAAAGTGAATGACCTCATTTTTCTCATCCACAATCACTGAAGCGGGCAGAAAATCTTCCATGAATTGCAGATAAATTTTCTCCAGGTTGATATCATGTTTTTCTTCCTTAAAATTCTCGCTTGGCAACGGCGGCGGCAGTACGGGAACCGTATAATTAAGCTGAGGCAATTCCGGCAGCCTCCCGGCAGCCGTGTGAATATAAATTTTTTCAAGTTGACAAACGGGCTTGAACACATCACTAAAATCTCCGGCTGTTTCGCTTTTTCCAAGAAAAAGGTATCCCCCGTCCTTCAGGGAGGAGTGAAAAATACGAAACAGGTCCCTTTGAAGCACCGGCTGAAAATAGATCATAACATTACGGCAGCTTATTAAATCCAGCCTTCCGAAAGGCGGATCCTGAAATATATTATGTACGGCGAAAATGACCATCCTTCGAATTTCTTTGCGGACAGAATATTGGTCATTCTGCTTCACGAAATATTTGGTCAGCTGTCCCGATGAAACTGCATTTATAATATTTTCTGAAAATATGCCTTTACCTGCCGCTTCTATGGCGTGCGTATCCACATCCGTCGCAAATATTTTTATTTCCCGCTTTAAATTCAATTCCTCCATCGCCTCTGCAAACAAAATGGCGATGGTATAAGCTTCCTCTCCTGTAGAGCACCCGGCTATCCACACGCGGATTGTGGCCGTTTGATCCGCACGTGAAAGGATCTCATAAATTGCTTCATGCTTCAGCTTTTCGAAGTAGGAAGGATCACGAAAAAAACTCGTTACTCCAATCAAAATTTCTTTCTCCAAAAGCCGGGCTTCATCCTTGCCTGTTTCCAGAAGTTTGAGGTAATCGCTTTGGTTTTTGCTGTGAGTGACCACCATTCTCCGCTCGATTCTGCGGATAACGGTACTACGCTTATAATGTGTAAAATCAATGCCGCATGCTTTTTTCAGTACGGTATAGATATGCTGCATCAGATCATCATCAGGAAATACCGGGGATGTTTTATCCGGCTGAACCGCCGAAAGGTGGTCAGAAATATTCAGGATTTCTGCCGCAATCTCCTGTGGAGTAAGAACAAAATCAGCCAGACCGGTGTTAATAGCGCTTTTGATCATACCGTCAAACCGGGCGCTGTCCGGGTTTTGCACAAGTACAAGCCCGTCATGTTCTTTCACAGCTTTGACGCCGCCGGTTCCGTCTGAACCGGTTCCGGAAAGCACCACAGCAACCGCCTGCTTTTTCATATCTTCAGCCAGAGATGTGAAAAAAATATCAATCGGATGATTGATCCCCTCATGCTTTGCATCAGAAAGATACAGCTTACGCTGGCTGATAACCATATTTTTTTTTGGAGGAATCAGGTAGACATGATCAGGCTGCACTTCCATTTCATTTTCAGCCTGGAGCACGGTCATTTTTGTATTTTTACTAAGTATTTCGGCCATCAGGCTTTTGTAATCGGGAGAAAGGTGCTGCACAATTACAAAAGACATACCTGTTTGATAAGGCAGGTTATCAAAAAGCTGTTGAAGCGCCTCCAATCCACCTGCCGAAGCGCCAAGACCGATGATTAAATTTTTTTCCGTATATCCTATACTCTTTGCCTGCATCCAAGCCTCTTCCATACTTTTTTCAGTCATGAAATATTCTCCTGTTTTCTTTTTCATCGTTAATAATCAAAGTTATTTATTTTCAGATACTTTTCTTCAAAATCTGCGGCCGGGATAGGTTTGTTCAAGTAATATCCCTGTACATAATCACATCCGGCCTGCTTCAGTGCTTCCACCTGCTCCAGAGTTTCCACACCCTCGGCAATACAAACCGCCCCCATAATCTCACAGGTCTTTACCATTCCTTCCACAATTGAACGGCTGACCGGGTTTGTGAGAAAATTATAGACAATGCTCTTGTCCAGCTTTATACTGTCAAAGGAAACATCAGACAGCATGGTGATGCTTGAATAATCCGATCCAAAGTCGTCCAGGCTGACCTTAAACCCCTGGCTGCGAAACCGCTGTACGGCTTCTGCAATCATCTTGTGTTCAATCATGCCGATGGATTCTGTAATTTCAATTTCGATTATGTCTGCCGGAATATCATAACGGCTGTGAATAGCCAGAACAGAAGCCAGAGAGGATCGGTCCAGCAATGTCTGGCGGGAGAAATTGACTGAAATCTGCACCAGCTGTTTTCCGCGCTCTTTCCATCCCTGCATAATCTGAAGTGTTTTATCAAGTACAAAAAAATCCAATTCCCGAATAATGTTTTCCTTTTCCATGCGTTCAATAAATTCGATGGGAGGAACGATACCGCGTTCAGGGCTTATATACCGCACCAGGGATTCGCCGCCCACAATTTCTTCCGTTGAAAGCTTCGCCTTGGGCTGGATATAAACTGTGTACAGACCCGCGGCAATATCAGCCTTTAAATCGTATGCTGACAATGGTTCTGAAGCAGATACGGCGGCGGCTGCCAAATTGCTGCCGGAATTGTAGTTCATAATATCTTTCGCATGGTCAACCAGCTTTTTTACATTAATATTCCGGTCTGCCCATGTAAAACCCAAGTGAACCTGTTCCGGATACTGCCCGTCCAAAACAGACTGGACTTTATCACATTTCTGCGAAAAGGCCGGGTAAGTTACATTTGGATACAGTACCACAAACGTACCGCCGGAAATCCGAAACGATTTTGCCTGTGGAAAATCTGTGGAGAGGGCGCTTCCCACAAAGGCGAGAAGAGAATCGCCGTATGTATAGCCCAGCTCCGTGTTTATTTTAGACAGCTGGTAAACATTCAGATAAAGCACTCCCATAGAGGACAGAATATCGGAATTTAGCTGCCCTAAAGTCCTGATATAGGCTCTCCAATCCTCCAATCCGGTCAAACGGTCCATTCCTTCTCTCTCTTGCCGTCCATTGACATTGCTTTCCTTGCGTTTGCCATCAATCAGCATAAGCGGAATGACCGCTGTCAGCAAGGCAGTATCCGCATAGTGTTTTCGGGGGTTTTCCACACAAAGAAAACCAATAATTTTCTCCTCCTTAATAATCGGACCGCAGATGAATCTCCACTCGTATTCACCTGTATGTGGATCATGGCCTGCCCGTACGGAAGGCCCCCGAAGCAGGATAATTTGTTTTCTCTCCATGGCCGCCTTAATTACCGGGATATCTCTGACCTGCAAGTTTGCCATATGTTTCATCAGACTGTACTTTCCATGCGCCGTCCATTCATAAACTTGATTCAGTGTTCTGTCGTCTTCAGAAAGATCCAATTGATATACCCGGTCCGCATAATAAAAGTCGCCCAGAATTTGAAGCAGCGCCGACATCCCCTCGTGATAATCGGAAGCCGTCAGCATTTTCAGCAGGAAAGACAAAAGCGTTTCCTTTTCTTCCGGCGTCAGAGGGCGCACTACTTCTTCCTCATTCGTCTCCAACACCCCCTGGCGGCCGCTCATATCCATAAGATTCCGGTTGTTTTCGGCATAGCTTTCAAAACACTCGACCACATTCTGAAAATTTCTTTTGTTTTTGTCACATACATAGGCGGCACGGGCATATAATCCGTCAAAATCCGCCTGACTATATAAGGCGGTGGATATTCCTGCAGAAAAATCAATATTCTCTGATGAACCGGAGGTGCTGTAAACCCGTTCCACAGTTGCTATGATATCCTGAAGCCTGCTTTTTACCTGCTGCGGAGTATCAGAACTTGGCCAAAACAGCAGCACCCGTTCATCGCTTCCCTGACCGACCACGCATTCATGATCCAGAAGGACACGAAACAAACGTCCTATGGAAAAACGAATCTGCTCAGCCAATGTCTGGTTCATACGTTCGGAAATCTGCCGGATTCCTATTATGTCTACAACAGCCAGAGAGCAGGTCTTATTGGAGCCATTCTTTTCTTTCAGCAAACTGGCAATCATGGACTGGACTGTTTTGCCGGAGTAAAGGTGTGACACAGGATCATGCTCCGCACGGCTCGGCAATGAAAGCTCCCACTTTCTGCGTTCATCTACATCCTTGATCAAAAGAAACCCATATAATTCGCGGGTAACCGGTTCTACAATCAGGTTCGCCGTACAAGACACCCACAACACATTTCCCTGAGAATCATGCCGGCGGTATTCCGCTTCCACCCATGTAGTTCCTTTCGAATATGCTTCTGTTAATTCCCGGCAAAAAAATCTTTTGAATAAAAATGCATCTTCCTGCGTAAATGCGGATTGAATGTGCTGCAACGTGAGAGTCGAATATTTATCGTCTTCACCGAAGATCTGTCTGCCTTTTAAAAAATGTTTTTTGACATGGTTCGCTGTCAGGTTTGCAACGATTAATTCCATGTTGCCGGAACTCAGAACATTGATTAAGGCCTCTTCCTGTTTAAAACGGGTCTGTTCATTAAAAATAGTGGGCATTTCTTCCATAATTCCAATGGCTTTCAACGGCATGCCATTCTCGTCAAACACCATATGATAAGAAATTTTAGCCCATCCCCAAATATTGCTGCGGAAATAGCGCATCATAAAGGCCGCGCTGTCCTCTTTCTTACCCTCCGTCATTTCATCAAAAAAGGTTAAAAAAGACGCCTGTGAAACAGGATGTACAAGTCCTGCGCGTATCAGAGAATCAGGAGCATCCGGAAAAATCAGAGTATCATCATACATTTGCTTTTTCGTATCAAATACTGCAAATTTACGGGACCGAATAATCATTTCCCATAGAGTTTGGGCCGTTTGATTAAAGGCAATCCGCGTCCGTTCACTGCTTTCCAACAGAGCGGCTTCCTGTTTTTTTAATTTTGTAATATCGTATATCATTACAATTAACACGGGATTTTCACTGTCTTCATAGGGAATCCTTGCAAATCTGGCCTGTATCCAGCGCATTTCTCCCGTTGTCGTTTGAATTTGGAAGGATATGTCAACAGCTTCCCCTGCTTCTGCACTCCTATGAGCAGCCTCACGCAGCAGCAATCCGTCCTCCGAACGAATCATTGATAAAGCTGCGCAGTCCTGATCGGTAAAATCCGTGTCGCAGTCTTCAAAAATCGCCTTGCAGCCGGGGCTTATATAAAGAAGACGCAGCCCTTCGTTTAATTCAAGCAACGCCACGCCTGCATCCATATATTGAAACAATGTTTGAAGATGAATAATATCGTTGAACTGATTCTGATTGATCTCTGCCTCCGAATTTCCCGCTATCATTTGATAGCGGTTTTTACCGTTTTTTTTAGCTTCGTAAAGCGCTTTGTCCGCCAAGCCGTACAAGGTATTGAAATCTGATTTTCCGCCGGAATGTATTACCACGCCTATGCTTGCTGAAAGATTCACCTTTTCCTCGGATCCAACTGTCATTTGAAGCAATTTTATCAGTTTTGAAGCCATTTGGCCGGCCAGACCGGCATTGATACTGCCAACGGTAAATGCCATGAACTCATCTCCGCCAAGCCTGCCTGCTGAATTCGATTGGTGAAAAACCTTTTTAATAACCGCAGACACGTGGGATAGAATTTTATCGCCCTGCCGGTGACCGAGTTTATCATTAACCTCTTTAAAATTATCAAGATCAATCATAAATAGACACAGGGTATCGTTTTCCGACATATTACGAAGCCCATGTGTGATTTGATTTTCTATGGATGTACGATTTAAAATATTTGTCAAGGGGTCTTTCATCAAACCACAGCCTAAGCCCATGTTACAATCGGGCAATTCACGCAGGAAACCAGACAGCTCTGTCATGCTGCTTTCCTTTTGAATAAAGCAGCCTTCACAGCAAAAAACCTTATCCTCCGCTTTGCCCGGCAGACTCTTCAGATTCATCATAACGCTTTTTTCTCCGCGGGAAAGAGCGGCCATAATGGTTGAGTATACATATTCAAACATTTCGTCAGAAAATGTATTCTTAAGAGAACTCCCGGAAAAAGTTCTGCTTTCACCGCAAAAATGATCGGCAATCATATCGCCGAATTTTTCGTCCCAAAAAAGCAAGGACAGTTTTTCATCCAAAACAATATGAAAAAAACCGGAAATTAGAAAATCAGGCATTAACGGCGCAGCGGAAGAGCTGTTGTCAGTATTCCGTTCCTGCCCTTTGTTCAAGACATCCGTATTCATTGTTCTGTCTCCCTTCTAAAAATAATCTATTTGTAAGAAACATGCATCCGTACTTTTTATTCAAAAGAGATCTGCAAAGACGGCCGCAACCAGACTCCGCAAATTTAAACTCTGCATTAATAAGGGAAAATTCCTGAGCTATGGACACCATTGTCGATCAGCGCAGTAAAAGTGATAAACCAAAGAGGAAGCCAAAACACGAACTCTTGGCTTCCCCTTTTACAACTCTTTTCTTATTTTGTTTAAATAACCTTCTCTCATCATCAAAGGCATTGCACTCCTCATCTAATGCCGGCGACCGGAATCGAACCGGTACGGGAGGTAAGTCCCGCAGGATTTTAAGTCCTGTGCGTCTGCCAGTTCCGCCACGCCGGCATTCTCATATATAACCGCAGTCTCCTGCCGATATACGGAATGGGCGGAGAAGGATTCGAACCTTCGAAGTCGTCGACAACAGATTTACAGTCTGCCCCCTTTGGCCGCTCGGGAACCCGCCCATGCTTTTTATATAGCAAGCGAGTGTTATTTTATCATAGGGGTATGAAAAAATCAAGGGTTTTTTCAAAAAAACGGGACTACCTTTCCCGGTCCGCCACCAGCAGAACGGAACTCATTCCGGGCATGGTAAGGACCACCTGACCGCCTTCCACGGCAAATGGCAGTTCCCCCACATTATACCCGGTTTCATAGGTCAGCATGCGGCGGGACATGGTCTCCCCATCCCTTATGCCCAGCTGCCATACGGGAATAGCCACTTCCCGTTCTTTCGGTAAATTGTTGACCGCCACGGCACAAATGCTGTTTCCCCAAAATCTTCCATAGGAAATGAGATGGTCCCCGGCCAGAAGCTGCTTCAATGATCCCCTGCGCAGAGCCGGTATGCGGTGATGGAGCCTTGTCATATAACGGTGAAATTCCACCAGCTCAAAGTCTTCGCTGCCCCACGGATAAGTCCTCCGGTTGTCCGGATCGGTCCAGCCGCAGACGCCGGCCTCGTCACCGTAATAAATGGTGGGAGCGCCGGGCCAGGTCATCTGGATCATGACGCCTTCCCGAAAAATCCCGTAGTTGATCCCTTCCGAAGCCGCTTCCGGACCCAGAGTGGAGATGCGGCCCACCCGGCCGTTGGTTCTGGTCATGAAACGGGAATGGTCATGGTTGGAAAGCTCGTTCATGGCCACCAGCAGCGACCCCGTCATCATACGGCTCATGTGATAATTCATGGTCTTAAAAAAACTCACTCCGTCTCCCAGCAGATTGGGGCTGCTCTCATCGCTGTGTTTCTCCATGCCGGTCAGAAACCAGCTGACCGGCTCCATAAAAGCGTCATAATTCATGACCGTATCCCACTGGTCTCCCTTCAGCCAGCCGGAGGGGTCACCGTAATGCTCCGCCAGCACAAGGGCCTCCGGATTGGCCGCCTTTACCGCCCGGCGGAAATCCCTCCAGAACCTGTGGTTGTATTCGCTGCTGTGCCCTAAATCCGCCGCCACATCAAGGCGCCAGCCATCCACGCAGTAAGGGGCTGACACCCATTTTGCGGCGATTCCCATAATGTATTCGTAAAGGACCGGAGAATCCTCATAGTTGAGCTTGGGAAGGGTGGAATGTCCCCACCAGCCGTCATAGGTTCCGTTATAAGGCCAGGCTTCTTCATCATAAAATTTAAAAAACGTCCGGTACGGGCTGTCCTTTGACACATACGCCCCCGGCTCGTAATTTCCGGACATCTCATAGATCCGTTCCCCATCCAGCCATTTATTGAAAGAACCGCAGTGGTTGAATACGCCGTCCAGGATCACCTTCATCCCGCGCCTGTGGACCTCTTCCACAAAACGGGCGAAGAATGCGTTGCCCGCCTCCAGATTCTCCTCATCCGTGGTCCGTATCATATACTTTGTGGCATTGCGGTTATCCTGGTCTCCCCCTGCCACGGTCCGGCCTCCGTCCTTTGCAATGACACCGTAATGGGGATCGATATGATCATAATCCTGGCAGTCATACTTATGGTTTGAAGGCGACACGAAAATGGGATTGAAATAGATCACATCAACGCCCAGATTTTTTAAATAATCCAGCTTATCCCATACCCCCTGTAAGTCACCGCCGTAAAAATCACCCACATCCATCTGGCTCGGGTATTTCCCCCAATCCTTCACGCCGGAAACCAGCCGGCCGATGTACATGTACTCGTCATCCACCACATCATTGGTCAAGTCCCCGTTGCGGAAACGGTCCACATAGATCTGATACATGACGGCCCCCTTGGCCCAGTCCGGGGTGGAAAAACCGGGAACCAGGCGGAAATGAAATCCGGACGTCCGTTCCCCGGTGACGCCCAGCCGGCTGTAATAACAGACCTCCCTTCCTTTTACCGCCTTAAAGCTGTAGCTGATCTCCTCATGTCCGGCTGTCAGCCCGTATTTATAATAATCAAACAGTTCGTCAGACTCCGCCTTTTCCATGGGCGTCTCTTCCCCTGTTCCCTCACAGATGTAACAGACGAAATCCACATTGTCCCTGGCCGTCCGGAAAAGCAGGATCACCTCATCGCCCTCACCGGGCTCTGCCGGGAATCGAAAACTCTCTGTCTCATCGGTAAAAAGCGCATCTCTGTTTAACGTCTCAGCCTGGAAGCACATAGGTTCCTCATTTCCTTTCTCGTCATCTATAGATTCTATTTTATCTGATAGGAACCAAATATACAACCCCGCCTTTTCCGAAAAACAGGCAGAAAAAACGGTCAGCGGGGTAGCTGACCGTTTTTCGGAGAAGGTATTTCGTTTCTTATGGGGTGTAGCAAAAACTATATAATGTATTGGGGGGGTTTACGATTATTAATATACCATGTCCCACAAAATAAGTGTGCACAAACTTCATTTTTTTCAAACTTCATTTTTATGCATTTTTTATCCGCCTCCTCTTTCGGCACAAAAAAGCGCAGATTCCGGAGTAAATACTTAGATATTTTACCGGAACCTGCGCTTCTGTTATCCAAAAGAACGGAAGGGGCGTCTAACCCTCTGCTGCAGCGGAAAACAGATTTTCGAATTCCTGCTGGCCGATCTTTTCCTTTTCCATGAGCAGCTCGCAACAGGCATGAAGCACATCCTCATGCTTCAAAATGATCTCCTTTGCCTTCTCATAGCACTCATCGATGATCCGTTTCACTTCATTGTCAATGGTGTCGGCCACCTGGCCGCCATAGCTCTTGGCATGGGCCAGATCCCGTCCGATGAAGACCTCGTCACCGTCATTTCCATAGTTTATCATGCCCACTTTATCGGACATGCCGTACTGGGTCACCATGGCCCGGGCCACTGCGGTGGCCTGCTTGATGTCCTGGGAAGCGCCGGTGGTGATGTCGCCGAAGATGATCTCCTCCGCGATCCTGCCGCCCAAATCCACCATGATATCCTGAATCATCTTGCCTCTGGTGTTGAACATATGGTCACTTTCCGGCAATGGCATGGTATAACCTGCGGCGCTGACTCCCGTAGGTATAATGGAAATGGTATGCACCGGACCTTCATCCGGAAGCAGATGGAACAGGATCGCATGGCCTGCCTCGTGATAAGCCGTGATCTTCTTTTCCTTTTCCGTGATCACCTTGCTCTTCTTCTCCGCTCCTATGCCCACCTTTACAAAAGCTTTATCGATATCGCCCTGACTGATGTACTTCTTGCTGTGTCTGGCCGCATAGATGGCTGCCTCATTCATGAGATTTTCCAGATCCGCACCGGTAAAACCGGCCGTGGTCTGGGCGACCCTCCTCAGATTTACATCCTCTCCCAGGGGCTTCTCCTTGGAATGCACCTTAAGGATTTCCTCTCTTCCCTTCACGTCGGGCCTTCCAACGCCCACCTTCCGGTCAAAACGGCCGGGACGCAGGATGGCAGGGTCCAGAATATCCACACGGTTTGTGGCCGCCATAACGATGATCCCTTCGTTGACTCCGAAGCCGTCCATCTCCACCAGAAGCTGGTTTAAGGTCTGTTCCCTCTCGTCATGGCCGCCACCCATACCGGTTCCCCTCCTGCGGGCCACGGCATCGATCTCATCAATAAAAATAATACAGGGGGCATGTTTTTTGCCCTCTTCAAACAAATCCCTCACACGGGAAGCGCCCACACCCACGAACATTTCCACAAAATCGGAGCCCGAGATGGAGAAAAACGGAACTCCCGCTTCTCCCGCCACGGCCTTGGCAAGAAGAGTCTTGCCCGTTCCCGGGGGGCCTACAAGAAGGATACCCTTTGGAATACGGGCTCCCACACCGGTATATTTCTGGGGATTCTTTAAGAAGTCCACGACCTCCTCCAGCTCCTCTTTTTCCTCTTCCAGTCCGGCTACCTTGCTGAAGTTTACCTTATTGGCATCCTTGGCAAGATGTGCCCGGCTTCTTCCAAAATTCATCATTTTCGCATTGGCGCTTCCCGCCCCTGCCCTTGCATTCATTAACATGAACAGGAAAACCAAAGCTACCGCTGTAAGAATCAGCGGCAGAGTAATGGTCAGGAATAAGTTTTCCTTCTGTACGGAATCCACCGTATAGGTTACTCCATTGCGGTCCAAGCGATCCTGAATCTCAATAACATTGGATACATTGGCCTGCTTTGACGAACCGTCGGTCATGGACATCTCTATCCTTCCCGTGGGGGGCGGATCGTTCTGCCTGATCGTTGCCGCTGCTATGGTTCCATTGTCAATCGCCTGCATTAGCTCCTGGTTGGTGATGATTTCACTCTTTTGGGGCAGCTTACTGGCAAATATAAGCATGATAACCAGAAGGAGCAGAAATCCCAAGCCTCTGAATGGTTGCTGTTGTTTTAACATGCTGCCTCCTTATTGCTGTTCTATAACTCCAATATATGGCAAATTCCTGTATATCTGATCGTAATCAAGACCATAACCGATAATAAACTCATCCGGCACGGTAAAACAGGTATACTTCACCTCCACCTGCTTTTTTACCCGGCGCTCCGGTTTATCAAGCAGGGTACAGAGTTCAATGCTGTTTGGATTTCTCTGTTTCAACACCTCGATCAGATAGGACAGGGTATTGCCGGAATCAATGATATCTTCAACGATCAATACATCCTTTCCCTCGATGGGTTCATCCAAGTCCTTGATAATCTTCACGATTCCGCTGGACACCGTTCCGGCACCGTAGCTGGATACGGACATGAAATCCATGGTAAGCGGCAGTTTGATCCGCTTTGCGAGCTCACAGGTAAAGAAAACGCCTCCCTTTAAAATACAGATCAGATGAAGGGGCCTTCCCTGATAATCCCTGCTGATCTCATCCGCGATCTCCTTTACTCTTTCCGCTACCTCTTCCTCCGATAATAAAACGCGTATTTTATCATCCACTGTTTTTTCCTCCGTCTAGCTGCATTTGTATTACTGTATGGGTATCATCTGTTATCTTATAGTATTCACTTATCCGGTATCCGATGACCCAAAGGACATGGGAACCTTCCGCTACCAGCGGTATTTTTTCCCGGTCCTCTTTCGGAATCTTTTCATCGATCATAAATGCCTTGACCGACTTTCTTCCGCCTCCGGACAGTGTGATGTAATCTCCGGTCTCCCGATACCTCACAGAGAGTGCACATTTGATTTTATCATAATCAAACCATTTCGTATACCCGTTTTTGGGAATTTCCTGTCCTTTTTTATAGGGAAAGACCTTAAATTCCAATTGCGGCAGCTGAAAAACCTCTTCCTTTTCCACAAAATCCGCCTGATTTTTATTCTTTATCCACAACTCGCCCGCTGTCCGCACCCCTGTAAGCCCATGGGGCAGATCCACCTGCCTGCCTGCAGGACCTGACAGAAGACCCGACACATGCTCCACATGGACCATGGTGATGTCCTTCATGGATTCACCAGCCCCGCGTATCATCCGCCGGATCACATAATTCCTTACAATTTCATCCTCAGAGAGCAGGACCTCTGCTTTGATTCCGCATGCCCGGCATACTCCGTTCTCATCCGTTTCCCATATTCCACCGGCCTTTAATAAGCCCTCTGCCTGTTTTTCCAGGTATGCGTCCGCCTTTGCGGCCATCTCCCCGGCATGAAGGATGTTTTCCCCGGCCTTCCTGTTGATCTGTTCCCTGATGGAGGGCAGGATCATGCCCCTTATGCGGTTTCTCACATAATCCGCAGAGGCGTTGGTAGAGTCCTCACAATAAGATATCCCTTTTTCCTCCAGATATGCAAGAATTTCATCCCTCCCCACACACAGCAGGGGGCGGACAATTTTCTCCCGGGCGGGGCGCATTCCGCCAAGCCCCTTCAACCCGGTTCCACGGAAGAGATTGTAGAGGATCGTCTCCGCCTGATCATCGGCATGATGGGCCACCGCTATTTTCGTTCCTCCAAAAGCCTGACATTCCCGCTCAAAGATCTCATACCTCAAATGCCTGCCGGCTTCCTCCACCGATATGCCCTGTTCCCTGGCATAGAGCCCTGCATTCACCCGCACGCATGCAAAAGGGACCCCCATCCCCTGAGAGAGCTCCCGGGCATAAAGGCTGTCCCGGTCCGCTTCTTCTCCTCTCAGACCATGGTGGACATGAACCGATTTCAGCTCCAGTCCCAGTTCTTCCTTCAGCTCATTCAAGACTATAAGAAGACAGACCGAATCGGCTCCTCCGGAAAGGGCCACTATGACCCGGTCCCCTGGAGCAAACAGCCGGTTCCGTCTGATAAAATCCAATATCTTTCTGTACATTTATCCACCTTCCTTAGTTGATTTTCTCCCCTCTCTATTATAAATATACCTTCAAAACATGTCTGTTGCAATTATTAATTTCTTTTCCATATGCCTGCGGTGAGTACCGTCATGTCATCGGCGGCACTCTCGGTAAAGGACCTGGCAAACAGAAGGATCCGGTCAGCCATGTCCTGTGGATTCTTTACCGGCATTCCGGCTATGAATTCTTGAAGCATCAATTCCTTGTCATCGGCCGGAAGGGCATCCAGCACACCGTCGCTTACCATGATGATCCGGTTGTCGTCCCACAGCTTTTTAGACAGCAGCACCGGTTCCACCCCGTTTAAAATGCCCATGGGCACTTCACCGGCTTCCAGCAGCTCCACCCCTTTATCGCTGAGAATATAGGTAGCCGCCGCCCCCAGCTTCATGGCTTCCAGGATTCCGGTCTTTAAATCAATGCAGCATAAATCCAGGGTGGCCGGATGCTGGGAGATCCCCGTCAGAAGCAGAACGGTATTCACCATTTTAAGCGCCGCCCTTGCGGAAAAACCCGCTTCTAAAAGCCTCTGGGTCAGCTCGATCACCTGCCGGCTTTCTTCCTCTGCGACCCTGCCGCTGCCCATGCCGTCGGACAGGCTCAGGATAACCTGTCCAGGCTGGACTTGTCCAAAGGTATAATTATCCCCTGACACCTCTTCCCCGGTTTTAACCGCCTTGGCCGCTCCGTAGATCACCTGATACTGCCCCTTTTCCACAAACCGTATGGTATCTGCCTGCTTTGTGACCAGATTCCTGCCGTCAGGGGGCACGGTCCATTCTCCCTCATCGATGGCATCCTCAAGAATTTCAGCCGCTTCCTTGACGGTAACACACCGGCCGTTCATGGTCCTCATGGTCAGATACGCTTCTCTCTGCTGATTCTCGTATTCCAGGATCAGCATTTTTTCAATGATGATATGATTGCGGCGGAATGCCCGTTTTATTTCCTCTTCCCACTCCGGCGTTATGTCCGTTGCATGCTCCACCTGATGGGAGAACTCTTCCAGGATCACAGCCAGTTCCTTGAACTGGACAATCACCGCATCACGGCTTTCCAGAAATCTGTTTTTCCATGCCAGATTCATGGTAGCCTTTCCAAGGCCTCTGTTTAAATGAGCCATATACTCGTCTTTTCTTTTACAGGTTTCCAGAAAAAAACGGGGCATGTCCCCGTAGTCCACGCTCCCTTTTTGCTCAAACGCACGAATCAGATATTGCAGATAATATTGATTGTCCTGTTCTCCGCCGGAATACACCATACACTTGTTGCAGCCTGCACATACCATGGCGGCTGCTGTCTGAAGTGCCGCGATGCCGTCCTCCTTCGTGAGCCCCTGTTCCGAGGCCAAACCATCCGTACACGCTCTGGCAAGCTCCCCCAATGAATTTGCCATGTCATTTAATCTCTTTGCCGTATATACATTCACATCAGCCATTTCGTGATGTGCCGCTTTACGCTTGAACACAAAAAATCCCTCCTGCCTGTTACATGCTTTAAACCACATTATATACAGGGGGAAGGGAAATATTTGTCAAAACAGCTGATTCCGCCTTTAAAATTGTACGACAGTTTTCTTCCTTATTGTCCAAGCTTTTTGGACATGGAGGGATGCCCGCAGGATGTCTCACTGCCGCTGCGACGGTTTCAGCAGAATCTCGTCAGGCTTTACCAGTCCCAGCTTCTGCTTTGCCACCTCTTCAATATACTGCTTGGTTTGTACATAGACCCGGTATTCCTCCAGATCCTTCGCACGATCCTGCTCCTTGTCCAGCTGAGCCTGAAGGTTTTCCAGACGGAGCTGATAATCCTGCTCCTTTTCCTTCAGTGTGACTCCCTTTATGGTTACGATCACTGCCAGGCTGAATACGACGAAGGTAATACCAATCAGAGCCATGCGGTTGCCCCATTTATCTTTTCTTTTTCTTCTTGATCTTCCCATCTCGTTCATGCAATCACCAATTTAATCCTGCTGCCGTTTATTGCCGTTCTTTCGGCGGATAGACTTACTCATTTTCATTTTAAGATATTTTTGAAACTTTTTCAAGAGCTTTATAAAAAACCTGCTGACCAGCCTGTCATACAGAAACATGCCGGCAAACACGCCGGCAATGACATACCCTCTCAATCCCCCGTCATTCTGGGCATACAGCAGGGAAAACGTGATGAGTGCGGCATAAATCCAGTATATCATGTCCTCTATCCCGATAAAAACTGAGGAATGGGGAATAAAAATACGGGAAATGCGCAGCAGATCATACGTCATCATAAGCCCTGCGCCTGTTAAAAAGCTGTAGAGCAGAAGTTTTACTTCATATACGATGTGAACGCTCATATGACTCCTTCTGGTTCTTATTTAAACAGCCTGGAAAGCAGGGACTCCCCGGATCTGCGCAGCGCCTCATTGGAAGAATAGGTCATACTCTCGATGGTGCCGCTTACGTCCACTTCACCTTTTTCCAGCGTCAGGCGTTTGACATGGAGCTCTTTTCCCTTCAGGGTGAGAAGGCCCATATCGGTGTCCAGAACCACCTGGTTCTCATCAAAGGACACCACTTCCCGGATGCCTGTCATGGTGCCTGAGGCCCGGTTTTCTATTATTAACCTGTGTGGGCGGATATTCACTTTTTCATCCATAAGAAAAACCTCCTAATATACCTGTCTAAAGTATATTAGGAGGCAAGCTCCAATATTCCTGAAATTTATCGAACGTATCAAGCAGTTGGCTAAAGATAGCGGTAAAGCTCCTTTGCCTCATCTTTTTTTACCGTTTCCGCCACATCAAGAACTTCAACCTTAACCGAGCTGGTTCCAAAATGAATCTCAATGGTATCGCCTTCCTTAATATTCAGGGAGGCCTTCGCAGGCTTGTCATTGACAAGCACACGGCCTGCGTCACAGGCTTCGTTGGCTACGGTTCTTCTCTTGATAAGACGGGAAACTTTAAGAAACTTGTCCAATCTCATGGATTATGCGTTCACCATATCTTTTAAGGCCTTGCCGGCTTTGAACTTTGGTGTCTTGGAAGCCGGGATATTCATGACTTCGCCGCTCTTTGGATTTCTGCCTTCTCTGGCCGCTCTTTCGGATACTTCAAATGTGCCAAAACCAACTAACTGAATCTTCTCGCCCTTAACCAATTCTTCAGATATTACATCTGTTAAAGCCTTAACTGCCTTCTCTGCATCCTTCTTGGACAGTTCTGCCTTCTCTGATACTGCTGCGATTAACTCTGCTTTATTCATTGATATCTTCCTCCTAGAATGTAGCGCTAGGCTACGATTTTTCTCGTTAACACGATTACTATATCATTTATAGCTGTTTCTCCTGTTTTTGTCAAGGTTTTTCGCTCTTTTGAAGGGCTTTCTCCTGCATTTTTATCTCATTCCATAACGCCTGCCCTTCTTCCGACGAATTCACCCTTTTATCGCCAAAAACATGAGGATGCCTGCGTATCATTTTTTCACAGATTCCGTTCACCACATCATGGATCGTAAAATCCCCGTGTTCCATGGCGATCCGGCTGTGCAGCATTACCTGAAACAGGACATCCCCCAGTTCTTCACAAAGATTTTCCATGTCCTTATGGTCAATGGCGCTTAGAACTTCCCCGCTCTCCTCTTCCAGGCACTTTTTCAGACTCTCATGGGTCTGCTCCCGATCCCAGGGACATCCGTGATCTGACCGCAGTTTATTTGTAATATTTACTAAATCCTCAAAAGTATACATGAATCGCTCCTCCTTTTGCATGATTATATCATATCCATCTCCATTATTTTCATTTTTTTCCATTTCTGAAGATTTTCTGACAATTGCGCTTGTCCCCTGTTAAAAAAGAACAGGATCCTATATAATAATGGATAGCTTAATCAAACGGAGGTCACTATGAAACATTTTAATATCTGGAAAAAAATGGCAGCCTGTGTGCTGTTTTTAAACATTGTATTTTCCGCATTTACAACCGAGCTTTTGACGCCTGACGCAGCTGCCGGGGATTTAACCCCGAGAGCCATGGGATTCGGGCCGGCGCTGAACCTTGGGCCGGGCAGCAAAATATTTGACGGCGGCAGCCTGTCACTGCTGGCGGATTACGATAACCGCCAGATGCTGTCCATGGTGCTGCAGGACAAAAACGGAGCCCTTGTGGTAATTGACGGCGGCTGGGATATCGATGCCGCCCACTTAACGGAAGTGATCCGTTCCAAAGGCGGACATGTATCGGGCTGGTTTATCACCCATCCCCATTCCGACCATATCGGAGCCCTTGTCCAGATACTGAATACCCCTGACAGCGGGATCACCATTGACAACGTGTATTATTCCCTGGCGGACCAGTCCTGGTATGAAAAGGTCGAGTCCTCCCGGTCAGAGCTGGTAAACAGCCTGCGGACCGCTCTTGCGACCCTGCCCGCGGAGAAGCTCCATACCGTCAGCAAAGGCCAGGAGATAAAGATCGGACTCATAAAGGCAAAGGTCTTAAATGATCCTTATCTCCTGGACGCATCCTCGGTTAATAACAGCTCTGTGGTATATAAATTTTTCCTCAACGATGTCAGCATTCTCGTTCTGGGGGATATGGGGCCGGAAGGCGGACAGCTTCTGGCTGCAGAGCTGGCACCGGAAGATTTGAAGAGCGACATTGTCCAGATGTCCCATCATGGGCAGTACGGAGTCAACCGGGATGTTTATGAGATCATCAAGCCCCAGATCGCCCTGTGGCCCTGTCCTCTCTGGCTGTGGAACAACGACAGCGGCGGGGGAATCGGCAGCGGAGACTGGAAAACCCTGGAGACAAGAAAATGGATGGAAGAGCTGGGAGTTAAGGTGAATTACTGCATCAAGGATGGCGACCAGATCATATATTGATCCTATCCTTATAAAAAAACGGCATGGACACAGGAAAACCAGTGTTCACGCCGTTTTTTTCATCAATCTCCATGATTTGTGTTACATAAACATCCGGTTAATTTCCTCCGGGCCCGTCTCTTCTGGGCCGTTCCGACTCCGGCAATGGTTCCACATAAAATCCATCCTTGTAAGGATCGGTATCGATTTCCGGGATATCGCCATCGCTGTAATCATCTTCCTCCGGCACAAAAACCTTCATTTGCAGTCACCTCCTTATTTATATGCTGAAGCGGCAATCGGATCAGCCCTCCATCTGACGGCCTAAAAATCCGGCTGCCGTAGTGGCCAGCTTTGTTTCCATGTCCCCAAAGCGGGCTCTGGGTTCGCGGCTCAGCAAGACTACCGCACCGATTGCATCCCCCTCACAGATGATGGGAGATACCACCTGGGCGGTTATTCCTTCCATTGATTCACCGGTCAGAGGAATAAAGCCCTTGTCATCCTTGCCTGCCATTACAACGGTTCTCTCATTGATGACATTTTCCAGCTGTTTGCTGATGGTCTTCTGGAGAAGCTCTTTTTTGGAGCCTCCGGCCACAGCGATGATCTGGTCCCGGTCGCTGATGCATACGGTAAGTCCGGTAGTCTGAGCCATGGCCTCCGCGTACTGGGAAGCAAAGGCTGTCAGCTCTACCATCGGGGAATATTTCTTTAAGATAATCTCGCCTTCCCTGTCAGTAAATATCTCAAGCGGAGTCCCTTCTCTCAAACGAAGCGTCCTTCTGATCTCTTTTGGAATAACCACACGTCCAAGGTCATCAATTCTTCTTACAATGCCAGTTGCTTTCATAATTAAAATTCCTCCATCTTGTACTTTTTAATGTCACTGATATTATTTTGCTACGAAAGCAACAGATTATACTTAAGTCTGCCATTTTTCCCAAAATTTAAAATCAGGGCCCGGCTGTTTAAGGAAAAAGTCGAACCCTGATTTTATGTTAATTTTCATATAAAGCCGGAAGAAGCCGGATTTTCAGTATCCCGGATTAAAAGTCACCCTGTCTGACACGACGCGGGATTTCCTTTGAAGATGAAATATAACCCTCATGAGCCGCCTTTGCTGCCTCGTTATCAGGAATGGGGGTCACAAACCGATTTTCAAAAGAACCATACCTCTGGATCGTCAATTCGTCTGATACTCTTTGCAGAAGATACATTCCTAAAACGTCCATAGTTACCACCTTTCTTCGAAACAATTATTTGAAGTAAAGAAAGCATCCGGGACTAAATCCCTTCTTCTACTATTATTATATCACAAAATATACAAAAATCAACCAGACAAGCTCTCCATTTTTGTGTTATTTTTTCATATTTTTGCTATTTTTCAGACATTTCTACCATTTGCTTCAGTATCTCTTCCGCCTTGGTCATCATCACATCGGTGGACTGGTTTTTCTTTCTGTCAACATAGGTAAGCTTCGGCTCCTCGCCCATCTGGAACTTTAAATCTCCCCGGTACTGTTCGATCAGCTTCGGGATTCCCTCCACCTTAAACCTTGCATTCCTGTACATGGTCAGGCGGATCTCCTGGCGGTTAATGTATACCTCCGTCACATAAGCGCTGTGGGCCAGAGCCTTTAGTCCTGCCACCTTCAGAAGATTGTCAACAGGCATTGGTATGTCTCCGAAACGGTCCATCAGCTCATCCTGCATATCCATATACTCTTCTTCATTCTCAATGCCGGAAATCCGTTTGTAGATCTCAAGCTTCTGATACTCATTCTTAATATAGGAAGTGGGAATATAAGCGTCGGTATCGCAGTCCACCACAGTCTGGTAGGTTTCCTCTTCTTTTCTCTGGCCTTTCAATTCCAGGACCGCCTGGTTCAGCAGCTTGCAGTAAAGGTCATAGCCCACCGCTTCCATGTGCCCGTGCTGTTCCGCGCCCAGAACATTTCCCGCTCCCCGGATCTCCAGATCCCGCATGGCGATCTTGATGCCGGAGCCCAGCTCCGTAAATTCCCGTATGGCCTGAAGGCGCTTTTCCGCTTCCTCCCGCAACAACTTATCCCGTTTATACATGAGAAAGGCATAGGAGGTCCGGCTGGAACGCCCCACCCGCCCCCTCAGCTGGTAAAGCTGGGAAAGGCCCATGCGGTCCGCATCCTGGATGATCATGGTATTGGCATTGGGAATGTCGAGGCCGGTTTCTATGATGGTGGTGCAGACCAGGACGTCGATTTCCCCGTTGACAAAATCAAACATGATCCGCTCCAGTTCATGCTCATGCATCTGCCCATGGGCGAAGGTAACGGCCGCATCAGGGACCAGTTTGGCAATGTGGGCGGCCACCTCGTCAATGTTATTCACCCGGTTGTATACGTAGTAAACCTGTCCGCCCCTGGACAGCTCCCTGTGGATCGCCTCACGCACCATTTCATCATTATGCTCCATGACATAGGTCTGGATGGGGATGCGGTCCACCGGAGGCTCCTCCAGCACGCTCATATCCCGGATCCCCACCAGGCTCATGTGAAGCGTTCTGGGGATAGGGGTGGCGGTTAAGGTCAGCACGTCAATGTTTTCCTTCAGCTGCTTGATTTTTTCCTTATGGGCCACTCCGAAGCGCTGTTCCTCATCAATGATAAGAAGACCCAGATCCTTAAACCGCACGTCCCTGGACAGAACCCTGTGGGTCCCGATTACAATGTCCACCTGCCCCCGCTTTAAATCTTCCAGCGTCTTCTTCATCTGGGAGGGCGTCCTGAAACGGGACATCAAATCCACCCGGACCGGGAAATCCTTCATCCGCTGGGCAAAGGTATTATAATGCTGCTGGGCCAGAATGGTGGTGGGAACCAGATAAACCACCTGCTTTTCGTCCTGGACCGCCTTGAATGCGGCCCTCAGAGCAATTTCCGTTTTCCCGTACCCTACGTCTCCGCAGATCAGACGGTCCATGATCCTGCAGCTTTCCATATCGGTTTTCGTGGACTCTATGGCCTCCCACTGGTCCTCCGTTTCCTCATAGGGAAACATCTCCTCGAATTCCTTCTGCCAGACCGTGTCCTGCCCATACTGAAAGCCCCGGTTCTGCTGCCTGGCGGCATAAAGCCGCACCAAGTCCGCCGCTATTTCCTTCACCGCGCCCTTGACCCTGGCTTTGGTCCTGTTCCACTGTTCCCCGCCCAAACGGTTTAATTTAGGCTTTCTGGCATCTGCGCCTGCGTATTTCTGGATCCCGTCAAGCCTGGTGGCCGGAAGGTATAAATTTCCGTTATCCGCGTACTCCACCTTTAAGTAATCCTTGATCACCCCATCCTGTTCGATTTTTTCAATACCCCGGTAGACACCCAGGCCATGGTCCTCATGGACCACATAATCGCCCACGGAAAGATCGGAAAAGTTCTGGATCCTGGTGCCTTCATAGACGGTTTTTTTCCGCCGCCTCTTCTTTTTTTCCACCCCGAACATATCGCCTTCCGTGATGACGATGAATTTGATCATGGGGTATTCAAAGCCGCGGTGGATATTGCCGAAGGTGACCAGAATCTCTCCCGGTTTCACCTCACGGCCCTCCCCACCGTCATCCGGACAGTAAGCACGCAGGTCATATTCCCTTAAATCACCGGCCAGGCGGCTGGCTCTGGTCCTGGAGGCCGATAAAAGGATCACCCGGTAGCCGTCCTTCTTCCATCTGGTCAGGTCTTTGATCAAAAGGTCAAATCCGTTCTGATAGACATTGACATTTTTCACCTGGAAGCGGTAGCGGTTCTTAACCGTAAATCCGGTCAATTTCTGCTCAAGACCGGTTAAATAAACGGTGGTTTTGGTCTGGGTCCTGGCCAGCATCTCCTTTGCCGGATAGAGAAGCCCGGTCTGTCCCGGAAGAAGATAACCGTTTTCCAGGCGGTGGATCATGCTCTCCCGGAATTCCATTTCAACAGTTTCCCCTTTTTCCTTCAGGCGTTCCGGTTCATCTAAAAACAGCACCGTTCCCTCCGGTGGGAAATACTCCAGAAAGGAAACGCTTTCCTGGCAGAAATAGTGGATATAGCCATCCAGGCCATGCTGCTTCCACCCCTCCTTCAGCCCTTCTAAAAGCTCCGAAACAGTGGACCGTATTCTAGCCGCCTGTTCTGTTTTTAACTGGGATCTGAGATCCTTTTCATATTTTTTTAATTCCTTTTCCAGCAAAAGGATTCCAGCCCCGGTCTGCTCCTTTGTGAGAACCATTTCCGTGGCCGGGTAAATGCGGACGGACTCCAGCTGTTCGATGGATCTCTGGCTGTCTATGTCAAAGGTCCGGATGGAATCCACCTCATCATCCCACAGCTCAATTCTGACCGGAAGCTCTTCGGTTAAGGGGAATACGTCGATGATTCCGCCCCGGATGGAGAACTGGCCCATGCCATCCACCTGGGCCATGCGCTCATAGCCCAGCTCCCCAAGGCGTTTTTTCCATTTCTCCACGTCAATGGTCTGGCCGCCTTTTACGGATAAGACCTGTTCCTTTAAATACCGTATGGGCAGAAGATGGTCCATAAGCCCGTCAAAGGTGGTCACCACCCAGCCTGAGGACTCCTCCATCAAATGGCGGATTACGGTCATGCGCTGCTTGGTGAGCAGATTTCCATGGATGTCCGCATTGAAAAACAGCAAGTCCCTGGCCGGATACAGCCATACATTGGGATCAAAGAAACGAAGGTCCTCATAGATTTCCCTGGCCCTGGTATCGTCATAGGTCACCACCAGTCTGGAGCCGGCATTCTTTGCCGCCTCGTACATCAAATGAACCTTCTGGGAATCCATACAGCCGCTTGCCGCGACCGGTCCGGCTTTTTTTGACAGATCCTTTGAAAGATCCTCAAAATCCTTCAGCTCCATTAATGGTTTTTCAAATAGATCGCTCATGAAATCTCCTTAATTCTTCCTGTTGAAGTGGTTCATTGCCATATCTGCTCCATCCGTAACCACCATGACCGCAGCTTCTGCCGCAGCTTTGTAAGCCTGGTCCATGATCTCTTCCTGATCCCTGGGAAACCGTCCCAGCACGTAGTCTGCCAGATCCATTTCCTTTGGCTTTTCCCCGACTCCCACGCGGATCCTTAAAAACTCCTGGGTCCCAAGGTGGCTTATGATGTTTTTCAAACCATTGTGCCCTCCGGCGCTTCCCTTTGTCCGGATTCTCAGCTGTCCTTCCGCCAGGTTGATATCATCGCAGATGACGATGATGTGATCCGGTTCCACTTTATAGAAACCGGCCATGGCGCCTATGCTTTCCCCGCTTAAATTCATAAAGGTCTGGGGCTTGGCCAGCAGGATCTTTTCCAGGCCGATCCTTCCGGTCCCGCAGAAAGCCCTGTGTTTTTTTTCCGTTACCATTATACCCAGTTTGTCCGCCAGAATATCGATTGCCTCAAATCCCACATTATGCCTGGTTCTTGCATACTCCCTCGTTGGATTTCCCAGTCCTGCGATGATATACATGATGATTCTCCTCACTATTTTCTATATTAACTGCGTTTCCGATTCATGACTGTTTGAGTGTTTCAAACACCCGAAAAGCGTTAGATTTCCCCATCCGGGGGGGGTCTAACGCTGTTCCTATCATTTTAACAGCTCGGCCTTAAGATGTAAAGGCGATTCCCTCAAATTTCTAATTATATCCCTTGTCATTCCCTTGCCCATTATGTTAGAATAAAACCGTTGCGCTTATATAAGTTCATAATTGGTTGAGCGTTTCTACCAACTACCATAATAGTTGGCTATAAGGGTTAGAAGGAAAAAGGAGTGATGTTCATGAAGGATGTTTCAAAAAATTATGATGTGATCATCATCGGTGCGGGCCCCTCCGGTATTTTCTGCGCCTATGAGCTGATTGAAAAAAAGCCGGGCCTTAAAATTCTGATGATCGAAAAGGGCCGCCGGATCGAAAACCGGACCTGTCCGAAACGGACGGCCAAGGTATGTGTAGGCTGCAAACCATGCTCCATCACCACAGGCTTTGCGGGAGCCGGGGCATTTTCCGACGGAAAGCTGTCCTTATCCCCTGATGTGGGAGGAAACCTTCCTGAGATCCTGGGATACGATAAAACAGTGGAACTGTTAAAGGAATCCGACAACATTTACTTAAAATTCGGTGCCGACACCAATGTTTACGGGGTTGACAAGCAAAAGGAGATCCAGGAAATCCGCCGCAAGGCAATAGGAGCCAATTTAAAGCTGATCGAATGCCCTATCCGCCATTTAGGCACGGAAGAGGGCTATAAAATCTACACCCGCCTTCAGGAGCACCTACTGGAGCAGGGCGTGGAAATGGCATTCAATACAATGGTAAAAGACATCATCATCGAGGATAATGAGGCCAGGTGCGTCATCACCGATAAGGAAGAAACTTATTACGCGCCGGAGATCGTGTCCGCCATCGGCCGGGAAGGCTCTGACTGGTTCAGCCACATCTGCGGGGACCACGGCATCGAAACAAGGGTGGGAACCGTGGACATCGGCGTCCGGGTGGAAGTCCGGGATGAGGTCATGGAGTTCTTAAACAAGAATCTATATGAGGCCAAACTGGTCTATTATACACCGACCTTTGACGATAAGGTCCGTACCTTCTGCACCAATCCGTCGGGAGAGGTGGCAACGGAATATTACGAAAACGGACTGGCCGTTGTCAACGGACATGCTTACAAATCCCAGGAATACAAGACCGACAATACGAATTTCGCAATCCTGGTATCAAAAAACTTTACAAAGCCTTTCAAGACCCCCATCGAGTACGGCAAGCACATCGCACAGCTGAGCAACATGCTCTGCGACGGCAGGATCCTGGTGCAGACCTTCGGCGATTTCCAGAGAGGCAGACGAACCACGGAAGAGCGGTTATGCCGGAATAATCTGATTCCTACCTTAAAGGACGCGGTGCCCGGAGATCTTTCCCTGGTGTTCCCCCACCGCATTATGGTTGACATAAAGGAAATGCTTCTGGCCCTTGACAAGGTGACTCCCGGCATTGCCAGCGACGAAACCCTGTTATACGGCGTGGAGGTCAAATTCTATTCCAACAAGGTTGTGGTCAATCAGGACTTTGAAACCAGTGTGAAAGGCCTTCGCGCCATCGGCGACGGCGCTTCCGTAACACGGGGGCTTCAGCAGGCGTCAGCCAACGGACTGAGCGTGGCACGAAGCATTCTGGATAAAATCGGTTAATTGAATCAGGTGAGGGGCTGCCGCAAAATCAATGTCAATCGGTCAAGACAATTGATTTTTCGGCAGCCCCTTTCATTTAAATAAAATCAGGCAGTCTTCGCCCGCGGTCACACAAGCCCCAGCTTTTCCATGGCATAAGCCACGCCGTCATCCTCCACATTCTTCGTGTAAAAAGTAGCGTAAGGCTCCAGCTCCACGCTGTGATGTCCCATGAGAATGCAGTTTCTGGCATACTCAAACATGGATAAGTCATTGGTGCTGTCACCAAATACATAAGTATCCTCCAGGGAGACTCCGTAATGCTTTAAAACCAGTTCAATGGCCGTGGCCTTGGAATATCCTCCAGGGACGCATTCATAAAATCCTCCGCCCCGGCTGATGATCTCAAAGTCCAGCCCCAGAGACCGGGAAAACCCTCTGATATCACTCTTTTCATCTGCCAGAACACAGAACTTGTCAAAGTCATAGCAGTCCTCATCCCATCCCCAGGGGGATAAGTTTCCTTCTTTGGCTATGTTCTCCTTCATCCGCTCCACCTGGGGAATGCGGGAGCGCTCTTTCTTAAAATAACAGCTTTCCGTTCCCTCCAGGATCCCCTCCAGATCATGCTCCAGAATGAGCTTCTTGATCTCAAGCCCACGCTGATGAGGGATTGTTGCGGAAAAGAGGACTTCATCCCCGGCTATGACGCGGGTCCCGCAGCCGCAGCAGTAGCCATCCACATCCATCAGTCTTCTGATGGGGCCGATCAGACAGTAGGTGCGTCCGGAATTGATAAAGACCAGATGTCCCTTTTCCCGGGCCCGCCTGACTGCCTGTAAGGCGCTCTCCGGCACATTCCGGTTGACCTCGGAAAACAGCGTGCCGTCAATGTCAAAAAACAAAGCCTTTCTTTTCTCTGTCATTGGTCACCTCGAAAACATATGGTTCCCGCAGCTTCATCCATACTTTCTACAATGGCCAGGGATTCTACCCGGATCCCTTCCTTCCTCAGGCGGTCACCGCCGGTCTGGAACCCCTTTTCGATCACGATCCCCGCTCCCACCAGCCGGGCGCCGGAATCCTTAACAATGGCAGCCAGTCCCTCCAGGGCCTTTCCGTTGGCCAGGAAGTCATCGATCAGCAGCACCTTATCGCCTTCGCCCAGGAATTCCTTGGAAACCATGATATCATAGACTCTTCCATGGGTAAAGGACTCCACCTGGGTGGTGTAGACATCACCGGCGATATTCTTGGTCTTGGATTTTTTGGCAAACACCACCGGTACGTCAAAATACTGGGCCACAATGCAGGCAATGCCGATGCCGGAGGCCTCGATGGTCAGAATTTTATTGACTTCACAACCGGTGAAGCGCCGCTTAAATTCCTTCCCGATCTCCACGAACAGCTTGATGTCCATCTGATGGTTCAAAAAACTGTCCACCTTCAGCACATCACCGGATTTGATCTTTCCGTCCTTCCGTATTCTGTCCTTTAAAAGCTGCATAAAGGTTCCTCCCTAATGTAAATTATTATTTTATCACCGCATTTTCCGTCAGGAAATCCATAACCTTATTATTCAGAATATAATCATCCACGTTGTACTGGCCTGCCGTCTCGATCATGTTTTCAACGCTTTCATAACCCATCTCTTCCGCAACTCCCTTGCGGTCTTCGTCAGTTATGGTGATCCCTTCTTTTTCCGCAATCGCGGTCACGACCAGTCTCTGCTCGACGATGGCTTCCGCCTGTGTCTTTAAGGCCTCCTTGAACTGATCCTCCGCCATTCCGGCAAATGCGCCGGCAAAGGTGGCTAAGTCCATGCCGTAAGCAGAAGCCTGATTGGAGTAGTTGGCCACCACATTATTGAAATTGGCATCAATGGCTTCCTGCTTGGGCTCAACCTTTGAAGCGTTTAAGATCGCATTGTATATGTCGCTTTTAACCTTCTGCTCTGCCTGTTCATTCTTGTCCTTTAACAGGGACTGCATCATGTCATCCTTATATTCATCCACGGTTTTGAATTCAGAATTCTCCTGGACAAAAGCATCGTTTAATTCCGGAACCTGTTTTTCCTTGACCGCGTTTACCGTCACTTCAAATACAACTGCCTGTCCGGCTAAATCCGCATTCTGGTAATTTTCCGGGAACGTAAGGTTCAAGGTCACCTTGTCCCCCTTTTTCGCTCCTGCAAGACCTTCTTCGAATCCGTCGATAAACTGGCCTGAGCCGATTGCCAGATCATAGCCCTCGGCAGTTCCGCCGTCAAAGGCCACACCATCCTTGGTCCCCACATAATCGATATTCACCTGGTCTCCGTCCTGGATGGCACGGTCCACTTCATTGTAAGTCACCTTTGCCTCCAATTGGCTCTGAACGGCCTGGCTGACTTCCTCATCCGTCACCTCCACAGGGTCTTTGGTCACTTCGATCCCCATATACTCTCCAAGTGTAACGGTACCGTTGTCCATATCCGTCAAGTCTATAACCGCCATGGTCTCCTGGGCGGCGGATTCTGTTGCGGCGGTCTCCGCTGCCGTGGTCTCTTCCGCTGCCTTTTTGGAACATCCGGAAATAAGAGCTGCTGCTGCCAGACCGCAAATACATGCTTTAAAAATTTTCTTCATAATTTAATCCTTTTTCTTTCTATTTTTAATCACCAACAATGAAACTGCTTCCTGTCAGTTATACCATATCGGACAGGGTAAAAAAAGCTTTTTCCGTAAATTAACAAAAATTTCAAAATTCCGTTATTATTTATAAAATGCACGAAATGCCTTATATGTATTGTATACATCCAGCTTGGAGGAAAGCTCAAAGGGAGAGTGCATGGAAAGGATGGGCACTCCCAGATCGACTACATCCACATCCATCTTCGCCACATACTTGGCAATGGTGGTGCCGCCGCCCTGATCCACGGCGCCCAGCTCTCCGATCTGCCAGTACACGCCCTCCTGCTCCAGCAGGGCGATGATCTTTGCCATCAGCTCCGCACTGGCATCATTGGACCCGGCTTTTCCCCGCACGCCCGTATACTTTGTCAGAACGCAGCCCTTGTTTAAAAAGCAGGCGTTGCGCTCTTCATAAACCTGGGCAAAGGTGGGATCGTAGGCCGCGTTCACATCAGAGGATAAACAGATGGAATTCTTAAGCACCCTGCGCACGTCCACATGGGCCGCCTCCGCCAGATCCTGGATATAATGGATCACATAATCCGAGTTCAGTCCCGTATTGCCGTCAGAGCCGATCTCCTCCTTGTCCGTAAGAATGGTCATTGTGGTATACTCGGGCATTCCTGCATCAATTTCCGCCATCAGCGCCGTATAGGCGCAGACCCTGTCGTCCTGGCCGTACGCGCCGATCATGCTGCGGTCAAGGCCCACATCGGAAGCCTTCCACGCCGGCACCATTTCAATCTCCGCCCGGAGGAAATCCGCTTCCGTGATCCCGTAGCGCTCATGAAGCAGCTGGAGGGCCAGGAGCTTTACCGGATCCTTGATATCCGCGTCATCAAGAAACGGGATGGATCCGATCAGCACATTGAGCTCTTCTCCCTTTAAACCGTCTCTCAGCTTTCTTTCATTCTGTTCCCCGGCCAGATGGGGAAGTAAGTCGGACACGCAGAATACGGGATCACCTTCCCTTTCTCCGATGTTCACCTCCACGATCTCACCGTTTTTCTTGACCGCCACCCCATGCATGGCCAGGGGAACGGTGCCCCACTGGTATTTGCGGATCCCACCGTAATAATGGGTCTTAAAGTAAGCCAGATCGTTCTTTTCATACAGGGGATTGGGCTTTAAATCAAGCCTTGGGGAATCTATGTGTGCTCCGTTGATGCGAAGCCCCTGTTCCAGCCCCTGCCGCCCGAAGGTGGTGGCAATGATGGCCTTTTTCCGGTTCACAAGATACACCTTGTCCCCGGCCTTATAGGCTTTCCCCGCCTCAAAGGGAAGATAGCCCTGCATCTCAAGCATGGCGACCGCCTCCCTGACACATTCCCGCTCGGTCTTGCCGTTATCCAGAAACCGCTTATATCCCTCACAGAACAGTTCCGCTTCGGCCCGCTGTCCGGGCGCTTCCTTTGCAATATGAGGGAACTTGAATGTCAGTTCATCCTGCAATTGCTGTCCTTTCGTTTTCTCCATTGTTCTGAAACCTCCATTGTCTTCTTAAAGTCATTCTGTCATGTCATATCAATCCGGTCATTATATTTCACTGCTGTCAAGGACCAGGGTAAAGGGTCCGTTATTTAAAAGCTCGACCTTCATATCCGCTCCGAAGCTTCCGTGCTCCACCCGGATCCCGCAGGCTTTCAGGCGCTCCACCACATATTCGTAAAGCGCTTCGGCAAGCCCGGGACTTCCCGCTTTCGTAAAGCTGGGCCGGTTGCCCTTTCTGCAGTCCGCATAAAGGGTGAACTGGCTGACCACAAGGATCTCTCCGTCCACATCGGCCAGGGATAAGTTGGTCTTTCCATTTTCATCGGGGAAAATCCTTAACTTGCATATTTTGTCCACCATCTTTCGGGCAATCGCTTCATCGTCCGTATCCGCCACTCCCAAAAGAAGCAGAAACCCCTTCCCGATCGCCCCGGTCTGCTGTCCTTCCACCGTTACCTTTCCGTAGGCGACCCGCTGCAAAACAACCTTCATATCCATTCTCCCGTCTATTTTAATACCAGCCGCAGGTACTCCATAAGAGTCTCCGTGGCTGCTTCCCGGTACACGATCTCTCTTGCAAGCACCGGATGATCCGTTATGATATTATCCACTCCCAGCATCTTCATCCGCTCCATCTCGCTCTTGCTGTTCACGGTCCAGGCATGGACCGCCTTGCCCTTTTCATGGGCCGCCTCCACCAGCCTTTCGGTCACAAAGCTGGAGCGGAGGCTGATAAAGTCGATAACATCGCTGGAATAATAATTTCCGTAGGCCGCCGAAACGATGTAACCGGTCCTGATATCCGGATCCAGCTCCTTGATTCTGGCCAGATAGGACAGTCTTACGGAGGTGACCACGCACTGCTCTTTCATCTGGTATTTCTGGATCAGTTCCACCACCTTATCCGGCACAGTGCTTACGCCTCCCAGGTTCTTGATCTCAATATTCACATTGATCCGTCCCTTGCAGTACTCCATGACCTCCTCCAGGGCTGGGATCCGTTCTCCCTCAAATTCACCGGAAAACCACTTTCCCACATCCAGCTCCTTCAGCTCCTCGAACGTATAGGAGCTTATGGGGCGTTTGATCCCCGAGACCCGTTTTAAGCTGGTATCATGCCCCAGGACCACCACCCCGTCCTTTGTCTCCTGCACATCGATTTCCACAAAATCCGCCAGGTCATCCACCGCCCCTGCCATCGCTGCCAGGGTATTTTCCGGGGCCCTTCCCGAGCTTCCCCGGTGGGCGGTGATCTGGATCACGTTTAACAGGTCTCCCGTAATGGCGGAGCCGTTTCTCACCAGATCAAAAAGGGAGAACAGGCTGACGGCCGCCACAGCCGCCACAGCCAGTGCGGCCAGCCGCTTGTTCACGGGCTTCTGGCCGGAATAATCAAAGCTTTTCTCTTTTTTTCTGACCCCGGTGCTGAACCGGAAGTACTGGATGCTTAAAGCGCCGAAATTCCCAATGGCCAAAAACATGCTGGTGAGAAAAATCAGCACCAGCTCGATCCGGGTGCCGGCAGCCGGCAGTATGGCAAGAGCCAGCCGGTTGTCCGTAAACATGGTCATTCCCACGGCCGTAACCAGCACGCAGAAAGCATAGACCAGCTTCATCCCAAGAACTGCAGCCGCATAAAAAGCGGTCAAAAGGATCGCCACTTTTAAAAGCCGGGACCTTAAAAGCCACCAGCTTTTCAGATATCCATCCCGGAAATTTTTCTGTTCGATCATGCAGGCGTGGAATGTGTAGAGACCAGGAACAGCGGTCAGCAGGAATCCCAGCACAACAAGCACCAGGGCCAGCCTCCCGTAAAACTGCTTCAGAACCTCAGATAAAACGAAATTCAGAGGCTTTACATGGGTCAGCAGCCGGTACAGCAGATACACGTTTGACAGCGTATAGTTAGCCAGGATCAAAAGGCCCAGCCGCCAGTTCTTCCTGCGGATCTCATCGGACAGCTTTACCAGACCGCCCGCAAAGATCTCCCACGGCTTCAGCCTCATGGAATAGCAGGCCCCCTGAAACAGGGTGATGAGACAGCCGGTTTCCAGTGCGAGGATCAGGATCCCTATGAAAACCATAAGAAGCACCGTCGCCATGGTCCAGGGCATCAGAAGAAAATAGCCGATATTGGCTGCGGTCAAGTAGCTGTAACCGGCCATGCGCAGCGCGAATAAAAGACCTTTGTTTAAGATGAGCAGATAAAGGGTGGTGGTCACCAGCCGGAACAGCAGCTCAAAAACAAACGCATTTCTCTGGTTATACTTAAAAATCTTCCAGGTCTCTTTTGTTAATGTACTCATTATCATAACCTTCTTTTTGCGGAGTTAAAAAACAGCCTCAGCGAATGGGACCGTCAAGGCTGCGTTTTTATATCGGATCTTCCCGGGGCGTCCCGTCTTCTGACGCCGCCTCCCGCTGCTGCGCCTCGCTCAGCTCCAGAATCGCCTGGTTTAAGGAAAACATCTTTCCATCCAGCATGTTCACCACATCCGCACAGGCCTTCAGCTCCTGCTGCAAATAAGCCGGTGCATTGCCTTCAAATTTATAATATATCTTATGCTCCAGGCTTGCCCAGAAATCCATGGCAATGGTCCTTATCTGAACCTCCACCTTGGTTTCCACCGGCCCATCCGTCAAATAAATGGGAATGGTGACGACCATGTGATAGCTTTTATAGCCGTTTGGCTTGGGATTTTTAATATAATCCTTCACATAAAGGACGGAAACGTCACTCTGCTTGGTTATCATCTCCGCAATCTGGTAAATATCTGAAGTAAAGGAACAGATAATCCGTATTCCCGCAATATCGTTCAGCTTCTCCACCATGTTGTCGATGGTCACTTCATATCCGTACCTTTTCAGCTTCTTCACAATGCTGTCCGGTGTCTTAAGCCTTGACTTGATGTGTTCAATGGGGTTGTAATTGTAGATATGCACAAACTCGTTATTGAGTATCTCAATTTTCGTATTGATCTCCCTCAAAGCCGAGTCATACAAAAACATCACAGATTTCCACTGGTCGACCTGATCAAATGATGTGGGAATATTCATTCCACATTCCCCCTCTCTCCCGCCCGTATTCTCAGTCAGTGAGACAGGGGCAGCCCCATCGTCCGGCAGCCCCTGCTCATCAGGAACAGTATAACATAGAAACCTGACTTTTTATATTCTTTTTGCCCAGTTTCTAAAATTTTAATCCTTTTAAAAGGGCGGAAAGGCCTGTAGACGCAGTTCCTTCCTCCCGGTAATCAAAGACCGCTTCCCCCATCCCGACTTCCGCTTCCACTGCCTTCATGCTCAGGCTTATCTTGTTGTCCGTCGTGGAAATGATCTTGACCTTAACGGTCTGGCCTTCCTTTAAGACAACCCCCGGATGCTTGATCCTCTGGCTGCTGATCTGGGAAATGTGCAGCAGACCGGAAAGGCCGTTCTCCAGATTGATGAATGCGCCGTAATCCTTTATGCTGTCCACGGTGCCTTCCATGACGGTCCCGACCTGGCATTTTGCGATCTTTCTGCTCTTTTCCTCATTCAGCTTTAAAAGAGCCGGCTCCTTTCCGGAAAGCACCAGCTTCTTATTCTCCTCATCCACGGTGATGACGGTGACCTCAATGGTCTTCCCATTATATTCATCCAAGTTCTCCACATATTCCCCGGCCAGCTTGGAAGCCGGTATGAACCCTCTGATCCCCTCCAGCCAGGCTACTGCGCCGCCTTTGACGATCTCATCGATCTTCACCTTTACGATGGTGCGGTCATTTAACATGGCGCGCAGCTTTTCCCACGCCATCAAATCATTTGCCATCTTTCTGGAAAGCACGATATTTCCTTCCCCGTCATCGGTGCTTATGACGGTGGCTGTGATCTCATCTCCCGGATGGATCTCCTGGAGCAGCTGGAATTCCGGATCATTGCTCAAGTTTTCTTTATGGATGATCCCTTCCGCATAATATTTCAGATCCAGAAGGACCATGTCCTCGCTGACGCTGACAACGGTCCCGGTGAGAACATCTCCTTCCCTTACTCTCTTAAAAGACGCCTCCAGCTCCTTTGCGTAATCATCCATGGTCTCAGCCGGCTTCTCCGCAACGTCAGTTTCCTTCATCTCTTCGCTCATCTTAAATTTCCTCCATTCATAAAACGCCCTGTTCTGCGCAAAATCTACTATATATTTATCACATCCTGCCCGATATTTCTATAGTTTTCTAAGGAAAAATATGTTATATTTGAGATATTAGGGATAATATCCCCTGCGTCGGACAAAACACAGGGACTGATACGGAAAGGACAAGAATAATGAACGACATAATGGACCTGCATACCCACACCGTAGCCAGCGGACATGCATACAACACTTTATATGAAATGGCCAGATCAGCCTCAGACAAAGGCCTGGCCCTGATGGGTTCCACGGACCACGCTCCAAAAATGCCCGGAACCTGCCACGAGTTTTATTTTATAAATTTTAAGGTCATACCCCGCAGGCTCTTTGGAATAAACATACTCATGGGATCGGAGCTTAACATTCTGGATTACACAGGCCGGGTGGACTTGGGGAAAGGTCTTCTGGAGAAGCTGGATTACTCCATCGCAAGCATTCATGAACCCTGCTACAAAAACGGGACCGCGGCCGAAAACACGAGGGCTTACCTGGGAGCCATCGAAAATCCCCTGATCCACATCATCGGCCATCCCGATGACAGCCGTTTTCCCGTGGATTATGACACCCTGGTTTCCGCTGCCGCCGAGAATCACACGCTTCTGGAACTCAATTCCAGCTCCCTCCACCCCTTGAGCGCCAGGGTAAACGCCGGGGAGAACTACCGGACCATGCTGGAGCTCTGCAGGCGTTACCGGGCCTCCATCGTCATAGACAGCGACGCCCACATCGAGGCAGATGTAGGCAACCACCAAAGAGCATGGGAGCTCATAGCGGAAATGGATTTTCCGGAGGAACTCATCGTCAACAGCTCCTTGGAGCGCCTCCTCCCCTATATTCCCAAGCTGGAGGCTTATTTATGATCAACTTCTTAAACCTGGAGTATTTTCTGGCTGTGGCGGAGGAGCTTAATATCACCCGCGCAGCCAAGCGGCTTTATATCTCCCAGCAGTCCTTAAGCAATCATATTTCAAACCTGGAAAAAGAATTTGACGTTCAGCTTTTCAACCGCACCATGCCCCTGACCTTAACCTATGCGGGCCGCGCCTTAAAGCTGCGGGCAAAACAGCTTCTGGACTTAAAGGACGAGACCTACCGGGAACTGGCCGACATTAAGGATTTCACCACAGGTCAGATCTCCATCGGCGTGTCCCATACCAGGGGACGTTTTCTTCTCCCCGCCATCCTTCCTGCCTACAAGAAAAAGTTTCCCAACATTGAACTCCATCTGGTGGAAGGCAATTCCTCGGAGCTCAGTGCGGCTCTCATTCACGGGGACATCGATCTGATGATCGACCTGCTGCCGTTTAAGGCCGAAAACGTGGAAGCCGTCCCCATCTGCGAGGAGGAGATCCTCCTTGTGGTTCCGGACCAGATCCTGGACCGGTATTTTCCGGGAAGACAGGAAACAGTCAAAAAGGAGCTGGAGGAAAACGCCGATGTGCAGATTTTAAAGGACTGTCCCTATCTCCTGATCAACAAGGGAAACCGGGTCCGCACCATTGCCGATGAGATCTTTGAGGATGCCCAGCTTTCCCCTCACATCCTTTTGGAGACGGAAAATATTGAAACCGTCCTGGCCCTTGCCGCCAGGGGAATGGGAATTACCTTTTATCCCAGAATGTTCATGTCCGGCACCGGCAGTGCCGCGGACACGGATAAGAAGAAAACAGGGCTTAATTATTATTCCTTAAATTACAGGCGCAGCCACGGCGTTCTGGCATTCGGCTGCCACAAAGGCAGGTACTTATCCCAGGCAACGGAGGAATTCATACGGATCGCCAGGGAAAACATATAATCAAATGTTAACTATGGATTGACAAAACGGCCGGAATCTTTTATTATTAAATAGTAACAATTACTACTATAATTATTGTTTATAGAAAAGGAGCGGCCATGAAAACATTGAAGTATAGCCGTCAACGGGAATCCATCAAAGCCTGCCTGATGGCGAGAAACGATCATCCCACTGCCGACGCCCTATACACATCGATCCGCGAAGAATATCCCAATATAAGCCTGGGAACCGTCTACCGGAACCTAAACCTCCTGGTAGAGCTTGGGGAGATTCAGAAGCTGACATGCGGGGATGGAGCAGACCACTTTGATGCGGACACATCCCCCCACTATCATTTCGTCTGCAAGAAGTGCGGGCAGGTCTGCGATCTGCCGTTGGCTCCCATGGATGACATCAACCATATGGCTCAGAAACATGCGGAGGGCCTGGTGGACAGCCACAAGATCTATTTTTACGGAACCTGTAAAAATTGTTTGGAAAATAATTGCTGATATCTCTTGACATAAGAAAAAAGATGTGCTAAATTAATACCAGTAATCATTACTATTATTGCTTACAGCACATTAGCAATAAAACTATTAAAATAAAAAGGAGACATGGGATCATGAAAAAATGGGTTTGTACAGTATGCGGTTATGTTCACGAAGGAGAGACAGCTCCGGAATTCTGCCCGATCTGCAAGGCGAGTTCAGAAAAGTTCAAATTACAGGACGAAAGCATGTCCTGGGCCTGCGAGCACGAAATCGGTGTTGCCAAAGGAGCTCCGGAAGATATCATGATGGATTTAAGAGCGAACTTTGAAGGAGAATGCTCTGAGGTCGGCATGTATCTTGCCATGTCAAGAGCCGCTCACAGGGAAGGCTATCCGGAAATCGGCTTATACTATGAGAAAGCCGCTTTTGAAGAGGCCGAGCATGCCGCAAAATTTGCTGAATTATTAGGCGAATGCGTGACCTCCAGCACAAAGAAGAACCTGGAATTAAGGGTTGACGCAGAAAATGGCGCCACTGCCGGTAAGTTCGACTTAGCAAAACGCGCAAAGGCATTAAATCTGGATGCAATCCATGATACTGTACATGAAATGGCAAAGGATGAAGCACGTCACGGTAGAGCCTTCAAGGGCCTGCTGGAAAGATATTTCGGGTAATATCTGAAAGGGAATCTGACAGCTTTGGGGAGCGGCATCCGGGACCGCCGCCCCCTTCTTTTGAAATCACGGTCAATGATCAATCAAATTCAGGAGGGTTAATAAAATGTCCAAATATGCGGGAACAAAAACAGAACAGAACTTAAAGGATGCGTTTGCCGGCGAGTCCATGGCAAGAAACAAATATACATATTTCGCTTCTGCGGCAAAAAAGGCCGGCTATGAGCAGATGTCCGCCTTATATTTAGAAACCGCTGACCAGGAAAAAGAGCATGCCAAGATGTGGTTCAAGGAATTGCACGGCATCGGCACGATGGAGGAAAACCTGGCTGACGCTGCGGCAGGCGAAAACTATGAGTGGACCGACATGTACAAGAGAATGGCAGAGGACGCCAGAGCGGAAGGTTTTAATGCGCTGGCACTGAAGTTCGAATTTGTGGGAAAAGTGGAAGCCGCTCATGAGAAACGCTATTTAAAGCTGCTTGACAGCTTAAAGGATGACAAGACCTTTAAGGGAGACGCTCCTCTCGGCTGGAAATGCCGTAACTGCGGCTATATCCATGAGGGACCGGATGCGCCTGAGATTTGTCCGACCTGCGCTCATCCCAAGGCATATTTTGAAAGAAAAGTTGAAAATTACTAGGGTGGGTCTGAAAACCGCTTGCGGGGTTGCTGCAAAATGTAAAAAATCAACAGGATATGGTTTCTGGCTGTTTGGCCGGCAACCATATCCTGTATGAAAAATTCATTTTGCAGCAACCCCTTTTTCCTGCCTTGGTTTTTTGCCGTGCTCATGCTATACTCTTAACAGATGAAATAAGTTTGACCGAGTGAGGGCGGAAACATGATGAAAATAGCTATTGTAGAGGATGAAAATGAATATGTACAAACGCTGAAAAGCTATCTGAACCGGTACGAAGGGGAACATGACCTGACGTTTCAGACCCAGGTCTTTTCTGACGGCCTTGACATCGTATCTGATTACTCTGCCGGCTATGACATCATACTGCTGGATATCCAGATGAAGCATTTAAACGGGATGAAAGCGGCAGAAAAAATACGGGAATTTGACGAGGATGTCATATTCATATTCATCACCTCTTCCACCCAGTTTGCCGTAGAGGGGTATCTGGTGGATGCTCTGGGTTATGTGCTGAAACCTGTTCCCTATTCCGCATTTTCCCAGATCCTCGGCAAAGCCGTCCGGAAAACCCTGCAAAAGCAGGAAACACATTATCTGAATATTGACGTGGATGGCGGAACCATGCGGGTGAACACGGACTCCGTCTATTATATCGAGAGCCAGCTGCACCATCTGTTGATCCATACGGAAAGAGGAGATTTTATAACTCCCGGTCCTTTAAAACGGATGGAGGAAACCCTGAAACCTTTTGGATTTGCCAAATGCCACAACGCCTATCTGGTGAATCTAAAGCATGTAACCGGCAGCCTGCAAAACCATGTGCTGTTGTTTTCCGGCCACCAGGTGCCGGTCAGCCGGACCCGGAAGAAATCCTTCATGGAATGTCTGACGGATTATCTGGGAGGGTGACACCATGGACTTTGCCCAACTGATGAATACTCCCCGCCCCTATACGGCACTTGCCGAATGGAGCGCCTGCCTCATTTACATACTCATGCTGCAAAGAAGGCAGAAGACGGCCAGGCTGGCCGTTTCCCTGGCCGGGATGCTGGCCATGTTCGTCCTTCTGCATCAGATTGCCGGAGCCCTTCCCCTGTACCTGTGGTTTCCCGGGATGGCTGCCGCCATTTTCACGATGTATTTCTCCATCCTTTTCTCCTGTCAGGTTTCTCCCTATGACGCGGGATATCTCTGTGTGCGCGCCTTTGTGCTGGCGGAATTCGCCGCCTCCCTTCAGTGGCAGCTCTATGTATGGTGGGCACTCCGCTCCCGGACGGAGAACCGGCCGCTTTCCGCAGCCATCATGCTTGTCACCTATTTATGCCTTTATACCGGATATTATTACCTTGAGAAAGAGCACATTCCGGGGGATGAGGGCATGGAAGTGGAAAGAAAGGAACTGCTGGGGGCCGCCTCCATCGCACTGGGGGCCTTCCTCATCAGCAATATCAGCTTTGTCATGCCCAATACCCCTTTCTCCAGCGCCACCGGTTCCCTGCTCTATGTCCGGACCCTGGTGGACTTCGGAGGCCTGATCATGCTCTATGCCCAGCAGAACAGGCGGAAAGAGCTTAAGGTCCGCAGCGAAAACCACGCAATGAATGTGGTCCTGCAGCACCAGTATGACCAGTACCGCATGGCTATTGACAACATGGAGCTTTTAAGGCGGGAATTTCATGATTTAAAGCATTATATGATCGCCATACGGGCGGAACAGGACCCCGGGAAACGGGAACAGTACCTATCGGAAATGGAAAAGGCCATCCTCACCCAGGAAGCCCTGGCCAATACCGGGAATCAGGTGCTGGATGTGGTGCTCACCACCAAAAGCTCCTATTGCACGCAGAACAGGATCACCTTCACCTGCATGGCGGATGGAAAACTGATATCCTTTATGCATGTGAAGGATATCTGCTCCATCTTCGGCAATGCCCTGGACAATGCCATTGAATGCGTTTCCCAGTTTGACGATCCGGAGAAACGCCTGATCAGCCTTTCCTTAAGCCGTAAAAACGGATTTCTCATGATCCGGTGCGAAAATTATTCGGAAAACCGCCTGGTGATGACGGGCAGCAGACTTCCCACCACCACCAAAAGCAATAAGCTGTACCATGGATACGGTTTGAAAAGCATCCAGGCCGCAGCAGAAAAGTACGGCGGAACCATGACGGTCTCTTCCAAAGACAACTGGTTTACCCTTCAGATCCTCATCCCTGCCCGGGATAAGAATTGATCATACCCGCAAAAAAGCCTCCGGATCCTCTAATCCGAAGGCTTTTTTCAACCTCTTTCTATTTACTTTCATTCTTAAAAATAACCTTGAAGATGGGGAAAAACACCCAGAATGATATTGCGGAATTGATCAGCATGGTGATCACATCCGCGATGGTCTCTCCCCCGCCGCCCAGCCCCAGCCGGTTCATAAACAGGTTGTATATGGGCGCCTTGTAGATCCCCTGAAGGGCCGCTGCGCCGATGGTGATGATGATATAGGCGATCACATACCACACGGCTGCTTTCGCCGCACTGTTATTGGCTTTAAACGTCACGTTCCTCTGAAGGAAAAAATTGATGACCTGGGCAATGGCCATGGTGATCTCCACGGCCAGGAAATAAGCAAGCCCTCCTCCGCCTCCCGCAGACAGCGCTCCCGCGCCGTAATTAAAGATATAATAAGGCGTGCCGTCCGGATTGGATCCCACATGCCATATCTGGAAACCGGTATCCACCAGAGAGGTCATACCGAAAAGATTCCGGAAAACCGGCATCAGAATCATCTGCAGTACCGTTACCCCGTTGGATACAAGAAAAAATATTAAAAACTGCGCAACCGTCGGATGTTTATGGGAAAATGCCTTCCATCCGGCTCTTATGCCTGACAGCATGCCCTCACCCCTTTCTATTTTCCGGATAGTTTTTTTTCATAGGCCCTGTTCGCTCTCCGGTTGGCAAAAAAACCGCCGATGATCTTTTTCATTCCCCGGAAAAAATGGCCGTTGACTGCCAGAACCATGCCTTTTGCCATTTCCATGCTGACCATCCCTCCTGTCATTTTCGCAATGCCGCGAAACGGCATGTTATAGATGAACAGAAGGTTTAAATCCGGAGTTCCTTTTGCCTCATTCCGGTTCTTAAGACCGGTGAGAATTCTGCAGATCAGCCTGGCCAGCGGATTTTTGGCATAGAACATCTGACAAAGGGCGTCGTTTACTCCCAGCTCACCGGACCACTTCCCGTCCGGCAGCCGATGACCCAGAAGGGCTTCAAATTCTTCTCCGGATACGTTCTGCACCCTTCCGGAATAATAGGATCCCAGCTTTTCCGGAGTATAAGGAAATACTTCTGTGGTACCTGTTACGGTCACGGTCCCGCTCAGCTTTATATCAGACACACTGGCCCCGATCAACAGAGTATAATCGCCGCCTTCTACCTCAAAACGGCCGGTGGCCTCATTCCAATAGCGGAAGGTCTTATCATCAAAGGGAATGGCGACCGTTCTGCTTTCCCCTGCCTTTAAAAATACCTTGGCAAATCCCTTTAATTCTTTGTCCGGGCGGAATATCCTGCTTTTCGGCCCTCCCACATAAAGCTGCGCCACCTCTTTGCCGTCAAGGTTCCCCGTGTTGGTAAGGGTGAACCGGACGCCGTCTTCCGCTGCCTGAAAATGATCATAGACAAAGGTGGTGTAGGAAAGCCCGTAGCCAAAGGGATACTGTACCCTCACTCCGGCGGTTTCATAATAGCGGTATCCCACATAAATCCCTTCCCGGTACTCGGCGCTCCGCTGCGCGCCGGGGAAATACCGGAAGGAGGGAGTGTCTTCATATCTCAGCGGGTATGTCTCGCTTAAATGGCCGGAAGGATTCACCGCTCCGGTTATGACGCGCAGCATTGCTCCGGGGCCCGCTTCCCCGCCCAGATAACCGTGAAGAATGGATCTGCAGAAGCCGTGCCACGGCATTTCTATGGCAGAGCCTGCGCTTATGATCCCAATGATATTCGGATTTACACCGGCCAGGGATTCCAGCAGGCGGATCTGGTTTTGGGGGATCCTCATATGGGTGCGGTCCATTCCTTCGCATTCACTTATTTCATCAAGGCCGAAGCAGTAAAGCACCGCATCCGCTTCTGCCGCCAGCTTCCTGGCCTCCTCCTCCAGAACAGTGTCCTCTTTCCCGTTCCGTAAATAGCCCCGGGCCGTGCCGATGCAGCTCAGCGGACAATCCCGGATCACCGTCTCCATAGTCTCTAAGCGGATGGGATTCACCAGGGAGGAGCCTGCGCCCTGGTAGCGGGGAACAAAGGCAAAATCTCCGATCAGCGCCACCTTGCAGTTTGGTTTTAAAGGGAGAAGTTCTCCGTTGTTTTTAAGCAGGACAATGCTCTCTTCCGCCGCTTTTCCTGCCAGCTCATGACTTGCTTTCCGGTCAAAGGCTTCTTTCTTTCTCCTGTTTTCTGCCGTAAGGGTAAGAACCGCATCCAGTAAGTCATCCACACAGGTGTCCAGTTCTTCCATGGACAGGCTTCCGTCTTCCACCGCCGCGATCACCTCTCTGGCGGAGCCCAGGCCAGGCGCCGGCATCTCTAAATCGGAACCGGCGGCCACGCCCTGTACATGATCATTGGAGCCCCCCCAGTCAGTGATGACAATGCCGTCAAAGCCCCATTCTCCCCTCAGGATATCCTTCAGCAAGTGCTTATTTTCATTGGCATAGACTCCGTTGACCTCATTATAGCTGGTCATGATGGATCTGGCCCCGCCTTCCTTAACGGCGATCTCAAAGCCTTCCAGATAAATTTCCTTAAGCGTCCGCTCATCCAGCACGGAATTCATGGCCATGCGCCGGAGCTCCTGGCTGTTGACCGCAAAGTGCTTGGGACAGGCATAAACTCCCTGGCTCTGAATTCCCCTTACATAGGCGGCGGCCATTTTTCCGGCCTGATAGGGGTCCTCTGAAAAATATTCAAAGTTCCTTCCGCAGAGGGGGCTTCGTTTGATATTAAGACCCGGGCCCAGCAGTATGTTCACCTCCTGGTGGACGGCTTCCCGGCCCAGGGCCTTTCCGATCTCCTCACACAGAGCTTCATCCCAGCTGTTGGCCACCGCTGCCGCGGTAGGGAAGCAGGTGGCCGGAAGGGAAGCATTTAATCCCAGATGATCCCCTTCCCTCGCCTGTTTGCGGATCCCATGGGGGCCGTCGGCACAGAATATGGATGGAATGCCAAGACGGTCTATATTCCGGGTCTGCCATACGTTTTTTCCGCTTAGGAGGGCTGCTTTTTCTTCTATTGTCATTTTTTCAATTATATCGGTATGTTTCATGTCCATTCCCTCCGGGGCTCAGCCTTGTTCTTCCCCTTCTGCCGGAACTGCAGCCTCGTTTCCCTGTAACTGTTTCTTTTTATAGAGCTTTAAAAACCTTATTTCCAGGGCGATGAGGCCTGCTGCCAGGATCACATCAATCATGATGGCCGCGATCTGCCAGTTCATCAGGCCGCCCTTTGCGTTATTGCCTTCGTACGCCCGGCTGTTGACAACCGTATACATAATATTCCTGCATGCACGGCGCATGGCCTGAAGGCTGGTCGCACTGGACGTATCCTTCGGATGATTGGTCTCGGTATCATAGGCCACCAGCATGGCATCATTTCCGTTTCTGATCTCCTGATCCGCGTTCTGATATCCGTAGCCGCCGAAATAATCCGTCAGCACAAAGCCTCTGAAGCCCCATTCATCCCGAAGCACGTTGTTGAGAAGAGCACTGCAGGCGCCCGCATATTCGGTTCCGATGTAGTTGAACGCAGACATGACCGCTTTGGCTCCGCCTTCCTTGACCGCGATCTCAAACGGCTTTAAATAGATCTCACGGATGGCCTGTTCGTCGGACCAGGTACAGAGCATGTTGGTCCGGTTGGTCTCCTGGTCATTCAGCGCAAAATGCTTGATGTAAGAATATACCCCGTAGTGTTCCGCTCCCCGGACCGCACCGGCTGCCATTCTGCCTGCCAGCACTCCATCCTCGGAATAATACTCAAAGTTACGCCCTGCAAAGGCGGAGCGGTGGGTATTCATGGCCGGCGCATACCAGCCGGACACATCCATTTCGTCAGCCATCTTGCCGATGCTCTCTCCAAACGCCTCCGCAATGTCCTGATTCCACGTGCAGGCGATCATTACCGCCGACGGAAAGCCGATGGATCCGGTCCCGGTAAAGTTGTTATTGATGGAAGCAGGTCCGTCACAGTCCACGGTCCCTACCTTTTTTACGCTCTTTGCAGCTGAAGTCTGATATCCTCCGATGGCCACCATGGTATCCATTTCCTCAACCGTCAGCTGGTCAAGCAGATCCTCCCATTTGGGATCATCATAATCCAGCCCCCTCATATCCGCGAGAGCCAAACCGTTTTTCGCGCCGGTGGCGGGCATTACGTCGGAATCATTGTTATGGTCCCCGGGATTGTAATTGCTGTTGTTCATGAAGGTTTTCTTATACTCTTCCGGCAAGGTCATGCTTGCGGGAGGGGCCGTCGCTTCTTTATAATTTGCAAACCCGTCCGCCCGGGAAAGATAGGTGATTTCACCGTCCGCGGCTTCAAACCGGTTTACCGCCGCCGCATCATCAGAAGTGCGGGGATGGTTTTCATCATAAACCATGTCAGAACCAACGGTATAAGTCTGTTCCATGATCACATTGTGGGAATCGGTCCGTATGGATATGCCGTAATCGCCGGCTTCCAGGACATAGGCGCCTTTTCCGTTTTCATCATAGGACGCCATTTCTTCTGCCGGAAATGAGATCTGCAGTGTCTGGGAAGCTCCAGGTTCCAGCAGATCGGTTTTATCAAACGCGATCAGGTTTACGGAGGCCTTCTCAATGCCGCCGTTGGTGTAGGCCGGATTATAATAAACCTCCACCACATCCTTTCCGGCCCTGTCGCCGGTATTGGTGACGGTCACATCAAATGAAATCGTTCCATCCGCTTCGGATATGGGGCCCATCTCCTGAGAAAACCCGGTATAGGACAGGCCGTAGCCAAAGGGAAAAAGCACTGTTTTGCCGTAATCGATCAGGCCCTCTGCATCCGCTGTCTCATAGAAGCGGTAGCCCACATATATGCCTTCCACATAATTGACAAAGCCCGGATAAGTGGGCTCTCCCTTAAAGGCCTTGCCCGCAAATTCTTTCATATTATCATAGAGAAAGCTTCCAAAATTCTGATGATCAGGCGTTGCCGTCAAGTCCATGACAAAGGTATCGCTGGTCTTTCCTGACGGGCTGACCGCGCCGCTCACGATCTCTCCCAAAGCCTCAAAACCGGACTGCCCGGTTCCTGGGCACCAGAGGGCGCTCTTGATCTGACTGTACTCATTTATGAATCCAAGCTCCATGGCATTGGCGCCATTATATACTAAAATAACATTGTCAAAATTGGAACATACCAGATCCACCAGATCCCTTTCCGTCCGGCTCAGCTGCAGATAATGCTCTCCTGCCTCAAAATCCTTATATTCCGTGGAGTTATCCGTATAGGTTACAGCACTGACATCCACAGGAAGATCGGCACCTTCCCCGCCCACACGGGTGATCACGACCATGGCCGTATCGGAAAACGCCTTTGCATCGGATATCAGCTGGCTGCCGTAAGAATCCCCTGTCGGTTCCGGCAGGGTCCAGTCCTGCTCCCACATCCCCACCTGGGGACGGTCTGCCCGGTATGCCGTATAAAAGTCGGAAAGCCCGGTGTTCAGCTTAAAGCCCGCATTCTCCAGCCCCTGAAGCAGGGACACGGTTTCATACGCATCCGACAGAGAGCCGGATCCGGTTCCGCCGTAACACGGATTGGTGGACGCCCAGCCAAAAACATTTAAACTGGAATCAGCCTTCAGGGGAAGAAGATCCGCCTCATTTTTCAGCAGCACGATCCCCTCTTCCGCAATTTCGGTACAAAGCTCCGTGGCCTCATTTGAAGTCTCTTCTGAAATCGTTCCGCTTCCCGTGGCAAGAGAAATCAGGCTGGACATGGGACCCCAGCAGATCAGATTTACCGTAATGACCAGCGCCAGCAGCATCGCCATGATCCCCTGGCTGCGGATCAAATACCCGGCTGCTCCCTTTTTCCTTCTGAACACCACCATTACGGCCGCAGCTGCTGCCACTGCAGCGGCCAGACCAATGAAGTACGGCACACAGAGATTGACAATTTTTAACACATCATCAATATTAATCTGTAACATTTCTTTCATCCTCCTCAATACAAGTTACCACAGGCCTGCGCGGTATGTTTTTAACTTTAGCATAATTTTAAGGAGTAAGGCGGATTCGTGCATAACTGGTATGATTTTCTGCATAACCGGCAGACGGCCTGTCCGGATTTCCCAAAGGAGGGGGATGGCAACATCAGCTGTGAAGCCTTGTAAATAACGCTTTCATGGTCTTTATATTGATGCTCATTCCTTGAGCCAGTATTCAGAGCCGGAATCCGTGCGGTCAAGAAAGCCGTATTCGATCAGCAATCGCCGGATATACGGATAATCATGGTATATTTTTTTCAAAACATCATTAACCTCAGATTCGCTGTAATGGGTTCCCGGTAAAAATTGATTGGAAATTTCACGCAATATCACTATTTTGTATTTTTCTTTAGACGGGAATTGATTTATCACCCCATGTTTATCAAAGTATTTTGATATGATCTTTCCATTCTCTTCAACGGTAACATCATACCGGTCATCCACCATTGTTGCGGTTTTATGGGCATCATAAAACTCCTTTGCATGATCTTCTGCTTTCATGTTTTTCTCCTTTTTATAAAGTTCCATTGCTGCTAAAAATAATTTTGACTGTTTCTCCTGTTCATGGAGCTTAAAACGATAATTTCGCACGGTGGAGTAGGAAATCCCCTTTTTTGCAGCTATTTCCTTATCAGAAAGGCCTTCCGTCATTAACTTTAATACGGAATGCTGCATTTTTGACAAACCTAAAAATGATGGGTTCATGTTAATCAGATAACTCAGCATTGACTCATGCTTCTCTTCGATATGAATTTCTGTCATTTTATACGCATCAAAAAAACGATCCCCGTGTGTGTATATTTCACCTTTTGTATAATACTCATTACAGGCCAAACAATAAATGAAATCTCCGTCTTCATAATATCCATTTATTAACTCAACGGAAGATGCCTGCCATATGGACTTTCTGTTAATGGGACCCTTCATTATTTTACTGACATCATGCATTTTGTGAATACCTTTATTTTTCCTTTCCTGTTTAGTGGTTCTGCCTTTAAGAACTTAGTTTATAGTTTACTGTTTGATTAAACCAAATCGAGTTGAGAGAATTTATATCGCAACCTTATTATATGGTATTTTTTTATAAATGTCTATATTTAAATAAACATTACTCAATTTTGTTTATGTATAATTAAAAACCAGTTTGATACAGAGCTCTGCAGCCTGATCAGTAAGGTCCCCGAAAGAAACCATCCGATGAAACACTAAAAATACTTTTTTTAAACAAGAGTCCATATGTGTTTGGAAATAAAACGGAACATTTATAAACTGAAGAGTTTTTGCAGATCAAAATAAGAGAAATAATGGATGCAAAAAACTGCTGACTAAATTACTGATTGTCAGCAGTTTTTGAAATTAAACTCCTCATTTCTTCCAATCATTTCAACTGATATCTTCCCGACGACAGCATGAAACATAGTATTACACTGATTAACGTCATCAAATGCTTTATCAAGCAATCCGGCGTCAGCCAGCTTTCCGACGGTCATATGAGGGACATAGCTCTGGCCAGAGTCAAATTTCCATGATCATTCTGTTGTTTACTAAAACCCTCTGATTCTATCCTGAATGGATGCACATCTGACAAACGCCTTTTTAAATGCGCATGAAGGTCTTCATTGGTCAAATTGCTTTCAAAGGGAAAGACTAACGTTATATGAGGCAATACGAAGTCTGCCAGAGGATCATATTTCTTTCGGATACTGTTTATAATATTGATGTTATCAAATTCCGGAAAAATCATAATAGTTCTTTTATTCATATACCCCTCTGCAAATGCTCCTCCACCAGGTCACCAGCCATACCGCAGAGAATATATCGCGCACAGCTGTTTCTGCATTTCGTATCCCATCCGGCCTAAACCTGGTTTTGTAAACAATCTTAATGTTTGACCCACTATTATTTGTAAATTATATATAATATAATTATATCAGAAAAATAATCAGGAGGTGTTCCATGGCTTTTTATGCTCTGTCATTGATTCAGATATTGTTTCAGGCATTTGAAATATTTAAGTTTATTATATATTCTGGTTTTCTTATGTTGTATAAAATATTTAAAGAAATAACACAACTTTCCATATTGTAACCTGATTAAAAAAAGTGTATAAGACATAACAGAAGGAATAACAATATATAACATATTAGATTTAGTTGTAGATCTGGTTGATCTTCTCCTTGATCTCTGGATCATAAAAGATTGTGAACTACCCATTGTCCAAAGCCAATGGGCTTCCTGCTTCATCGTCCTCGTAACCTACTAACTCCACAGGCGTTTATTCGAGCAGTTCCTGCCCTATCGCTTTATTGTTTTATGCTATTTGCCGTATTCCTTCTGCCAATATATTCTTCGCAGCATTTACATCCCTATCGTGTTCTGTGCCACATATAGGACATTTCCATTCCCTTACAGACAGATTTTTCGTTTTCGTATTTTTGTAGCCACATACATTACATATTTGGCTACTTGCATAAAAGGATCCTCGCTTTCATTTGTCCCCACATCTAAAATGGTCAAAAAGTCTTCACTGGAGTTATAAAATGTGTGGGCAATATTTTTTCCTGCCGGTTTTGCAATGAAATCGCCCTGACTGACGGTTCTTTCCTCATCGTTTAAGCGCAGAATTCCCGTTCCGGAAAGGATCATAAAAAACTCTTCCTGCTGTGAGTGGCTGTGATATCTTGTGCTGTATGCTTTGGGCGGGACATAATCAATATTTACATAAATTTTTGGCTTCCCCCTGCTTCACCCAGCGACTTTGTCATGAGGCCGGCTGCGTCCTGCCAGATATACTGACCGGATAACCGATCCACGTTGTTAATATCCAAATTTATTTCCCCTTTCCCATATAAAAAAAATCTTTACAAATAGAATACTACAGATTTAACCGTCGATCAACATTCACTTATCCATGTGAATGCAATGTCATTCAAATTATAACACATTGATCAGTAAATTTGTTATTTGACACACAAAGTTTCAGCAGCAGCCCGGGACGGGCGCCTGATCGCATTTCCATAAAAAAGGTGCCGCTCAACAGCCGTAAATCCGCTGTGATTGCAGCACCTTTCTCCGATTATTAACCTCTACACAACTGTATTCTTAATCGCCCCGATTTCATCTATCCGGCATTCCACTTCATCTCCCGCCGCCAGAAATTTCGGCGGTTCAAAGCCCATTCCCACACCCTTGGGCGTACCGGTGGAAATTATGGTTCCGGCCTTAAGAGTCATCCCCCTGGACAGTTCGCTGACAATATGATCGATGTTGAATATCATCAGGCCCGTATTGCTGTCCTGTCTCAGCTCTCCGTTGACACTGGACTGAATGCCCAGCTCCGGCGGATAGGAAATGGAATCCGCCGTCAGAATACACGGACCCATAGGCGTGAATCCGTCAAGGCTCTTTCCAAAATACCACTGCTTATGGGCATTCTGTATGTTCCGGGCGCTTACATCATTGATGATGGTATAGCCGAAAATATGATCCTTTACCTGATCCGGGGTTACATCCCTTGCTTCCTTTCCGATGACGACCGCCAGCTCCGCCTCGTAATCCAGGCTGTCCACCATATCGCTGTGGCTCAATATCTCTCCGTAAGGGCTCACCGCCTGGTTCACCCGCTTGGAAAAATAAACCGCGGTTGCACGCGTTCCGTCAAAATCCTCTTTCTTAAAGCGGGCGGATTCCTCAGCATGCTCCATGTAATTAAGCCCCAGGCAGATAATGTCCTGTTCCGGTGTCCGGATCGGTGCCAGAAGCTTAACCTCTTTCATCATGGCGGCTCCCACAATATTGCTGTTATAAGGATCCAGGCCGGAAGCATGTTCCAGTAAATCATGCTCTGACTGGCTTAAGCCCTTAACCACCTCCAGCATTTCTTTATATTCCATACCAAATGCCCTGAGAGGAAAGACCCATAGCTCATCCTTACTCACTACCCCCACATCTCTTCTCCGGTCAACCTCGTATGTAACTAATTTCATAGCATCCTCCTTTTACATGAACCATAACTCTTCCTTCGTGGTGGAGATTGCATCCGCACCTGCAGAAAAAGCCGCCATGATATCCTTTTTGTCCGATATCAATCCGCCTGCAATAATGGGAATATCCGTATAAGCGCGAATCTCTTTTAAAACCTTTGGCATAACCCCCGGCATGATCTCAACCAGATCCGGATGAAACGTATCGATCTGTTTTTTCGTCGTACTCATGGCAAGGGAGTCAATAATAAAAGTCCTCTGCACCCCGAACAATCCCAATTCAACCGCTCTTTTCACAAGAAGAGGCTTTGTGCTGATAATCCCATCCGCGTTGGTGTTCTGTTTGATAAAGTCCACAACGATCTCCCTGGAGCTTAAGCCCTGGGCCAGATCTGCATGAACAATGGCATATTTCCCATGTTCCTTTATCTGGTGTACAATACTGCCGATATTGCAGATATTGCCGTACAGGATGAATACTACCTGGCATTCTGATTCAAAACATCTCTTTAATCCGCCATCATCTTTAACCGCTGCAATCACCGGAGACGCCTCCAGCAGTTCAATCGCCCTCATTGATATTCCTCCACACCCACAAAATATGGATCTCGTTCTACTTTATCAATCCTTTCCCCCACCGTCAAGGCAAATTTTTATCCATTTTCCATTTCTTAAGAAAGTGAAGCAGTTTTTTCCCCACTTCTTCATCCCTCATTCCATGCAAAACAGCCCCGCTATGCCCCAGGCAAGCAGCATTTGGCCGGCTTGGGGCAATTGCGGGACTGATTTTCCGGCAGTCCTATCTTTTTTTTATATTCTTTGTGGCAACCACCGGAACGCCGGTTCCGGCGCAGTCAGGGACGATCACATCTCCGATGGAAACAGGAGCGGAAACCGTTGTCTTCCGGATCTCTGCCATGCAGGCAAAGATTCTGTCCTTTGGGATGTCCTCTCTGGTTTTCACCGAAACCATATCCAGCTCACCGCCGGTTACGCGGACCGAGGAGGTCACCACTCTGGTGGGGCTTAAGACTTCCTTCCTGCCGTATTCTTCGCCCCGGCTGCAGGAATTTCCTGTCACTTCGATCCGGTCCCCGTCGATACGCACCGTCAGGGGACAGCCCAGGGGACAGCAGATGCAGATCAATTCTCTTACCTCCATGTCACTCCACCTCCGTACAGACAACTATTTTATTGAGATCCGGATACTCCTTAAAGCTGTCCTTTCTTAAGACCACCTGCTCCATTTCACCGGGCGCCAGTGCCCTCTTCTTTTTTCGGGATACCCGAACGCCGTCATAATAGACGCTGATGTAACGGTCCCGGTATACATCCGCCACGCGGAAGCGCACCGTTACCTTATCCTCCATGTTCTCCACATCAAGCATCTGGGGAACCGTATAGCGGACGCCGTTTTCTGCTGATAATTCCACCACATGTCCGGACCTTTTGCCGCGGCTTTCTTTTACATAAGCCGCAGCGCCTGTTCCCGCCAGTGCGGCTTCCTCGGATACATAATCCACAAGGTCGTGGACATGAAGCACATTGCCGCAGGCAAACACGCCCTCCACGCTTGTTTCCAGGCGGTCGCTGACCACCGGTCCCGAGGTGACCCGGCTCAGTGACACGCCTGCGCCTTTTGAAAGCTCATTTTCCGGGATCAGCCCCACGGAAAGAAGCAGGGTGTCGCAGCTGTAATGTTCCTCTGTGCCCGGAATGGGCTTCCGGTTTTCGTCGACCGCAGCCAGGGTGACCCCGGTCACCCGTTCTTTTCCCTCAATGTCCACCACCGTATGGCTGAGCTTTAAGGGGATCCCGTAATCATCCAGACACTGGACGATATTTCTCTTCAGTCCGCCGGAATAAGGCATCAGCTCCGCAACCGCCTTTACTTTGGCGCCTTCCAGCGTCATCCGCCTGGCCATGATCAGCCCGATGTCGCCGGAACCCAGGATCACCGCTTCCTTTCCCACACAAAAGCCCTCAATGTTCATCAGCCTCTGGGCGGTGCCGGCGGAATAGATTCCTGCCGGGCGGAACCCCGGTATGTTTAAGGCGCCCCTGGGGCGCTCCCTGCAGCCCATGGCCAGGATGACGGCCCGGGCCTTTATGACCGTTAAGCCGTCCTCCCGGCTGATGGCTGTCACCACCTTATCCCGGCTGATGTCAAGGACCATGGTGTTCAATTTATAAGGGATCTTTTCCCCCTCCGCCATTTCAATATACCGGGCCGCATATTCCGGGCCTGTTAATTCCTCTTTAAAGGTATGCAGGCCGAACCCGTTGTGGATGCACTGATTCAGGATTCCGCCCAGATAGGCTTCTCTTTCCAGAATCATTATATCCGTGATGCCGGCTTTTCTCGCCGCCACCGCCGCTGCCAGCCCTGCCGGGCCTCCGCCGATGATTACAATCTCATGCTCCGTCATGCCGCCATCCTCCTATATGCGGCCGGTAAGCATATTGGAACCGGCCCCGTTTTTGCAGATATCTTCCATTTTCCTGTCCGTCTCCCTGGCCAGGATCTCCATGGTCCTGGGGGCGCAGAAACCGGCCTGGCATCTCCCCATGCCGGCGCGCACACGGCGCTTGATCCCGTCTAAGGAAACCGCCCCCAGGGTGCGGGTGACGGCATCCACGATCTCTCCTTCGCTGACTTCCTCACAGCGGCAGATGATGGTGCCGTACTGAGGATTCTTTTTTATGAGCTCTCCCCGCTCCTTTAACGTCAGCTTCCGGGGATCCAGGATCCCCTTCCGGGTTTCCTTAAAGTTCTTCTTTCTGTCCGCAGACGCCTTTCTGGCCACAAGATCCGCCACAAAAACGCCAATGGCCGGAGCGCTTGTAAGGCCGGGAGATTCAATGCCTGCCGCATCAAAAAATCCCTCCGCATCCGGGACCTCGCCCACAACAAAGTCATCCCCATCCTCGTGGGCCCGAAGGCCGGAAAAGGAGGTGATGACCTGACGAAAGGGGATGTTCTTTACTCCCCAGGCGGATTTTTCCATAATATCCGACAGTTCCTTTGCCGTGGTCCCGGTGCATTCTTTGTCTTCCACATCCGCGGCGGTGGGGCCGGCCAGCAGGTTTCCGTGAACCGTCGGCGTCACCAGAACCCCCTTTCCCATCTTCCCGGGAAGCTGGAAAACCGTACGGGTCACATGGGCTCCCGCTTCTTTATCCAGCAGGCAGTAATCGCCCTTTCTCGCCGTAATGTGAAGCTTTTCCCCGCTGACCATATTGTGGATCACATCGGCGTAAACGCCTGCCGCATTGATCACATAAGTGGCGTGGATGATCTTGTCTCCGGTTTTTAAATCATAGCCTCCCGGGACCTTTCCGATCTCTTTGACCTGGGTGTTAAAAATAAATTCCACCCCGTTGTCACAGGCATTTTCCGCCAGCGCTATGGTCAGTCCGAATGGGCATACGATTCCTCCCGTAGGCGCATAGAGGGCCGCCACCACCTCATCGGTCACATTCGGCTCCATGGCCCGCACCTCACCGCCTGAGAGGATAGAAAGGTCCGGGACACCGTTTTTCGTGCCTTTTTCATAAAGCGCTTTTAAAGCCGGCATATCTTCTTCCGAAAAACAGAGGACCAGAGAACCATTCCTGATAAATGAAAAGTCAAGCTCATCCGCCAGTTCTCCCATCATACGGCTGCCTTCCACATTAAACTTCGCCTTTAAAGACCCCGGCACCGCGTCATGCCCCGCATGAACGATGGCGCTGTTGGCCTTTGACGTGCCCGAACAGACATCCTCCTCCCGCTCAATGACGCAGGTGTTAAGCGCATAGCGCGACAGCTCCCTCGCTATTGCGCAGCCGATGACACCGCCGCCGATGACTGCCGCATCGTAATTCATTTCCCTCATGTTCATTCTCCTCCATGTCCCTGACTGTTCCCCGTTTCCCCGGGAATAATATAAAAAAGAGCAAGGGAAAATATACGGATTCCTCCGTAATATTTACCCTTACTCTTTTGTCTCAAAGGTTTTCTATTCAACTGTCTTAATGCTAACACAATACCGCCGCGGCTGTCAAGAATTTGCCTTCAAATCCCTGCCCTGCTTTTGGCTAGTCCTCTTCCTGCGACCAGCAGAGGGCGCATTTTACCGCCCTTTTCCAGCCCTTTATCAGGTTTTTCCGGGTGTCCTCTTCCATCCGGGCGTCAAACTCCCTGGACACCTTCCAGTTCTTCTTGATCTCTTCCCTGTTTCTCCAGTAGCCCACGGCAAGTCCTGCCAGATACGCGGCTCCAAGGGCGGTGGTCTCGATGCATTCCGGCCTTACGATCTGAGCGTTTAATAGGTCTGCCTGAAACTGCATGAGGAAATTGTTGGCGCAGGCACCTCCGTCCACCCTGAGCTGTTTTAAATGAATGCCGGAGTCCTGCTCCATGGCCTCGATGAGATCATAGACCTGATAGGCCATGGATTCCACCGTGGCGCGGATGAACTGCTCCTTGCTGGTTCCCCTGGTAACCCCTACAATGGTTCCCCTTGCATACTGATCCCAATAGGGCGCACCCAGCCCTGCAAAAGCGGGGACCACATAGACGCCGCCCGTGTCCGCCGCCGCCGTGCAGTATTCCTCTGTCTGAGGGGCCGACCGCACCATGCGCATCTCATCCCGGAGCCACTGCACGGCAGCGCCTGCCACAAAGACGCTTCCCTCCAGAGCGTACTGGATGCTCTCCTGGTCACTGGCCGCTATGGTGGTCAAAAGCCCATGCTCCGACTGAACCGCCTTTTCCCCCGTATTCATGAGCAGGAAACAGCCGGTCCCATAAGTATTCTTCACCTCACCGGCTTCAAAACAGCACTGGCCGAACAGCGCCGCCTGCTGGTCCCCCGCCGCACCGGCAATCGGGATCTTTCCCCCCATGACATCCGACGATGTGTAGCCGTAAACACAGCTGGAGGGCTTGACATCAGGCAGCATGCATCTGGGGATGTTGAAAAGCTCAAGGATGTCCTCGTCCCAGCACTTCCTGTGTATATCGAACAGCATGGTCCTTGACGCATTGGTGTAATCCGTCACATGGATGCAGCCCTTGGTCAGGTTCCAGATCAGCCAGGTATCAACGGTTCCGAACAGCAGCTCTCCCCGTTCCGCCCGCTCCCTTGCCCCTTCCACATGATCCAGGATCCATTCGATCTTGCTCCCGGAAAAATAGGCATCCGGGATCAGACCGGTCTTTTCAGCGATCATTTTTTCCAGGCCGCCATCCTTTAGCTCCTCGATCCGGTCCGAAGTCCTGCGGCACTGCCAGACAATGGCATTGTAGACCGGTTCCCCTGTTTCCTTATCCCAGACAACCGCGGTTTCCCGCTGGTTCGTGATTCCGATTGCCGCAATATCGCTGTAATGCGCCCCGATCTTTCCCATGGCCTCCATGGTCACGGAAAGCTGTGAGGACCATATCTCCATGGGATCATGCTCCACCCAGCCCGGCTTTGGAAAAAGCTGAGTGAACTCCTTTTGTGCTACACTGCAGACGGTCCCCTGCTCATTGAACAGGATGCATCTGGAACTTGTCGTACCCTGATCCAGGGCAATGACATATCTCCCCATAATTTCCTCCTACTGACCCGCGTTTTTGGCATACAGGTATGCCCGCAGGACGCTCCTTCCCCTTCCGGTAATCGCCCTCTGCCCCTGACAGCTTGTTAAATATTTCTCAAGGGATAAAGAAAGAGCCCTGGAAATGAACGGTTCCCCGCACTCATCACCTGGCTCTGTCATCTCTTAGGCTATATATTTTCGTATATATAATAGTGTAGCACGGTGAAAAAAGTATGTCAAGATTTCGGGTTATTATTTTCTTAATGCAGACTCTCTCTCACGGTCTTAAACGCCTGGATCACAAGGGTTGGGACCAGGGCAAAAATAAAGATGGTCACGAACTGCCTTGCCGTTAAATCTGCCACATAAAAAAAGGTATGAAGCCCGGGTATAAACAGCACGGCTGCCAAAAGAACTGCCCCTGCCTCAAAGGCCATAATGCTCCACAGATTGCTTTTTAAGCCAATTTTTAATATGGAATGGCTGCTGCGGCAGTTAAAGCCATGGAACAGTCTCGCCAGGGTCAGGGTGGAAAATGCCATGGTGCTGGCCGCCACTTCACTTCCGGTAACAAGGCCGGTATGATAGGAGGTCATGGTGCATATGGCGATCAGCGCGCCCTGAAGGAGGATCTGAAAGACAAACCGCTTTGTTAAGATTCCTTCCGAAGGGTTTCTGGGCTTTTGCGCAAGGAGGTCGGCCTCCGCCTTTTCCATGCCGATGGCTATGGCGGGCAGAGAATCCGTCAAAAGGTTGATAAACAGCAGATGTACCGGCGCAAACGGAGTGGGAAGGGCCCGGAAGGAGGTATACAGGACACAGAGGATCCCGGCCATATTTCCGGATAAAAGGAATTTAATGGCATTCCGTATATTCCGGTAAACGTTCCGCCCGTTGGCAACTGCCTTGATGATGGTGGCAAAATTATCATCCGTAAGAATCATGGCCGAAGCGTCCTTTGACACTTCTGTCCCCATTTTCCCCATGGCTACCCCGATGTCGGCCTGCTTTAACGCCGGGGCGTCGTTTACCCCGTCCCCTGTCATGGCAACGATATGGCCCTTCTTCTGCCAGGCGCGGACGATCCGGATCTTGTGCTCCGGGGACACCCGGGCATAGACGCTGATGCGCTCCAGACTCCGGCCCAGTTCCTCTTCCGGCATATCATCCAGCTCCGGACCGCTGACCGCCAGATCCTCTTCCCCCAGGATCCCGATCTTCTCCGCAATGGCGGAAGCGGTGACTTTGTGGTCTCCCGTGATCATGACCGGCCGTATACCGGCCCTGCGGGCGTTTAAAACCGCATTTTTCGTCTCCGGCCGGGGAGGGTCCATCATGGCGATCATTCCCAGAAAGGCGTATCCGGTCTCCGACTTCTCCGTCAGCTTTTCCGTTTCATCCATGTCCCTGCACACAAAGGTGAGCACCCGGAGTCCCTGTCTGGAAAAATCCATGTTCTGGTCCAACATGGACTGCCGGTCCCCTTCCCTGATGACCCGTACCCCTTCGCCGGTCCATATATGGGTGATCTTTGGAAGCAGCACATCCACCGCCCCCTTGGTGAACAGAACCCGCCTGCCTCCGATCCGGTGCACGGTGCTCATGAGCTTGCGCCTGGAATCAAAGGGCAGCTCTCCTGCTCTGGGATAGTATGACTTCACCGCCTCCTCCTCCATCCCGGTCCTCTCCGCCATCTGGATCAGGGCCGTTTCCGTGGGATCACCGAAAAGCTTTCCGTTGACATAGGCGGAATCATTATTTAAAACCGCATCGTATAACAGATATTTATGTACCGGGATCTCAGGATTTAAAAGCTCCGGGGGATAGAGGCGGCTGTTGACGTAAATCTGCTGGACGGTCATCCGGTTCTGGGTCAGGGTCCCTGTCTTATCGGAGCAGATGACCGACACACAGCCAAGGCTTTCCACCGCCTTCAAATCCTTTATGATGGCGTTTTCCCCCGCCATTTTCTGAGTTCCCATGGCCTGCACAATGGTGACGATGGAGCTTAAGGCTTCCGGAATCGCCGCCACCGCCAGAGCCACGGCAAACATCAGGGAATCCAGAAGAGGCATCCGGCGGTAAATGCTGAGGCCGAAAACCACCGCGCAGATGACAAGTATCCCTGCCGCCAGCCTGCTTCCGAACTGGTCCAGACTCACCTGGAGCGGCGTCTTCTTCTCACCCGCATCGTTCATCAGCGAGGCGATCCGTCCGATTTCCGTATTCATCCCGGTCCCTGTCACCAGAACCTTTGCCCTTCCTGCCGCCACCAGGGAACCGGAAAACACCATGTTCATCTGCTCTGCCAGGGGCACCTTCTCCTCCCGGATCCTCCCCGTCCGCTTCTCCACATTGACGGATTCCCCGGTCAGGGAGCTTTCATTGACCAGAAAGGAATAATTTTCCAGTATGCGGCCATCTGCCGCCACCATATCCCCTGCTTCCAGAAGCAGGATATCACCCGGCACGATTTCCTCAGATAAGATTTCCTGCTTTCTGCCCTCCCTGACCACCCTTGCGGCTGGCGCGGACAGGGCCATCAGGCTGTCAAGGGATTTTTCCGCCTTTTGATGCTCCACCGTTCCCAAGACTGCATTTAACAAAAGCACTGCAAAGATAACCGCCGTGCTTTCCACATCACCGGATATCATGGAGATAACCGCTGCTATGATCAGGATGATGACCAGTAAATCCTTGAACTGGTCCAGAAATACCTGGAAAGCGCTTTTTCGTTCCGCCTTTTTTAACGTGTTCGGCCCGTACACATGCCTGCGCCTTGAGATTTCCCTGGAATCCAGTCCATTGCGGCCCGCCTGAAGCTTTGCCAGGACCTCATCCTCTGATAAACGAAACCACTCTTCCATTCTGACGCTCCTTCCCATTTCTCCTACTATGGTATGAAGCGGTGAGGGAATTTCATGAATGATTTTGTTTGCAGGCGCCTGAAAGGAACCGCAGGAAATCACAGATAACAGTTGCAGTGAGCCGCATTTTTTATTATAATCTCTCCATAAGGAATAAAATACTGTCAATCACATACATCCACTATTTAAGAAAGGATCTGATTTCATGGAGAAAATCACAAGCTTTACCATTAATCATCTAAAACTGCTTCCGGGCATCTATGTTTCACGCAAGGACCGGGCCGGGGACTCCGTAGTCACCACATTCGACATCCGCATGACCCGTCCCAACTTCGAACCCGTCATGAATACGGCGGAGATCCATACCATTGAACATCTGGGCGCGACCTTCCTGCGCAATCACGAGTCCTACTCTTCCCGTGTCCTGTACTTTGGCCCCATGGGCTGCCGCACCGGTTTTTATCTTCTGCTTTCCGGCGATTACAAATCCAGGGATATCGTACCCCTGATAACGGAAATGTATGAATTCATCCGGGATTTTGAAGAGGAAGTTCCCGGAGCCGCCGCAAAGGACTGCGGCAACTACCTGGATATGAATCTGGGAATGGCAAAATATCTGGCGAGAAAATTCCTGGATACCGTGCTTTATGGAATCGATGACGAGCACCTGATCTATCCGGAAAATTAATTATCTGTTTCCCGGCCCATGCCTCCGGGACCTCTGCCTCCTGAGGCCGAGTTGGAGGTCACCACGGATTCCAGAGTCAGCTCTGCGCTTTCCGTCCCTGCTGTCAGGGTATAGGTGCCCTCCTCCAGACCGGGACAGCTGACGACCACTGAGGAATACCGCTTCAGAGGCGTCCAGCTCACCAGTGCATTCCCGTCCTTATCCCTGAGAACCACTTCACTTCCTCCTTCCTGAGTCTCATTCAAATTCTGGAATATGGAATACTGGACAGAGGATGTTCCAAAGCCCTGTGCCATTCCTGAACTCCCTGCGGCGATAACCGTACCGCCTGTTATGATACCGTCTCCATTATAATCCAGGGCGCTGTCTGCGCCGCCTTCTGATCCGCTTACATAAACCGTTCCTCCGGATATGGAAAGACTTCCGTTGGAATCCAGTCCATCCCCGCCCGCATCTACGGTGAGGGTACCTCCTGTTATCTTAATATAGGCATTGGAGTCATTTGCCATGGAACCTCCTCCGCCCATTCCGCCTCCGGGACCCATTCCTCCCTGTCCGGTTCTGCCTCCCGGCCTTTGTCCGCCCTGTGCTCTTCCCGCGGTTTCCGATCCGGTCTCACCTTCTGAAACCGTTTCGCTTAAGGTTTCTTCCGCTGCAGGCCGGGAACTGTCTTCCCCGGTCTGTCCCTCTTCCATACTGCTTTCCCCTGCCGTCTCACTGCCTCCGGGTCTCATGCCTCCCGGTCCGCCTCCCTGACCTCCGCCTTGTGCTTCCTGGTCACTGGAAGAGTTGGGATCAGCCGCATTCACTCCGTCATCCGTTGCCGTAATGGATATCTCACCTCCGTTTATCGTGACGCGGTAGCCCTCCAGCCCCTCGTAACAGCTGACAGCGTTGAGCGTTCCTCCATTCACCACCACATCCTGGTCCCCGTGGACGGCGTCGTCACCGCTTTCAACCGTAATCATTCCCCCGTCTATCACAATGCTTCCTCCGGCATGGAAGGCGTCATCCTCCGACTTAACGGTAAAGGTTCCTCCGGCTATGTAGATATTTCCCAGGGTGGTATCATCCGTATTTTCTGATTTTACAGCCTTTCCCTGGGCAGTCAGAAGGAAGGTGCCATCCGCTATCTTCACTCCATCCTTTCCCGACAGGCACTGGGACACTGCGTCAATGGTAAGACTGCCGCCTGTAACAGCCAGAGTATCCTTGGAAACGATCCCATGCTTATACTCCGCGTCGATCTCCAGGCTTCCGCTTCCATTGACCGTTAAATCCGCCTTGCTGAAAATCACGCCATCCACCGTATTTTCGTCGGTGTCTGTATATTGGGTTCCTCCGCTCAGTTTGCTGGTGCTTCCATCCGCCAGGGTCACAAAAACCTTATCCGCAGACTTAACGTAAATGGCTGCGCTGGTCTCACAATGGATCCGGGCATCCTTTAACACGATCTGGACCTTATCCGTGTCCGCCGCCTCCACAATGATCTGACCGTTTTCCAGGGTCCCGGTCACGAGGTAAGTGCCTTCTCCGTTTATGGTGACCGTACTCCCGGAGACGCTTACATGATCCCCGGCTGCCTCTGCCCCGCTTCCGTTCAGGGTGATTTTTCCGGCATCGGACTCAGAATAGCTTCCGTCTTTATCCCGGTCTGTAAATTCCGTATCCACGGAGGAACCGGACAGTTCCTTATTAAAATCCGTATCTTCCGTTTCAGCTGCCTCACTCCCGCTCTCAACGCTGCTGCCGCTCTCACCGGCCGTACCGGACGGAGAGCTGTCCTTGCTCCCGCAGCCGGAAACTCCGGCCATGGCAAGCATGACCGCCATGAATACGGCCGCTGCTCTTCCTTTTCGGAATTGTTTTTTCGTCATTATAATTCCTCCCTTCCGCTTACGGGCCTTCCCAAAAAGATTTCCAGATTGCCGTTTCGGCATCTGAGATCATCGATCATCTTCTTTTCTTCTCCCGGACTTTTAAGCACGACTTCATAATCCAGCTTATAAAGGCTGCCCATATTTGTGGTCTTCACCTGTTTTAAATCCCATTTCTTCAAATACTGTTTAAAAAGCTCGTCAAATACGGTGGTATAGTCCAGGGACTCGGGGATGGTGATTCGGAGCACCCGGATATCCGCTTTCTGCTGTCCGAACCGGCTGGCGGACAGCAGCATTCCGGCTCCTCCCACGATCAGCACAAACAGGGCTGCGATCCCTATGTAACCCATCCCTGCGGCAAGTCCCACCGCCATGGCCTGGAAAATACTGCTGATCTCCTCCGCCCTTCCCGGAACAGAGCGGAACCGGACCAGGGAGAAGGCTCCCATGACCGCCACTCCGGTCCCCAGATTGCCGTTTACCAGCATGATCACCATTTGTACGATTGCCGGCATAAGAGCCAGCGTCACGGCAAATCCCTTGGTATAGGTATTCCGGTACATAAACACGCCGGCAATGATAAGACCCAGCACCAGGGAAGCTGCCGTACATGCCAGAAAGGCCCCGGCTGAAAAAGCTCCGGCCGTATCATTTGCTAAAACTGACTGAAACCAAGAATTAAGCACAGTTTTCTCCTCCTTTGTTCTGTAATTTCTGCAGGGTCTGCCTGACATAGGCCTGACCGTATTTGGAAAAAGAAGCCGGATATATTTTAAGCTCATCAAGAATGGTCCCCAGCCAGAGGGGCATGGCGCCTGCGATCTTGATCTCCATCAGGCAGCTCCCAGGCTCCAGAAGAGGTCTTCCCCAGGAACCCGTATCCAGTTTTAAATTTTCATCTCTCCAAAGGATGTTTCCGTCAAAGGTCACCCGGAGCTCCTCATCCTCTGCTCCGTACATGGCCACCCGGTCATAGGAGATGTACATGGAGGGAACCACACTTTTATAAAAATCCAGAAACCAGTCGATTTCATGAAGCACCTGGCTGTCCCTTTCCGGCCTCCTGCGCCGGTATAAATATTCCTCCGCCTCTCCCAGGCTCATGGCTTCCCGCCGTTTGTATACAATGCCTTTATATTTCTTCTTCAGTTCCAGAAAAACAGCCTCCCCTTCCTTGGGCTGCCCATAGCTCCGGAGCCTTAACTTTTCCTTATATACCGGCTTTTCCAGGGACTGCCGGATGAGTCTGGAATCCGGAGTGTCAAAATAAATATTGCTGATGGTGGACTTTCCAAACCGGTCAGTCACCAGCTTTCCGGCCAGTCTCTTTTTCAGCTCCCGGTATTGGTCGGGGCTCAAAAGATACTTTATTTCAAAACGTTCAAAAACCATCTGGTATCCGCTCATAAATAAACCTCCTTACCTGTTTTTTTCTCTTTCTTTACAAGGAGTATACAGAACAAACCTTAAAAATAATTGAAATAACTGGGAGTTCACAGATCTTTCACAACCGGTATCCGGATATTTGAAAATGTTTTATTGGTAAAACTTGACCGATAAAGTCCAGTATGTTAATCTTATAGAAAGGGAGGTGCCACATGCTGATTACCAGAGAATGTGACTATGCGGTACGAATCATCCGGGCATTGTCTTCCGGTGAAATTGCAAATATCCAAACCATATGCGGGCAGGAACAGATCACCTCTTCCATTGCCTATAAGATCGCGAGGAAGCTGGAAAAAGCGGGATTTATCAAAAGCTACCGCGGAAGCACAGGCGGCTATGCCCTAAACTGTGATTTGGAAAAAACGACCTTATACGATATTCTGACCATTATAGACCCGGAACTGCTTCTGATCGAATGTATGCAGTCCGGATATGAATGCTCCTTAAATGTACCCAAACGTCCCTGCCTGGTTCACCGGGAATTCTTAACGATCCAGAACAAACTGAACCAGGAACTCAGAGAATGTACCCTGGCTGAAATTCTGCGCAGATAATCTTCGTTTTATTCTATACTAAATTAGTATAGTATCAAAAAGAAAATACAAGGAGAACGCCATGTACAAAGTATTAGTACCCAAAGCCATTTCCAATACCGGAGTGGAATACCTCCGCGAGAAAGGCTGTGAAGTCATACTGGGGGCTCCCGCTTCAGCCTCTGATCCTCTTCTGGAAGACTGTGATGCAATTCTGGCAGGCGCCGGCTCTAAAATAAGATATGATAAGGCCGTTCTGGACCGGTTAAAGCGCTGCAGGGTGATCTCCAATTTCAGCGCCGGATTTGAGCATATTGACACGCTTTATGCGGAACAGGCCGGAATCCAGATCACCAATTCGGGAACCGCAAATTCCAACGCAGTGGCCGAGCAGACCATCCTGCTTTTGCTGGCCTGTGCCAAGAATTATGAAATAATGTCTAACGCCGCCCATAAGGGTGACTTTTCCGTCAGAAAGCGGGTGTTTAACGCCGAACTGCAGGGAACCACCCTGGGGCTCATCGGCTGCGGTAACATCGGGCGCCTGGTCGCCAAAAAGGCGGTTCACGGGTTCGGGATGAAGGTCATCGGATACGACTCCGGTTTAACGGAAGCAAACGTGCCCGCTGAGATCAGGCTGGTCTCTGACTGCAATGAGATCTATCAAACGGCGGATTTTATCTCCCTCCACGTACCTCTGACAGAAAAAACCAGATATATGGTTTCCAAAGCACAGTTTGATCTCATGAAATCCACCGCTTATATCATCAATGTGTCCCGGGGCGGGATCATAAAGGAAAAGGATTTAATCCAGGCTGTCAGGGAAAACAAAATCAAAGGCGCCGGTCTGGACGTGTTTGAACAGGAGCCTCTTCCCCCGGACAGTGAACTGTTTCAATATGAAAACATCCTTCTTTCCCCCCACAGCGCCGCAAACACAGTCCAGGCACTGGAAAATATGGAATTGTATGCAGCCGAAGATATCTGGCGTGTTTTAAATGGAGAAAAACCGGAATTTCCGGTGAATCACCCCTGATGAAACCGCCATTTCCCCGATGAATCCGGCTCATATCAATAAAAGACTTCCCGGCATCATTGCTGATCGCCGGGAAGTCTTTCTTTATTTTTCAACTGTTTCAAGGAAAGCTCCATCCCTGATCAGATGTCTCTCCCTGCTTAAGCTTTCGCCGTATACTGATCCCTCACCCCGTCAAGCATCTTGCTTCCGATCCTCTTATGAAACTCAGGGTCTTTCGGTATGTCCGGATTGATCCCCAGATCCTGAGGCGCCAGGCAGGCCACCACCTGCAGAGGGATGATATATTCCCACGGTGAAAACAGGGGATCCTCCACAAAGTGACAGATCAGATCCTTAGAGGCTGTTTTCTCAAGCCCTTCCGGTGAAGCGACCATATAGTTGTGAGGCGTCCATTCACTGAGAATGTCTATGAGCTTTACCGTTCTGGGCTTATAATCCCCTTTGGATGCCAGATAGAAAATATGGGAATCCTCATTGATGGAATTATAAATGCCATGGAAAAATTCTTCAATATCATATCCGGTCACTCCCTGGCGGACTGTTTCAAGAATTTTCAGGGCGCCTTCCAGGACATCGGCATACATTCCGTCATATCCCACCACAATGATCCGTTTTGCGGGAAGAAACTCTTCCTTTATCCGGTGATACCATTCCGTGGCTTTTTCAGTGACCTGCTTCATATTGCCGATTACATGAAACATCCGGTCAATATACCCCTGGGCAGCCTCTTCTGTCAATATGCCTTTTGTGATGGCCAGCTCCGTCATTATCATCATCAGGGTAACGGTTGTCCCGGCATACCCTTTTGTTTTCGCACCGCATTTTTCATTTCCCACTTCAAGCCTTGTGCTGGTATCGGCATGTTCAAATATCAGGGCCGTCGGGTTTTCTGAAATGGCAGCCGTATAAAGCCCAAGGTTCCTGGCAGAATCTAAACCCGCCACCGTAGAGAGACTCTGCCCTCCCTGGGAAATTCCGATAACCAGAGTGTTTTTGTTGAAGATCTTTTCACTTCTTTCAAACTGGGTCGGATAACTGTTGAACACCTTGATATTCAAAATCTCTTCCAGATAGGTTTTTGCGGAAAGCCCTGCGTGATAGCTGGTTCCTGAACCGATCACATACACCTGTTCAATTGTTTTGTCCTGATAAAAGGCCACAAATTCTTTTGTTATCTCTTTTCTCCGTTTTATAATATCCGTGAGCACCAAAGGAGTCTCACAGATATATTCATACATTTTTGACTGATAATTCATTATAATATTCCAAAGAACGCACATGCAATGCCGGCTGCAATGATTCCCAGCATGACCGTTACCGTCTTATATCCTTTCTTCAATAATCCGTAAATTCCAAATGTCAGCAACAGAGGCAGAACTTTCGGGAGAATCTGGTCGAACACTCCCTGAATCTCAACACTGGTTTCTCCCATGGTCAGTACCAGGGGCGTTGAAAAGGCCACCATGGAGGCGATCATCGCTCCCACCACGCAAAGTCCGATGATCTTCGCACAGTTGGTAAGAATCTGGATCATGCCTGAGGATTGAGCCGTTTCAATAAAGGTGATACCGCTCTTATATCCCAGCTTCAGGCCGTAATATCTCACCAGATAATGAGGTGTGTTGAATATGAGCAGAAACAGCACGGCTCCCAGCAGGCTGCCCTTTGATGCCAGGCCGCAGCCTACGCCCGCCGCGATGATGCGGAAGGTCCCCCAGAAAAAGGAATCCCCGATACCGGCGATCGGTCCCATGAGGGCCGCTTTTAAAGCGGTGATCGACTCAATATCAAAGCCTTCTTTGGACTTTTTGTTCTCCTCCTCCAGGGCAACGCAGGCGCCGGTAATAAAGCTGACCACCTGAGGCGTTGTGTTAAAAAAGGACAGGTGTCTTTTTAAGGCCTCCCTGGCTTCCTCCTTCTCCGGATACAGCCGTTTCAGCACCGGGATCATGGAGTAGCAAAAACCTACGTTCTGCATGCGTTCATAATTAAAACAGCCCTGCAGCGGAAAGGAACGCCAGAAGGTCTTTCTCATATCTGATTTGCTAACCAGGCTGTTCTCTGTGTATGCGTCGTCTAAATGTGCCATTATAATTCACCTCCTAAATCATCGGACATGGTCTGCGTCAGCGCAAGAGCCATCTGTTCCTTTTTCCTCTGGGTTGCCGACTGGTAAACCGTGTATGCAATGACGGCCCCCACAATGGCCACGCCCACCGTGCTCATTCCAAGCAGGGCGGTCAATATGAATCCGACAAATAAGTATGCCGCATTGGTCTTATCGAAAATGAGCTGCATTAAAATGGCAATTCCCAATGCCGGAAGCATTCCGCTGGCAACCTTTAAACCGCTCAGTATAAAGGCAGGGAGTGCGTCAACAAAAGCGGCAATGGTATTGGATCCCAGCAGAACGCCCAGGAAGACCACCAGAAACGAACTGATCCAGAACAGCCACGCTCCCGACCAGAAGGCTTTTGCAACGCCCTTATAATCTCCTTCCTCCGCAGCATTGTCCGCCCAGTGAAGGAATGTGGCATTGATGGTCCGGTCCAGAATACCCACGGACTGTGCCAGTGTGGCGATGGGCAGTGATAATGCCACAGCCGCATCCATATCGAGTCCGGACATAATGGCAAATGCGGTGGCCAGGATCCCTCCCGAGACCACATCAGGGGGAGTGGCTGCTCCAATGCCCACGATTCCCATCATCACCAATTCCACTGCCGCTCCCATTACTATACCAGTCTGCAGATCCCCCAGCAGAAGTCCCACGATGGGGCCGGTCACGATGGGCCGGTCAAACATGTGCTGCCCGAACACCCGTCCATCCCAGATGGCAAATCCGGCAAGGATCCCTAAAAGCAAAGCTTTCCATATCATAAATGTATCCTCCTCTTTTTATTTTTTAAACTCTTTTACGATATCACCGTACTGCAGTTTCTTTTCCGTAGGCACCGCCTGCAGAAAGATTTCTTTCCCCATGGCATGGATTTTCTCAATTCCCTCCATGTCCAGTTCATCCAGATACACCTGCCTTTCCACCATTTTTTTACCCGGGGCCTTCCTGATGCCCCCCAGGCAGACTTCCTTAACAGACTCACAGCGTTCCATTAAATACAAAGCATCCTGTATGCTGGCTGTTACGACAAAAATTGTTCTCCCGGCATGCTTGGGATTGTTCATCACCGCCACCGCTCCATCCCGGGATTTCATGGACAAGGTAACCTGAGGCGGCTTTGCCATCTGGAATGCCATCTGCATCAGCTTGTCCGTGATGGCTTTATCATTGGCAACCAAAATGGTATCCGCACATAAATACGAGGTCCAGCTCACCGCCACCTGGCCATGGATCAGCCGGTCATCCACACGCAATAATTTAATCATTTTTACCTCCAGTTCCGCGGCTTCCGCGGCTTAAATTTTTCTACAGCTCGTCCAGATCGGACATCTGGCTGAAATCCTGCTCATCCATGGTATCGTTGACAAGGCTCATGGTGCTTTTTGAACTCTCAATGGCGTTTTTAAGGGCCTGTCTGTCCGACGAATTCTCTCCGCTGAGGGGCAGTAAGACAACCTCCAGCAGCAGTCCTAAGTTCAGGCCGGTTATGAGATAGATGTTTTTTCTTCTCACCAGCAGCTCCATGGCAGCCCTGGTGGTGCTGCCTCCTGCAATATCGCTGATAATGACGGTGCAGGCGTCATTGTGAAATCCATCGATCTTAGCCTCTATCATTGCAGTGATATCAGGAATGGTTTCCCTGGCACTGATGCTGACAAAATCTATATGTTCCGTTTTACCCACGACCAGCTCCAGGGATGTGAGAATGCCCTTTGCGAAATCCCCATGGGTGACTAAAATAATGTTCTTCATGCTTCTCCTTTCCTGGCTTTTTTCATGTCTGCCATAATGTATATACGTTATGTTTAAGGTATATGCATTTAATTTATTTTTTCATATAATATCACAAAAAAAATAATATTGCAACTTCTTTCAGCTGCAATATTATACAAATTTTCTAATATTTTTTGTATAGACATTTAGTATTTTCCGATATATAATAATATGAGGCAATTATGCCTCCCAAGGAGTGAAGTCATGAATCAGAAACCAAAGTATATACAAATAAAGGACTGTATTTTAAAAGACATTAAAAATCACACGCTGCACGCGGGAGACCAGATCCCTACGGAATCAGAATTATGCGAACGCTTTGAGGTGAGCCGCATGACGGTAAACAAAGCGATCTCCGCCCTTACCTCGGAAGGCTATATCCGCAGGATCGCGGGAAAGGGGAGCTTTGTCACCAGTTCCCTGGTACAGAAGCAGTACCACCACCAGCCCATCAGCTTCACGGAGGATATGGAATCCATCGGTTTAAAGCCGGGAGCCCGGCTGCTGGATTACCGGATCTACCGCGGGTCTGATATTTCTCCTGAAATAGCCCAAAGGCTTCAGGCCGGGCCGGATGACCTGATTCATTATTTTTCCAGGATACGGACAGGCAACGGGATGATCATCAGCATCAGCTATAATTATGTTCCCTGCAAAACAATTCCGGCCATCGACATCGCCTGTCTGGAAAACTCTTTCTTTGAGTTCGTGAAAAAGCTCGGCTTTACCGGCCTGCATACCGTGGGCTTTTCACTTTCCGCCACCCTGCCGACTCCGGAGCAGAAAAAACTGCTGGAAATAGAAAATGAAGCATTGCTGAAGGTATCTCATATTACCTGCAGCAACCAGGAGGATATATTGGAATACATTGATACCTATTACATCGGCAGTATGTATACCTACCGGCTGGATTAACGGGCCAATCCCATAAATACCACAACGGACCGGGGAGGAACCGTAAATCTCTTTCCTTCTGCCTCCGGCTCTTTTCCTTCTTCATACATGCCGTTGACTTCCTTCCTGTCCGTATGGAAAGCCACATGCCACCGTTCCCCTCTGGGAAGGTTGGGCAGGTCAAACTCATGGGGTTCCCAGTGCATGTTATAAGCCACATAAAAGCTGTTGTCCCTGGTCCCGTCCGGCTTTCTTCCATATTCTCCGCAGTAGAATATCCCAAGCTGGCGCCGGAAGTTTTCAAATTCCGGGCACCACGCCCTCACTCCGTGATAGGACATATCGGGAAGCCCGCAGGCCAGGTAATCCATGATTCTGGGTTCCTGCTCCATGTGAAATACCGGGTGTTTCTTCCGGAAAGCGATCACGGCCCTGACAAAATCATAAATATCACTGTTGGTTTTCATAAGATTCCAGTTCAGCCAGGACATCTCATTGTCCTGACAGTAAGCGTTGTTGTTGCCTGACTGGGAGTTTCCGAATTCGTCTCCCGCCAGGATCAGGGGTGTTCCCTGGCTCAGAAACAGAAGCAGATAAGCGTTGCGCAGCTGCTTTTTGCGAAGCTCTGCGATCTTTTTTCTTTTTGTAGGCCCTTCTGTTCCGCAGTTCCAGGAATAATTACAGGGACTGCCATCCTGATTGTTCTCCCCGTTTTCCTCATTATGCCTGGTATCATAGGAAACCATATCCATCATGGTAAAGCCATTGGTATTGGCCATATAATTGACAACTCCGCATTTTGCCGGATTTCTGCGGCTGCGGAAGGCCAGACGGTTCATCTGATCCTCGTCTCCCTTCAGAACCCGGCGCATATCCACCAGAAAGCCGTCATTATATTCGCCTAAATGCTTTCCTCTTCCTCCGTCAGTGCCCTCCCAGGTAACGGCCCACAGCTTGATCCGGCTCAAATAAGGGTCCCGTCCGATTAAGTCCAGGGGAACGGCCCCTGACAGACGGATCCCGTCCACACGAAATTCCTCCGCCCAGAAACGCACCGCGTCAAGAACAAAAGAGGGGGCTTCCTTACCGGTGAAGTAAAGCTCCGCCACCAGCTCAAGGCCTTCCCGGTGCAGGGCCTTTACAAGGGTCTTCAGCTCCCGGGCCGGATCCTTTGTCCTTCCGGACGCAAAGGCGGCCTTTGGCGCAAAATAAAATCCCGGGGCATATCCCCAGTAATTTAATCTACCCGTAGGCTTATCCAGACCATAAGGATTGCCGGGCACTTCTTCCGGCATGATGATCTCTGAAAATTCATTGGCCGGCATAAGCTCCACCGTTGTGATCCCCAGCTCCTTAAAATAGGGGATCTTTTCCTGTATGGCCTGAAAGGTTCCCCTGTTTTTTACTTTTGATGAAATATGCTGTGTGAACCCCCGGCTATGAAGCCGGTATATGACAGTGTCCTCGTAAGGGATCTCCGGGCGGCTGTCATCCTCCCAGTCAAATTCCTCAAATTCCACCGGGGTCTTTTGCAGCTTCCGCGCATTCTCTGTATCTCCCCATACTTCTCTTCCCGTAAATCGTTTTCCGTAAGGATCTGAAAACAGTTTTCCGTCGATTTCAAAGCAGTATTCCAGACCTTCGAAATCCTCTCCGGGTACAGTCATGCCCCAGACGTCGCCTCTTCTGGTTTCCGGCGGAAATGACAGCGTACGGACCGCTTCTTTTTCTCCCGTCCGGAAAAACAGGACCCGGCAGTCCTCCCCAGGGGCGGCCACGCAAAAATGAATGCCTCCGGGAACCTTTGTAAGTCCCATGGGATAGCTTCTGTCTTCACGGCCCGCAACCTTAAACTGTTCCATATCACTCGCCTCCTCCGCCTCTTTTGTCCTTCCGGTCACTGATTCTCCATCTTCTCCGCCATTTCGTTTAAATACATCCAGCGCTCCATCTTCTCATCCAACAGCCGTTCCTGTTCCGCTTTTTCTTCCATCAGCCCGTTCAGTTTGCTGTAGTCGCTGGCAGACGCTCGGATCTGCACGTCAAATTCCCGGAGCTTCCCCTCCAGAGCGGCGATCTCTTCCTCAATGGTATCCCATTCCCGCTGCTCTTTAAAGGAAAATTTAAGCTTCCGTTCTCCTCTTTGCCTCTCCCGGCTCTTCTTCTCCCCGTTTTCCGGCTTTTTCTCATTTTCCCCATCAGGACCCCCAGGCCCTTCCGGATATTTCTCCTGATACGCCGCCTGATAATCCGTAAAACCGCCCTCATACTGCGTCACCTTCCCCTGTCCCTCAAAGGCGAAGATCCGGCGCACCACCCGGTCCAGAAAATACCGGTCATGGGATACCGTCACCACAATTCCCTGGAAGCTGTCCAGATAATCCTCTAAGATGGTCAGCGTCTGGATATCCAGGTCATTGGTCGGCTCATCAAGCAGGAGCACATTAGGCGCTTCCATAAGGAGCCGAAGCAGGTAAAGCCTTCTCTTTTCCCCGCCGGACAGCTTCTCTACCGTCGTATACTGCACACTCGGCGGAAACAAAAACCGTTCCAGCATCTGGGAGGCGCTGACGCTTCCATCCCTCGTCTTCACATATTCCGCCACATTCCGGATGGTATCAATGACCTTCAGGCTTCCATCCATATCCTCGTTTTCCTGGGAAAAATAACACATCTTCACCGTCTGCCCCACAGTCACCGTTCCGGCATCAGGTTCCTGCCAGCCGGCAATGATCTTCATAAGTGTGGATTTTCCGCTTCCGTTGGGCCCGATGATGCCAATGCGGTCATTTTTCAGGAAAATATAGGTGAAATCCTTCATCAATACCTTATCCCCGAAAGCTTTGGAGATCCCTTCCAGCTCCACGGTGGTCCGTCCCAGGCGGCTGGCGACGGAATCCAGTTCCACGGTCTGGTCGATCTCCGGTCCCTTCCTGTCCCTGAGAGTCTCATACCGCTCAATGTGGGCCTTCTGTTTGGTGGAACGGGCCCTGGCCCCCCGCTGCATCCATTCCAGCTCCACCCGGAGAATGGACTGGCGCTTCCGCTCTGCGGCCACCTCCATATCCATGCGCTCGGCTTTCCGTTTTAAGTATCCCTCATAACACCCGCCGTTCTCCTTGTTCTCCTGATAGCTGTACAGCTTCCCCTTGTCCAGCTCCACGATCCGGTTGGTGACGCTGTCCAGGAAATACCGGTCATGGGTCACCATGAAAAGCGCCCCTTTAAAGCGGCGCAGATAATCCTCCAGCCAGTCCGCCATGCTGCTGTCAAGATGGTTCGTCGGCTCGTCAAGGACCAGCAGATCGGTTGTTCCGAGAAGAACGCTGACTAAGGCCACCCTTTTGCGCTGTCCGCCGGACAGGGTTTCCACCCGGGAATCAAAATCCGTGAATCCCAGTCTGGTCAGCATGGTCTTTGCCTGGCTCTCCAGATCCCACACATGTCCATGGCCTTCGTTATCCCGGACAATGCTCTGTAAGATCGTATCTCCTTCATGGAACCGGGGATTCTGGGACAGAAAACGGATATCCAAGTTCCTGCCCTTAACCAGGTTTCCCTTATCCGGCGTCTCCAGCCCGGCCACGATCCGCAGCAGGGTGGATTTTCCCGTACCGTTGATGCCGATCAGGCCGATCTTGTCCCCTTCGTTCACGCTGAAGCTGGTATCGTCAAACAGCAGCCGTTCCGTATATGATTTTGTCAGATGTTCAATGGTCAGTAAATTCATTTCTGCTCTTTTTCTCCCGTCTGTTTCTCTCTACCGGATCACAAGCTCCACCGGACAATGATCCGAGCCCATGACATCCGTATGGATGGCAGCGCTGACCAGCCTGTCCTTTAAGCTTTCCGAAACGCAGAAATAGTCAATGCGCCAGCCCGCGTTTTTCTGCCTGGCGCTGAACCGGTAAGACCACCAGGAATATACGCCTTCCTGATCCGGGTAGAAATACCGGTAGGTATCGATAAATCCGCTGTCCAGAAGCACGGTGAACTTTTCCCTCTCTTCATCGGTAAAGCCCGCGTTCTTCCGGTTGGTTTTCGGGTTCTTTAAGTCGATCTCCCTGTGAGCCACATTTAAATCTCCGCAGACGATCACCGGTTTCTTTTCCTCCAGTTTTTTTAAATAAGCCAGAAATTCATCCTCCCACGTCATCCGGTAGGGAAGACGGGCCAGCTCGTTCTGGGAATTGGGCGTATAACAGGTGACCACATAATATTCCGGAAATTCGGCTGCAATGACCCGGCCCTCTCTGTCATGCTCTTCCGCACCGATCCCATAGCTCACGGAAACAGGCTCCTCCTTTGTGAACAGGGCCGTTCCGGAATAGCCTTTTTTTTCCGCGTAATTCCAATACCCGAAATATCCGGGAAGGTCAAGGTCGATCTGTCCTTCCTGCAGCTTGCTTTCCTGAATGCAGAAAATATCTGCATCCGATTCTTTAAAATAATCCAAAAAACCTTTCTCCACACAGGCGCGGAGGCCGTTTACATTCCAGGAAATCATTTTTTTCATCATTTTCACCTCTTATATAAAGAATAAGTACAGTATACCATTTTCCATGAAAATAGAAAAGGGAAGAATTCTCATTCTTCCCTCCACGCTTCACGCTTATGTATGTTTTTCCTGCCATTTTTTCCGTTCCACGAACCGTCCCATGAAAAAGGCTATGATTCCCACGCCGATCCCTGTCTGGATGCAGAAAAGCAGGCTTTCCACCTCGCCCGGCAGCTCCCCGTCGATCAGGGTCTCAAATACCGGAGTGAACCACGGTTCATACTCGGCTCCCTGAATTTCCGATATCATCTGGCTTCCCGCATCGTCGGAGCCTCCGAATTCTGCTCCCTTTAATGCAAAGAGAGGGACCACCGCGATCAGGCATACCAAAACCAGTAATACCGCTATCATTCTCTTATTATTTCTGCTCATATCACTGAACCTCCTTCGAAAACCCGACCGCCGACAGCTCGGGAAGGGCATAAGTTTTCAGGGTAATGATGATCACCGCAGTGAGGATTCCCTCAATGACTGCAAGGGGAAGCTGGGTGGGAGCGAACACACCTAAAAACTTGGCGGCCGAAGCGCCCACGCCGCCCACCTCTGAGGGATAAGCCAGGGCCAGCTGAATGCTGGTCACACAATAGGTGAACAGATCTCCCACCATAGCCGCCAGAAAAACGCTGACCAGCTTGTTCACCTTCAGTTTTTTACATAGTTTATAAATTCCAAAAGACACGAAGGGCCCTGCAATCGCCATGGAAAAGGTATTGGCTCCCAGAGTGGTAAGTCCCCCGTGGGCCAGCAGAACGGCCTGGAAGATCAGCACGATGATTCCCAGGATGCTGACCGCAGACGGCCCGAATAAAATGGCCCCCAGCCCTGTGCCCGTCATATGGGAACAGCTTCCTGTCACGGACGGGATCTTTAAAGACGAAATGACAAAAATAAAGGCGCCCGACATGGCCAGAATGGTAATGGCCCTCCTGTTTTCCCGCAGGGTTTTCTTTATGGAGAAAAATCCCGCCGCCAGAAAGGGCACGCAGACCGCTCCCCAGGCGATGCAGTACCCCACAGGAAGATATCCCTCCATAATGTGCATTCCATAGGCGCTTGGAACGATTCCAAAGGCCAGTGCAAATGCAGTTGCAAGCTTCATGATACTTTTTTCTTTCCTACTCATTTTCATTCTCCTTCCAAAAAAATAAGCACCTTGTTCCGATGATTCCCACTCATCAGACAGGTACTTTCCGGGGAAATCCGCGCACAGCAAAAAGACTTCCCTGCATCCGGTCATCGCTCGTAACCGGATGCATCCCGAAGCGAAAGGCAGGTCTTCTGACTCATGCATCATCACAGCAGCTCCTCTTCCCGGTTTCCCAGTGATCCATGGAACCCTGCTCCACATTTACAGCGGCGGGACCGTAAGGGATTTTCACCCTTTTCCCTATTATCCTGCGGAGAATTTTCACAGGCACCTTTCACATGATACGATTGTATTGTAGCCGTTTAAGGCCTTTCTGTCAATTTCTTTGTGCCGCATAAAAGCACTTCAAGCTCTCCGGCATCCTTAGGACATGGTTCCCCCTCCTCCAGAATCCGGTGCCGCACCAGGCTGTCATAGACCTTCATCAGGACCGGCTTTTTCAGATTCGCCTGCTTTAACACCTGCTCATCCTCAAACACCTCTTTCACCGGACCATCCCCGATGATGCGCCCGCCGGCAAAAATCACCGCCCGGTCAGCAAAACGGTACGCAAAATCCACATCATGGGTGGAAATCAGAAGAGTTCTCCCCATTCCGGTCATCTTATCCAGAACCGCTTCAAGCATTTCCACATTGACCGGGTCCAGGGAGGCGGCTGGCTCGTCAAATATGATCACCTCGGATTCCATGGCAATGATATCCGCAATGCTGACCCGCTTTTTCTCCCCTCCGCTCAAATAGTGGGGCGGCCTGTCCTTTAAAGCCCTTAAATTCATGTGGTCCAGGGCTGTTTCCACACGCCGTTTCACTTCCTCTCTGGACAGCTTTAAATTCATGGGGCCAAATGATACCTCCGCAAATACCGTGGAGGCGATGATCTGATTATCCGCATCCTGAAAGACGATCCCCACGTTTTTCCTCAGTTCATTCAAGTCACCTTTTCCGATTTCCTTCCCTCGGTAAAGGATCCTTCCGGATTCCGGCCGGTACACCCCGTTTAAATTGAGAAAGCATGTGGACTTCCCCGCCCCGTTTGAGCCGAGAACCGCAATTTTCTCCCCTCTTCTCACGGTAAGATTGATACCTTTCAGTGCCTGGCTGCCCGGTTCGTAAGAATAGCACAGGTTTTCCGCCTGCAGAAGAATTTCTTCCATCTTCCCTCACCTCCTTTTCCTTTCTTTCCTCCTCCCGTCATGTCCATAAGCCCGGCAGGCGCACTGCCAGAAGGATCAGAAAATACCCTGCCGCGGCCCAGACCTGCCAGCCCTTCACCCTCTTTTCCTCTTCCAGAAACAGGAGCTCTCCCTCATAGCAGCGGGCCGTCAGCGCATCATAATAGATATTGGCCTTCTTTAAGGATACGATAAATAAATTCCCTGCCGTGCGCCCGAAGGAACGGCAGGATGTCCGGAAATCACAGTAGCCCAGCCTGGATTCCGCAGCCTGTTTCATGTAACACTGGGTATCCATCATCACAAAGATGAACCGGTAGATCATGTTCATCAGCTCCAGAATGAGCTTGGGAACATGAAGCCTGCGGAACACGCAGATGATCTCACTTGCCGGAGTGGAAAGCACCAGCATATACATGGCACTTAAGGCCCCCACTGCCTTAAGGATCAGCCCCAGGGCCAGTGCTGTCCCTCCATCCGTTAAGTACAGATAAAATCCGAACACGGAAATCCACGCCTTTCCATAAGGCACCGGAGAGAAGCCGGTCACAATGGCAGCCGTTCCCAGAATAAGAAATGCCAGAGGGATCTTTAAAAGAGCCAGATAGATCCTCCAGGGAACTCCCCCTGCCGCCAAGGTCAATCCGGACATGGTCAAAAGCACCGCTCCCGATACCCACACATCATCCGCAGCGATGCAAAAAAGCAGAGCTCCCACGGCCACGGCCGCCTTAAACTGGGGATTCCAGCCTCTCATCCGGGAAAGATAAGCGTATTGATCAATGGTATAAATCGTTCTCACCTCCTTCAAAGCGATTATACGTCATAGGAGGACATTGTGCAATCATGGTTCTTCATCCGTAAAAAATAACTTCTTATGGATGGCAGAAGCCCCCTGAACCGACGGCGTTCCGGCCTTCCGTTCAGGGAGCTTTTCTTTTACCGGCCCGGTGCAGCTTACATGGCAAACACCTGGGTAAGTCCTACCTCATCGCCGAAGGTATCAATGATATGCACGGGATTTCCGTTGGTCAGCGGTGATTGTTATTGCCCAGAGCCACGATTCCGATCCCATACTGCTTTGCCAGCTCACAGGCCCTGTCCATGGCCAGCTTTGCGTTTAAAGGGCCAAATCCCCTATGCCCGTTCCAGCGTTCCAATGCGCCCATCTGCAGCTCGCATTCCGCCGTGATATCCGGGTCGATCTCCCCCTTTTCCAGGTATTCCACCACTCAGGGAAAACGGTTGAGCCCGTGGGAATAAACGCCTGCAAGGCTGTTTTGGGCGAATATTACGGCCGCAGCCTCCGCCCGCTCTTCCTGAAAGCCCTTTTTTACAAGGACTCTCTTAAATTCACTTACCATTGTTTCATAGGGAATTCTCATCATCCATCACTTTCCTCTCCCGCATGCCACGGCTGAAACATGTGCAAAAAACTCTCAGTCATCTTTGTTTCCGGACGGAAGCTCCGGGGAGCCTGCCCCAAGATAGCCGTGGCTCTTTCCCTCTTCACTTTCAGTAATCCAAAAAGCGTAAATCGCAGCATCATCCAGAACAAACCGGATTCTTATTTTATCTGAAGCCACGTCTTTCAGGCTCTGCTTTTCCCGCCACTTGATCTGAAATTTTGTCTTATCCTCCGTCATCACGCAGCAATCCTGCCTGGAATAACCCGGAATCACATTTCCTTCCGCATCCAGAAGCTCGGCGGCCAGCCTTCCGCCGGCGCAGTCCGCATTCACAAACAGGAACTCTCCCCGGTATTTTAACAGCTCCGTGGTCAGGGTCCCCTCCGTGCCTGCAGTTTTCATGGCTGCGAACCCGTCACGCCTCAGTCTGGCAACACCCACCGCTCCTCCGGAATACTTATGGCTGCCGAAATAAGGGGATTCGCCCGAAAATGCGGAATAGTAAAAATACAGTTCATCCCCCACCACCGTGCAGATGCCGTTTGCAGGATGGAGATATCCGTAATCCCAGCTTCCTTCCCTCCTTGAGGAGCTGATAAAATCCTCATACACAGGCCTGTCAAAATGAAAGCCATCCCGGCTGAACGCCAGCTTTAAATCATTGATTTTCGGCAGTCCGGTCTTTTCGCATACAAAATTGGGGGGTCCCATTAATACGGAATAAACACCAAGCATGACGCTTTCATACGCCACCGCGTCCAGATTGTACAGCTGGGTGTAATACCCCATATCCTTATCGGGCTTATCAAAAATATCGGTTCTGGCCCAAAAGGCAGGATCCCCCTCCGACCATTGGCTGCCTTTATAAAAATCATCCGTTTCATAATAACTGCGCACTCTCACTCTGCTGTCCAGCTGGGAAAAGGTCCTCATGCTGTAAACCCATTTTCTGCGAAACGGGTTATAGAAAAATGTCGTATTGTCCCCGGAGCGGCCTGTTTTGCACACTTCCTTCCAGTGGATCCCGTCTGCTGATTGATACAATACGGTGATTTCCTCAGGCGGAACCGATGAGGGATCATCATGGGCATGCTTGGGCTTAAGATGGTAATATTTAAAATCCTCAGGAAAACACCGGTAAAACACCAGCATCTTATATCTCTCATCCGGCGATCCGGCATACTCATCCAGCCATACGGCGTCTCCATCCCTCAAATAGCCCGGAATGTGCTCCAGCACCCGGTCTGACTGGGCCGACGGATCGATCTCCCTCAGCCGCTTCCATTTTAATCCGTCATCACTTTCCGCATATGCACTTCCGTCGAACCAGCCGGCGTGGTACCACATCTTGAATTTCCGGCTTTGAGCATCATAAAACACTCCGCCATTAAAAGGGCAGGCGCATGTGCAGTATCCGTCGTTCAGCTCCAAACCGGTCTGAGGCCATAAAACCGGGTGATCCGGCACCTGAGGCTTTCCGAATTCCCTGACCAGGCTGGTCTCGCTGATGAGGAAATCATCCACGAACAGCTGCCTGCCGATGGATATATCGACATACTCCGGCTTGTCCTGCAGATATGGAATTCTTAAAGGTTTATCCAGTGTTTCCTCTCTGTTATGGGGCGGCCACATATCCGGCAGTGTAATATTATTATATAATCGTTCCATGATACTCCTTATTCGTTCTCAATTATTCTTCAGTCTTATAAAACATGTAGGTCAAAACAAAGGCAGCTGCAAATCCGATGGCGCATGCAATTAAATATTTTCCCAGCTGTCCGTTTAAGTACAGCAGAATGCCGGGCAATGCCGTAATGGACATCCCGGTACCGGCAAGTCCCACAAGGGAAGAGAAGATGCCGGCGGCGCCGCCTCCGATGCAGCCGCATACAAAGGGAGTAAGCCTCGGTAAGTTTCCGCCGAATATCAAAGGCTCCGTGATTCCCAGAAATGCGGGCAGAACCGATGTTAAGTACAGAGACTTCTGTTTTTTGTTTCTTGTCTTTAAAGCAGCCGCAATTCCCGCTGCCGCCTGTGCCACAATGGCGCCGCACACCAGCGCATTGAACGGATTAGCTCCCGTATTGGCCAGAAGCTCAACCTCAAGAGCCTTAAAGGTATGATGAAGCCCGGTGATCACCACTGCCTGCTGCAGAGAGCCAACGATAAATCCACCGATTCCGAATGGAATGTTCATCAAAAATGATATAGCCTCCACCAGGCCTTTTTCAAAGATATGCATGATCGGCCCTATCACAACCAGACCTATCACCATACTGGAAAACAAAGTAACAAAGGGTGTGACGATCAGATCCAGAACATCGGGCACCACTTTTCTGAGCCATTTTTCGATTTTAGCGGAAATCACACCCAACATCAGCGCGGGGAGCACAGATCCCTGATACCCTAAAATCGGGATATTCAGTCCCAGCAGATTTAAATAGATGGGCTCTATCGTTCCGCTGGCCACCTGATTGGCATTGGGAAGCTGGGGTGCCACAAGCATAAGACCTATTACAATGCCCAAAGCAGGCGAAGCTCCGGACCTTTTCATGACCGAATAAGTGACCAGTGCAGGAAGAAACGCGAATGCGGTATCAATCAGCACCTGGGACAGGGCCAGAAATGTGGGATCCAATACCACACCCAGATTTGTTATGAGGCTTCGAAGTCCCATAAAAAGACCTGTAGCCACCAAAATCGGTATAATGGGTAAAAATACATCTCCAAGCAGCCTGGAAGCCTTCTGGAATGGGTTCATATGAACCGCGGCGGCCTCAGACTTTGACATCATCTTTCCTCCGTCCATCTTTGTAATATCCAGCACCTCCCCATACACCTTATTGACAAATCCTGTTCCCAGGATGATCTGGTGCTGCCCTGAGGCCAGAAAGCTGCCCTTTACCCCATCAATGTTTTCTATTTCCTTCTTATTGAACTTTGCTGCGTCTTTCAGAATGAGCCTTAATCTGGTGGCACAGTGTTCTACATTTAAAATATTTTCCTGACCGCCGATATGGATCAGGATCTGTTCCGCTGTCTGTCTCTCTTTACTCATATGATCCTCCTTATTTTATGCAACAATGTACGCGCGTTCATTCACATGTAATAAGAATATAACAGAAACAGCGAACTGTCAAGCACGGTACATTCTTTTTATATATTATGACATATTTTCAAGTTGTTTTTTGTGCTGATTGTACAATGCCCTGGAAGTCGATTCACGTATTACCAGCCTGGGGGACAAATGGATCAGTTCCTCTTCCAGATTTCCGTTTATTCCGTTGAGCAGCATGCTCACCGCATTCCCTGCAATTTCTTCTATGGGTGAGGCCACGGAGGACAAAGTCGGGATCATCTTTTTAGCTAAGAGCGTATTATTGTAGCCGCAGACGATCACATCCCCGGGCACCTGCAGTCCGCGCTCAGTCAGAGCCTTGATCACATCGCTGGCCGCAATGTCACTGTGTGCAAACCAGGCCGTTATTTTACCGGGATTATGCGTCTCAAAATACTGGCTGATAATATCATAGGCCTTCTGGTTCTCCACGGTCTCAAGCTGGTTGCATTCAAGGACGGCCTTTAACTTCAAACCGTTTTTATCAAGCTCAGAACGGAAGCCTTCCAGTTTGTTGTTGCCGGCCAGGGATTTTAAGGGCCCTATATAACCGATGTTCTTATGTCCCAGCTCCAGGAAATGCCCGGCTACCTGAATGCCTCCTTCTTCCGAGCTGATTATGATATTCTTATTTTCCGTCTGCTTAAAAAGGCTGACCATGGGAATATTCACTCCGCCGTATAATTTCTTGTTCGGCGTTCCTATGGGTCTTACGATGATCCCATCCACCTTGCGCCGCTTGAATCCGTTGATGATGTTGGCTTCCCGCGCCTTTTCCCTCTGGGCGTCACCTAAAATAACATTATATCCGTACTTTTCAGCCTCATGGGCAATGGATGCCATTAAGGACGCATACAGGGGATTGGATAAATCAGAAAATAATACGCCGATGATATTGGTCCTGTTTCCCGCCAGACTCTGCGCCACCTGATTCGGTTCATATCCCAGCTTCCTCACCCAATACATGACATTGCTCCGGGTTTCCATCCTGATTGACGGATGATTTGATAAGACTCTTGATACAGTGGCGCGCGACACATGTGCAGCCCTGGCAACTTCTTCCATTGTGACCATGGTTATATTCAGATCCTTTCGTTGCGTTATGATTCCCCGCCTTTTCTTCTATCATACTATTTTTTCCATATTTCCGAAACCTCTAAAATGTAAAATAATGGGGTTTCACCAGGTCTATTCCGTTTTCTATATAAAAAGATGCAGCCTGGCAACTTATGCGCCAGACTGCTGACCCTTAATAGAAATAATCTCTTTATCTGTTCTCTTCTTCCTGCTCTTCCGTCAGGGTGAATACCTGTCTCTTACGGGCCATCTCATCACTTGCCAGATATTCGTCATAGGTGGTGATCTTGTCGATCAGCTGTCCGTTGACGATCTCCATGATCCGGTTCGCCGTTGTCTCCACGATCTGATGATCCCTGGAGGAGAAAATCAGGACTCCCTGGAATTTGACCAGACCATTGTTCAGCGCCGTGATGGATTCCATATCCAGATGGTCCGTGGGCTCATCAAGCATGAGCACATTGGCGCCTGAAATCATCAGCTTGGAGAGCATGCAGCGCACCTTCTCCCCTCCGGACAGGACGCGGACCTTTTTCACACCGTCTTCCCCGGCGAAAAGCATGCGTCCCAGGAAACCGCGCACATAGGTCACTTCCTTTTCCGGCGAATACTGCGTCAGCCAGTCAACGATGGTGTCGTCGTTGTCAAATTCCGCGCTATTATCCTTGGGGAAATAACACTGGCTAGTGGTGAGACCCCATTTATAATCTCCCTCATCGGGCTCCATCTCTCCGGCGAGTATCCTAAACAACACGGTCTTGGCAAGCTCGTTTGGACCCACCAGAGCCACTTTATCCTCACGGTTTAAGGTGAAGGAAATGTTGTCCAGGATCTTCACGCCGTCAATGGTCTTTGATACGTTATTGACGGTTAATACTTCATTGCCAATCTCACGGGCCGGGCGGAAATCAATATATGGATATTTACGGCTGGATGGCTTGATATCATCCAGTTCGATCTTCTCCAACGCCCTTTTTCTGGAGGTCGCCTGCTTGGATTTGGAGGCATTGGCGGAGAAACGCTGGATAAATTCCTGCAGCTCCTTGATCTTCTCCTCCTTCTTCCGGTTGGCTTCCTTCATCTGTTTCACCATCAGCTGGCTGGATTCATACCAGAAATCATAGTTTCCTGCATAAAGCTGGATCTTGCCGTAGTCAATATCAGCGATCTGGGTACAGACCTTATTCAAGAAATAGCGGTCATGGGATACCACGATCACCGTATTTTCAAAATTGATCAGGAACTCCTCCAGCCACGCAATGGCATCTAAATCCAGGTGGTTGGTAGGCTCATCCAGAAGCAGGATGTCCGGGTTTCCGAACAGCGCCTGGGCGAGAAGCACCTTGACCTTCTCCGCGCCGGTCAGTTCTCTCATGTATTTGTAATGAAGGTCGGTCTCAATGCCAAGACCGTTTAAAAGGTTGGCCGCATCGGACTCCGCCTCCCAGCCGTTCATGGTGGCGAATTCACCTTCCAGGTCCGCTGCCCTGATGCCGTCTTCATCGGTGAAGTCTTCCTTCATGTAGATGGCATCCTTTTCCTTCATGATTTCATAAAGCCTGGTGTTTCCCATGATAACGGTGTCAAGTACCTGGAAATCGTCATATTTAAAGTGGTCCTGCTTTAAGAACGAAAGTCTCTGTCCCGGCGTTATAACGATATCGCCGTTTGTAGGCTCCAATTCACCGGAAAGAATCTTAAGAAACGTGGATTTTCCTGCGCCGTTGGCACCGATCATACCATAGCAGTTGCCTTCGGTAAATTTAATGTTTACATCTTCAAACAATGCCTTTTTTCCGATTCTTAACGTTACATTATGTGCACTAATCATCTTAAATCCCTTTCTGTGATCTGCTTTTATTTCATCATGTCTGATTTTCTGCCATCGCCTGGGCCTGCTAAATAAAGGCCGCAATCATCAAAATAGGGGTCTACTGGCCCCTTTTTCCGTCATCTCTATTATTGTACATGAAAATCCCGAATTTGCAAGCCTTTTATCAAAAAAGCCCTGCATATCCGGGATTTTATCCACATTCTACTCCGCCGATTCCACCTTTAAGGGGAAATTGGATTTGCTGCCCGCATCATAGCTGACGGTCACATAGGTTACCTTTACCAGCGCACCGCTTCCGTTGCTGTCATCCGATGCCTTTCCCAGCACGCCGGTATCCATGCCTTCAAAGTTATCCTTTATAAAGCCCATTTCCTCTCCGGCTTCCGTCTTAATGCTGAAGGTGCTCATAGCCTGGTCCACCACGCTTCCCGTCACTTCCCGGACTTCCATATTCTCCTGGGCATCCAGAACCAGCACAACTTTTGCATTGGAAGTATCCGAACCTGAAATTTCTCCCTTGTAGATGACAGAAACTTCCACATCAGACTCAAGGGCATAGGAGGTCTCCACCACCACATTGCTTAAATCAAGCACAGCTTCTTTATCCCCGTTTTGCACGGTCATGCTCTCTAAGTTGTCATCCACTTCTATTACCTTGCCCGCCAGTATCTTAAACTCAGCCCCATTGCCCGGCGCCTCCTGGCTGGCCCCGGCCGTGCTCTCCCCGTTTTCGGAGCTCTGGGCCGTGCTATCCGTCACCGTGCCTGCCGCACTTTCCGAATCCTTTGACGATTTTCCACAGGCTGTAAATAAAACTGCCGTACAGACGGCCAATGTTATAATCCATATTCTTTTCATAAGCATCCTCTTCTTTCTTTCCTGTATTACCTATGATATCGTCTATAGTATACCATCCGTTTGTGAAAAATCTTTTTCTTTTTTCTTAAGTAATTTTAATAATTACCTGAAAATGGTAGTTTTTCGCTTAGAATCAAGGGCGGAGCCGGAATGCCGGAACCCGCCTTCATCATTGACTTTCTATCACAACTGCCTAAACCATTTATTGCATAAGATTTTTAAAATACATTTATTATCTGCTTTATGATGTTATGAACATGTAAGATAAGCATATAATAGTATTAATAAGATCATTTGAGGGAATCCATGATCATACACGTTGTCCAACCCGGTGAAACCATTAACTCAATATCAGATTATTACAAAATTTCTGCTTACAGATTAATATTGGAAAACGGAATTATAAACCCCAGCAATTTAGCAATTGGTCAAACGATTGTGATTGTTCAACCGGAAACTCTCTATACTGTCCAGGCCGGCGATACTTTGGATAGTATAGCAGAACAGCATGGCACTACGCCAATGGAAATATTAAGAAATAATCCATATCTTTCCGATCGAGAATATCTGTACGCCGATGAAACCATTGTCATAACTTATCAGACGAATAGAACAAGAACAATTGCTACCAGTGGTTACACCTTTTCATATATAGATGAGTCTGTCTTAATAAAAACACTTCCTTTTTTAACATATCTGACCGTATTCAATTATAGGGCTACAAGCGAAGGAGAAATAATAACCATTGCTGACGATGCTGATGTAATTCAGTTAGCGAAAACTTATGGTGTTGCGCCCATGATGTTTGTTTCTACGATTACTGAAGAAGGGACAATTACTCGTCAAGTAACTCAGAATATTTTAAATAACTCTTCTGTACAAGATCGCCTTATTGACAATATTCTTCAAATGATAAAAACAAAGGGTTATTATGGAGTGAATATGTATATCGAAGATATTACGCCGGATAACATAAATAGTATTGTAGAATACATAAAAAAGGCTTCAGCTATATTTCGTTCAGAAGGTTACAGAGTACTTGTCACCACAACGCCGATTATGAATATTGAGGGGCCTATTGTCATCTTTGAAAAGTTGGATTATTCACGATTGTCTGGATATGTAGATGGAATTCTATTTGCTTCTTATGATTGGGCCAGATTTTATAGTTATCCAAGCTCAATTTTCCCAGTTAATGTTTTAAGAGAATTATTAGGCTACGTAACCAGTATTATTCCAACCGAATTATTATTCTTGGGAATCACTACACTCGGTTATGATTGGACACTTCCCTATGTTCCGGGCGCAACGGAAGCAACTGCTATAGCAAACAATAATGCGATACAGATTGCAGCAGATTACAATATACCAATACAATTTAACGAAGCAGCACAGTCACCTTTTTTCTATTATATGGATACTGACGGGATTCTTCACTTAGTATGGTTTAATGATGCGAGAAGTTTTGCTGCACGAGCTGAACTGGTGGCAGACTACGATCTTCAGGGTTTATCTCTTTGGACTATTATGAGATTTGATACCCAAATGTGGTTTATTATTAATACTCAATATTACATCCAGAAGCTGTCCTCTATTTGAATATGATAATGCTAGAAGGATTAAAAATACCTATGCTATTGGCAATGTAAAGTATAGGAGGCCCGGAATACCGGAACCCGCCTATACTTTATACTGCCATCCGCATTAAGATAGTACCCGTCACCATTGTCAGATCCAGGCGGTAAAATCAGAAATACATATTAAAAGGCTCAGTATCTTCTCAGCTATGATGATATCAAAACCACTCTGGACACTCACATACATTTGGGGTAATACCCCTGAAGCACGCATAAACAAAGGGGTTCAGGGGATTAATAAAAAGCTTTTTCTTTATTATAAAAATTTTCCAACTACTACAATATTTCGCCATATCTTCCCAGGAAGCTCTGGGTCCTCACGTTAGCGGAGGCGAAAACCTCCTCCGGCGTGCCCTCTTCCACGATCACACCGTCCGCCATAAAAATCACCCGGTCTGAAATATCCCTGGCAAAGGCCATCTCATGGGTCACGATGACCATGGTGATGTGCATATCTGCCAGAGCCCTGATGACCTTCAGCACTTCGCCGGTCAGCTCCGGGTCCAGAGCCGAGGTGGGCTCGTCAAAAAACAGGATTCTTGGATTTAAGGCCAAGGCCCTGGCAATGGCCACCCGCTGGCACTGCCCTCCGGAAAGCTGGCAGGGAAATGCGTCCGCTTTGTCCTCCAGACCCATTTTGCGCAGCAGCTCCATGACTTCGGAGTAAACCTCTTCCTTATTCCTTTTCTGCACATGAATGGGTGCATCGGATACATTCTTCCGGACGGACATATGGGGAAATAAATGAAAATTCTGGAACACCAGGCCGTAATTCTTCCTGATCTCCTTAAGTTTTTCTTTTCCGGCATAGACAGAGGTTCCATTTTCCCCATCCCATGCCGCCTTTTCTCCAAGATAGCTGAGTTCTCCGCCATCCATCTGTTCCAGCATGGTGGCGCACCGGAGCAGGGTGGATTTTCCCGAACCGGATGGACCTATGATGGATAATATCTCACCTTCCTTTACCGACAGGGAAATATCCCGAAGCACCCCCTGGCCGTCAAAGGCCTTCCGAACATGGTTCATTTCCAGTAAGTACATCATTTTTCCTCCTATTGATAATAGTTCATCCGTTTTTCTATGTATTCCATTCCTACGGCTACGATCAGGTTAAAGATGTAGTAGAACAGCCCTGCCGCCACAAAGGGGATCAGGCTGGTCTGGGAAGAGGCAAGTGCCTTGGCAACCGCAAACATCTCCAGAACGCTGATGGTAAAGGCCAGGGATGTGTCCTTGACCAGGGTGATGACCTCATTGGTCACGGAGGGCAGGATCCGCTTCACCACCTGCGGAAATATGATGCGGAAAAAGGTCTGGGTTTTGGAATAGCCCAGAAGCTTTGATGCTTCATACTGCCCCGCTGGCATGGACTGGATGCCGCTCCGGTAAATTTCCGCGAAATAAGCCGCATAATTGATCACAAACCCAATAAATGCGGCCATGAGACGGTACCCGTTCCCCACCTTTATGCCAAATAAATAATAGGGACCGAAATACACCACCATCAGCTGGAGCATCAATGGAGTCCCTCTCATGACTGAAATATAGAATTTAACAATGGCCCGTATGACGGAATTCTTCGACATCCTTCCAAAGGAAATGAGAAGACCAAGGGGCAGAGAAAAGACCAGCGTCACAAAAAAGATCTGGATGCTGACCCACATACCCCCTGCCAGTTGTGTAAGTATCTTCGTTAAAGCCATGATTTCTCCTCCATGTTCTTTTAAAAATGAGAACCGGCCCATTCACGGGGGCCGGAACCCATTCTTAACCCTTTATTTTCCTATAGTCGTTACATCTTTGCCAAACCATTTTTCCGAAATCTTTTTCAGGGTGCCGTCAGCCGCCATGGCCTCCAGCTGTTCCTGGACCTGATCCCTTAAAGCTTCGTTGCCCTTCTTAAAGCCCACGCCGTATTCTTCCGCAGCCAGGGTCTCGTCCAAAATCACAAAATCCGCTTTTCTCTGTTCGATCTGATAAGCTGCCACGATCACATCCATGGCGATGGCATCCACCGCACCCATCTCCAGATCCATAAATGCGGTATTATAATCAGGGGTCGTCTGAAGGGTCCCCAGGGTCGCGGTAAGCTCTTCATCCGACTGCAGGGCCTTCTCCGCAGAGGAGTCCGCCTGTACTTCCACGATCTTGCCTGCCAGATCAGCCAGTGTCCTGATACCGGAATCCTTACCCACTACAAATACCTGGCTGTTTTCCATATAGGGGGTTGTCCATGTATAGCCGTCTTCCCGTCCCGTAATGGTAAAGCCATTCCAGATGCAGTCAATATTACCGGATTCCAGCTCCATGTCCTTGGCATCCCATGCAATGGGCTGGGGTACAAACTTTTTACCAAGGCGGTCTGCCACCTCCTTGGCCAGCTCCAGATCAAAACCGGTATATTCTCCGTCGTCTCCCACAAAGCCCATAGGCGGAAAATCCTGGTCAAAACCAACGGTTAATGTGTCGGAGTCAGCCGTTTTCTCCCCATCAGACGCCTTAGCGGTATCTTCTGATCCGGCAGCCGTGGTATCTGCCGCCGTAGTTTCCGCTGCTGCGGTTCCTGCTGCCGTGGTTTCCCCGGCATCCTTTTGTCCTGAACAGCCGCCAAGCAGTACTGCTGCTCCAAGCAATGCCGCCGCTTTTAAAATCCTTCTTTTCATAATTGCATCCTCCTCTTAATTTTCATGTGTTACCATGGTAGCACAGTAAAGTATTTCTGTAAAGAAGAAAATTGCAATTAAAAATCAGATTCCCATAAAAGCTGCAAAAAGAAGCAGCAAGAGGAGCACAGCTGCCGCTCCCATGAGAAAAAACGGACTTCCGCTCCCTTTTTGGGGAGGAGAAATTTCCGGTTCTGCGAAAATACCCCAGGGGCTGAGCTCCATAACTCCCAGAGGAATCATGCCCGGCCCTTCCCTGCCTGCGAAGGCCAGAAACTCTTTCCAGTCCTTTTCCAAAAAACGTTTTCCCTCTTTCCAGTCCTCTATGGCATCCGTTTTTTCCCTCGTAAAAAAGGAACCGGAACCCGTCTCCGGCTTCAGGCTTTCCTTTTTCTTCAGAAACTGCTGGCAGGCCTGTCTTAGGCCCTTGTTGACAGCTTCCTGGGGATCTGCGGAAGTCCGGTAAAGATTCATCATGTAATAATAGATTCTGTAAGCAGCCCTGAGCTGGAATGGAGATTTCCGTCCTCCAGCGCTGCCTTCACGGCCGTATTCTGACCTGCGGAAAGCTTCCTGGAAATAAAAATCGATCATTCGGTCCATGGCCTCCCTTAAATGGGCGGCCAGCCCCTTGTCCATCCCGGAACCGGCGATATAGGCCTGGGATTTTATGGCCATCCATGCCCCAAGAAATCCATACAGCTCCTCACTGCCCCCGGTAAGCTGCAAAGCAGCGAATAAATTCCCTTCCCGGTTCATATACCGGGCAAAGCGCTCCGCTGTCTCTAAGTCCCGGGCTGAATAAACCGCGTTTTGTCCTGGGTTGGATATGGACGCCTGCGCACCGGAGGCACTTCCCTCCCCCGGCATGATCCCCCTGCCGGATGAGGAAGCTTCCTTCTGCATTCTCTGGGCATAACGGGGATCGCTTTTGATCCGCCCTTCTCCGGCCGGCTGGTAAATGATCCCATGACCGCCTCCTTCATTTACAGGAGTACGGAGACTTCCCCCATGCTCCATCCCCCGGGCATATGGAGTATTCCCGGGCTCACGGGCCGATCCTCTGAAAATCCGTTCCAACTCCTGACCGCTTATGGCATTTCCCGTAACGCTGCGGTAAAGCGCCCCGCGTAAAGCCTTCAGGGAAGCCTCCGTACCAAAACTATCCAGCCATGAATCCAGTTCTCCCAGACGGGCATTTAATAGCTTCAGGAGGATGTCCGATAAGAGCTTGTCCAGCCCGGCAAGCTGTTCTTCCTTCACTCCTGCCGCGGTATGGGCCAGGATGTCCAAAAGCAGTTCTTTATAAATCACCGCCAGGTCACCAAGCTCATCCGAAACCGGCTTCACAAGGGACGGATTCCAGTTTAAGAGGTCCTCCCAGGCCAGCTCCGCCTGTTCTTTTCCCCACATCAGGTCTATATCGGAGAGCGCCTCCGGGCTCAGTTTATAATAGGAGCCTTCCTTTGAAAGAGCCGCCGTATCCCTGCCGGATCCGGTTTCCCTGCAGTCCTCATCCTGGCCTTTTTTCTCACTGTTTTCCTCTGCGCTCCGGGCAAGTTCTTCCATAAGCCGATCACCGGCCTCGATCTTTCCCTTCAGCTCCGCCGCTTCCACAGCTTCCCGGATGTCCGCAGCCCCCGGCTCGCCTGCTGCAGGTACCGGTGCATTTGACCTCTCCTGCACCTTGATTTCCATGTTCTCTCCCCTTTTCGGCTCCCTCATGAAAGAGCCTGACGATCACGGTCATACCGCGTTTATCAGTCCTTCTCGTCCTGATAGACGATCCGCCCCCCGCAGATGGTATATTTCACCTTACCGAACAGTTTCTCTCCTGTAAATGGAGAATTGGAGGACTTGGAAACATATTCTCCCACGGTCCATTCTTCCTCGGGATCAAAAATCACCAGATCCGCGGCGCTTCCTTCCTTTACATATCCGCAGTCCAGCCCGTATAATCCGGCGGGATTAAGACTCATTTTTTCCATCAGCTCCATCAGGGATAAATGGCCGGGCCGGACCAGATTGGTCACAGCCAGTCCCAGGGCGGTTTCCAGTCCGATGATCCCGCTGGGCGCCTCGGTCAGCTTCCTTGATTTCTCTTCCGGACTGTGAGGGGCGTGATCTGTGGCAATGATATCAATGCTTCCGTCTTTCAGCCCTTCAATGATGGCCTGACGGTCCGCTTCGGTCCTCAGAGGGGGATTCATTTTAGCCAGAGTCCCGTACTTTAATACTGCTTCCTCCGTCAGGGTAAAATGATGCGGCGTCACCTCCGCATATACATGGGCTCCCAGTTCCTTCGCAAGCTTCACCATCTTTACAGAGGCTCCGGAGCTGATATGCTGGATATCCACGGCTGCGCCGGTGTGAAGGGCGATCATGCAGTCTCTGGCTACCAGACAGTCCTCTGCCAGGGCTGATGAACCGCCGATTCCAAGCTGATCGGATATTTCCCCATGATTGATCCCATTGTCTGTAATGAAAGCCGGATCTTCCTCATGAAAGCTCAAGGGGACATTGAGCTTTGCGGCTTTTTCCATGGCCTGCCTGACAAGCTTCCCATCCATCAGAGGAATGCCGTCATCGGTGAATCCCACCGCGCCATGGGCTTTCAGTTCCTCCATATCGGTCAGCTCCATTCCCAGCATCCCTTTGGATATGGCCGCCGCCTGGAACACATGAATGCCGGTCTTCTTTCCTTCCCGAATGACATATTGAAGAGTTTCCACGTTATCTACGGGAGGTTTTGTATTTGCCATGCAGACAACCGTGGTAAATCCTCCTTTTGCTGCCGCTCTCGCACCGGTCTGGATATCCTCTTTATAAGTGAGCCCCGGATCGCGGAAATGAACATGAACATCAATAAGCCCCGGAGCAACGATCAGGCCGGAAGCATCGATGACCACATCCTCTTTGGAAACAGGCGCGGTTTCTGATTTAAGCTTTTCTCCTATTGAGACAATCTTTCCTTCGGCAATGCAGATGTCCACATCCCGTTCCACCCGGTTTCCGGGATCCACCACATGGGCGTTTTTAATCCATATCATCTTCTGTACCTCCCTTTCCACTTTATTTATCGTCCGATTTTCTGATTTCTTTGCAGTAAATGAAAAAAATCATCTGATTTCATAATATTCCCCATCTTCATGGATATCAGCAATCCGGTCCCGGTAAGGTTCGGAAAGCTCCATTTCCTTTAACCTTTTTATGACGGAAAAATCTCCCCAGCAGTGCATGGGAAAGGCATGATCCACCTTGGTTTTTTCCATAAATTCATGGAATCCCAGGTAAAAAGCCTCCTCCTGCCTGGGGTCCAGCGGAAGAAAGGCTGCATCCATGTGCATGCCTGCCATCTTGTCCACCTGTTCCGAGTACTTCTTTGCCATACTGTCGTTCCAGCTTTCCGGTTCCCCTTCCCACCTCCAGTTATTCAAATCACCGGCATGGTAAATGACCTTCCCTTCCGCTTCTATAAGAAAGGCAACGCCTTCGTCTGTGGAAAGAAAAGTTTGGATCTGCACCCGTCCCGCCTCTTCTTCAGGACTCATATCTTTCTTTCCAGCCGGAATCCGTAAGTCATACTGTTCCCCGGGCTTCATAGAAATCACATCTTTTAAAATTTCTTCGGGAATCCGCTTACTCCTGATGTCATCGGAAAGGATATAACGGGTATTCTCGTGGATTTTCTTAAATTCCAGTATTTTTTCGGAATAGTGGTCCCCGTGGCGGTGGCTGGCAAAGACCAGGAGGAGTTTGTCATTATGAAATTCAGGCAACGGGCCTTCGGTATAATCAAACAACAGGGTTACGGTCTCAAGCTCCACCAAAAACGAACTGTGATGGATATAAGTGATCTTCATAGGAATCGGCCTCCTCTTAACAGCTATTTGAAAAAATTATATCACAGCATCCACGGTTCTGCATAGAGTGTGTCTGAAAACTGCTTGTGCCGGGCTGAAGCAGGTGAGCGCAAAAAAAGCGGGGACAATTGTCCCCGCCGCGGAAATTTAATTCCAGATTGAATCGGCATTTCTGCTGATTAGTTAGCAGCCTTTGTAGACTCTGCTTCTACTTCTACGGACTCAGGTTCCTCTGCATCTGCAGATGCATCCTCGCTGCTCTCTTCTTCAGAAGACTCATCTAAGGAAGCATCATCTTCTTTGGTTTCTTCTGCAACTTCTTTGGTCTCTTCTTCTGTTGTAATTGCTTCTGTTGTAGCCTCTGTTGTAACTTCTGCCTCTGTTGCTGCTGTTGTCTCAGCGGTCTTGCTGCTGCCACATGCAGAGATAGATGCCATTGTTAATACGGCTACACCTGTAAGTACGAGTTTCTTTGCTGTTAATTTCATAATAATTCTCCTCCTTGCGACTACATAAGTCTTTTTGTTGGTTAATATGTTTGCCGCGACTTCACGTTGTAACACCTGAAGTCGAATCCAAGTTTAGCACCTTAAGATAGTTAAGTCAATGACCTTTCTATGATTTTTTTCTTAATTAAAATCACGCTATTTCTTAAGTTTTATTACAATTGAAGCCAGGAGGACTATTGTAAAATCTATGAAAAAATGCTCTTGAATTTTTTATATTTTAATAAATCTGATTTTGTCCATTTTAAAAACATGACAGTTTTTTCATCTTAAAATGCAGTTTTTCTGTAAACTTATACCATATTTAAGTTTCTAAGAATGAGGAGCTTAAGAGGTCAGATCAAAGCTATCCCCGATCATCCGCCTGATGTCTCCATCGGGTACCGACCCGTCAAGAAGCACAGTATTCCAATATTTTTTATTCAAATGGAAGCCGGGCAGTACACCGGAAAACGCATTTCTCCAAAATTCCACCCATTCCGGATCACATTTCAAATTCACACAGGTCAATCCGTTCCGTTCATAAATCCAGGCAAATACCTTTTTATTTTTCCTGTGCCGGATGACAGCCCACTGGTGGTCACGAAACGGATAGTCCTCATAAACCTCAGGATAGCTTAAGCAGTATGCAATCAATTCCGCTTTGGTTTTCAAAATGGTTTCTCCCTTCTTCCCTCCTGTCCATTGCAGATTTCTTTCATTCCTGCTATACTTCTAACATAAGCAAACGGTTTAAATCCAGACAAAACAGGAGGACTTTTATATGTTGAAAGACTTGGTTACCAAATGCCGCACTTACCGCCGCTTCCATGAAAGCGAGGCCATTTCCACGGAAGATTTAAGGGATCTGGTGGGTTTAGCCCGGCTCACCGCTTCCACGGCCAATTCCCAGGCTCTGAAGTTCCGGTTATGCAACACGCCGGAAGACAATGCCAGAGTATTTGAGACCCTGGGCTGGGCCGGCGCCCTGCCGGACTGGAACGGACCGGAAGAGGGGGAGCGCCCCTCTGCCTACATCATCATCCTGTGCGACTTATCTCTTGGCAAAAACAAACTCCATGACGACGGGATCGCCGCCCAGACCATAATGCTCGGCGCCGTGGAAAAGGGCTATGGAGGCTGCATGCTGGGCAATGTGCAGAGAAGCCGCCTGGCAGAATCCCTTCACATAGACCCCTCCCGCTACTCCATTGACCTGGTTCTTGCCCTTGGAAAGCCAAAGGAAGAGGTCGTGATCGTTCCGGTTAAGGACGACGGGGATGTTCGGTATTACCGGGATGAAAATCGGATCCATTACGTTCCGAAAAGAGATCTTGATGATCTGATCGTCTGATGGGCTGCTGCGGATTGCCGCATATGAAAAACATAGTATTCCTCCTCATTTAAAAATGAGACCTGACCCATTTTAATTGCAGACTAACTTTAACTCTTTTTAATTAAAGTATATCACATAAACGAAGCCTGGCATAGAATGTTTATAAATTTTACGCAATACTTCATATGAACTGCAATATGTACCGGACTGTTAAAAAATTAAAGAAATTCCCCCAACAGCAAAACCTTACAGGACAGATGATCTGGACCTTTGGGAGTATATATTCCTGTTTTTCAAATAAAAACGGAGCGCTGCTCCATAGATAATGACTCATCTAATCTGCAGCGCTCCGAACTATCGATTGCTGTAATTACTGTAATAACTGTAAAACACCCTGCGGTACCTGATTTGCCTGAGCAAGCATAGCTTGAGAAGCCTGCACAAGAATATTGTTCTTTGTGTAAGCCATCATCTCATCAGCCATATCAACGTCACGAATGCGGCTTTCAGCAGCAGTCAAGTTTTCTGTCGTTACACTTAAGTTGTTGATGGTATGCTCCAGACGATTCTGAATAGCACCTAAATCACCACGGGTCGAGGATACAGAGTTAATTGCCTTCTTAATTAAATCAACTGCATCTTTTGCTCCCTGCTGAGTGCTGATATCAATTCCATCAATTCCGAGAGATTTTGTATCCATGCTGGAAACATTCACTCTCATCTGGTTGAAATCTTCGGAAGTGTCAACAGAAGCATTTATTTCTTAGTCTTTTAACTGGGATACGATCTGAACCGTGGAATCAGCGCTTAAAGCGCCGGCAGTCTGGTCAATGTAAAGTGCCTTGGCACCTGTTTCGGCAGTTTTTCCCTTTGTAAGAATCTGATATTTAGTTCCATCAATGGTAATGAAATTGTTTTCAGCAACCTCTGCGGCTACGGTAGCACCATTAATTGTAAATGCACCATCTTTTCCGGCAGTCACAGCACCTACCGTTGTTGCCACATCAGCTCCGCCATTTGTCTGCTTGGCAGAATACTGCAGCAGGTTGATGCCATTGAAGTTTGTACCTTCAGAAATACGGTTAATTTCATCTTTTAAGGAAGTAACTTCCTTCTGAAGATTTTCACGGTCAGTTGCATCGTCGTATGTACCGTTAGCAGACTGGTCGGCCAGCTCTACCATACGGTTTAACATGGAGTGAACTTCTGTCAATGCGCCTTCAGCGGTCTGAACTAAAGAAATGCCGTCATTCGCATTTTTCTGTGCTGTTTCAAGTCCGGTAATACACATTATGAGTATAAAAAGTTTTATTGAATTTCATAAAAAAGTGTCTTCGACACTTCAGCTCCCCTAGCCCCTCATTCATGAGGGGAATTAGGGGTTTCTTTTTGGTTCATTATCCTTCATAATAGTCTTATGAATATTTTACAGAAGATTTTTATCGACCATTTTGAAGAAATGATTTTTCTCCAACACCCTCGTGATTCTATCATTGAGAATGTAAAAAAAATGATTCATTGCGGTGATCGGTGCCATGTTTGCTTGCCCTTGCTGCGGTAACTTCAAATTTGTTGCTTTCCGCTGCCATTCCCGCTTCTGTCCTACCTGCGGCAATATGTACTCCATTGACAGGACCGTTCTCTCCTTAATTGCCGTTTTTCCTCCGTTAACAGTGTCGTTTTACGTTTATTTCATAAACTCAGCAAATCAGAACTTTTCACTCCCGGTTTTATTTGCGTTCTGCATACCTTTGGTAGGGATCTTAAATGGAACCCTCATATTCACTGTCTTATTTCTGAGGGCGGGGTTGGCAATTCTCTCATGTGGCGCCATGTGAAACATTTCAACTATAAACTCCTTCGGGATTCTTTTCAAACAGCCTTGCTTAACGAACTCCAGTTGCGCATTGGGGATTCTTTTAAAAAAATCAAAGCCTCCATTTATAAAGACCATAAAAATGGCTTTTATGTCCGCGCTATGCCAAACAAATGCGATCCTTCCACTGTTATAAAATACATTGGACGGTATCTCGGCAGACCAGTCATTGCTACTTCAAGGATTGATTCTTACGACGGCGATTTTGTTACATTCCATTTCAACCGTCATGAAGACGAAAAACTAGTTGTTGAAACTCTTCCTGTCCTTGATTTCATTGCTCGCTTGACTCAACACATACCTGAAAAACATTTTAAAATGATTCGTTACTACGGCATATACGCCAGACATCGCAGTTCCGACAAGCGTCTTCGCAGGGCCATTTCAAAAGAAAAACACAAACTTTATCTCTCTTTCAACCGATGGCGGGATTCCATCCTTCACTCATTTGGTTACGATCCCCTAAAATGTTCCATCTGTGGCAATGTTATGCTCTTCCTAAGGTTATATTTTAATCATAGGCCTGTCCTTTGCATGAATTATACGAAAAGGCTATGTGCAAGCATCTGTGTCGTTCCCCTGCTCTTCTTTAACTTCTTTCATGCCTTCTATTTTCATGATACAATCATGGTATCATAGACAAGTACGGAGGTAGTTACAATGAAACGGATTACAGAAGAAGAGCTTGCAAAGGAGCTACGGGAACAATACTTACAAAATCCACCGGAAGGCATGACATGTGACGAAGTTCGCAATATGAGTGATGATGACCTTCTCGATATGGATTACTTTCTACATGAATTTGATGACCTTGAAGATGACGATTTGGGAGAAGAAGGGTTTTATATCTTCTAATTCTAAACCGTCTGTTTTCCATGCCCGCTTTTCAGCGGGCATTTTTCATCTACAATACTAGAAAACAAGCAATTTCCTATAAAGAAAAAAAGCGCAAAGCCATGACACCAAGTGCCATTTCTTTGCGCTTTATAATTTAAAACATCCCCCGCTATCGCATATTTCTCAAACACCGCCCCAGCCGTTCCAGCCCTTCCTTCACCACCCAGGTGGGACAGGCCAGATTCATCCGTTCAAACCCCTGCCCGCCGCTTCCAAACCCATATCCCTGGCTGAGAATCACACCGGCGCCGTTCAGCCTTTTTTCAAGTTCTTCCGGGTTCACACCTAACCCGCCAAAATCCATCCATTGAAGATAAGTTCCCTGCAGATCAAAAACATGAATCTGGGGAAATTCACGGTTCATAAACTCCTTCACAACCAGTCTGTTTTCTTCCAGAACCTCCAGCAGCTCGTCCAGCCATGGACCGCACTCATTATATGCAAGCTCACATGCCTTGTATGCCATCAGATTTAACGGCCCGTACCCGCTGGTGCTGTGCAGCAGACTTCTATACTTTTCATTTTTTATAATGATATTAGAAACCTGAAATCCCGCCAGATTAAAGGTTTTGCTGGGTGCCGTGCATATGGCGCAATAATACTGAAAATCCTGGCTTAAGCTGGCAATTGACGTAAACCGGTGTCCCGGCAGGATCAGATCCCCGTGTATTTCATCTGATATTAAAAATACATCGTATACCCTGCAGAGGCGGCAAATGTGTTCCAACTCCTCCTTTGACCATACACGGCCTACCGGATTGTGAGGGTTGCATAAGATCATCAAAGTGACCTCCGGTACGGACATCTTTTTCTCCAGATCGTCAAAATCCACGGCATAGCTGTCGCCGTCAATTACCAGCAAGGATTCCGCGAGGCCCCTGCCGTTCTTTAATGCCGCGTCAGCAAAGGGATGATAACCCGGGCTGAGAACCAAAACAGTATCCTCAGGTTTCGTAAAGGTATTTACCATCTGATGGAGCGCAGGCACCACTCCCGGACTTTCCACGATCCACTCTTTGTCAATATGGCATTGATGGCGTTGCTCCATCCACCGGCAGACCGCTTCGTAATAAGAGTCCCCTGCTTCCGTATATCCAAAAACCATGGATTCTAAATGGCACTTCAGCCCCTCCACCAATTCAGACGGGGGGATAAATTCCATATCAGCCGCCGAAAAAGGTACGGTGCCTGCCGGAACAGAAGGATTCTTCTGTTTCATGTTATTCCATTTTATAGATCCCATGGACATTCTGTCCCTGACGGTTTCAAAATCATATTTCATAATCAACCTCCTCAACCTTTCAAGCCTGTCATGCTGATCCCCTCTACCAGATATTTCTGGAACAGGATGAATATTGTCACAATGGGCGTAATCGATAATACTGCCATGGCAAACATTGCTCCGTAATCAGATGAGGAAGAAGGATCGGAAAAAAGCTTCAATGCATAACTGACTGTGTAATGATCCGGTTTGTTTAAATACAGCAGGGATCCGAGAAAATCATCCCATCTCCACATAAAGGAAAAAATAGCGCTGGTCACACAAGCCGGACTGATTAACGGTAAAATAATTTTTACAAATATGCTGTAATAGGAACAGCCGTCTATTTTTGCGGATTCATCCAGTTCCCTTGGAATCCCTTGAACAAACTGCATGATCAGGAAAATGAAGAAGCCCTGACCAAAGAAATACGGAATGATCAAAGGTGCGAAGGTCCCGACCCAGCCCATTTTCTGGAACATGATATATTGAGGCACCATGACGATCTGGTAAGGAAGCATCATGGACAGCAGCATACAGATAAACAACGGCTTTCCCAGCTTAAATTTACATCTGGCAAACCCGTATCCTACAATTGCGGAGGAAAATACGGAGCCAACGGTTGCCAGTACAGTGATGATCATGGAGTTTTTAAAAAATACAAGAAAGGAAACTCCGCCAAAACCTTTCCAGCCGTTTATGTAATTTTCTATTGTAAATGTTTCCGGAATCAGACTCTTTACGGTGCGGAATATGGTGTTGGTTTCTTTGAATGAGCTCATAACCATCCAAAGCAGCGGATAAATCATTATAAACCCCAGCAGAATTACGAAGACATGATAAAACAACGTTTTAAATGTCCTTTTTTTATTCATTTTACTACTCTCCTTTTACTACTCTCCTTCTTTATAAACCCACCGGTCAGACGTCTTAAAAATCACCAGCGTTACCGCTGCAATCAGGATCAGCATGATCCATGCCATCGCGGAACCGTATCCGAAATGATAATAATCAAAGGACTGCTGATACATGTATACCGCATAAAAAAGCGTGGAATTTAATGGCTTTCCTCCTGTTATGATATAACACTGGGTAAATGCCATAAATGCGGTTATGGTCTGCATGACCAGATTGAAAAAGATTGTCGGAGTCAGCATCGGCAGAGTGATTTTAAAGAATAAGGAAAGCTTCCCCGCTCCGTCCACCCGGGCCGCTTCATACAGGCTTGACGGTATTTGCTTTAATGCTGCAAGAAATATGAGCATTGATGACCCAAACTGCCATACAGACAGTAAAATCAAGGTCCAGATGGCGGTTTTGGTATTACCCAACCAGGAAAAATCTTTTAATATTCCAAAAATTGAAAAAAACGCATTAATTACTCCATCTGATGCAAACATCCTTTTCCATAACACGGATACCGCAACACTGGAACCGATAATGGAGGGAAGATAATAAACCGCCCTGTAAACTGCCCCGGGCCGGCTCTGGCGGACCAGCAGAACGGCAACCAGTAATGCAAACAGCAATTTTAAAGGAACAGAAACCAGCGTATAATAAATCGTTACAACCAGAGACTTCAGAAATGTTTTATCCTCTGTAAACAGATTCTTATAGTTATCCAGGCCGATAAAAACCGGCCTGGATAAGATATCAAAATCTGTAAAAGAGTAATAAAGTGAAGCGATTACCGGAATCAGTGTAAATACGAGAAAACCTGCGGTAAAGGGGAGGGTGCATAAAAATCCCGCCGTACTTTCCTGATTCAGTTTTTGTATTATCATCTGTTTTTTACCCATTATGACATCTCCTGTTTTTTTGATGATACGTCCTACTTCTCATTTGCTGACAAAATCTGGTTTGACTGCTGGAAAAACTCCTTCGCAGCCTCTTCAGGTGTCTTTGTGCCATAACATACGGCCTCCAGGGCTTTATTTACGTTAGCTGCCACTTCATTGGAACCTTCCGGTACAGGAGGATTGATCTCGGAACAGTTATTATTTACCTTTTCAATAAAATCAATTACCGTGCGCTCCGTATCCGTCAACATGGGAGCAATGTACTGAGCCACCTCGGTATTAGCCGGCACTCCCCGCTCTCCCAGAAGAATTTCATTGGCCTCATTGTCATTGATAAACCAGTCAAGATACTTCACCGCATCTTCCTTCCTTCCTGAGGCTGAAGAAATACAGAAATACTGGCTCGGTTTAATAAACTGCAATGCCTTTAAATCATCTGCCGGAACAGAGGTAATTCCGATGTTTTTATCGGAAGCGGCTACAATGGAGGTCATCTGGTTAGAAAACAGAATGGTACACCATGATTTGCCCATGACCAGTGTATTCTGCTCCACTGAACTGGGATCCAGCTCCATGAAAACCTCCGGCTTTACCAGATATCCTTCTTCCAGCCCGTCCACATACATCTGAAAGAAATCCGTAAGAGGCTTTTCATCGGGTATTCCCAGCTTTGTTCCGTCCTCGTCGAACATGGAATAGCCTTTGTCACGAAGATACAGATTCAAATAAGTCTCTTCCTTGCCATAATCCAGATCGGTCTGTACGCCGGTTTTTTCATAAATGGTTTTGCAGATCTTAAAAAATTCCTCATAATTCATCTCTTCCGGAAGTGTGATTCCCGCCTGCTCCACCACATCCTTATCGTAAAACAAGCAAGGTACATTGACCCCCAGGACCAGAGCGTAAATTCCATCCCCCATTTTTCCGGTATTCAAAGAGCTCTCCGGTATTCCGCTTACGTCCAGAAGACCGCTTTCAATATAAGGAGTCAGATCCTCCAGCTGTCCCTTGGATACATAGGTACTTAAATAGGTTCTGTCCATTTGAATGATATCCGGCATGGAATTACCCGCCACCTGTGTCGCAAGCTTGCTCCAGTATCCGCCCCAGTCACTGAATTCCGGCTGGAATGTGATTCCCTCATTCCGGCTGCTGTAAAAATCCAGAACTTTAACGGTCCCGTCATTGCGGGCCTGGCTTCCCCACCAGGAAATACGTATGGCTGATTCTTCTTTCCGGGCAGAGGTTTCCTTACTCTGCTCCTGCACGGCCTGGGTTGTTTCTTTTTCCGTCTGCTCCTCTTTGGACGTGCTCTGTCCGGAACAGCCCGCAGCCGCAGCCACAAGGGCAGCACACAAAAACATTGCTGTTAATCGTTTCATTCTCATTGATTATCCTCCTTTGTCTTAAAACATTTTTTTGATAATTCATTATAAACACATTTTATTAGAGAAAAAAATAAACAAAACCGACATGACGTTTGAAAAATCCTACCTTTTTTCATACAAGCCTTGAGCATAAAATTTATTTCTATTATAATCAGATTACAAAAGCTGTCTATGAAAGGACTGATTTATTTGCTGCATAACCTGCCTTTAAAGAAAAAATTTTATGCGATTCTTCTGCTTTGCATACTGATTATTTCTTCCATGTCATTTATTAGTATTTCAATCGTATCTTGGTCTTATAAAAAATTGCTTTACCAGTCAATTGCCGCTTATTTATCTTATTCCACTGCCGAAATTTCAAGCCAGCTGAAAAACATTAATACCATGGCTGATCTGTTTCTGGCAGATGCCAACGTGCAGAACAACTTAATCCAGCTGAAGGACACCTCCAACCAGGCCCTTCAGACCACCGCCTATCAGAACCTGTACAATATTTTAAATGATTATTATTACAATTTTCAGCGCAATCAGCTTCATTATATGGAACTGATACAGGGAAACTTTTCCATACGGACAACAACCTTAAAAAACCAGACACTGCCCCTAAAGCTTCGCCAGCCCTTAAGCCAGTATGCCCTCGCACATGGAGGCGCCTCCTTCTGGGTGACCGACTACAGTAATGAATACGGTCTTTTTCTTGTGCGCCAGCTACGGCGCGCAAAGCTGACGGACCTGGATCATCTCGGTATCTTAATCGCCAATATCAAACTTGATACCATGATTGATTCCGGCAAAAGGCTTTCCGGACTGCATAAGGACCTCTCCTGTATGCTGTTTGAAAACGACAATCCGGTTTTTGTATCATCCCCGTTATCCATAGAGATTGCCGATTCCATCAATAAACAGCTTACCGGCGATTACAGTGTGGTGTCCGCCGGAGACCACCAGTATTTTGCCGTAAAAGGCTGGATTCCTGATTTTAAATGGGATTATATCTGTGTTATTCCATACGATAACATCGGGCGCAGCTTAAACGTTGCCAAGAGCGCCTGCCTGATCATGATAGGCACAAGTATTATATTATCCTTCCTTTTATGCTCCTGCCTGATCCGCTCCATAACCCGTCATTTTGACAACCTGGTAACAAAGATGAAAGCGTTCGGAGACAGCAAGCCCATTCCGACTTTCACCATGTATAACTATGGGGCCCGTATGGATGAGCTGGGCCTTCTTCATACCCAGTTTGACTGCATGGTCCTGGAAGTGGAAAAATTAATTCAATCCAATTATGTAAATGAGCTTTTAAAAAAGGAGGCAGAATTAAAAGCTCTGGAGTATCAGATTAACCCCCACTTCCTATACAACACTCTGGAATCCGTTAACTGGCGTGCCAAAGCAATCAACGCAACGGATATTTCCTCCATGATGGAATCACTGGGTACCCTGCTGCGCATAACGCTCGAAACAAAAGAAGCTTCTTATACCCTGCAAAAGGAGCTGGAACTCATCCAATCCTACATGACAATACAAAAAATACGCTTTGAGGAACGCCTGGATTATTCCATTTCCGTGTCCCCCTCCTGTTTTCTCATGTGCATTCCCAAGCTGACCATACAGCCTCTGGTAGAAAATGCAATTCAATACGGGCTGGAGGAAAACGCGGAAAAATGCAGCATTTCCATTACATCCCAATTGAAAGATTCGGTTCTTTCCATTTATATTAAAAATACCGGTTCCCAATTTGTAGACTGTCTGCTGGAAAAGCTCCGCGACTCTAAAATCATTCCAAACGGGCTGGGGATCGGACTTTTAAACATTGACAAACGCTTAAAGTTAACATTCGGGCCCGAGTACGGGCTGTGCCTGTATAATGAAGGGGATCTTGCAATTGCCGGAATATCCATACCTTATGAGGAAGAGGAGGTCAGCGATGCTGAAACTGATTATTGTAGATGATGAACGCATCATCCGTGAAACCATCTCCCAGCTGATAAACTGGGAGAATTATGGAATCCAGCTGATAGGACTGTGCCAGGACGGCATGGAAGCCTATGACATGATTCTGGACAAATCTCCGGATATCGTGCTGACAGACATTAAAATGCCCGGCCTGTCAGGACTGGATTTGATTGAAAATCTTTCATCTGCCAACCATGATATTGTATTCATCCTCCTCTCCGGCTACGGTGAATTCAATTATGCAAAAACAGCCATGAAATACGGCGTGAGGCACTATTTGCTGAAGCCCTGCAATGAAGAACAGATTATCACCAGCATCCGTGAAGCGGCTGAAGAGTGCTACCACAGACACGCCTTCCGCCAACTGCAGGAACGTCAGAAATTTCTTCTAAACAATCTGCAGAGAGTCATTATAACCAACATCATAAATGAAAGCATCAGCGCTGATTCCGGATACACCGGCTACAACCAGCTGTTTATTCCTTATGAACGTTTCATGGACTTTTATCACACCGGCTATGAACTCCAGTATATATATTTTCTGGAAGAGTCCTGCCTGCAGTTTTGTCTGGATGCCTTAAAGGATTACAGCGCCCGCCGCTTTCCTGACATTGTCATCCATGGCATATATGTCAAAAATACACTTCTTCTGTTTTTCCAGAGCTACAGTGACCTGCGCAGGGAATTTGATGACCTGCTCCGGCATTTGAGCTTTCCCGGGAGAAGCATGACTCTTTGTTATGAGAATCAGTCCTATGAAAGTTTGGGAGAGCTTTTAAATACCGTTCTGACTAAAACACGCAGGTACGAAACCATATACTATATCCGGGATTTCCGCTTAATACGTACCTGCAACCATAACCGCCTGATCAAGCAGACGGAAATGCTGGTCTCCGACATTTTACGGCTCCCTGACCATGGCTTTCCCCATACATTTCAGGAATTAAACAATATTATTAACGAAATCACCGATATTGATTTTTTAAAACAGCTGGCTTCCGGTTTACTCCTTCAGTTTTCCCATATACTGGAATCCTGCATACCGGTGGCAACGGCGGAATTTCTTCTGGATTTAAACCAGGAAACGGCGCTTCAAAAAGCGCGCTTCATGATGCTTGAAAAAATGGAACAGATATTTCAGGAATTTTCCACCAAAGAAATCCGCCATGGAGATCTGATTGAGAAAATCATCCGCTATGTGGATGACAATCTTTCCAATCCGAACCTGACCTTAAAGTCCATTGCCGACACTTATCTATACATGAATGTAGACTATGTAAGCCGGAGATTTATGCAGGAAACCGGAACCAAATTTTCCAGTTACGTGACTCAGAAAAGAATCCAGAAGGCGAAGGAACTGCTGACAGATTGTGACAGTGAAAAAATTCGCTGTATCGCAGAACAGATAGGCTGCGGCAATAACCCTCAGTATTTCAGCCATTTGTTCAAAAAATATACAGGTATTACCCCAAGTAACTACGCTAAAAAAATGAATGGAGGAAAAGTAAATTGAAAGCACAGTTATTCACACAGATTCAGCAGGTTTCTGACTGTCTGCTGCACTTTGGCGGATCAGACAGCGGGAAAGACAAAAATTCCAGTCAACAGGACTTAAAAAAAGGTATCCTGTACCGGGACCTGGGAATTGAGGAATGGGACTGGCCCCAGGGAGTAGGCTTATACGGCCTGTTTAAAGTCCAGTCCTATTTCCGGGATGAGCGGTACATGCCCTTCTTTAATGACTGGTATCAGGGGCATTTTAAAAAAGGGCTTCCTTCCAGAAACATCAACACCACAGCCCCATACCTTCCACTGGCAGAGCTGGCGGATTCCTTAGAGAATCCTTCTGTTTTCCGTGATCTTTGCTTCCGGCAGGCTGAATGGCTCTTAAATGAACTGCCCAAAACAAAAGAAGGCGGATTTCAGCATGTAACTACCGCCATCGAGGATTGCGGCGGAACCATTCAGCATGACAGTGAGCTTTGGATTGATACATTATTCATGGCTGTTCTGTTCCTGAACAAGATGGGACGGAAATATAACCGGCAGGACTGGATTGATGAGGCCTCCCGCCAGTTCCTGATTCATATTAAATATCTGTATGATAAACAGTCAGGGCTGTTTTATCATGGCTGGAGCTTTAACCGAAACGATAATTTCGGCGGAATTTACTGGTGCCGGGGCAATTCCTGGTTTACCTGCGGAATCATGGATTATCTGGAGGACTGCGGAAGCGGGATCTCACAGGGTCTGCGCCAGTATCTCACCGATACATACAGGGCCCAGGTAAATACCCTTATCAGGCTCCAGTCTCCTTCCGGCTTGTGGCATACTGTTTTGGACGATCCGGACAGCTACGAAGAGGTTTCAGGCTCTGCAGCCATTACAGCCGGCATCCATAAGGGAATACGGCTGGGCATACTCGATGACTCCTTCCGCCCGGCTGCCTTAAACGGCTTAAAGGCCATATGCCGGAATATTGATGGAAACGGCACGGTCCAAAATGTATCGGCAGGAACCAGCATGGGCCTTGATGCCGATCATTATAAGAAAATTGTCATCCGTCCCATCGCCTACGGGCAATCCCTTGCTCTTCTGGCCCTGTATGAAGGGCTTGAAAATGCTTAAAATTCAAAAGAGAGCTGTCGTATTAGTGCGACAGCTCCCCGAATTTTCTTCACCACGTCACAATTTTATCAATAAGATTCCTCTGCTCCGTAGCCGTCCTTCTTAAATAAATGCGTGTGGTCTCAATGCTTTCGTGCCCCATCAAATCCGCCAGTAATGCGATGTCATTGTATTTCTCAAGAAAATTTTCAGCATACCGGTGGCGGAAGGAATGAGGGTATACCACCCTGGGATCAATGCCATATTTTCATCCTGCTTCAGGCGCTTTTTAAAATATTTGTAGTCAGCGTTGCTTATTACATTCTCCAGTAAGTTCTTCTGCTGAATTTTTACATTTTTCAGCTGCAGACGTTCCTCATCAAGAAAAATCAGATATTTATTCATTGCCTGGACCCGCAGATTTACAGTCTTGGGCTTATAATTTTCCATAAGCTGCCCTTTGAAGGCCAATAAATTTTCCCTGCTTATCTCATCATAATGGGAAAAATAAGAATTTACCGTCCATACATAAGAAAAAATTGTGTTCTCCGACAGATTTTCCTTTCGAAGATAGGTTTCGAAACAAATTTGCGCATCCATTTATGATCCTCCGCACATAAAAGATTTGGCGCCAACGGGCCATCTTATTGAGGATATCATGAAAAAGGACATAAACTTCATTTTATCCCTATAAAAACAAAAAAATTCAGCAATTATCTTTCCGAGAATGGATAAAGGGCATTGCTCCGTGATCAGGATTTCCTGTCATGATGCAACGCCCTCTGTTTGGATCACTTACTATCTTTCCGTACTGACTTCTGAACGACCATAAAAGGTGAGCAGGTACAACCCGCAAATTCCTACCAGCGCATACACGATCCTTGAAATCCATGTCATGCTGCCGAAAATAAATGACACCAGATTGAAATTAAAGAAACCTACCAGCCCCCAGTTGACTGCGCCAAGAATGGCTATGGTCAGAGCTGTGTAGTCCAATGCTTTATTTCCCATGGCACTACCTCCTTTTCTTTCTTTATTATGGAGTAGCTTTCTGGTTTTTATACATTATTTTCCCAAGTTATTGATTCTGGATTTTATCTCATCCTCCCGGTCCTTAAACAAAAGCCGTTCATTATATTGATAATACCGTTCACAGTCATATTCCTCCAGGAATTTGACGCTGTAATACCCGGTGTTTAATTCCGTTATAAACACCACCATTTCCTGACCGTCCCCAAAGGCGGCCTCCATAAAATCAAAGGCGTGCTCCAGAGCCTTTCCGCCCTCGGACAGAAGCTCTTCATACCGGGAACTCTCCTTTGCAAACAGCTGGCGGATCCGCTCCCAGGCCTCATTCATATCCCCGGCCTCCTCCTTTCGGAGGACTTTTTCATATTGAAGAAAGAGCGCTTCCACATCCCGGCTTAAATAATCCTCTCTTTTGTTCAGCAATCCTGCTTCCCGCTTTTTGTCCCATTCCTTTTTCCACCGTTCCCTTAAGGAAGCCAGACGGTCAGCCATGGAACCGCCGGCAGGATCTTCTGTCTCCGGACTTATTTTTTTCAGTTCCTCCTGCAAAAGGCCGGTTTTGTCTCCCTGGCCGGAAACCGCGCGGAAGTTCTGCCCCAGTCTGGATAACAGAAGGCCGATGACGTTCAGCTTTTCATCAAAGGGCGCCCGGTTCAGCTTGTCGCACAGGCTTTCCCGGATGGTTCCGGACAGGATCTCATCGATCTGATAATCATCCCGGTATTTATAGTAGAGCTCCAGGTAATTGGCAAAATCCTTGGCGATCCTGGGAAACTGAATATACTCTCCCACAACATCCCGGTCCGCCTTTTTTCCCATCTGCTCATACACCTGGAGAAACTTGGACAAGTCCTCCCAGCCCCTGGGGGTGGCAAAAAATTTGCCTTCCACATTCGTTTCGATCCGGCAGAAATTTTCAGTCCTGGCATTTAGATAGGATATGACCGCCGGATGAAGGGCATGTTCATAGGCATAGGCCTTCCAAACCTCATAATCCGGCTCCACATGGATCAGCTTGATACGGTCCAGGGTCACGACATCAAAATCCCGGACCGATTTGTTATATTCCGGCGGATTTCCTGCCGTAACAATGATCCAGCCCTCCGGGATCCTGTGATTTCCGAAGGTCTTGTACTGGAGAAACTGCAGCATGGTGGGAGCCAGGGTTTCGGATACGCAGTTGATTTCATCAATAAAAAGGATCCCTTCCTTCAGGCCGGTATTTTCGATCTTCTCGTAAATGGAAGCCACGATCTCACTCATGGTGTATTTGGTCACGCTGTAAGTCTTCCCCCCATAATCCTTTTCTATTATAAACGGAAGTCCCACAGCACTCTGCCGGGTATGATGGGTTATGGTGTAAGCCACCAGGCCCACGCCGCATTCTCTGGCGATCTGCTCCATGATCTGGGTCTTGCCCACTCCAGGCGGCCCTATGAGAAATACCGGTCTCTGACGGACCGCAGGTATTTCGTAGGCATCGTAAGCATCTTTTACCAGATATGCTTCTATGGTATTCTTGATTTCTTCTTTCGCTCTTTTAATGTTCATGACTGCATCTCCTGTCCTCTGACTTCCAGTTCTTCCTGAGTCAGAACCACCTTCATGGCCCAGCCCGGCACGGATATATCCTCATACTGGTCTTCCATAAAGACAAAGGCCGTATCATAAGCTGGCATTTTCACCGGATATATCCCTTTTCCATCAGTAAAATACAATAATCCCCGGAGCTTTTTAAAAGCCCCTTTATTAAGAAGTCCGTTTACATATTCAAAGGCCGGGCGGAAATCCGTGCCGCCGAATCCGGATAATGTAAAATGCTCCATATAATCTTCCATCTCTTCCCTGCTTGTAATGGCCACATCCGAACGGACCTCTTCATCACACTGGAGGATATGGATATTGATCTTACGGAAATAGCTCTCCGACTCCCTTAAGACCCCGTAGGTTTCCTCCAGGAAACTCCGGACCAGATCTCCGGATACGGACATGGAGGTATCGATCACAATGACAAAGTCCTCGATTTTAAATACCTCTCTTGTTTCCAGAGGTTCGATCAGGGGCATATTCCGGTAAAGGGACAGGCCATAGGTATAGAATATATAATCGAAGGAATCCGGATCGATCTCAGGCTCTTCCTTCAGGACCGCAAATTTCCTTAAAAACTTTCTGTAATCATATCTTTCCCGGTTTTCAACCCTCACCTGCTCCAATAGATTCTTTGAGGATTCCGCCTCTTTTTCTCCAAAGGATTCCATTTCCGTCTGCATCTTTTCCCGTATGTTCTGCCATTTGTTCTGCCTCTCCACAGGGATCCGGGGGGCCTCCTCCTGCTCCCAGCGGTCATGGCTGTCCACATAAAATTCAGAGGCCATCCTTTCATACTGGTCCGCAGTCAGATTCATCTCCTGAAGCACTTTATAAATCCCTTCCGCTGTAAGAACCTTCAGCTTCTCCCTCAGTTTTCCATATTCCTCCCTGCGGTATGGAGACTGATGCCGGTAAACCGATTTTACATAAAAGCTGTCCAGAATGGATTCTATGGCTATGTCACAGGCTAAATTCCAGTATTCCACCGCACGTTTTCCCCTGAAGTTCATATGGCAGAACAGGCAGTGGAACAGCATGTGCAGATAGGACCGGTTCACCAGGATCCGGCTTCGTTTATACATGGAAAATAAGTATTCGGGCTGGTAATAAATCACAAATCCGTCGGTGCTCACGCACCGTCCCGCCAGGTCAGCCTCATATCCGAAGCTGCTTAAGGCAATATCCAGATACCGAAAGTTCAAGTACAGCTCATTTCTGGCATTGGTCAGGATGTCATGGCAGATCTCCACCTCAGCAAGTTCATCAAGCTGCCGTTGTTTTACCGGATCAATCATTTCTCCTCTCTCCTTTTTGTTTATTCCGCATCTACAGGGAAAACTTCCTTTTCTCCGCCGGAAAACGCCGGCGCCTTACATTCATCAGAATACTTAAAAGCTCAGGCTTATCCGCTTTTCCGGCCAACTCCACCATCCGGTCGAAATCCTTCCGGTCAGCCCCGTACTGCCCCGCCAGCCACAGGAACAGGGCCGGATCCCTATCTTCCAGTGCCAGTCCTGCGGCACCGGTAAAATGCTCTTTTAAGTAAGCTTCATATGTTTTCTTATCCGGATCCTGAAGGCCTAAAGGTGTGAACAGCCTGCCGAGTACCAGAGCTGCCACCACCCGCTCCGGCTCCTGTACCAGAATATGGGGAAACAGCGCGTCGTATTTATGAAACTGAAACTCCGTATGATCAAAGCAGTACCGGTACATGTGGCCGCAGCCGTGCATTTCCCGGATGATAATACGGGCAGGCGTATGCTCCACCGACTCCTCAAACATTTCAGGAAAAACCAGTCTGGCATTTCCCTGACTGCTGTAATAGTTTACATAAAGTTCCTGACGCAGCTCCGACAGTATTTCCTTCATGCAGGAACGGGTTCCGTCCACGATGTGGATATCCAGATATTTTATTCCGGAACAGCCGGTAAAAAGACCGGAGCCCAGATCGGAAATGGAACTGAAACATTCCACATGGATCAGTTCATAACAGTTATAAAATGCGTAGTTTCCTATTTTTTTAACAGTATCCGGCAAATACAGATCCTTCAGCCGCTCACAGCAGATCTCCGGAGGCAGATCCTCTTCAGCCTCACTGACCGGATTGCCTTCTTCATCGCATAAGAGGATCTGGTTTTCCGCAGACGCAAGCATCTGGTTTCTGCCCCAGCCGCCGGAAAATGCATAAGCCGCCAGCTCTGTGACGGGCCGTTTTTCAATCTGCTCCGGAATCCGGACGGCCCCGTCGTATCCCCGATACCCTACAATCCGTATATGATCATCCACTATCTGATATAAAAACATTCCGAAATCCTCTCCATTTATCGTTTAACAACTCAATATAACAGAAAAAGGCCGGAAATGCAATGTCTTTTTCCGAATCGGATTCCTGAAACAGAGTTCCTGTCTTATTTTCTGCAGACATAAAAAAAGCATGCCTTCCCTCAGAAAAAAGGCACGCCTTTCGTAAATGCTTCCGCAATTATTCCACACGGAGAATCAGGTCATCAATATTTACTTCATTTTCGATCATCCCGTTGTCTCTCATAAACTGCTCGGTTTTTTTCATGGATTCCACATCAGACTCTGTAATTTCCGTGTTGAAGTCGTACATGGGGAACATTTCTTTGACCGCATCAATGCTCAGCTCTGTCTCCTTTGCGGTAATCTCCAGGATTTCCTCCGGGTTTTCTTCCATATAGTCCCGGATCTTATCCTGAGCTTCCAGGAAGGTTTTTACCAAAAGGGGATTTTTCTCATAAAATTCACCGCTGGTCGCTACCACGATGGTGGCATCCACAAGCCCTTCTCCGGTAGTTACGATCTGATAACCGTCTTTTTCCATATTGTAAGCCACCGGACCCGCCATAAGCGCACAATCCACAGTGCCTCCCACAAGTGCCGCCTGTGCATCGGGGATTCCCATGGAGACAAATTCCACATCCTCCTCACTCATGCCTGCGGCCGCCAGGTATGAAGCCAGAAGCTCATGCAGAATGGTTCCCTTGGGTCCCGCCACTTTTTTCCCTTTCAGATCCTCAGCTGACTGTATGGAACCGTCTTTTCCGGTAAACAGGCGGAACGCTTCCGGTGAACGGCTGTAGGTACTGATTATTTTTATGTCCGCATCGTTTGCAGCGGATAAGATGACGGAGGTGGCTCCAACCGCATACAGGAACTGAATATCTCCGGAGGCCAGAGCCTGAGTCTGTTCCGGGCCTGATGTCAGATTGGAATATTCCACCGGAAGTCCATATTCTGAAAAAGCTTCCTCAAAAATTCCTTTTACCTTCTCCACGATGGAAGGCACGTTTAACGGGGACTTTACATAAGTGACACCGATTTTGTCTGCCGAAAACCCTGGTTCTGTTTCAGCAGCCTCTGTTTTGGCTGTCTCTGTTTCTGCTGCCTCTGTTCCGGCAGAGCTTGACGGGGCTTCGGTTGCCGCCGGCTGGGTATTGGACTGTCCGGAACAGGCTGCCAATGCAGCGACGCTGATAACAGCGGACATAAATACAGTTAAAATACGTTTCAGTTTCATAAACTTCTCCTTTGTTATAAAGTTGTTATTATTTTCTTTTTGATCTCAATCAGTTCATCAGAAAGAAGATCTCTTGGATAAGGGCTGCCGGACAGGGAAATCTCCTGTTTTACGCTCCCCTGATTCAGAACCAGTATCTTCTGCCCGATCAAGAGGGCCTCGTCAATGCTGTGGGTCACAAAAACAATGCATTTTTTCTGCAGGGAATAAATACGGATCAATTCATCCTGCATGACGGACCTTGTGAAGTAATCCAGGGCGGCAAAGGGCTCGTCCATCAGGATCAGTTCCGGATCATAAGCCAGGGCACGGGCAAGGGATACTCTTTGCTGCATGCCTCCGGACAGCTGTATGGGACGGGCTTTTTCAAATCCCTGAAGTCCCACCGTATGGATCAGTGCCTGGATATCCGGCGCGGATATCCGGCTTTTGGGCAGTCCGAATACTACATTTTTCCAGACCGTAAGCCAGGGCATCAGGCGGGGCTCCTGGAATACCATTCCCACCTTTCCGTGATCCGGGACATGGAGTGTGCCGCTGTCATAGGACTCCAGACCTCCCAGGATCCGGAGAAGGGTGGTCTTGCCGCAGCCGCTTCTGCCTAAAATCACGGTGATGCTCCGCTCCGGAAATTCCGCGGTCAGGCCGTTCAGTACGGTCAGCTGCCTTTCCGCTACCTGATACGTTTTGCATAGCTTTTCAATTTTAACTCCAGCTGTCATCCACACCTCCATGAAGCAGCCTGCGGATTGCCAGGGAAAACAGGCAGTCACACAGGTACCCTACAATACCGATCACGAATATTCCAACGACCACCTTGTCGGAGCGGGACATTTGCTGCGCATCCAGGATCATATAGCCCAGCCCGCTGGAGGCTGCGATCATTTCCGCGCCTATGATGGCGCGCCAGCTGTATCCCAGCCCCACCCTCATGCCTACAAGGATATCCGGAAGAGCTCCGGGAAACATGATCCGGAAAAACAGCTTCATTTTTGAAAATCCCAGGGAATGTCCAACCTCCAAAAGCCTGACGTCACAAGCTGCCAGTCCTTTCTTGATATTTATGAACATGGGGAAAAATGAGGCCAGGACAATGATGACGGTCTTGGAGGTCTCCCCGATGCCGAACCACAGGATCAGCAATGCGATAAGACTCAAAGGCGGGACATTGCGCATAAATTCCACAATATGCTTATAATACGGAGTTGTCACCGGATACACCCCCGCAAGGACTCCCAGAAGGAGCGCCAGTACGAACGAAATGAAAAATCCGTTCAGCACCCGCATCAGACTAACCGTAATATGCCTAAACAGCGATCCGTTCTCCAGCATTGTCCAGAATGCCCGGAAAACACGGGCCGGGCTGGGCAGAACATATTGGCTCCAGATCTCCATGCCGGCCGCTGTCTGCCACAGCAGAAACAGCACGGCCACCGGCAGAGCCGCTTTCCAGAAATTTTTCATAGCCTCTCCTACACTCCGTCTCCATGGTGGCAGCCGTTGGAACAGTACAATAGCTCCATGATCCCTCTTTCCTCCCTCCTGTGAGAAGCGGAAAAATAGAGATCTATTTTTTTCCTGCTGTCCAACACGACCGACGGTTCTTTATGACCGTCAAAAAAGCCCGGAGGAATCGGGCTTTCGGCCAGGACTTTTCCGCGGAGCGGGATATGTTCCATCCGGGCAAATTCCTTCCATGTGCAAAACTTCGTCTCCGGCAGCCCCATGCGGTTGCCCATACGGGAAAGCGCCCCGCATGGTGTGATGATCCACAGCTGTCCCTGTCCGGAAAGCCTTCCGTGCAGCTCCCGGGCACAGTGTAAAAGTATGGGCTCAATATCGGGAAATTCCAGAAAATCCGGGTCATAATTCTTTTTTATGTAATCAACGGCCATGGGGCACCGTACATCCGCCACACAGGTATGTGCTTTCCCGAGTACGGATAAATATTTCTCCTTCACCGCAGCAATATGATCGTTCCGGCAGACGGCCAGCTCATAGCCTTTTTCTGTCAGCCGCCGTTCCAGTTCCTCACTTCCGTACATTTCAGTTACAACAGGATTCAACCAAAGAAATTTGCGCACAGCTCCTCCTTATGCTTTTAGTTAGTCATTTCTAACCGATATTGTAAACGAATTTTATAAATCTGTCAAGCCGATGCTGCACACTGGAAATCCAGGTGGGGCACCGGCCTGATATGGGAAAATCATATTTAATTCAGATGTGTATGAAAACTGATTGGGACGTTCAGAACAGTGCAATGAGTTTTCAGACACGCTCTAAACAGAGGTATGGCGGGGAGGGATCTTCCTGCGGATCTGCTCCAGCCGGTTGAGGGCCTCATAAAGAGTCTCATCCCGTTTGGCGAAATGGAAACGGATCAGATGGTTCACAGGCTCCTTAAAGAAGCTGGAGCCGGGCACCGCCCCCACGCCTGCATCCCTTGCCAGCACTTCACAGAACTCCAGATCACTCTCAAAATGAAACTCAGAGATGTCCATCATCACGTAATAAGCCCCCTCCGGCACGGTATGAACCAGTCCTAAGTCATCCAGTCCCTTTAAGAACAGCTCCCGCTTATGGGTATACTTTTCAAGGAGGCCCTCGTAATATTCCTTCCCAAAACGCAGTCCGGGAATGACCGCTTCCTGAAGAGGCGCCGCAGCTCCGACAGTCAGAAAATCATGGACCTTTCTTGCTACATCCACGATCTCAGGCGGTGCGATGATGTAACCCAGACGCCAGCCGGTGATGGAATAGGTCTTGGACAGGGAGCTGCAGGAAATGGTCCGCTCCCACATGCCGGGGAGGGAGGCGAAATAAATGTGCTTATGGGGCGCATAGACGATATGCTCATATACCTCGTCGGTGATCACATATACGTCGTATTTTTTCGCCAGATCCGCAATGCAGGTCAGTTCCCCATAAGTAAATACCTTTCCGCAGGGATTGGACGGATTGCATAGGACCAGGGCTTTGGGATTCTGGCGGAAGGCTGCTTCCAGCTCCGCCGGGTCAAAATCAAAGGCCGGCGGATGGAGCGGCACATAGATCGGTTCCGCGCCGGACAGTATGGTGTCTGCCCCGTAGTTTTCATAAAAAGGAGAAAAAACAATCACCTTGTCTCCGGGATTTACCACCGTCATCATAGCGGCCATCATGGCCTCCGTACTGCCGCAGGTAACTAAGATCTCGCTGCCCGGATCAATTTCATGCCCCATGGGACCGGACTGTTTCCGGGCCAGCGCCTTGCGGAAATTTTCAGCTCCCCAGGTTATGGAATACTGATGAAAATCCTCATCAGCCACTTCCTTCAGCCGGTCTAAGATCTCCCGGGGCGGCTCGAAGTCCGGAAACCCCTGTGACAGGTTCACCGCACCGTATTTGCCGGAAATCCGTGTCATGCGGCGGATGACAGAATCCGTAAAGCCCGCCGTACGGTCAGATAATTTTTGCATCTGTTTCACCTCCTGTAATATAGGACTTCCTGTTATTTAAAATATGGCGGGGATCCAGGGCATCTTTGATCCGGTTCATGACCAGAAGGTTCTCTCCGGCAGTTTCATGAAGAAAATAAGGACGCTTGCTGATGCCGATCCCATGTTCGCCCGAGGTAAGCCCGCCGAGTTCATACGCCTTTTTATAAATCCGTTCCATGTTGCCCTTTAATTCCCTGTGCCAGGTTTCCTCATCCCGGCTGCCCCGGACCACACAGAGATGGACATTTCCGTCTCCCGCATGGCCAAAGCTGACCATCTGCATCTTTGTTTCCTGCTCCAGCCGGTTGATATAGTGAATGAAATCATGGCTCCGGTCGATGGGAACCACAATGTCCACCGGCTCCTGCTCGGATACCGCTTCCACCGCCTTGACCAGAGCGCCCCGAACCTTCCAGATGCCCGCAGCTGTTTCAGGATCTGTCAGAACGAGATAATCCAGAGCCCCTTTCCCCATAACCAGCTGCCGAACCTGTTCCACGGAAGCGTCTACCTCAGCTTTCCGTCCGTCAAAGGTCAGGATTATGTAGGAACCGGCATCCGGCCTAGGATACGTAAAATCCATGAATTCTTCTCCAAGGCTGATGACCTTTCTCTCCACAAATTCCACGGCAGTGGGATTGACGTTGGCGTGAAGAATGGACAGAACATTTTCTATTCCCACCTTTAAATCTCCGAAGGGCACGAGGACGCTGACTGAGGTTTCCGGCCTGGGGATCAGCTTCATGATGCATTTCGTTATGACCGCCAGGGTACCTTCCGAGCCAACGATCAGGTTTTTAACGGAAAGCCCGCTGGCATCCTTTACATTCTTGCTTCCCGCAGTTAAAACGGTACCGTCTGCCAGAACGATTTCCAGCCCTCTCACATAGTCACGGGTCACCCCATATTTCACCGCTCTCATCCCTCCGGCATTGGTGCTGATATTTCCGCCCAGAGTGGAGGCCTTTTCTCCCGGATCCGGCGGATAAAAGAATCCTTCCTTCTCCACATATGCCTGGAAATCCTGAAGAAGGACTCCGGGCTCGGCAGTAGCGGTAAAGGTGTCTCTGTCCAGCTCCAGAATACGGTTCATTTGGGACAGATCAAGGATGATCCCTCCATCCACAGGAACCGTAGATCCTACCAGATTGGTGCCCGCTCCTCTGGGCGTCACCGGGATCCGGTTTTCGTACGCATACTTTAAAATTCCGCTGACTTCCCGGGTCGAGGAGGGGAAGACCAGCGCATCCGCGCTGCCCTTTAACCGCCCCAGAGTATCACTTAAAAACTTTGGGTCCATATGCTCAAAAACCACACGGGCATCATCCCCGATGATGTCCCGCAGGACATTTTTATCCAAGCGCATAGCTGCCTCCAATCAAAAAAACGTGATTATTTGCTGAGCAGGTCCTCATCCCAGCCTTCTTTAATGAAATATCCTCCGTAGGTATCATTAAATACCTTCTCTGTCTCAGGTGACTGGAATGCTTCCACAATTTTCTGATACCGTTCAGCCTTTTCAGGATCGGACAGATCTTCACTGCGGGCTGCGATCAGGTTCCAGTACTGTTCCTCTTCCAGGCTGGAATCCGCAAAAACCGCTTCCTCGGTCTTTAATCCAAAATCCAGGGCATAGTTGCCGTTGACCACAGCCGCAGTCACATCCGCCAGGGCAGAGGGAATGGTATTGGCGGCCAGCTCTTCAATTTTAATCTTTACGTTATAGGTCTCAATGTCGTCAATCGTAGGATTGAAGCCAGCCTCAGACTTTATCTTGATCAGGCCTGCGGATTCCAGGACCTTTAACGCCCGGCCGCCGTTGGTCACATCGTTGGGAATGGCTACGGTATCTCCGTCTTTAAACTCCTCCACGGATTTAATTTTGCTGGAGTAAAGATTCAAAGGTATGATAAAGGTATTTCCGATATTTTCGATCTTATAGCCGTAGTTTTCAATCTCACTTTCCAGATAAATGCGGTGCTGGAACGCGTTTAAGTCGATCTCTCCGTTGTCCAGGGCATTGTTGGGCGTCACGTAATCGGAAAACTGAACAAATTCAAGATTGATCCCTTCATCTTTAAGCGCTTCTTTGGCCGGAGTCCACAGCTCCTCATAAATACTTCCGACCACGCCCAGCGTTACTGTGACCGGTTCGCCGGCTGACTCCGTGATTTCGGGAGCTTTCGCAGTGGTCTCTCCGGACTGAGAGGAAGTCTCAGCGGCTGAAGTGCTTTGTGTGCTTTCATTTTTATCCGTGCTGGCGCCGCAGGCCGTCAGAGCCAGGGTGAGTGCGGATGCGGACAGTAAAAGTGCGGTAAGTTTTCTGTTTTTCATAATTGATTCCTCCATTTTTATTTTTTAGTTACAGGGTAAGCGCCAGACGGTAATTTTCCTCCATCGTCCGGCAGGACTCACGGAATTTTTCCGCCTCCGCGTCTGTCAGACGCAGCTGGATCACCTGGTTTACTCCGTGGCGGTTTAAAACAGCCGGAACGCTGGCATAGACATCCGTCTGCCCATACTCTCCGGTAAGAAGGGTGGAAACAGGCAGGATACGGTCTTCATCTCCGAACACTGCGCGGACCACCTCTGCGATGGCCGCCCCGATGCCGAATTCCGTGGATCCTTTCCCGGCCAGTATGTGCCAGCCTCCTGCTTTCCCTTCGGCTGCAATGGCCTCCAAGTCCAGCTTTCCATAAACATCCGGCTGTTCCTCCATCAACTGGAACAGGGGCTTTCCTCCAATGGTGACCGCAGACCAGGCGACCATCTGGCTTTCTCCATGCTCGCCCAGGGCGTATGCCTGAATGGATTTCTGGTCAACGCCCACCGCCTGGGAAATGGCCCGCCGGAGCCTGGCGCTGTCCAGAGTGGTGCTGGTGGAAAAGATCTTTCCTGCCGGGTATCCCAGGGTATGCTGAATATAATGGGTGACCACATCTGCCGGATTGGAAATATTAAGGATGATCCCATCAAAGCCTGAGGTACGGATGTGCTCCGCCACTTCCTTAATGATCCCGATGGTCTGGCGCAGGGTATCCATCCGCGTCTGTCCCTTGCTCATGTCGGGCAGGGGACCTGCTGCCACAATGAGCAGGCCGGCATCTGCGGCATCTGCATAGCTTCCGGCGCGGACGACGGCCCTTTTGGGCAGATATGCGGTGGCGTCGAATAAGTCAAGGGCCTGGGCGGCGGCCTTTTTTTCGTCCGTATCTATGTAAACGATCTCCTCTGCCAGACCCTGGGAAATCAATGCATATCCGGCATGAGAGCCTACATGGCCGGCACCGATGATCACGATTTTTCTTCTTTGAATTTCCATTTTTATATCCATTCCTTTCGCTTCGCTCAAGGCACAAAACGCTATGAAAAGCAAGTTGTGTCTAAGCGGTTTTC
>JBCLPO010000007.1:0-229293 GCA_041223105.1 Lachnospiraceae bacterium 54-53
AGCCATCAAACATGGCTTGTTTTATTAGAATTTTCAGGGTTTTACATACTGTTCAATCTTCTGTTTTCAAAGTGCTTTTTGTGTGTTGCCGTCTCAACAGCAACTTATATAGGATATCATTTCCGGTTGTTTTTGTCAACCATTTTTTTCCATTTCTTCTCAAACTTTTTCATCGATTCTCGATGTGCTTTTGAGAAGAAATCCTGCCGCTGTTTTCAGCGGCGAGTTATATCATATCAAAGAGGAAGACAAATGTCAACAATTTTTTTATTTTTTTAAAAATACAGGTTTTTTGCAACAGCTTATTAAATAAAACCTGAAAACCGGAGTTCAGTTTCCTAAAGCAGGACTGAACCCCGGCATAAAACACTTATTTTCTTTTTCCGCAGCATTTCTTATATTTTTTCCCGCTTCCGCACGGACAGGAATCATTGGGATAAATTTTCTGGATGTTCTTACGCTGGACAGTGACTTCCTCTAAACCCTTCATAACCATCTCATAAGGCTTATGACCTCTGTTAAACACCATCCTGGTGTTATTCCATACATCGGCAACAATGCCGGAAAGCTCCTCCATGTGTTCTCCGGAGCTCAGAGTGATTCCGGCTTCTTTCAGGTCAGCAACAACCTCCTCAAGCTGACCGCCCATACTGATCTCGGCCTGTACCTGGTGCAGAATATAAGGAATCGTGTTATCCGGAACGCTCAATTTATCCGTCAGGAAACTGCTCAGCCTGCTTAATTCCTTAGACATCAAAAATCCTTTATTATCGGCCATAAAGCGGATTTCCTGACTGGTGGGAATATAATAAGGAACTTTTTTCTGCATCCGGCACAGCTCTTTGAAACTGTTCTGATCTGCCAGAGCCGCATCTACAAAGCTTCCCTCCAGATATTCCACCAGGGTTCTAAATGGCCGCAGCTGCTCATAAACATGGAGCAATTCATCTGCGGTAAGCTTCTTTTCTTCATATTTATTAAATGTCTCCAGCACAACGGAAGGAGGGGTAATGGCATATAAGGCATTTGCCGCACAGAGATAATCCCCGATCAGGCTGATCCGCCCCCGTTCCATGCGAAAATCAGGGGTGTTCAATTCCTCATATGCTTTCTCCACTTCTTCCGCAGCCATGAAATAGTTTCCGGTTCCGGCTGTCACATAACCGCCCGCATAGAAAAAGTCCATTTCTTCCGTTTCATAATCAGGAACCTGATGGTTCCCTGCCAGCACCTGTTCAAACAGCTTTATTTCTGAATCCCGGGCGCAGAGGAAGTAGCTTTTCATTACCTCCCTGTCCAAAATGTGAGCTATGGTGCATTCGATCAGCTCTTCCTTTTTTAATCTGGAATAACCGCTCATGCCGTGCCGCTTTGCGATCTCCATGATGTTGTTTTTATCATAGCATTCAAAAACAGCCGCTATGTGTACTTCTTCTTCAGATACATCAGCCGTCTCCCTTTTCAGACATTCATTGGCCGCTGACATATCATATTCTTTAAAATTCTCCGGAGAAGTTTTATTTTCGGGACGGGAAGCCGCCTCAAGAAGCTCATAATAGCCTGCAATGCCTCCGCAGTTTTCAGGGATCACATCTCCCTTGAATTTCACAACCCGGGCATAACCTTCCTCATATTCCCGGATCTTGTCCTCCACCTGGATCAAATGCTCCCAGTGATCGTCAGAATTATATATATAGGTAAATTTCCCTGCACCGGAAAGGAGACGGTCTATGGCTTCATCACTTGAAACGCATGGGGACCCGGAGGATATATTCGCTTCATCCGGAATCACCCGCACGCCCTCCGACCGGAATTCAAATTGATAGAGGTGCTCATCGGACCAACAGAATGCTGTCTGAATGATCTGGTGCAGCTCCTTAAAGGTGATCCTCTCCGGTACCAGAATCCTTCTCCAAATCGGTGGCTTGCTGCCTTTGATCGTGATTTTCAGTTGATATGCTCCCATGAAAACGTCCTCCTGTCTCGTATCTTTCGTATCCGCTGATAAATTACGGAAATTCACTTGTTATTTCTTTATATTAAAGCGTACGTAACAATTTACCACATTTCCTCCTGTTCTGTCCAGTCCATTCCGCTATTTTTTATAAAGCGCCGTCTGTTTTTTTTATTTACAGCCGTTTTTTGAATTATTATAGCAATCTGCTGCAGAAAATGGGGAATTTCCTTATATTATTCTGCAAATACTAGCTATGAGAAAAAGAGAGAATTTTCTGCTCTTTACACAACCTTTACATTCTCTATACCAAAACATGATTTCAAGAAAACTGCCTGACTGATATACTCCATGATGTAAGCGAAAGCAATTTAAAAAAGAAAAGAGGAGAAAGTAATTATGAAAAAAAATTTAGTTAAAGCACTTGCCTTAGCAGGAATGGCAGTACTGACCATGGGTGCGTTAGCAGGCTGCGGCAGCAATACCGCAGAGACACCGGCTCCCGAAACAACAACGGCTGCAGGCACTTCCGCTGAGACGACCACCGCTGCTTCCACTACTACAGAAGGCGCTGCGGCTGCTGATTTAAAAGGATCCATCAGTATGGTCGGTTCCACCTCTATGGAAAAATTTGCGACTGCTTTAGGTGAAGTTTTTATGGAAAAATATCCTGATGTTACCGTTCAGGCTGAATTTGTGGGATCCGGCGCCGGAATCGAAGCCGTTACCAGCGGAACCGCCGACATCGGTAACTCTTCCCGTAATTTAAAAGATGAAGAAAAAGAAAAAGGTGTTGCAGAAAACATCGTAGCAATCGACGGCATCGCTGTTGTTACAGATCCGGCCAATACCGTGGAGAATTTAACAAAAGACCAGCTGATCAATGTTTACAACGGTACGACAACCAACTGGAAGGATTTAGGCGGATCAGACCAGCCGATCGTTGTTATCGGCCGTGAGTCCGGTTCCGGTACAAGAAGTGCTTTCGAAGAATTACTTAAACTGGAAGATGCCTGCAAATACAGCAACGAGCTTGACAGCACCGGCGCAGTTATGGCAAAGGTTGCTTCCACTCCCGGAGCCATCGGTTATGTATCCCTTGACGTTCTTGACGATACGGTAAAGACCTTTAAGCTGGAAGATATAGAGCCAACTCCTGAAAACATCAAGGCCGGGGCATACTTCTTAAGCCGTCCGTTCGTTATGGCTACCAAAGGTGAAATCTCTGAACAGAGCGATCTCGTACAGGCATTATTTGACTACATCTACTCAGATGAAGGAAAGGAATTAGTAAAATCGGTTGGTTTAATTCCGGCGAACTAATAGAAACATCTCTTTCCTACACCGCATAACTATAACATTTACAGGGGGGCGCAGCCGGGAACTCATGCTACGTCCCCATTTGTCGAAAGGAGCTGTTATATGCGTCCAAAGTCTTATTCCATTTTTAGCGGTCACGGAAGTAAATCAGGTGTAGAACATGCTGCAGAAATCATTTTTACGGTCTGCGGCTTCTTTGCTGTTCTGGCTGTGGCCTCCATCACTTTATACATGCTCATAAGCGGTACGCCCGCACTTTTTAAAGTGGGTATCCTGGATATCCTCTTCGGGACCATCTGGAAACCGGATGCTGCCAATCCCAGCTTTGGCATCCTCTACGTCATCCTGACCTCCATCACAGGCACAGCACTGGCTATCCTGATCGGGGTTCCCATCGGCGTTATGACTGCCGTTTTCCTGGCAGAGGTAGCCCCCGAAAAACTGACAAAGGTGGTGCGCCCGGCGGTGGAACTTCTGGCCGGCATCCCTTCCGTTATTTACGGTCTTCTCGGGATCCTCATCTTGAATCCCCTGATGTATAAACTGGAATTAAAAATATTTGCAGGTTCCTCCACCCATCAGTTTACCGGCGGCGCGAACCTGATTTCTGCTGTTCTGGTACTGGCGTTAATGATCCTTCCCACGGTCATTAATATCAGCGAAACCTCCCTCCGATCCGTGCAGCCTCATTTAAGAAGCGCTTCTCTGGCTCTTGGAGCCACCAAAATACAAACCATTTTTCATGTTGTGATTCCCGCGGCCAAATCCGGAATCATTACCGCAGTTGTCCTTGGAACGGGCCGTGCCATCGGCGAAGCCATGGCCATCAGCCTGGTGTCGGGAAGCTCTGTAAATATTCCCCTTCCCTTTAATTCCGTCCGCTTCCTTACCACGGCAATTGTATCGGAAATGTCCTATTCCGCCGGACTTCACAAGCAGGTTCTGTTCACCATCGGACTTGTATTGTTTGCATTCATCATGATCATTAACATAACGCTTAACAATGTGCTGAAGAAAGGAGAAGCACACCATGACTAATGATATCGTCATTCCTGTCCATAAGGACTCCATCGTTACAAACAGCATTTATAACCGGAAACACCGGATTTCAGATTCTGTTTTAACCTTTCTCATTTACTTATGTGCTTCCATCTCCATTGTGATTCTGATCGGAATCATGGGCTATGTATTTGTCCGCGGCATTCCACAGATCAGTCTGGAATTTATAACCAGCGTGCCCAGCACCATCAGGGGAACCTTCGGTATCATCGGCAATATTGTCAACACCCTTTATATTGTCGTCATTACCCTGTTGATCGCCACTCCCTTAGGCGTGGGCTCGGCCATTTACTTAAACGAATATGCAAAGGGAGGGAGAGCGGTCCGCATCATTGAATTCACTACAGAGACCTTATCCGGAATCCCCTCCATTATCTTCGGTCTGTTTGGCTATGTATTTTTCGGAATCACCCTGGGCCTTGGCTACTCCATACTGACCGGCGCCCTGACTCTGTCCATCATGGTTCTGCCCCTCATCACCCGGACAACGCAGGAAGCTTTAAAAACCGTACCTGAAAGCTATCGTTCCGGTGCTCTCGGGATCGGCGCGACCAAATGGTACATGATCCGGACCATCCTCCTTCCCAGCGCCATGCCCGGCATCGTAACCGGAATCATCCTGGCCATCGGACGTATCGTTGGGGAATCCGCCGCTCTCCTCTTTACAGCCGGAAGCGGCTATCTCCTTCCCAAGGACTTTTTGGGGAAAATATTCGAATCAGGCGGTACCCTGACCATTCAGCTTTACTTAAGCATGCAGAAAGCAAAATATGACCAGGCCTTCGGAATCGCGGTTGTCCTTCTGGTCATTGTACTGGCGATAAACGGACTTGCAAAATACCTGTCCCATAAATTTAACACGGAGGTCAAAGAATCGTGAATACCAACACTGTGAAAATATCAACCAGCAACTTAAATCTGTATTACGGAAGCAATCATGCCTTAAAAGATGTGAACTTAAATCTTTATACCAATAAAATAACGGCCTTCATCGGCCCTTCCGGCTGCGGAAAGTCCACCTATTTAAAGACCTTAAACCGCATGAACGATTTGGTTCCCAATGTGAAGATCGAAGGTGAGGTTCTGCTGGATGGAGAAAACATCTATGACCCGAGAGTTGATACCACCCTGCTCAGGAAAAAGATCGGTATGGTATTCCAGCAGCCCAATCCTTTTCCAATGAGCATCTATGACAATGTGGCCTACGGCCCAAGGATCCATGGGATCAAGAACAAATCCGAGCTTGACGGGATCGTGGAAAGAAGCCTGAAGGGAGCCGCCCTCTGGGAGGAAGTATCGGGACGTTTGAAAAAGTCCGCTCTCGGACTTTCCGGAGGCCAGCAGCAGCGTCTCTGCATCGCCCGGGCCCTGGCCGTTGAACCGGAGGTCCTTCTCATGGATGAACCCACATCCGCCCTGGATCCCATCTCCACCTTAAAAATCGAGGACCTGATGGATGAACTGAAGCAAAAATATACGGTTGCCATAGTTACCCACAACATGCAGCAGGCAACCCGTATCGCCGATTACACCGCCTTTTTCCTGGTGGGAGAAGTGGTGGAATATGCCTCTACCACCGAACTTTTCACTTCTCCCAAGGATTCAAGAACCGAAGACTACATCACAGGACGGTTTGGCTGATCTGTTTTAATATAGAAATGTAAAGGAGAAAGAAATGACAACAAGAGTCAATTACGAACACGAATTAAACCTCTTAAACGATGATATCAAGGAAATGGGGTACATGGTTGAAACCTCCATTGAACAGTGCTTTATCGCTTTCGAGGATCAGGATTTTGAAAAGGCAGAGGACATTATCAAGGGAGACCGCACCATCAATGATCTGGAGCGCGCCATCGAAGCCCGGTGTCTTTCCATTATTCTGCGCCAGCAGCCGGTTGCGGGAGACTTGAGAGTGGTTTCCAGCGCCCTTAAAGTGGTTACGGATCTGGAGCGGATCGGAGATCACGCTTCCGATATAGCCGAACTGATCCTGCGTATCAAGGGGGAACACGTCTATCACGTTGTCCGCCACATCCCCGCCATGGCCACTGCGGCAAGGGAAATGGTCCGCTGCTCCATCGACGCCTTCATCAACCAGGACTTAGAGACCGCAAAAAAGATTGAGAAGCAGGATGATGTGGTGGATGACTTATTCGGAAAAGTAAAGGATGATGTGGTTGTTTTACTGAAGGAATCGACGGAACACATCGACCAGTGCATCGATCTTCTCATGATCGCCAAGTATTTGGAGCGTATCGGTGACCACGCCGTAAACGTATGTGAATGGACCGAATTCTCCAAAACAGGCGCTTTAAAGAATGTGCGGATTTTGTAAAGCTATGAGCAGTGCGCCCGAAGAAGCGGAAGCGTATCGGATTATCCACCAAGGTATAGGCTTGTATCTCATAAAGCCTGAAAAAGCTGAGCATCCGACAGGAAAACGCCGGCTGCTCAGCCTGTTTTTAAATCATGGCCACACCTCTGCAATAGGTCTGAACCACATCATAAGAATCACGAAGCACCACAAGATCCGCGTCATAACCGGCGTTCAGCCGTCCCTTTCTATGATCCACTCCCAGACATCTGGCCGGATTCACTGTACAGGAATTCAGGGCGGAATCAAAAGGCACCAGAGCTTCTTCCACCAGGATTTTTAAGCCCATATTCATGTTCAGGGTGCTTCCTGCAATGGTATCTGTCCCCTTTAAATACGCCACTCCCTTTTCCCTGATTTCAATGTCACGGCCGCCCAGCTGGTAGCTTCCTCCCGGCGGGCAGTGCTTTGCACGGAGGGAGTCGCTGACCATTATGGCGTAATCCCGTCCCTTGGCGGTATAATAATTATTGAGCGCCGCTATATGGGAATGACAGCCGTCGCCGATGATCTCCCCGAAAATATCCCTTACCCGGAACGCAGTTCCCACCAGTCCCGGATTCCGGTGATGGTAGGGTGTCATGCCGTTGTACACATGGGTCATGGAAGTAGCCCCGTTAGCGATCCCCATCAAAGCCTGCTCATAGGTGGCGGAGGAATGGCCCATGCTGACCACTACCCCGGTCTCCCGGCAATACCTGGTCAGGGCATAGTCCTCATCATGCTCCGGGGCAAGAGTGATATATTTGATCATGCCCTTTGCCGCTTCCTGATACTTCTGAAACTGTTCAACGGTGGAACGTGCGATGGCTTCCGGCGGCTGGGCCCCTTTGTATTTCATATCCAGATAAGGCCCCTCAAAATGGATCCCCAAAATCTCCGCGCCCTCATAACCACTTTCCGCCACAGCCGCCACATTGGCAACCGCTTTGGTCAGCACCTCCGGCATCTGAGTCACAGTTGTTGGAAGGATGGAAGTGACTCCTTCCTCCGGTATCCGTTTCATCCATTGGCGCAGGCCCTCCGGCTCCCCGTCATTGGTGTCAAAACCGTAGGCCCCATGGGTATGTATATCGATAAATCCCGGGACGATCCTCAAATCTTCATAATCCTGGTCCGCTTTCATCTCACCGTAGACCCGGACCGCCTTTATTTTCCCCTCTTCCAGCTGAAGCTGGGCCGGGATGAACTGGCCTGCTACCCAGACCTTTCTGCTCTGTATGATCATAATCTTCGCCTCTCTTTCCGGTTCTATGAAGCCGGCGCATTGCTGCACCGCCTTGTTTATCTTAAGTATAAACAGTTTTGTTCCGGTTTTCAAGAAGTTTTGAAAATAATTTTTATTTTTATACTTTTTTTAAAAAATCTATCCTAACTGATGGGCCACCGGATGATCACCCGAAACAAATCCGCCTCCACTTCCACAGAAAGCTTTCCGTTCTGCAGCTCCACAAAACTTTTTGCAATGGCCATCCCAAGGCCGGAGCCTTCCGTATTGCGGGACTGGTCTCCCCGGGCAAACCGTTCCGTAATGTCTTCCGGATCAAATGTGAGCTCCGCAGCCGATACATTTTTTAAGGTTGTGACCACATATTCCCCTTCATTTTTCATATCAATATAAGCCCTGGTATGAGGCATGGCGTATTTTATGATATTTGTCAGAAGATTGTCAAATATGCGGTAGGTTTTCTGGCTGTCCAGAGGAAGCACGATTTTCTCTTCCGGCAAATTCCACCGGAAATCAATGGTGGATTCTTCTATCTTATCGCTCAGCTCCAGGCTGACTTCCTTTAACAGGCTGACAATATCCACATCCTCCAGGTTTAAGGTGACGTTGTTGCTGTTGGCCTTACTGATTTCAAACAAATCTTCGATGAGAGATTTCAGACGCATGGATTTCTGTTCCAGAATATCGATGTAGGCCTTTCGCTGTTCAGGCGTCACCCTGTCGTCCCTCAGCAAGTTTACATAAGTTATAATGGCTGTCAAAGGCGTCTTAAGGTCATGTGACATGTTGCTGATCAGATCGGTTTTAAGCTTCTGGCTTCTGACCTCTTCGTCAACAGCAACCTTAAATCCGCTCTGGATCTTCTGTATCTCCTTCTTAAACGGTTCAAACACGCTTAAATCCTCTTCAATGGCTACCTCAAGGTTTCCTTCCGCAATCTGGTTTGTGGCCTTCAAAAGGATCCGGTACTTTTCGCTTAAATCCCTGTAATATTTCCGCATGACAATAAACAGGACCACAGAATATAAGACGAGGGCGCCGATTCCGAAGAACCACAGGCTGCAGAGAACCGCCAGAATGATGAAATTCACGCCCACGATCCGGAAAATGGTCCGGTCCGAACGTTCCTGCAGGTTGATATTTCCCACAAACTGATAGACTCTCCGGCAGGACCGCTTCAGCCAGCCCCAGAACAGGCCGCACAGGGTCCGTTCCCGAAGATAGGGCACAAGTCCGATGTGCAGCACATCCCGCATGCATAAAACAGACCAGTAAACAATGGCAAAGGGCAGGGACCACCAGAGGAGGTTCCAGAGCTTCACCATGATCCCCGCTACCCCGGGCAGAAAATTCGCCCGCAAAAGGGCGCCCAATAAGTCTCCCCGGTTTGTAATGGCCACAAGGCTTGTAAGCCCTGCCCCAAATGCCACAGCCCCGCAGCCGGCACCGGAAACCACCTCAAAGGGCGTTTTTAAGAACCGGCAGTCTTCCGCCCATCTGACATCAAAACAGGAAAAGAAAAAGGCCAGGATCGCCACGGCACAGACCAGCCCCAAAAATATTCTGGAAACACTGCCGGAATTGTCATAATCTCTCCAGGAGTTATCTCTGGCTTCTTTGTACGCCCCAACCTGCTGCTCCGTCATGCCGTAAGCAAAGGTTATATTCCTTGGATTGGTCAGCTTCAGTTCCGGTTCATAGAGAAACTGGTCCCGATAGCTGTTGTTCATGGGATCACTGTCCCCAAAGGTCTGAAGCGTATTGAGAATATGAACGGTATTCTCTCCGTTCACCTCCGACACATCCATGCGGCCCAGGTCATCGTAATGGAGCACCGCCTTAAACACATATTCCCCGCTTCCCGGGATGATACGCCCTCCGGCATGATCCGAAAGGATCTTGCCGTCTTTATCAAGAATCTGATAATCCAGGGAATTTCGCATACTTCCGAAATACCGGCTCCAGTTTTCATATTCCCGGACACAGCTCTGGCGCAGCTCCCTTAAATATTCAGAGCGTTCTTCCGGATCATAAAGTTCGTCGTCCTCACCGGCAAAGTCCTCCACCGTTCCCGGGCTCCATTCTTCTGTATTAGACACCTGACTGCTGGTATTGCTCTTTAATTCTTCATCTGCCCTGGGGAAGAAGTACTGAAACGGCGACATTATATTGCCCTGTTCATATTGGGCCGTTTCCATGGCAAGCACATAATTTCCGAACACCAGATGCCTTAAAAACGACTGTTCTTCATAAACCGGCTCCTTGTACCGGTTTGACTCATTTTCAAAAAAGGGATAAAGGCCCACCATGACCGACGCTGCCGACAGAACGGTGATCACCGCCAGAAAAATACTGATCCTATGCCTGTTTTTCAATCTTATATCCAACTCCCCACACCACCTTTAAATATTTTGGTTCTTTCGGGTTGATCTCGATCTTTTCACGGATTTTTCTGACATGGACCATGATCGTGTCCGTATTGATGGCCCGTTCGTTCCATACCCGTTCATAAATCTCTTCCGCCGAAAACACTCTTCCCGGATTCTTCATGAGGAGGGCGAGTATCTTGAATTCAATGGGCGTGAGCTTGGCCGGCTTCTCATCCACCATCACCTCCACCGTATCCTCATTCAGCTCCAGGCCTCCGATGACATAGACGTTGCTTTTCTCCTTCTGCTCCTTGGCTTCCAGCATATCCATGTATTTCTTATACCGCCTGAGCTGGGAATTCACTCTGGCAAGCAGTTCCATGGGAGTAAATGGCTTTGAAACATAATCGTCAGCCCCTATATTGAGCCCCATGATCTTATCCACTTCCTCGGACTTGGCAGACAGGATGATGACCGGAAAATCATATTTCTCCCTTAATTTTACGGTCATGGTGATTCCATCCATTCTGGGCATCATCACATCCACAATAGCCAGGTGAATCTCTTCCCGTTCCAGGATCTTAAGACCTTCTATACCGTCCGCCGCCTGATATACCTCGTATCCCTGGCTTCTTAAGTATATTTCCACTCCTTCTCTGATCTCTTTATCATCCTCTACCAATAAGATGTGGTTTGCTTCCATGATAACTCTCCTCTCCTCTTTTACACCCATGCTTTTCGGGCATTAAGGGCTGCCGGTCAGGCATATGTCAAATAATAAGGCTTTCCGCCTGCAGTATATAATTTTATGATACCACATTTTCCCCTGTTTTACCTGCGGTTTAAGAATACGGGAGCAATCTTAAATTGAATGGCTGGGAAATCGAAAGAAATTCTAAAATTTAATTATGCCCCGTTTTTGCCTCCTTATGGACAAAAAAAGCGCCCGGAGAATGAATTTTTCCCAGGGCGCCTGATTTGCTTTATTCCGTAGTCTTTCGTATATTGGTATCCATCAGCCGGTTAAAACCAAGCCAGCCGCTATTGTCCCCCGCACCTTTGAGCACTTCAATCATGGTCTCCAGCTTCGCATCGGTGTTATCCGCAAAATTCAAGGCCAGCGCTTCGATGAGAGCCGGCTTTTTGGGAGATCCGTACTCCAGCTCTCCGTGGTGGGCTATGATGCAGTGCTTCAGCTCAGAGGCGGTCTTTTCCGGGAAACCGGGTATGACGCGGATCCTCTCTCCCACCATCTCTGTCCCAATGATAATATGTCCCAGGAGCTGTCCGTCGTCGGTATAATCGTTCTCCGGAAATGTGGAAAGCTCTCTGGTCTTTCCGATGTCATGGAACACAGCCGCCGTAATGAGAAGATCCCGGTTGATCAGGGGATAGTGGCCGGCATAATAGTCGCAGAGCTTTACCACGCCTAAGGTATGCTCCAGAAGACCGCCCACAAATCCGTGATGCACGCTTTTCGCCGCGGAATGGAATTTAAACGCCCTGATAAAGGCGTCATCCTCCACGAAAAAGCTTTCCAGCAGCTTTCGCAGATAAGGATTCCTGACTGACCGGATAAATCCTGACAGTTCCTCATACATGTGATCTATATCCTTACCGGATACCGGAAGGTAATCGCCGGGCACAAATTCCCCGTCCCCGGCCTTTCGGACCCGCTTGATATTCAACTGGTTGGAATTCTGGAATACGGTCACATCTGCATCTATGTACACATAATCCAGAGTTTCAAAATTTCCGATACCCGGAGAACCGAGATCCCATATTTTCGCATCCACCGTACCGGTTTTGTCCTGAAGGACCAGACTCCCATACTCTTTTCCCGATTTCGTAAGGGCGATCTGCTTATTTTTGCATAAATACACATCTGAAACATGCATTCCTTCACGGAACGAATCAATATACCTCATTCTTTTCCTCCACATTCTAGCCTTAAGCAACAAGGAAGCCAGGAAGATTACCTGGCTCCGATGGTTACCTGATATTGTATCTCTTTGTATTCTTCCCTGCCATTGCGGGAAACAGTCACAGGAATGACTTCACCCGGATCCAGATCTTCCAGCACTACCTGGAAATCCTTCATGGTAACTATGGTTTCCTCACCCATAGCCGTTATAATGTCACCGCACTGGATCCCCGCATTATAAGCCGGGCCGTCGGCGTTCACATCCACCACATAAACACCCAGAGGCATGCCGCTGCTGTTCATGACGGCGCTCACTTCCTGTCCCTTGATCCCAAAGTATGGGAATGCCGCACCGTTGCTCATCTTTCCCAGAATGCTCTTATAGTCGGAAATGGCCATGGCAGCCGTTAAATCCTTGCTGCTGTCATTCTTATATTCATCCGTCACCCAGCCGATGATCTGGCCGGTCGTGTTCATGAGGAACGTACCCGTTCCCGCATTCCCCTTCACGTCTGAATACAGGATGCGTGTCATTCCATCCGTGACCTGGACATTTTTGGTAATATAGGATATGAATCCATATCCCGTCGAATGAACCATGCCTGCGGGGCCTCCGACAGCGATCACCAGATCCCCCTGTTTCACCGAGTAGGAGTTGCCCAGTTCGATGGCCTTGACCTCTTCCAGCAGAGCTCTTCCAAGATCTGCCGTGGAAACGCTGACAATGGCCATGCCGGAGAGCTTGTCCGTCTGTTTGATCGTACCCTGGACCTCTGTTCCGTCGGTAAATGCCACGCGGATGGCTTCCGCATCCTCCACCGCCCCATCCGGAGTCAGCACCAGAAGCTCTTCGTTGGCCGAGGCGATGATCACTCCGGAAAACAGGCCGGAGTTTTCCACGGGATTGTTGAACCAGTCTGTCTGGGTCTTTACGGAATGGACCGTTACAATTCCCTTGTCCGCCTTTTGCACCACGGATTTCAGGCTTCCATAAAGCGTATTCAAGTCATCCACTGAAAATGGATACTTCTCCATAGCGGATTTCAATATATCTTCTATCGGTTCTGTCTCTGCCACCGTAGTCGCAGTTTCAGGCTCGGACACGGTCTCAGGCTCATCCTTTGGAAAGGTCACTGGAACGCTTTCACTGGTGGATTCTTTCGCAAGAAACTTCTCAGCTACAGGTCTGGATACGACAAATGTAACCGCCGCAACAATTCCGAAAATAACTGCGGTCACCAAAAGGCCCAGAGCCCTTTTGAACATATCCCTCTTTGACATGGGCTGTCTCACAATCTTTTCATTGATAAAACGACGGGGTTCCGTCTTTCTATCATCTGGCCCGTTATTTTCCGGCATATTTACCCTCCTTTGCAGAAGACCTAAGTACTATTATAAGGTTCTTCGTCCCTTAATGCAAGAAAAACCTACGAAACAGGCCTCAAAAGCACCCTACAGGAAAATATTTGCTTCTTTCCGCATAATTTCCAGAATTCCTGAAACATTATAATTATCATTATAAACAGAATCAAGGAGGGACTTTCAATGCAAGGTTTTAAAGAAAGTGAAACAGCAAAAAATCTCATGCGGGCCTTTGCCGGTGAAAGCCAGGCCAGAAACCGCTACACCTTTGCGGCCGGCCAGGCAAAAAAGGAGAATCTTCAGGTCATTCAGGCGGTTTTCACCTACACCGCAAACCAGGAGAAAGAACATGCGGAAATCTTTTACAATCATTTAAAGGAGCTGAAGGGAGAAACCATTTTCATTGACGGCGGTTATCCTGTGGACTTGTATGATAAGACCCAGGACCTGTTAAAAGCGGCCAGGCACAATGAATACGAGGAATACCAGGATGTGTACAAGCACTTTGCCCAGACGGCAAAGGAAGAGGGATTTTCCCAGATCGCCGCTTCCTTTTCCATGATCGCCGAAATAGAAAAAGTCCATGGGGACAGGTTCCAGAAATTCGCTGATTTCATGGACGAAAAGAAACTTTTCGTATCGGATGTGGAAACCGGCTGGATCTGCTTAAACTGCGGCTTTGTGACACAGAGCTTTGAGGCGCCGAAAAAATGTCCCGTATGCCGTCATGACCAGGGATATTTCGTCCGTCTGGAGCTGTCTCCCTATATGAGCTGACAGGAAAAACAACGGAAGGATTGCAGTTTTCGCCTCACATATGCTATACTGTAACCGATGCCACCATCACCGGACCAGAAGGTTTCTTTTCGGTCAAATATTGCAGAGAAAGCAGAATTAACAAGGTATAACATATGAATCAGAAAGCACTGAAAACTTTAGAATATCATAAAATCACAGCACAGCTGGCGGAATACGCCTCCTGTGAATCCGGGAAAGAGCTGTGCCGGAATCTGGTTCCTTCCACGGACTACGGCGAGATCGTCCGGTCCCAGAGGGAGACCACCGACGCCGCCGCCAGAGTGCGTCAGAAAGGCAGCATTTCCTTTGGCGGCGTCAAAGATATCCGGCCTTCCGTAAAGCGCCTGGAAGTGGGAAGCTCCCTGGGAATCGGGGAGATTCTGTCCATCAGCTCCCTTCTCACGGTCTCGGCCCGTGTCAAGGCTTACGGACGCCACGAAGACTCGGAACTGCCGGAGGACTCCCTGGAGGAATTCTTCCGGATGCTGGAACCGCTGACCCCGGTCAATACGGAGATCAAGCGCTGTATCCTTTCCGAAGAAGAGGTGAGCGACGATGCCAGCCCGGGTCTTCACAGGGTCAGGAAGTCCATGCGGTCCATACACGACAGGATCCATACCCAGATGAACTCCATCCTGAATTCCAGCCGCTCCTATCTTCAGGACGCGGTCATCACCATGAGGGACGGACGTTACTGCCTTCCGGTGAAATCAGAGCATAAATCCCAGGTATCAGGCATGGTCCACGACCAGTCTTCCACCGGGTCCACCCTGTTCATCGAGCCCATGGCTATTGTGAAGCTCAACAATGACTTACGGGCCCTGGAGATCCAGGAGCAGAAGGAAATCGAGATGATCCTGGCCGATTTAAGCAACCAGCTGGCGCCTTACCAGGAAGAGCTGGAGACGGATTTCGTGACCATCGTCCAACTGGATTTTATATTTGCAAAGGCGGCCCTGTCAAGGCATTACAACGCCAGCCAGCCCGTTTTCAATACAAAGGGCATCATAAACATCAAGGATGGACGGCATCCGCTGCTGGATCCCGCAAAGGTGGTCCCCATAACCATTCATCTCGGACGGGACTTCGATCTGCTGATCGTGACCGGCCCCAATACCGGCGGCAAGACAGTCTCCTTAAAGACGGTGGGGCTGTTCACCCTCATGGGGCAGTCCGGTCTTCATATCCCGGCATTTGACGGCTCTGAGCTGGCAGTATTTGACCAGGTGTTCGCTGATATCGGGGATGAACAGAGCATTGAGCAGAGCTTAAGCACATTTTCCGCTCACATGACCAATATCATCCGGATCCTGGACCAGGCGGACAGCAATTCCCTCTGCCTCTTTGATGAGCTGGGCGCGGGAACCGATCCCACGGAAGGAGCCGCGCTGGCGATCTCCATCCTGACCTTTCTTCACAATATGAAATGCCGCACCATGGCCACCACCCATTACAGCGAGTTAAAGGTGTTCGCCCTGACAGCTCCCGGCGTGGAAAATGCCTGCTGCGAATTCAATGTGGAGACCCTGCAGCCCACCTACCGCCTCTTAATCGGCGTCCCCGGCAAGAGCAATGCCTTTGCCATTTCCAAAAAGCTGGGACTTCCGGATTACATCATTGAGGATGCGAAAAACCATCTGGGGACCAAGGACGAGACCTTTGAAGACCTGCTGACCCATCTGGAGGAAAGCCGGGTGACCATCGAAAGGGAGCGGATCCAGATCGAGTCCTATAAACGGGAGGTGGAACAGCTAAAGGCACGGCTGACCCAGAAGGAAGAGCGTCTGGACGAGCGCCGGGATAAGATGATCCGGGAGGCCAGGGAACAGGCCCGGCAAATTTTAAGGGAGGCCAAGGACACGGCCGACCAGACCATCCGGCAGATCAACAAGCTGGCCGCTGACTCCGGAGTGAATAAGGAACTGGAAGCGGAACGGAGCAGGCTGAGAAGCAAGCTCCAGGATGTGGATTCCTCCCTCTCCTTGAAAAAAGACAATAAACAGCCGGAAAAACAAATCGATCCGAAGAAACTGAAGCTGGGAGACGGGGTGAAGGTCTTAAGCATGAACTTAAACGGAACCGTCAGCTCTCTCCCCAACGCCAAGGGCGATCTCTATGTGCAGATGGGAATTCTGCGTTCACTGGTCAATGTGTCGGACCTGGAGCTGCTTCATGAGCAGTCCGTTTCCGGTCCGTCCTTAAATAACGGTTCCAGAAAGGCGGGAAGCGGAAGCAGCTCCGCCCGCATATCCAAATCCTTCTCCATATCACCGGAGATCAACTTAATCGGAATGACCACGGATGAGGCCATTCCCCTGCTGGACAAATACTTAGACGATGCCTATCTGGCCCATTTACCTCAGGTGCGGGTCGTTCACGGCCGGGGAACCGGCGCCTTGAAAAACGCGGTGCATAAGCACTTGAAAAAGCTGAAATATGTAAATGAATTCCGGCTTGGCGCCTTCGGCGAAGGAGATTCCGGCGTAACCATTGTTTCATTCAAATAATTTAAGAATTGGGACCCGCCCCTCATGAACGGGGCGGCCTTATTTTTATGAGGAGGACCAGTTATGGCAGAAAAACAGCGGATCCTGATCGTCGATGACGACAACAATATCGCAGAATTGATTTCCCTGTACTTATTAAAAGAATGCTATGAAACAGAAATTGTAAATGATGGGGAAGAGGCCCTCCGGGTATTCCCCGAATTCCGCCCCAACCTGGTGCTGCTGGACTTAATGCTTCCCGGCATGGACGGTTACCAGGTATGCCGGGAGATGCGTTCCGGATCCCAGGTGCCCATCATCATGCTGTCTGCCAAGGGTGAGGTCTTTGACAAGGTTCTGGGCCTGGAACTGGGAGCTGACGATTATATGATCAAGCCCTTCGATTCCAAGGAGCTGGTGGCCCGTGTCAAGGCGGTTCTCAGGCGCTATCAGACAACGCCGGCGCCGGCCGCTTCCCATACGGACCAGCAGGGCGATTATGTGGAATATCCGGACCTCATCGTCAACCTCACCAATTATTCCGTAATTTACATGGGTCATTCCATCGAAATGCCGCCGAAGGAGCTGGAGCTTTTGTATTTCCTGGCTTCATCTCCCAACCAGGTGTTCACAAGGGAACAGCTTCTGGACCACATATGGGGATATGAGTACATCGGAGACACCAGAACCGTGGATGTCCACATCAAGCGGCTGCGGGAAAAGATCAAGGACCACACGGGCTGGGCCCTGACTACGGTCTGGGGCATCGGGTATAAATTCGAGGTGAAGCGCTAAATGACACATTCTCTCTATTACAAATTCATCCTGGGTTATTTATTATTCGGCCTTCTTGGGTTTGTAACCATCGCCACCTTTTCATCGGAAATCACATACCAGTACCTGCTGCGCCAGCATTCGGAGGGCTTATACGATGAGGCCAATCAGATCGCTTCATCCTACAGCAGCATGTATCACGGCAGGGACATGAATTTATCCTCCTCCTACCCGGAGCTGGTGAAGGAGGCCGGATATCTCCATGCCCAGATCTGGATCGTGGACCGGCAGGGAAACGTGGTGGCGAACAGTCAGCAGTCCGATAAGGAAGGGAAGGTCATCGAGAACTTTGACCCTACCTCCATGGGCAACAGATCCTATATCATAGGCAATTACTACAACCAGTTTCCCTACGATGTCCTGAGCGTTCATGCGCCCATAACAGGAAATTATACCACCCATGGCTATGTGGTGATCCACCTTCCGCTGTCCTATTTAAGGCTGGAGAGAGATGGGATTTTAAATATCGTCTATATTTCAGCGGCGGCAGTTTTTGGCCTTTCCCTGATCATCCTTCTTGTATTTACGAAGAATGTATATTTTCCTTTAAAGAAGATCACGGCAGGGGCCAATGAATACGCCCAGGGAAATTTAACCCATCACATCGCGGTGAACACAAGAGACGAAATGGGCTATCTGGCCGCCACGTTAAACTATATGTCCAATGAGCTCAATAAGATGGAGGAATATCAGAAAACCTTTATCGCCAATGTCTCCCACGACTTCCGCTCGCCTCTGACCTCCATCAAGGGGTATCTGGAAGCCATCCTTGACGGGACCATACCTCCTGAGATGCATGAGAAATACTTAAACCGGGTCATCTCCGAAACCGAGCGGCTGAACAAGCTGACCCAGGGGATGCTGACCCTCAATTCCTTAGACTGCAAGGGGTATTTAAACCGCACCAATTTTGACATCAACCGGGTCATTAAGGATACGGCCGCTTCCTTTGAGGGAACCTGCAGCGAGAAAAATATTGTTTTTGACCTCACCTTTTCCGACAGCATCCAGATGGTTTACGCGGACCTGGGAAAAATACAGCAGGTCCTCTACAATCTGATCGACAATGCCATGAAGTTCAGCCATGCAGATTCCACGATCTACATACAGGCTTCAGGAAAGTATGAGAAGATTTTTATTTCCATCAAGGACACGGGGATCGGAATTCCAAAGGACAGCATAAAGAAAATATGGGAGCGGTTTTATAAAACAGATTCTTCCAGGGGGAAGGATAAGAAAGGGACCGGACTTGGCCTCGCCATTGTCAGGGAGATCATCCAGTCCCATGGGGAAAACATCGATGTTGTGAGCACGGAAGGGGTGGGTTCGGAATTCATCTTCAGCCTGCCCAAATCCACCAGCCTGTAGGTGAAACGGCTACAGCCGTTTCACCGCATCCATGGCCAGTATGGAACGTTCACATTCCTCAGCCGTCAGGGTGATCTGCCAGCACAGGGCGCTTCCCTTCATGTGCTCTGCCGCATAGCTTAAGCCGTTGGTCCTTTCATCCAGAAACGGACGGTCAATCTGGTTGGGATCTCCAAGAAGAATGATCTTGGTTCCTTTGCCCGCCCTGGTGATGATCCCCTTCACCTGATTGGGCGTCATATTCTGGGCTTCATCGATGATCAGATAGGTTTTAACGATGGAACGCCCGCGGATGAAGGTGAGCGCTTCCGTCTTTATCAGCCCCCGTCCGAATATCTCTTCAATTTTCCCCGTCAATTCTTCTTCATTCTCGTAACGCTTTTCCTCATTGGAATCAATGAGCTGTTCCAGATTGTCAATGATGGGCCTCATCAGAGGTGAGATCTTCTCCTGCTCATCGCCCGGTAGAAAACCGATTTCCGTGTCAAACTGGGCATTGGGGCGGCAGACGACGATCCGCCGGTACTCTCCCGTAGGGTTATTTAACAGCTTCTCAAGACCCACGGCAAGGGAGTAAAAGGTCTTAGCGGTTCCGGCCATGCCTTTTATAATTACAAGAGGGGCAGTTTCCGCCGGCTGCATCAAAGCCTCCTGAAGAAAATACTGTCCCGCATTTCTGGGTGAAACTCCATATGGTTTGTTCTTCCGGTAATCCAGAGAAACGATTTTGCTGCCGTTCACACGGCCTAATACCGTCTTTCTGGTGGACTGGTCGGCCTTCAGGATCACGAACTGATTCTCCACCAGCTCCGGTGTGCTGCGCACCCCCGCCTCATTGGTCATGTACACGCTGTCCGCAGGGATCCCCTTTTTCTTGAATTCCTTAAAGCTGTCCTCCGGCGCATAGACTTCGATCCGGCCCGCATACTGTTCATCCCGTTCCGAAACCTGTTCCGTGGTAAAATCCTCTGCCCTGATACCGATGATCTGGGCCTTAATCCGCAGAAGAATATCCTTTGTCACAAGAACGACTTCGCCTTCCAGTCCCTTACACACCTTTAAAATGCGGTTATCCATTTTTTCATCAGGCAGATCGGGAGGCAGTTCCACATCCACAAAGTTCTTTTCCACCCGAAGAATTCCCCCGTTATCCAGTTCCACACCGGTCAGTAAATCTCCCTTATGACGGAGCTGTTCCAATATCCTTATCGCTTTTCTGGCATTGGCTCCCTTTTCTCCTTCCGCCTTTTTCAGATTATCCAGTTCTTCCAGAACCACTACCGGAAGCACCACCCGGTTATCCTCGAAGCAGAGCAGGGCATAAGGGGCCTGAATCAGTACATTCGTATCTACCACATAGGTTTTTATCATTTACCGGTCTCCTTTTCCATTTCAGAAACACAGTTTCTGTGAACTTGATTATATCTGATAATGGCGGATTCTGTTACCACGTTTCGGTAAAGACATTGTAAAAAGCAGGGCATAAACATGGAAAATACGGGAAGTTTAATTCTCCTGTCCGTCTTCCGTCTCCCCCGGGCGGGTGAATTCCTTAAGCAGCAGCTTTTTTAAGGACCAGCCTGCAAGCAATACGCCGGTGATAAAAAACAGGACCATAAACAGCAGCTGGAGCAAACTCCGGGACCCGGACGATGCCGCCAGCTCACCGATCATCTGGTACGCGAGATAAACCAGGTAACCTCCTCCCACCAGCCTCAGAATAAGTGTGCTCTGGGCCGGACGGGATGGCTTTTTCTTCTGATTCTCAATCATTGTGAACCTCCTCTGTTCTTACTTTAACCGAATTTCTTTCAACAGCTTCCGAATCAAACAGGTAATTGCCGTCAAAATACGGATTCTCTATGAGCTTTATCATATTTTCCGCAGCCTTTCTGCCCAGGGCTTCCATTGGGTGGGGAAAAGAGGTGATGGATGCATCTCCTATGGAAGCCAGATCCGAATTGTCAATGCCCACAAGAGATAAATCTTCCGGTATCCGGATCCCTCTTTTTAAACAGATCCCATACAGCAGATAAGCCACCTCATCATTGTAGCAGACCAGCCCGGTACAGCCTTCAAGCCTTTGAAACAAATAATCCGCCCATACCTCCAGATCCTTCTGGCTTTCGGAATCGATCCAGACAATTTTTCTTCTGTCCACTTTCATACCGGCGTTCTCCATGCCTCTGATAAATCCGGAATACCTTAAATGCCCCTGGCCGTCATCACACTTGAAAATGCCGCCGATCTCCCGATGTCCCGCATGGATTAAATATTCCGCGGCTTTCTGGCCGATCAGCGCATCATGAAGCGACACACAGGGAAGCTCCAGCTCCGGATACCGGCTGTTAAAGAAAAGGACCGGGATCTGCTGTTCCATCAGTCTTCTGTAATAATGAAGATTGGGATTGGGCAGAGCGCTTTTTGCCGGCTCCACGATCAGGCCGTCAATAAGGCCCTTTTCCAGGATTTTGTCAAGCACCTCCCTCTCACGCTCGATCCGGTTTCCGGTAAATGCCACCTGCATGGTATAGCCAGCCTTTGAAAGCACCCGTTCAATGCCCTTTAACACAGACGGAAATATATAGCTGTCCACATAGGTGCTGATCACCCCTATATTTAGATATCTCTCCTGCCTAACCGGCCGTCCGCTGATCCCCACATAGGTCCCGCTTCCCTGCACCCGTGTCAGCATTTTCCGCTGCTCCAGCACATCGATGGCATGGCGCACGGTCTGTCTGCTCAAATGGAACTGGACGCTCAGCTCATTTTCAGAGGGAAGCTTATCGCCCATCCGGAAGGTGCCGTCATGGATCCGGTCCACCACCCAGTTAACAACCGCCATATATTTTGATTCCTGTGCCTGCATATCACTGTCACTGTCCTTCGGTTATTTTTTTCTTTTCGATAATAAGTCTACCGTAACGGCGCCCAAAAGTACAGCACCTTTTACGATCTTCTGGATATCGGTGGACCAGCCGTAAAGGGACATGCCGTTATTTAAGATGCCCATGATAAACGCGCCCACCACCGCGCCGATGATGGTTCCCACGCCGCCGGTGGTCGCCGCTCCTCCGATATAGCAGGACGCGATGGCATCCATTTCAAACTGGTCCCCGGCTTTGGGCGTTGAGGAGGCATTCCGCGCGGAGAGGACGATTCCGGCGATGGCACACAATATGCCCATATTGGTGTATACCCAGAAAAACACCTTTCCCGTATTGATGCCAGAGAGCTTTGCCGCCTTGGCATTGCCTCCCAGGGCATAGATCTGGCGCCCTGCCACGGTTTTGCCCGTAATAAAGTGATAAAGCGCCACCAGAGATCCCATGATGACCAGAACAAAGGGGATGCCGTTGTAGCGGGCCAGCTTGTAAAAGAAAAACCAGACAATGAGCAGGATCACCCCAACCTTGATCATGATCTGCCACATGGGATTGACCGGGAAATCATACTTCTTCTTTGTCCGGATGCTCTTTATCTCAGATAGGATGATGAAGGCAAAAGCGACGAACGCCGCCCCAATGGAAACCAGGTCCAGGGTTCCTGCTCCAAAGGGGACCTTTACGGTGGGAAGAAATCCCGCGCCTATGTATGTATAACCGGCGGGAAGAGGGCCTTTTGTCTGGGCTTTTAAAAGAGTATAGGTCAGGCCCCGCCCCATCAGCATGGTCGCCAGGGTCACGATAAACGGAGGAATGGAAAGCCTTGACACAAAGAAACCCACAAACATGCCGGACAGGGTGCCGATGATCAGAGCCGCCAGGATTGCCACCCACATGCTTGTTTTATAATCCACGATCATGATGCCCACCACAGCGCCGCAGAGCGCGACGATGGACCCCACTCCAAGGTCGATGTTGCCGGTCAGCACGCAAAGCAGCATGCCCACCGCAAGGATGACGATGTAGCTGTTCTGCATAATTAAGTTGTTAATGTTGGCAGGTGACATGTTCTTCCCGCCTGTCATGGCCGCAAAAATAAGAAATACCACGATGAGAGCCAGTATCATGCCATATTGCTTCATGTTAATATTGACCGTCTTCTTATCCATCCCTACTCTTCCTTTCCGTTATCTGCCATTATACATTTCATGATCTTTTCCTGAGAAACATCCGCCCTGGACAGCTCGCCGGAAATATGCCCTTCATTGATGACGTATATGCGGTCACAGGTGCCGATGATCTCCTGCAGCTCCGATGAGATCACGATGACCCCTTTGCCGGCTTTCGCCAGATCATTGATCACACAGTAGATCTCATATTTCGCTCCGATATCAATGCCTCGGGTGGGCTCATCTAAAATCAGCACATCCGGCTGTGTCATCATCCATTTTGCAAGCACCACCTTCTGCTGGTTTCCGCCGGAAAGGGAGCTGACCGTCTGGTTGATGGAACCGGTTTTTACATTGATCCTCTTTTTATATTCTTCCGCGGACAGGTTCTCATCGTTGCTGTTCACGATCCCTTTCCTGGAAAAAAATCTGCGAAGGGCGGCCAGGGTCATGTTTCCCCTGACGCTGTCGATCAGGATGAGCCCGTAATTCTTCCGGTCTTCCGATACATAGGCCAGCTTATTGTCTATGGCATCCTTAACATCCCGGATCAGGACCTGTCTGCCGTTTATTTTTATGATACCGGTAATTTTCTGCCCATAGGATCTTCCGAAAAGGCTCATGGCCAGTTCCGTTCTTCCGGCTCCCATGAGTCCGGCAAACCCCACCACCTCGCCGGCCCTCACATGAAAGGTCACATCCTTAATCACCTGACGCCCGGGGTCGTCGGGATGATATACATTCCAGTTCTCAACCTCGAAAATATCATCTCCGATCTTACAGTCCCGCTCCGGATAGCGGTTCGTAAGCTCCCGGCCCACCATTCCCTTGATGATCCGGTCCTCGCTGATGTCGTCCTTCCCCTTTTCCAGGGTCTCTATGGTCCTGCCATCCCGGATCACGGTTATGGAATCCGCCACATAACTGATCTCATGGAGTTTATGGGATATCATGATGCAGGTGATTCCGTGCTTCTTCAAATCCAGCATGATGTTCAAAAGGCGTCTGCTCTCCTCGTCATTGAGAGCCGCGGTGGGTTCATCCAGAATCAGAAGCTCCACCTGCTTTGCCATGGCTCTGGCGATTTCAATGAGCTGCTGCTTTCCCACTCCCAGACTGCTCACCGGGGCATTTAAGTTTTCATTCTCAAGCCCGACTTTCTCAAGCATTTCCTGAGCCCGCTTATGGGTTTTGGTCCAGTCAACCACCCCCTTTGCAAGGGTCTGTTCATTTCCCAGGAACACGTTCTCCGCCACGGATAAATAGGGGCTTAAGGCCAGTTCCTGGTGAATGATCACAATTCCCCTGGCTTCGCTCTGCTTTATGCTGTGAAACTGGCATACGTTGCGATTGTAAACAATATCACCGCTGTAGGTCCCATAAGGATAGACTCCTGAAAGCACGTTCATCAGAGTCGATTTTCCGGCTCCGTTCTCCCCGCAGAGCGCATGGATCTCTCCCCTCTTCACTTTGATGTTCACATCGTCCAGAGCCTTGACCCCATAGAACTCTTTGGTGATGTGATTCATCTCCAAGATATGTTCGGACATCTTTCCAACTCCTTTTCTTTCTTACGCTGTACGAAAGACAGGCGGCAGCCTTCCCGCCGCCGCCTGTCAGCAACCTCCTGTTATTTTGACAGCTGCTCCTCCGTATAATAACCGCCGTCAATAATGATTTCCTTATAGTTATCCTTATCCACCGCAACCGGGGTGCAGAGATAAGACGGAACCACGATCTTTCCATTGTTATACTGCTCGGTATCGTTGATCTCGGGCTCCGCGCCTTCCAGCACAGCCTGAACCATGGTCACGCATTTCTCGGCCAGCAGACGGGTGTCCTTGTAAATGGACATGGTCTGGTATCCGGAAATAATGTTCTTGGTTGCCATCAGCTCCGCATCCTGGCCTGTTACAACGGGCCAGTCCACACCGACTTTGTAGCCCGCTCCCTCAAGAGCCGCTTTGCAGCCGTATGCGAATCCGTCAAATGCGGTGGCACAGATATCCAGCTTTTTGTCTGCATAGAAACCGGTTAAATAGTTCTCACAGTTCTGCTGGGCTGTTTCCTGGGACCATCTTAAAATACAGGTATCCTCAAATGATGTGCGCCCGGATTCGCATACCAGGGTTCCATCATCCAGATAGGGCTGTAAAACCTCCATCAGACCGTTGTATAAGAACAGCGCGTTATTATCATCCGGCGACCCCATGAAAAACTCAATGGTATAGGACTTTCCTTCCGCTTTGGCCTTATCCAGCTCCTTCACCTCTTTTATGTACTCCCCAATCGCAGTTCCGACTCCCTTATTGTCAAAGGTGGCATAATAGGAAACCGCATCCGTATCCATCAGCAGACGGTCATATGCAATGATGGGAATGCCCGCATTCTTTGCCTGTTCCTCCACATTAACCAATGCGGAAGAATCGATGGAAGCGATGACCAGGCACTTCACACCGGAAGCGATCATGTTTTCAATCTGGGAAACCTGCATCTGCACGTCATCCTCCGCATACTGAAGATCCACCTCATACCCCAGCGCTTCCAGCTGCTTTTTCATATTGGCGCCGTCATTGATCCACCGTTCCGAAGACTGGGTCGGCATGGCCACCCCCACTTTGCCGCCGCTTCCGGCCGCCTTTGCCGCTTCGGTTGCCGCTGTGCCGGCTGCGGTATCGGCTGGAGTACTGGCTTCCGTTCCTGCCGAAGTGCCTGCCGACGATGCGGCTGTGGTGGCCGATGCCTGGGAACCGCTGCAGCCCATCAGCACGGATGCTGCCATGGCTGTCCCCAGAATGATGCTTAGAATTTTTCGTTTCATAATTTTTACCCTCCTAAGGCATATTTTTGTATATACAATTTACGCGCCGCGTAAATATGCATTTTGTTTATTTCGACATTTTTTGTCGTGTTTTATGCTTTAGTATACGTCATTTTGTCGTATTTTGTTTGGGTAAGTCATTATATTTTTGTATGTTTTATCTAATTTTTATAAATCAACTATATATTTTTATCATTATTTTGTCAACACATATTTTATCTTTTTTGATTTTTCCATAAGTTGTACATACATATTTTTGATCTGATACTCCGGTCCGGGGAAGACAAAACTCCTGCCGCCAAATATATCCGAACATAAAAAAGGAGCAGAATATTTTCCATATTCCACTCCTCATATTCTATTCCTTCCAATGCAGATGATGAAGCTCTCCCTGCATGGTCATGCGCTCAAACCCATTCTGCCTTAAGGCTTCATAAAGCACAATGGAAACAGAGTTGGAAAGGTTTAAGGACCTGATATCCCCCCACATGGGGATCCTGACACACCGGTCCTGGTTTTCCAGAAGGATCTCTTCCGGAATCCCGGCGCTCTCCTTTCCGAACATCAGATAGCAGTCCGGCTCATACTTCACATCAGAATAAACATGAAGCCCCTTGGTGGTAGCCATATATATTTCAGCTCCCGGATTCCGGTCCAGAAACTCCCGGTAATCGCTGTATACCGTCACATCAAGCTTATCCCAGTAATCCAGCCCCGCCCGTTTGATCAGCTTATCATTCAGTTTAAAACCCAGAGGCTCGATCAAATGCAGCTTTGTATCCGTCGCCACACAGGTCCGGCCGATATTTCCGGTATTGGCCGGCATCTCCGGTTCCAGCAGTACAATATTCATATCCTCTATGCCTTTCCATCCAGTTTTCTGATAAACCGGTCCATACGGCCCAGCGCTTCCTTCAGATTCTTTAAGGAATAAGCATAGGAAATGCGCAGATACCCTTCTCCGCAGTCTCCAAATGCCGTGCCGGGAACAACCGCCACCTTTTCCTCCCGCAGCAGTCCGGTTGCAAACTCATCGGAGGTCATGCCGAACCGTTTGATGCTGGGGAACGTGTAAAAGGCTCCGTGGGGCTCAAAACACTCCAAGTCCATCTCTTGAAAGGCATGCATCAGATAGCGCCGCCTCTGGTCATAGGATTCCCTCATCACCTGAACATCCTTATCGCCCTCACGCAGAGCAGCCACCGCCGCGTACTGACTGGTGGTGGGCGCGCACATGATGGCGAACTGATGGATCTTCAGCATCTGCTCCTGAATGACTCTGGGAGCGGCCGCATAGCCAAGGCGCCATCCGGTCATGGCATAGGATTTTGAAAAACCGTTAATGAGCACGGTCCGGTCCTTCATGCCGGGAAGGGACGCAATGGTGGTATGGTTTCCTCCGTAAGTGAGCTCCGCATAGATCTCATCGGAAATCACAAATAAATCCTTTTCCACCACAATTTCTGCGATCTCCTTAAGCTCTTCCGCCCCCATGACCGCCCCGGTGGGGTTGTTGGGGAAAGGAAGCACCAGCACCTTGGTCTTTGGAGTGATCTTCTCCAGCAGCTTTTCACCGGTCAGCTGAAACTGATCTTTGGCTTCCAGGTCAATGATGACCGGGACGCCGTTTGCCAGAATGGTGCACGGAACATAGGAAACGTAGCTGGGCTGGGGGATCAGCACCTCATCGCCCGGATTTAACATGGCCCGCAGGGCGATATCAATGGCCTCGCTGCCGCCCACAGTCACCATGACCTCGTGGTCCGGGTCATATGTAACCTCAAAACGCCTGCTTAAATAAGCGCAGATTTCAGTCTTCAACTCCCTTAATCCGGCATTGGAGGTATAAAAGGTCCGTCCTTTTTCCAGGGAATAGATCCCCTCTTCCCGGATATGCCAGGGCGTATCAAAGTCAGGCTCTCCCACTCCTAAGGATATGGCGTCTTTCATTTCACTGACAATGTCAAAAAATTTACGGATCCCGGAAGGAGGAATCTCCACGATCCGGTCTGATAATGGATTTCTCACGGCGTAATCAACATCCTTTCATCCGGCGTTTCCTCTGCAAGAACGGTGCCGTGATCCTTGTATTTTTTAAGGACAAAATGAGTGGCTGTGCTCAACACGGATTCCATGGGGGACAGCTTATCCGAAACGAACTGAGCCACCTGTCTCATGGTCCTGCCTTCAATGAATACGGTGAAATCAAAGGCGCCGGACATTAAATACACCGCATTGACCTCGCTGTATTGATAGATCCGTTCCGCGATCTTGTCAAATCCCATGCCTCTCTGAGGAGTTACCTTGACCTCAATTAAGGCCACCACCTTTTCATCACTGGTATTATCCCAGTTAATCAGGGTATGGTAGCCGCATATGATATGTTCTTTTTCCATTTCGGCAATCTCATTGGCAATGGCGGCCTCACTTTCCCCTAAAAGGACCGCCAGATCCTTTAAATCGATTCTGCTGTTTTTTTCAATAATCGCCAATATCTTTTCTCTCATATCCTTACCTCCTGCTTTATTTTAAGGCCAATATTTTATGAAGCTCATCCTCTGCGGGCCGGTCTAAGTAGCCCACGCTTTCCCCATGATCGATGATCCTCCCGATTCCTTCTGTCACCTTTCCTATGACAGAGGCACGGATTCCCTGTTCCTCGAAGGCACTAACCAGGTCTCCTCCGTTATCCGCCGTTAACAGCAGACAGCCGGCCGAGAAAAGGCGGTACGGATTTAAGTCGTACCGCTCACAGATTTCTATGGTTTCCTGCTTAACCGGAATCTTTTGAAGGGAAAAACGGATCCCGGTCATATAAGCTCCGGACAGATCCCAGAGAGCTTTCAGGATTCCGCCCTCCCCTGCCGGTTCGCATTCCGTTGCGCCGAATCTTTCCCATTTCTTTAAGTCCCCTTCCGGGACCCCAATTCCCGTTTCCAGAATATGGTTTACATAATCTTTTGAGAACCATTGATACAGCTCTTCCTTTTTACTTTTTACAGCTTCTACGGTACCGGAAAGCCCTGCATATCCTGCCACAACAAGATCCTGCCCCGGCCTTACGCTCCCGGTATTCTCCCTGTCGATCCGTCTCATACCGCCGCCGGCCTTATGCCCCGGGTCCCGGGAGAACGGTCCCGTCTCCGGGCGTCTGAGCCCCTCCCGGTCCGATGATTGTGGCGTCTGCCGGGTCTGAAGCCGGTTCCGTGGCTGCCGGAGGTGTCTCCACCGGCACGGAGGGAGTTTCCACAGGTTCCGCAGCCGCAGGAGCGGCAGGCCCCACCTTTATAATGGCCTTGGATGGGTTATAGGTATCGGTGTGAAGGAGCTCCCTGCTCTGTTCCACTCCATCCACATAAACGATCTTCCACAGCCTGGATTTCATGCCTACGTGGGCGGATTGGACCTGCTTTCTGCTTCCCGGAGGAAGGGTGGGATCCACGACCTCCTTGGGCGCACCGGGATCGGTGACGCTCAGCGTCTCGGAAACAAATTCAAAGGTGCGGTTGGCAGGCCTGGTCTCCCTGCCGTATATGGTAAAGGTAAGGTTCTTGCCTGAGGTGTAGCCTTCCACATAAATAGGAGTGCTGTAATTGTTGGTAAATTTGATATCCTTGTAAGTTCCTGCAATGGCGGCATCCTCCGACGGTTTTACATAACCTACCACCATGGAATGATTCTGCCTCTGGTCGATCTGAAGCTCCGCCCGGAGTACGGCATTGTAAAGAGTGGTTGCGATCTGGCAGACACCGCCTCCCACGCTGTCCACCACCTGGCCGTTCTCATATGCGGCAGCCGTAGCGTAGCCATTGGCCAGGGTAAAGGGATGCATGCATTCATATCCGGACAGAGTCTCCCCGGGCATGAGCACACGGCCGTTGATCTTGCCGGAACCCACCTGCAGGTTCTTGGACCGGGAGGCACCGCTGGAAGAAAAGCTGGTGGAAAAGGATCCCAGCACATCCTGAATGGTGGCCAGATCTTCCGTTGTGATTCCCGGCATCACCTCCGAAACGACCGCAGTGGCCGTTACCGGTTCCTTCAGCCCGTTTGCAAGAGCCGCGTCCAAAGCCTGCTTGGTCGCCTCCACATCCACGGCTTTTCCAATGGCGGAGGGAGTCACAACAAACACGCCGTTCTCCCTGACAATGGCTGCATTCCTGGGCTCCGCCACCGCGGAGGCACATTTTTCCGCAACAAAGGCGGCCACGCTGCCGTCGTCAAGGGCCGTTTCCAAAGGAATGATCACATGATTCTGCTCAATATCCTTTTTATTCAGATACCGTTTGATTAAGTTGCCCCCCTGCCAGGAAGACGCTGCCTGAGCCACTGCCTCCGGATTGCTCCAGTGGAATCCCAGTTCCTTGGCCGTAGTCTCCACCGGCTTTCCGTCAACCACCAGAGTCACCTTCTGGTTTTCCATTTCATTTACCAGGCCCTGTATTTTCTGACTGGCTTCCTCTTCCGTCATGCCTCCCAGATTATAATCACCGACATAAATGCCATCCGGAAGGGTATCGGCCATGGCATGCACCGGTGAAAGGAATCCGATTCCCGCCGCCAGCACAACTGCTGCCATGATCTTGGACAATGTTTTCTTTTTCATATTCATTCCTCATGCTCTACTGTTTCTGTATGATATCTGCCCTGACCCGACGCGGCCTAAATAAACGTCAGCATCATGGGAAGCACCATAGCAACGATCAGTAAAATTACAACAAAAATTAAAACACCGGATAAAAATTTTCTGTTGTTTTTATTGTTAAAGTTAATCATTTTGTATCACCTCTCTTATATTCTTCCATACTGTGCTATGATTTTATCCGTGATTCTTGATATTTCATTTCTGGACAAGTGTTCTGTTTGCACAGATAAAACTATTTTATGATATTTTAATAAATCCTGCAAGTGTTCTTTTTGCCTTTTTGAGGCCGGCTGTTCCCTTTTCACCTTATAAATGAGGGCCTGGGAATCAAATGCATCCGGAACCTCACCGCCATGCCGGGCCGCCATCTTCTGATACAGCTGATGGGCTGCCTTTGAATCCTCCAGCGCCCGGTGGCTGAGCTGCTGTTTTATTCCGAAAAACTCACAGGCTGCCTTTAAATTTTTCTTTTCATCCGGAGGCATAAACTTTCTGGCCAGCTTAAGAGTATCGATCCCCCGGCGTTCAAAGCTTTTCCCCTCATTTACCGCCGCCCGTTTCAAAAAGCTGTAATCAAAGATCACATGATGGCCCAAAAGAGGAAGATCACCGGCAAATTCCAAAAAACGGCCGATCAGTTCCTCAATTCCGGGAGCGTCTTCCACCTGCCCGTCGCTGATGCCGGTGAGGGCCGTCACCCTCTCTTCCAGCTTCCGGTAAGGATTTACAAAGGTCTCATAAACACCGGTCTCCTGCCCGTCCTCAATGCGGACCGCTCCGATCTCTATGATCTTATCTCTTTTTGGATCAAGGCCTGTCGTTTCCAAATCTACTGCAACATAGGATGATACCAATTTAAGCTTCCCTCCCTAATTTTACTTCCTTCCGGCGCTGGGGCAGAGCTCACGCAAAAAACACTCCCCGCATCCGGGATTTCTTGCCACGCATATGGACCTTCCAAGGGTGATGATCTGAATATTCCATAAAATCCAGTGTTCCTTCGGAAGTACCTTCATCAGCTCATATTCTATTTTCTCAGGATCCTCTTCCTTTGCAAAACCCAGTTTTCTGGAAATCCGCTTTACATGGGTATCCACCACAATGCTGGGTTCGTGATATATGTTCCCCCGGATGACGTTGGCGGTCTTGCGGCCCACCCCGGCCAGGGCAGTCAGCTCTTCCATGGTTTCCGGCACCTCACCGCCATATTTCTCCACCAGGTCCCTGCAGCAGGAAATAATATTTTTCGCCTTCATATGAAAAAATCCCAGGGAATGGATATCCTGCTCCAGTTCCTTTAAATCCGCCTGTGCAAACTTCTCCGGGGAATCATACTTCTTAAATAAATCCGCGGTCACCAGGTTCACCCGGGCATCGGTGCACTGGGCGCTTAAAATAACAGCGATCAAAAGCTGCCATGGGGTTTCGTGGTTTAAATAGCATATATATTCGGTTCCGTATTCTCTGTCCAGGGCCTCAAGCACCCTTGATACCCGTTTTTTCAACTCCGCTTTTGTCTCTCTCCCTTTCATTCGTTCCTCCATACGCCTATCTCATAGTCCGCCGCATTATGGGACAGGGCATCCCGTTTTTTATAATCAAAGAGCACCGCTCTTCCATCCCGGAACACCTCAATGTGGGCCATTTTTATGAGCTGTCTGGCATCACAGCCCTCATACCCTTCCTTCAGATACCGGAACGCTTCGGAATGAAAGAAGGCTCTCACCCGTTCCTTAAACGGCTCCTGGTCAGCCGCAAAGGGCGGACGGCTCTTTAAATTTTCCCTTAAATAAAGATCATACACAAGAAGGTCCTGATATGAGGAAAGCTTCTCCGGCACCAGCTCCTTAATGAACCTTTCCAGGATCTCATACCGTGCCATCCGGCTGTGGCTGATCTGTGACATCCCCTGTTTATCATAATATTCAGCCAAAGCCTCAAACATATCAAAAGGGGTCTCAAATTCTCTGCAAAGTTCCTTCATAACCGTCCGGAACTGTCCGCTGTTTCCATAGACCTCCAGCATATCCTCCAAGACCTTCAGCTTAAGGATCTCCCCATAATCAAGCCATCTGGTGGAAAGCACCTCATAAGGCGGCTTTTGTCTGAACCTCACCCCATATTCCTCCGCCTTTTCCGCCATAAAGGAACCCTTTAATACCTTTAAGAATCCCAGCTGAAGCTGCTCCGGCTTCATCCGGTAAACTTCATTAAAGGAATTGCGGAAACTCCCGTAATCCTCATGGGGCAGACCGGCAATCAGGTCCAGATGCTGATGGATATTCCCAAAGCTGTTGATCCGGGCCACCGTTTTCTTTAAAAGCGTTAAATCGGTTTGTCTGCGGATCTCCTGTATGGTATCCGGATTGGTGCTCTGCACCCCGATTTCCAGCTGTATGAGCCCCGGCCTCATGCGGGACATCAGCTCAAGCTCTTCCTCATTGAGCAGATCCGCAGAAATCTCAAAATGGAAATTGGTCACTCCGTTGTCATGTTCCGCGATATGGCGCCAGATGTCCATGGTGTGCTTCCTGCTGCAGTTAAAGGTCCGGTCCACAAATTTCACCTGGGGAACCCGTCTTTCAAGAAAGAAATCCAGCTCCTCAAGCACCAGCCCCGTATCCCGGAACCGTACGGACTTATCCAGGGAGGACAGGCAGTAACTGCAGGAAAAGGGACAGCCCCTGCTGCTTTCATAGTAGACGATACGGTTCTCAAAATCCGCCAGGTCGCTGTATAAGAAGGGGATGGAGCTCATATCCACCACCGTTTTCAAGGGGTTTTCCACCGGGGTTCCCGCATCATTTCTTACCGCCACGCCGTCTATGAGATCAAAGCGTCCGCTTCCGTTTAAATAACAGCGCACCACCCTGGAAAAGGTTTCCTCGCCTTCTCCCATCATGATCCCATAAACCGACCCTTCCCGGGAGAGAATTTCTGCGGCATCATAAGACACCTCAGGACCTCCCAGCCAGATCTCCACTTGCGGGAGAACCTTCGGAAGGTCCCGTACCAGTTCCAGAATGTAAGAAATGTTCCAGATGTAGCAGGAAAATCCCACCGCATCCGGTTTCCTCTCATAAATATCCTTCAAAATATCATCCGGCTGATTGTTAATGGTATATTCCCCGATCTCAATCCGAAAACTTCCGGCTTCCAGTTCAGGCTCCTTCACAAACTTTTCCGCATAGGCCTTCAAGCTGTAAATGCCGGGATTGGAATGGATGTATTTGGCATTGAGAGCCGCCAGTAAAAATTTCATGTTAAACCCCGATCTCTATTTTTCTTCCGGTGGGCTGGTACTGGTAATACCGGACCCCTGCCGCATTGAGCATCCGCTTGGAAGCGTCTACCGCCGGAGTTCCCGCGTATTTATCCGAACCGTATACAACGGTTTTGATCCCGGCCTGTATGATGGCCTTGGCGCATTCGTTGCAGGGGAACAGGGTCACATAAAGCTTGCTGCCTTCCAGGCTCCCTCCCCTGTAATTAAGGATAGCATTCAATTCACTGTGAGTGGAATAGTAATATTTGGAATTATAGGGATCATCCTGCTCACTCTCCTTGTCCCAGGGGAATTCATCATCCGAGCATCCCATGGGAAAGCCGTTGTAGCCCATGGACAGGATCTTGTTATCCTGACTGACGATACAGGCTCCCACCTGAGTGCTGGGATCCTTGGAACGCTTTCCGGAAAGGACCGCCACTCCCATAAAATATTCGTCCCATGTAATATAATCTTTTCTTTTCCCTGTCATTTCCGCTCCTCCTCTTCAGACTTTGATTATGCGGTATCCTGCCGCCTTGGTGAGCCGGTTCATAATGGCCTGTCCCAGATGATCTCCGGAAAAGCTTTCAGAAAAAATAAAATCCGCTCCCAGATCATCAAACTCCCTGAGCACCGCATAAAGATTGTGGGCCAGAGTCTCCTCTTTTGCCCGGATGCCCATGCTTCGAACCATACCGTCCTGGTATTGGCCTTTGGTTTCCTCCGTGCAGATGACTCCTACCCGAAAGCCTTTCTCCAGTTTCTCTCTTGTCAGCCGGTTAATGGCTTCCGCCACGGCGTCTGCCTCCCCTTCCACCAGGGTCAGATCCGCTTTGGGCGCATAATGTCTGTATTTCATGCCCGGCGCCCTGGGTCTTTCAGCCGCCCCCATCGGCCCTGCCGTAATTGCCGGGTCAAGGTGGATCTCCCGGCCAAGCACGGCGGAAGCCATCTCCTGTGTGATGGCCCCCGGCCTTAAAATCATGGGTTCCTCACCTGACACATCAATGATGGTGGATTCCACGCCGATCCCTACGGCGCCTCCATCCACGATCATTTCGATCTTTCCCTTCATGTCCTGCCACACATGGTCAGCCGTGGTAGGGCTGGGGCGTCCGGAAGTATTGGCGCTGGGTGCCGCCACCGGAACGCCGGCCAGGCGGATCAGCGCATTGGCCACCGGGTCCGCCGGCATCCGCACCGCCACCGTCTCAAGGCCTCCCGTTGTTTCGTAAGGCACCCGGCCGCTTTTCGGGAAAATGAGGGTCAGGGGCCCCGGCCAGAAAGCTTCCATCAGCTTTTTCCCGGATTCAGGGATCCGGGCCACCAGGGGCGGAAGATCTTCAAAATCCGCAATGTGCGCGATCAGGGGATTGTCCGAAGGCCTTCCCTTTGCCGCATAGATTTTCCTTGCCGCTTCTTTATTTAAGGCATCGGCTCCCAGACCGTAAACAGTTTCCGTGGGAAATGCCACCAGACCGCCGTTTTTTAAAAATTCCGCAGGTTTTTTCAGCAGTTCTTCCTCCGGATTTTCCTTGTCCTCTATTATCATTCGTTCCGTTATCATATGGTTCCGCTCTTTTCTTTTAACTTCCATTTATCATATCACAGGCCCGGCCGCCATGCAACTTTTTTACCGGAAACAAGGGGGTTCTTAAGGCCTGCGGGCGGACAAATCAATGGTTGCACGTTTTCCATAATAATGATACCATTATAGAAATAATTGATTTGGGAGGAACACACATGGAATTGATCATACCGGAAAACTACGACCCCAGGCTCTCCGTCCGGGAGACCCAGGAGGCCATCAAATACATCAGGGATACCTTTCAGAAGGAGCTTGGAAAGGAAATGAACTTAGAGCGGATCTCAGCCCCTCTGTTTGTGGAGCAAAGCAGCGGCTTAAACGACAACTTAAACGGCGTGGAACGCCCGGTGCAGTTTGACATTGCAGGCATCCCGGGAGAAACCATTGAAGTCGTCCATTCCCTTGCCAAATGGAAACGCATGGCTCTCCATGAATACGGCTTTCAGCCCGGAGAAGGCCTTTACACCAATATGAACGCCATACGAAGGGACGAAGACCTGGACAACCTTCATTCCTGCTATGTGGACCAGTGGGACTGGGAGAAGGTCATTACCAAAGAGGAACGCTGCGAGGAAACCTTAAAGGAAACCGTCCGCATCATCTTTAAAATCATCAAGCACATGCAGCACGAGGTCTGGTACAAATACCCTCAGGCCGTAAAACATCTGCCCGGGGACATCACCTTCATCACCTCCCAGGAGCTGGAAGACCGTTACCCGGATAAGACCCCAAAGGAAAGGGAAAATCTGATCACAAAGGAGTACGGCTGTGTCTTCCTCATGAAAATCGGCGACCGGCTGGCGGGCGGAAAGCCCCACGACGGAAGAGCTCCCGACTACGACGACTGGCAGTTAAACGGGGACATTCTTTTCTGGTTCGAGAATTTAAACTGCGCCCTGGAAATCTCCAGCATGGGCATCCGGGTGGATGAAAAATCCTTAGAAGAACAGTTAAAAAAAGCGGGCTGTGAGGACCGCAAGTCCCTTCCTTACCATAAGATGCTTCTTAAGGGAGAACTGCCCTGCACCATCGGCGGAGGCATCGGCCAATCCCGCCTCTGCATGCTTCTGCTGGACCGGGCCCACGTCGGAGAGGTCCAGGCGAGCATCTGGCCTGAGGATATGCGGGAAGAATGCAGAAAACATAAAATTTTTCTCCTGTAATTCATTTTGGGGGAGCAAACGGGTCATGGGGAGCCGGAGCAGCTGCCGGAAGGCCGGAAGGCGTATTATGTATTAACTACTTTCTTCATCTGACATATAATGTTAGTATTAACAGCATAAAGGAGTAATAATAATGCCCCCTTTCCCGCCTTTTAATACGAACCCGAGCGGCCCGACGCCTATGGGGCCTCCTCCTTCCCGTACCCCCCAGAAGCCTGCTCAAGCGCGGGCAGGAACCAGAATGGTAGACTCCGGATCTATCAGAAATTGCATCGGGCGGTTTACCTATATATGGTTACGCAACGGACAGGAGTTTTGGTTCTTTCCAATTCAGATCTGGCCGAACAGCGTTTCCGGCTTCCGATGGGACAGAAGATTTGGATGGTCATATACCGGTATTTCATTGAGCCGAATTGATATGTTCACATGTTCTTTTTAATCTATACCTCAATTTCATTTACCAGGCGGGCCCATATCATCTCCGGTGCCCGCTTTTCTATGTCAGAACTGACGATTAAGCTGTATTAATTTGCAGTTTTATGTCACATTTTCTGACATTAACAATCAATCCACAATTATTTCCACATTATTGTGGATAACTGTCGTTTTGGGTATCAAAAAGAAAACACCTGCCGGCAAAAACTCCGGCAGGCGTTTTCTAAAAAGAGAATAAGAGTGAAGGCAGATCAATTGGACGCCGGTCTGCGATCCCGGTTTCCGTTATCTCCGATTCAAATATTCCATGATCCCCATATGTATGGTCCAGGCCAGACGGTCCTGGTAATCCTCAGAGTTTAAAAGAGCCGATTCCTTCCAGTTGGTCAAAAAACCGCATTCCACGATTACAATGGGAGTCTTGACATGAAGCAGCAGGTAATAATTATCGTTGGGCTTTGCCAGCCTGGTGTTTTTCTCCCCAAGAACATAATCGAACCTTTCCTGAAGGAGTTCAGCCAGGATTTTACCCTTTTCTGATTTTTTATAGTAAAATACCTGTCCTCCGGAAACCGCCTCCTGATGATAGCTGTTCTGATGGATGCTGACGGTAAGAGCCGGTTTTACGTCATTGATGATGGTGCACCGGCGGTTCATGTCAGCCATCTTTTTTCTGCTGTCTTTTTCCGTGTAGAGCCCGTTATCATTCTCACGGGTCAAAACCACTTCCACGTCAGAGGCTTCCAGGTATTTTTTCAGCCGTTTGGCGATCTGCAGGTTAATATCCTTTTCCAGAGTGCCGTCGATCCCGATCTTTCCCGGGTCATTTCCTCCATGCCCCGCATCTATCACAACCACAGGTTTTTCCTTACCGGCCTTCACGCTGATTCCTGCCGCCATTTTTCCGGCCTGGCTTGATATAATATAGACCAAAACCAGCAATATCACAGCCATGAACGGTTCCCATCTTGATAATTTCACGTTTCCTACCCAATTCATATTCTTAATGAATTATATCTTTCTGTGAAATAAAAAAGAACTGTTATGGTGGACTTTCCTGTTATTCTGCGTTCAACACGTTATAATCCTTTGTCCCATCGGCGGTGATCCACTCCAGATACTGAGCGAGGATGCTGGGATACCCCTCTTCCTCCCACATCTTGTAACCGGGCTTTGCCATGGCCTTCTCCCGGATTTCCACAACCTTGCCCGCATAACAGGCAGCGTTGAGCTCCGCGTTGACCTTGGCCATCTGATCCTTCTGGTACTTGGTTAAATCCCGAAACGTATCCAGCCTCTTAAACTCATCCTGAGCCTGATTGTAAAACACCTTACTCAAAAATTTCTTCCCGAACTCATCGAAATTCAGTAGATTGCTGTCCGTGCTCCCTGTATTCTGCGCCCAGCTTTTCATGTCCAGAGACCTGGTATGGTAACGGAAGCTTCCGTCATCACCATAAAACAGGATCCCATACTGACAGGGAGGTGTGGACAGGGAACTTGTGACGATTTCATAGATCCCGGAATCGTCGTTTGACCTCATATAATGCTGCACGTGCAGATGACCGCTCAAGAACAGGGGCACATCCCAGCTTTCCAGCTGGTCGATGAGCTGCTCGCTGTGCTCAATGGTACAGTCCTGCAGATACACTTCGCTTTCATCAAGGAGATTGTGATGGCCCACAGGGATCACGTTCATCCCCAGATTCCAGGCCTCTTCCATCTGTTCCTCGATCCAGTCATAGGTATCATCCTTTATCATTCCCCCCACAAGGTTTCTCGGCTCATACTGACAGGTATCAAGCATCATGGCTCTGGTATAATCATTTATCTGATAAACATAGCTTAAGGAAGCCGGATCCCGGCTGACAGCCTCACTGTATCCGAAGTCCTGATAAATTTCCTCAAATTCCTCCGGACTTATATTCTCCGTTTTCAGTTTGGAATCACCGGAAAAGCGGGCCGCCAGAGGATTATTGACATCATGGTTTCCCGGAATAACGACGACGGGAATGCCTGCCTCCTCGATTTCCTCAAGCTTCCCGGCAAACTCGATGTGACTGGCCTTTTCTCCTTCAAGGGTTAAGTCGCCGCTTAAGATCACCAGATCCGGCCGCTCATTCTTCACCTCGTCAACGAAAGCATCCGTAATTTCCCAGATATACTGCATGACCTTACCGTCTCCGTGTTCCACGTCATAGGTAAAACCCGTCTGGAAATCCGTTAAATCCCTTGCCAAATAGTGCATATCCGAGGCGATCACGATCCTGCAGCCGCTGTTATTCACTTCCTCCGGCGGTCCTGCGGACGTTTCTTCCGAAGTATGCGGAAACTCTTCCACAGTGGGCGGCTCGGTCTCCGTCTCTTCCGTTTCCGTTTCGGTTGGCGCAGTACTTTCCGCGACCGTACTTTCCGGCACCGGCTTTTTTAAAGAACAGCCTGCAAGAACGCATATCCCGGCCAGCAATGCTGCCAATATTATCCTGTTTTTCATAACCTGACCTTCCTGTCTCTCCCATGTCTTAAATTTATTCCTGATCGAGCCGGACTTCGTCCCACAACTGCGCCGGCTCAAATCCCAGCTTCCAGCAGGCCACGCCTGCCAGGTCATATTGCCTGATCAGATTCATCTTAAGACCGATGGAGCGCTCTTCCTCCATCCAAAGCTTCTTAAGTCCTTCCTCTGACTGCAATTCTCCATAATACTGACCCAGTTCATCCTGCCAGTAAAGCTCCACATTATTTTCACTGACCCACTCCTTGGCCCGGGCGATGCCCATGGATGAGGAAGATGTGGCTCCGTCAGCCCCCTCGGTCCATACCCTGGTATAGAATGGAATGGCATTGATCACCTTTTCCTTGGGGACCTGTGCCAGAGTGTCCTTTATTCCGTTTTCCACGTAGCTGATGGAGGACACAGAGCCGGCATCCCCGCCGGCATAGTGCTCATCATATCCCATGACAATGACATAATCAGCCACAATCCCCTGCTCCTTCCGGTTGTAAAACTGGTTGCCGGGAGCGGGAACATAATTATCCACGGACAGAACGATCCCCTTTTCCCGGCATGGAATGGACAGTTCCCGTATAAACTGAATATAATGTACCCCTGCCTCCTCCTTGATCCCCTCAAAATCCAGGTTAATGCCGTCCAGACCGTACCGCTCCACCTCCGACATAAGGGACCCGATCAGCTTTCGCCTGACAGAGGTCCTGGACATGAGGATCTCCGTATTTACATCCGTGCTGAAATTGTTGATCAGGGCCCACACCTTAAGCCCTCTGTCATGGGCCTTTTTCACATATTCCCCATCGGCCAGGGAACGGAAATTCCCCTCATTATCCGTAAGCTCATACCAGGTGGGTGAAATGACGTTAAGTCCGGCCGTATTGGCGATCACGCTGTCAAAGGAAGCGTTCCCGTCCGGGGTTGTCATCTGGTGCCATGCCAGGCAGACCGGTTCATCCATGGAAACACTCTTATACACCGGCTTTTCAAAGGTGCTTTCCAGGGCCTCGCTTTTCATTTCCCCAAGGCGTCTTCGTTCCACATAGCCGATAAAGCCATCCTCTGTTCTCACCTTATCCCATTTTGCCATGGATTCCAGAACCGTGACCTGGGCGCCCTGGGAGATCCAGGTCACAATGGGGCTTTTCACACCGCCCTTTACCCGTACATTGCCGTTCTTCCTGACAACGGCCGTGTTCCTGTCATCCCAGTTATCATCAATCAGGACCCGCTTGTATTGGGCGCTGTCATAAGCTGCCACCCGGATATCCGTGTAATTGGCCACCAGACCGACGGATAAGTAAACTTCCTCCTCATTCACCCATATCAAAGGCTTTCCGGAAGCGCCCATGGTGGAATGGTCCGCGTAAACGATGGACTCCGGCAGGGCATACACCAGAAGCTTCTCATTGCTGTCCCAGTAAAACCGTTCATTCAGTGTTTCATTTACCCATTCAATGGGCAGATACGTCTGTCCCTGCAGATAAATCCCCTTTGCCTCCTGTAAATCCTCGTTCAGATAGAGGGCCACTTCATCCCCTTTTACCCCCAGCAGTTCAGCTAAATCCGCCTGCTCTTTCGTCGGGATATACCGTTCCATAAACCGGACTCCGAAAAATCCGGCAGACACTGACAAAATTAATCCGAGCGCCACAAAAACCGGCACCGCTTTCCTCTTCATTCGCTTTCCTCCTGCTGATGGATCGTATCCTATCGGCTTTCGCCTGTATTATCTTATAGATTATATCACACTTCTTTCTTTTTGAAATTTACATTTTCATTACGTTCCTTTTCCCCTGATCCCGCCCTGACGCGCTTAACCGGCCAGCTTAAGGCTGAAGATGGCATCCTGCGGCGCGCCCCTTTTTGCATATCCATGCCGGTTACCTGTTATAAACACGGTCAAACCTTATTTCCTGCAGTTTTCCGGTCTTTTTATCGGGAATATAATCGGCCATGTAAAAACAGTTGTCTTCCCTGACCTCAAATATCTTATTCCAGTCTTCCTCCGGCGCTTCTTCGCCGTCTATGAGGATGGTGATTCCCTGATCCCGGTACTTTTTAAGCCCTGCCAGATACTGTCTTTTCTTGGCGTAGTCTTCTTCCAGATCCTCTGCCTGCTTTTTCTTTTTCCCGGTGTCTCCTGATTTCATCCGCACTTCCCCCTGCTTACTTTTCTCTTTTGTTGTTCTTATACCGCATTCCCGTATAAGAGCACAGGGAGAGGACCACAAGGATCCTTGCTGTGACACGATTCCTCTCCCTCTGCTAAAAAAACTTCTGGTAAAAGCCCATGGTTTCACCGGTGATGACAAAAGCGTCTACTGAAACCGGAACCCGGCGGACAGGGGTCAAAAGCCTCTTTTCCATATTTTTTCTGGCCTCCTCGCTGCCGAATGTAATGAGTGTTTCCCAGCTTTTTTCCGCTCTTTTACCCCTTCCCTCGAATTCCAGAAACGCCTTCATCTGCCATTCACTTAAGCTTCCCAGAACAAACTGTCTGTCACACCTTAAAAATTCTTCCAGATTTCCTTCCGGAACACTTCCATAATCCACAATCACGGCCTGGTATCCGGCCTTTTTACACAATAAAAGCGTATCGATCCCCGCTCTTTCATAATAGTCCGTCTCCAGGATCCGGCTCCCTCTGCCTGGGCGCGTTTCCTTCCCGCACATCTCACTCATGTTCAGAAAATCCCCATGGCCGTTCCATTCTAAAACGGCACACCGCTTCCGCAGAACCCCGCTTAAATATCCGGCGGTCATCACCGCAAAATGGGTCGCCCCCACTCCCCGGCCGGTGCCTATGATCCCAATGATCTCCCGGACGGCTGTTTTTTTACCGGAATCAAGGAATTTCCATGCCGCTCCCGCCTTTCCATTCATGAGCATTTATCCTTTCCGTATCATACGGATCTTTCTGAGCAGCAATCCGGTCATCCATTCTCTCATCCGGTTTATAAAACCCGCCATGATCCTTTTCCTCATGCTTTTATTTTCCAGCGTTTCAGCCAGAAGGTTGTCATAAAACTCCCTGATTTCATCACTTTCCTTAAAAGGATCGGGATAATACGGGACTTTTAAGCAGCGGGCCGGGTCCGCCCCGTCGGGCAGCCTTATCCTGGTTCCTCCGGCCGTATGATTGTACGCGATCCCATAAGGCACCCGGCCCTTCACAGTCCGGCAGGCGGCCTCAAAGGCTTCCTTCCTGCTCCATGGGCTGCTGTCGCATACCAGGACCACTGCATCGGCGCTTTCCTTTAAGGCCCGGTCCATATCTTTTCCATAATCCAGGATCCGGACTTTAAAAGGAGGCTCCTTTAACCGCACTCCCGGTCCATAATAGGGTCGCCAAATAAAGCCGTGGTACCGCAGCAGGCCATACTGGTCCCGCTTGGAACCGGCATAGGCACCCAGCCCGGCTCCCATACCGGAGTCGTTCATTTCTACAAATACGTTGGGATATCCGTGATTTCTAAGATAGACAGACAGGCCGACGGCAACATGGGTCGTCCCGGCCCCTGATTTGCTCCCTGCGAGAGCAATTGTAAGAGATGATGATTGTAGACGGTCTTTTGCAGCCGTTCCCATGATCTTAAGCTGTTCCAGCCGTTCCCCCAGCTCCTGTGCCGATGAAATCCGTTCTTCTTTCTCCTTTTTTATGCACCGGTCAATGACGGCAGCCAGATCCGCATCCATGGATGAGGCCGGTTCATACGGAAGTTCAGGAAAACCTCCGGTATACAGGTAATGAAGGATAGCGCCGATGGCATAAATATCCGTTCTCTCATCCAGCACTCCGTCCTTTAAATACTGTTCCGGCGCCGCACAGCCAACGGTCCCGTACCGCTCTCCGGGAATATTCGCATCATCCGGGGATGCGGCAAGGCCAAAATCAATTAATTTTAAGGTGTCATGGCACAGCAACAGGTTCTTCGGCTGTAAATCCAAATGTAAAATGGGGTTTGGTCCTGCGAGATGCAGGTAATTAATGATGCCGGATAACTGAATTCCATAAAAAATGGTCAGCTCCCGCGAAAGATGGCCCTGTTGACTTACAAGGTCATATAAAGATTCTCCTTCCAGATACTCTTCGATTAAATAACTAAAAAATTCGTCTTCTTCAACGTCATAAATAATGGGAACTCCAGGATGGCGCAATTCCTTAAGAACCAATGCCTCGCGCCTTATACGATCATATTCCAGAAAGCTTTTGGGTACCCGCTTGACCGCCCGGTATTCCTCAAGCCCAAGATGAACCGCCAGAAAAACTGTTCCTGCCCGGCCGGTTCCCAAGATGCCGCATAGCTGATATTTTCTAAACAGAACGCTGCTTACAGCAGCCACCTCCTTTTGCCTGTCCAATATCATCTCTTGAAATATATTCTAATATATTCCATCCATTTTTTCAACTATTTTTCATGAAAAATAATATTTAAGGCTCTGATCCTGAAAACGTTGTATTTCTTTGCTGTTTCGGCTTTCATTTCAGAACATTTGTTCTCATTTGCAGAGGCAGTCGTTCATATATGATTGTATCGTATTTACAGTAAAATTGCAGCAAATAATACAAATCCGCATTACACTGAAAACAAAACCGGGAAATCCCAATAATTAAATAGGATACCCGTTTTTTTGCATGCAAACCTTAAATTTAAAATTGGAGAATGTCCACTGTGAAAACTTTGAATTTCCTCGCTATTCCATTGAAAAAATAGGGACGATTGCTTGTTTTTCCGATCTTGCTAAAAATAACAGTATCATTTTAGTATCATCACTCATCATCAGAGAATTTATAATTTTGTATTGACAGCATAATGTATCAATGCTATATTGAAACTACAAAAAGAGATAACCGCCCACAAAGTGGTTGACCTCGGAATAATGGTTTGAAAGATCGCCCCTACTCCGGTCAGAGTACAAGGGGCGGCTTTTTATGTACTTACTTCTTTATCAGCGAATAGATAAAGGCAAGTAATGCAATGATGAACATTCCGAACTGTATTAAATCCTTAAAGTCAAACATTAGCATCACCTCCCTTCTGGGAGGCCCACCACCTTGTACACGGTTATCTCACATCACTATGGTAACATATCCCATTTTAATGTGCAATTACTTTTCCTGGCAAGCTATAACGGTCCTGCTCCCTTTCCTTCGACTTCCTGCCTTTTCTCGTAGTTGCTTATAGATATGGGATTTTCCCCACATCTTATAGCAGAGCGAATCGGTGATACTGTCGGCATGGTAAATAATGTATACGGCTACTTATACCCAATTCGCCATATAGAAATTGCAGAAAAAATACAAGAAATAGTATCAAATTAGTATCATGTAAAAATCAAAACCGGGAAATCCCAATAATTAAATAGGATACCCGTTTTTTTGCATGCAAACCTTAAATTTATATAAATTTTTTCACATAGTAATTGCCTTTTTGCTATATTATATAGTATAGTTATGTTGAGGAAGTATGTAAATATTTATCCACCATTTTATAAAGAACAGGAAGTGATCCTATGAAGATAGAACGTATCAACGAAAATCAGATCCGCTGTACGCTTACAAGCTTTGATTTAAGCGTCCGAAACCTAAATTTAGGCGAACTTGCCTATGGCAGTGAAAAAGCCCGCAACCTGTTCCGCGAGATGATTCAGAAAGCCTCTAACGAAGTGGGATTTGAAGCAGAAGACATTCCTCTCATGGTAGAAGCTATTCCTCTGTCCAACGAAAGCGTGATGCTAGTGATCACTAAGATCGAAGATCCTGAAGAATTAGATACCAGATTTGCAAAATTTTCACCATCAACCGACGAAGACATGGATTCCATGCCAGGTGATCTGGCAAGTGAACTTTTGGAAGGCGCTGACGGCCTGTTGAACCTGTTGGGGATCGACAAGAAGGAAGAACCGGAAGCAGAACAGCCAAAAGAGCAAACAGGCGCTTCCTCAATACGAATCTACTGTTTTCAGAGCCTGGATCAGATATCTGATGCTGCCAGGACCATCGGACAGGTTTACGATGGAGAGAACACATTATATAAAAAACCGGATACGAGACAGTATTATCTGGTGATCCGGAACACTCCTGACAAGTCTCTGGATTTCAGCCGCGTCTGCAACCTGCTTGCGGAATACGGTTCCAAGATTCATCAGGACTACGCTTCCGAAGCGTACTACAAGGAACATTACGAGGTGCTGATTGAAGGCCATGCCCTTCAGTCTCTTGCCAAACTTTAATCCGTTCCTTTGTTCATAGTACTTCATCACAAAACAAAATGAGGTTCGTCCCTGTAAAAGGGGGCGAACCTCATTTTTAAAATTCCGCAGATTCCTCCAGAAAAAATGCAGAGATCAATTCCAGTGTGGCATCGGTTTCCTTACATGGAAACAGGATCCAGTCATGGACCATTTTCGCACCTTTCCTGTAAATGATTTCTGTTTCCTTCAATTTCCCGGCCTTTTCCGCCAGGAGCTCACAGTCAGGAGTCAGGATCTCTTCCGTGCCGGAAAACATCAGGATCTTTCCCAGATGGTCCCAGTCCCCGTAAAGAGGCGAGACAAACGGATGATCCGGTTCCAGCGGCCCCCGGTAACGGGCTCCCGCTTCCCTTAAGGCCTCCGGCGGCAGAATGGGATCCGTTTTTTGTGCTATTTTAATTTTCGGGTTCCCGAGAGCGATATCAAGCCATGGGGATACGACGGCAGTCCTTAAGGGCATGGGCAGATTTTCCACCCCCTTAAGCTCCTGCAAAAAGGAAAGGGCAAGACCTCCGCCGGAAAAATCCCCGAACAGATAGAAATCATCATCCGGATACGCCTCTGTGAGAAGGCGGTAAACATGAACTAAATACTGGCGTACGGCCAGCGCCGTATATTCCGGCGCCAGAGGGCACTGGGGGATGGATACCCTCAACCGCTCCTTTACGGCGAAATGCTCGGCAATTTCCCTGTAGCGTTTTGAAGGCTCCAGCGTATAGGCACCGCCCGGAAGCATGAAAATATGGGCGTTTTTCACATAGCTCCCGTTTATGGTGACCCCCTGGAAGCCATCCACATTCCAGGATTTCACCCGCACCTTTCTTGAAAACCGGTCCCGGGCCAATTCGCCGGTTCCTCTGGCCGGCTGTTCCAGTTCAAGAGCCATTTTTCTGTCCGCTCTGCCGATTCCGGCGAAAATCCTTGCCATTTCCGCTTTAAAACTCATGGATTTCATCTCTCCTTTCCCTGTGTTCCTCATACTGGAATCCTTTACAGACTCTGTTCAGTTTCCTGATCTCATGTAAAACAAACTGACCTTGGATTGAACCGAAGCCTTTAACGCCTGTCCGATAAAATGATCCTTCTATTGTGAATACAGATAATCAGCATAACACACCTTAGTTCCATGCACAACCGTTTTTTCCTGCCGCAGCAGACGAGAGGTCCCGGATCCGGGACCTCTTATAAAACCTCTTTTCAAAATTCACCGGATTTAAAAATCTCACAGGTCCTGGTGCAGGCGGCTTCCGTGGCCGCGCAGCCTCCCAGTGCCGTTTCCCTGAGTTCAAATGGGATGGAACGGCCCACCACCATCATGGTTTCCACCATCTGGTCAAAAGGAATGAACTGCCCGATCCCGGATAAAGCCATTTCCGCACAGACCAGGGCATTGGCCGCCCCGATGACATTGCGGCTCTGGCAGGGGCATTCCACAAGACCTGCCACCGGATCACAGACCAGCCCTAATAGATTTACCATGGCGGTAGAGGCGGCATCCAGGCATTGCTTCGGCGTTCCTCCCATGATTTCTGCCGCCGCCGCGGCTGCCATGGCGGAAGCGGCCCCGACCTCGGCCTGGCAGCCGGCCTGGGCTCCGGCCACGGAAGCATTTCTCATGATCAGGTAGCCGACGGCGCTGGCCGTAAAAAGACCGTCTATGATCTGTCCGTCATCCAGGGAAAACTCCTCTTCCAAAGCCAGCAAAAGCCCGGGCAGCACTCCGGAGCTTCCTGCCGTAGGAGCCGCGACGATGAGCCCCATGGAGGCGTTTACCTCCAGCACGGCCAGAGAATAGGTAATGGCCTTTGACAGCATGCTGCCGCAGATGGATTTTCCAAGCCTTCTTCTGTCCCGGACCTTTGCGGCCTCTCCTCCGATCAGCCCGCCGATGGAAGCCACCGGCTGGTCCAGAGGCTTGCGGCAGGATTCCTTCATGATGCGGTATGCTTCCTTCATGCGGCTTACGGTCTCTTCCGGTGATGAACCGAATTCACTCACTTCGCGCTCACACATGGCCCGGGAGATCGGCCAGCCATTCTCCTCACATAGTTCCAGCAATTCTTTTCCTGATATAAAATCCATAAAATCCTCCTAAACCTGAACAAGCATCACGTCTTCTACCTTTGGATGTTCCTTAAGCTTATCCAGAAGCTTCTGCGGGATTTCTTCATCTGACTCCACCACGGAATAGGCGGTAGCCCCTTTCCGTTCTCTGAACAGACGCATGAATGCGATGTTCACATTGCGTTCGCTCAAGCAGGTGGCTATGTATGCGACCACACCGGGATAATCCATATGGCGTATGATCAGGGTGGAGTATTCACCGGTAAAGTCCACATCAATGCCGTTTATCCTGACAATCTTCACTTTACCTCCCCCCAAAGAGACTCCCCGGACCGACATGGTCACGCTCCCTTCGGAGTACACATGGATCTCCACTGTGTTGGGATGCACCTCCGTCTCTTTTTCATCCACCCGGAAGGAATAGTCCAGACCATATTCCTCTGCCAGCCGGAAGGAATCCCTGATCCTTAAGTCATCGGTTTCAAATCCCAGAATTCCGCCTAAGAGCGCCCGGTCCGTTCCATGGCCTTTATAAGTCTTCGCAAAAGAGCCGTACAATACGAATTCCACCTTTTTCATGGGGCCGTTAACCATTTTCTTAACAAGAAGCGCGATAGCCACGGCGCCCGCGGTATGGGAACTTGACGGCCCTACCATGTTTGGGCCAATTACATCAAAAATACTGATAGACGGCATAAACAGCCTTCTCCTTTCGCAGTCACTGAAACTGTGTGCTTTTTTATTTTATCTCCCGTAAGGCGCCAGGGGAATGCTCCCGGAGATGTTCAATGAAACCTATTTTATTGCAATTGCATTTAAAATGCAATATGGTTTCTTTATTTTAACAAAAAGCGAATATTATAAAAGATATCGTTATTTTTTTAATCACACGGCGCTCTTTACGGGCTTTCCTCACTTAAGCCTTGCCGCCGCAGCCGCATTCCTGATATGCGTGTATACGGTACTTCTGGACACTCCCAGACACCCCGCCACCTTTGACACTGTGCCTTTTATGGCAAACAGCCCCTGCCGGTACAGGGAACGGATGATCTCTTTGTTTTTGCGGGAAGGAAGAATGTCTTCGTCATCCATGACCGCGCTGCGGGCCTCCCGGATCCTCTCCATGATCAGTTCATCCAGATTTTCTGCAAAGACCCCTGATCCGGACAGGGAATTGGCAGATATTTCAGGAGCATCCCCGGACAGGATCTGGGGCAGGCCTGTGTTCAGATAAAAATCAATGCATAAAAGGCCGATGATCCGCCCCACCTCACCCCGGACCAGAATTGCGGCAGTTTTTAACGGATCCCCATCTTTATTCCTTGTAAAACGGGTGATGAAATCCTTTCCCCCATTTTCCGCCTCCTCCATCAGCCGGAGGAGAGGATCCGTAACTGCCGTTCCTTCCCCATGCCCGGCATGCGATCCGTTGATGACTTTGACCACGGAATGCTCCATATCCTCCATGCTGTAAAGCACAATCACATAGCCTTCCCCCAGGTAATTCCCCAGTCCCTCCATCATACCCTTATAGGAATCCATTGTGATCAGGTCACTCAATGTCAAATGAATATGATAATCCTTCATTATAACCATCCCCTGTTTCCATTTTTACTGAAATTAAGAAAGCCCAGGCGGTTCCCGCCTGGGACTTCAATATAAATTATATGATTTTATTCTTCCCTTTGCTCCTGTTTTCCGTCAATAAACAGAAGAACTGATGAGAAATCTCCCTCTTCTGCTAAAAAACGGTTTCTGTCAATGGGGATGCCTGCATACATGAGTTCGCTTCCATAGTATACTCCCTTAACCCCGTCCATGGAAACGGTATAGGGCATATCCTCCCGGAGCCCCTGAAGCTTCAGCCTGAGCCAGCCCGCATTGGCGGGGTTTAAAACCTGGTAATAGGCTGCAATGGCCTTATCCTTCTCTTCCGATACCACCATCCAGGCCGCATCATTTCCTTCAAAGGGACTTTTCAGCCGGTAAAAGGTTCCCTGATGCAAAAGCTTCCGGTTTTTCTTGTAGCAAGCGATCTGCTGCTTTACAAGCTCAATCTCCTCCGGGTCCAGACGGTTTAAATCCAGTTCATATCCAAACGCTCCGAAAAGAGCCGCATTCCCTCTGGATTTTAAAGGCGTGGTCCTGCGGACCTGATGGTTGGGCACTGCGGAAACATGGGCCCCAATGCTGGAAACAGGATAAACAAGGCTGGTTCCGTACTGGATCTTCAGCCGGTCTGCCGCATCGGTATTGTCACTGCACCAGGCCTGAGGAGCAAAACAGAGCATACCCGGGTCAAATCTGGCGCCTCCGCTGGCACAGGATTCAAAAAGGATCTCCGGAAAATCCGTAAGCAGCCGGGTATACAAATCATACACGCCAAGAATATACTTATGCATGACCGTTCCCTGCCTGTCCGGAGGAGTTCCCCTGGAATAGCATTCCGTTAAGTATCTGTTCATATCCCATTTTATGTAGGATATCTTCGCATTGCCGATGACCTCCTTAAGCATTTCATAAACCGCATCCACGATTTCCTTCCGGGAAAAGTCCAGGACATGCTGCTGCCTGCTGGGGGTCTCATACCGGCCGGGTGCCGAGAGGATCCAATCGGGATGGGCCTCATAAAAACGGCTGTTTTTATTGACCATCTCCGGCTCGATCCACAGGCCGAACTTTAAGCCAAGGGCTTCTATTTTTTCCGACAAGCCGGAAATTCCGCCCGGAAGCTTTTCCTTATTGACGTACCAGTCTCCAAGACCCCTGTGATCGTCATTCCGCTCTCCAAACCAGCCGTCATCCAGAACAAACAGCTCCACGCCTGTTTCCTTCGCCTTTTTTGCAATGGAAAGTATTTTTTCCTCATTAAAATCCATATAGGTGGCTTCCCAGTTATTTAAAAGCACGGGCCGTTCCCTGTCCCTCCAGTATCCTCTGGCAAGACGGGTCCGGTAAAGCCTGTGATAGATCTGGCTCATGGAAGAGAGTCCGTTTTCCGAATAAACCATTACCAGCTCCGGAGTCTGAAAGGATTCCCCTTTCTTAAGGGGCCATTCAAAGGTATCCGGATGAATTCCCATGAGCACCCGGGTGGTATCGTGGGAACAGACCTCCACCTGACCCAGGAAGCTCCCGCTGTATACAAGGCTGAAGCCATACACCCGGCCGCTGTTTTCCGTGACCTCTTTTCCGGCCAGAGCCAGAAACGGATTATGCTCTGCGCTGCTGATCCCTCTCATGCTGTAAACCGACTGGATTCCCACCTCCAGGGGACACCTTTTTATGTACCGTTCCCTGGACCAGGCCCCGGACAGCCGGATCATTTCATAATCACGATCCGGCAGGTCAACGGCTCCGCTCATCGCGTTCATGAGGACGATCTCCTCCCTGCCGTGGTGGTCAAAGCGGGCGTGCCTTGTGAGGACCGGCATCGCTTCATATATGGTATAGGTAAGGACCAGATCCGTATCCATCACATCGTCATGAAGCCTTATTTCAAGGGTATCCGCCTCATCGTCATCCTCCACATAGACAGAGGGAAGGGGGTCAATGGAGGGCTTTCCCTTGTAAATGCGGTGGGAAACATAAGTAAAGTTTACGATCCTGCTGCCGTTTTCCTGCCTGATCACAAAGGCTCCGTACCGGTAATCCCCGGTTCCGCAGGCCGGATATTCCTGCTTCGTGTACTGAAGGCATAAACGGACCGGTTCCTGACAGCTGACGGCGGCATGAGGGCGCTCGCCGGTTTCAAACAAATGGGCGTAGGATTCCCTGTCCGTTATGCGCTTTCCGTAATACAGATTCCCCAGCTGGCCATTTCCCATGATCTGGATGAGGTAGCTTATGGACCGGTTGTATAAGTGAAACTGCTTCGCCTGTTGGTGGTAAATGATTGGCATAATCTGAGCTCCTTCTATAATTTTCCTCCGGATGTGGCAATTCCTTCAATGAACTGTTTCTGGAATATGAGATATATGATGATCATCGGAATACAGGCCAGTAAAGAGGCCGCCATCAGCTCCGGATAATTTGTAACAAACTGTCCCTGAAGCTTTGCAAGGGCCGCTGACAGGGGCATGGTATTCTGCTCTGTGTTGACGACCAGGGGCCACATGAGCTCTTTAAATGCAAACAGGGCCGTAAAGATCCCCAGCGCCACCATGGAAGATTTGGTCAGAGGCGCCATCACGTAAAGAAAGGTCTGGCCGATGCTGCAGCCATCCAGTCTGGCGGCTTCCTCCAGGGATACGGGCAGGCCCATATAGGCCTGACGGAGCAGAAACGTTCCGAAGGCGGTAACGAGGCCCGGAAACAGCAGGCCGAAAGAGGTATTGAGCATTCCCAGCCTGCCCACCATCAAATACTGGGGTATGATAAAGATCTGGGAAGGCACCATCATCTGGAACAGGACCAGGGAAAAGGCCAGGTTCTTCCCCTTAAAATGAAGGCGTCCGAAGGCATACCCCGCCATGGTCGCCGTGAGCACCGCGCACAGGACGCGTCCCGCAATGAGGACCAGGGTGTTCCAGTACAGCCTTAAGAAATTCATCTTACTCATGACCGAGTGAAAGGCATCTTTCCTCCAGACCCTGGGAAAGATGATAAAGGGATTCATCTGAGTGGCTTCAGAAGTGCTTTTAAAGGCAGTTAAAATCATCCACCCAAAGGGAACCAGCATAACGACTGCTCCCAGCCCCAGTAGGAAATAAATCAGACCCGCTTTTGTTTTTCTGCTCTTATCCATACAACCTTCTCCTCCCTAACCATAATTGACCCATTTCTTCTGGCAGAACATCTGGACCACAGTCACCAGAAGAATGACCCCGAGCAGCAGCATGACAATGGCGGAACCGTATCCCTTGTTCCCTTCAATGAAGGAATATTTATAGAAAAGATACACTAGGGACTGTGTTTTTGCAAGGGCCGGATTGTTTCTGTCCATCATCATGTAAATGCTGTCAAACACCTGCATGGCTCCTATGATCCTGGTAACGGTCACAAAGAACATGGTGGGGGAGATCAGGGGCAGGGTAATGTTAAAAAACTGCTTTACGCCGCTTGCCCCGTCGATCTGGGCGGCTTCATAATAATCTCTGGGAATTTCCTGGAGTCCGGCAAAAAAAAGCACCATATTATAGCCGATGACAGACCAGATCCCCACAATTGCCACCGAAATGTATGCGATGCCCGGATTGGAAAGCCAGTTTACGCTTCTGAGTCCCGCCGCCTCCAGCAGATGATTGATCAGTCCGAATTCTGAATTGTAAAGCCATCTCCAGACCATGGCCACCGCTGCCGGAGCTGCTACCATGGGCAAGAAATAAATGGTTCTCCAAATGGACCTGCCCCTGATTTTTCCGTTTAGAAAAACTGCAAGCACAAGGGCGATGGCAATGGAAAAGGGCACCTCCACCACCGCATACTTGCAGGTATTCCACAGGGCCTGCCAGACGGCCCCGTCCTGAAACAGCTTCCGGTAATTGTCAAAGCCGATGAAAACATTGCCCCTGCCAAATGCCCCTGTTTTAAAAAAACTCTGGTAAATGGTCTGGAAAATAGGGATGATGTTTAAAACCATAAGGCCCGTCATGGTAGGCAGCAGAAACAGCCATCCCCATAAGAATTCGCTTCTATCCCGCGCTGATATCTTCGATTTTCTGTTCATGCATTCCCTCCGTGTCCGATTGGAAAGGGGAGGCCCGTTTTTTCACCTGCCTCCCCCAGCTTTCCTATTCCTGTGCCAGCATTGCATTCATCTCCTGATCAATCTCTTTGCAGACCTCTTCCACACTTCTTTCTCCGGTCCACGCACCGATCAGCTTTTCATTTATCATATTGTTCCATGCCACCGTTGACTTTGAATACGGGCGGATCACCAGATCCTCCATCATATCCAGATAGGCCTGAAGGTTGAAATCCGGATAGGCTTTTACCCAGTTGTCCACGGTCCCTTCATAGGCGGAAATAACGACTCCCAGGTCGGACTGCTTCTGCTGCGCTTCCTTTGACCCCATGTATTCAATGAGCTTCCAGGCTTCCTCCGGCATAGCCGTATTGGCAGAGGCGGCCCAGCCCAGCCCGTTGTAGATGGAAATTCTTTTTCCGGTTTCCCCGTCCTTCGGCAGCAGGGCGATGTCGCAGTTGGCCTTGACATAATCGTTATTGCAGAGCTCGGGCAGCATCCAGGATCCCTGAGTGATCATGGCCACCTTGCCGGCTTCAAACAAGGCTTCCTCCGTATTCTCTGCGATCACCTCATAGGGCGGTGCATAGCCTTCCTTCATCAGACCGGTGATGAAGTTGAGAGCCTTGATGGTCCCCTCCTGGCTGAATCCGGAGGACTTTTTATCCTCGCTGATGACATAACCGCCCATATCATAAACGATGTTGTTCCAGCCCGCCTGGTCATTGGTGGGCCTTAAGGCGAAGCCGTACTGGCTCCCATCCGGCTTTGTCAGCTTTTCTGCCGCATCCGCAAACGTATCCCAGGTCCAGCTCTCATCGGGATAAGGGATCCCTGCCTCATCAAACATGGTCTTGTTATACCAGAGGGCAATGGTATCGATATCCTTGGGGACCGCATACTGTTTTGTGCCTTCCCAGTTATAGATCCCCACAATATCCTCAGGGAATTTATCCATCTCCAGCTTATCGCTGGACTTGATCCGTTCCGTCAGATCCAGAAGCATCTCATATTCGGAGTACCTGGCAATTTCATTGGAATGCATCCAGAAAACATCCGGTAAGGAGCCGCCGGTAGCTCCGGCCTCCAGCATGGTCCAGTACTGCTCCCATGGGGTCACCTGAATCTGCGCCTTGATGCCGGTTTCCTCCGTGAAACCCTTTATGATCTCCGTGAGCCCCGGCTCCTGGTTCTTATCCCAGATGGCCACCGTCAGGGATCCTGAAGAGCCGGAATTTTCCGCCCCGCCGGAGCTTCCCTCTGTCTGGGTCGTTTCCTCTGACCCCGCCGGCGCGGTTTCCTGACCGGACTGCCCGCTCTGACAGCCGGTGAGGAGAACAGCCGTGACCGCTGCCATTGCAGCAATGATCCTCCATTTACATTTCATTGTGTTACCTCCCTTTTAACAATTTTAATAATCAAAACTGTATTTTGCCAAATTCTTTTGTAGCTTTCGTTTGATTTACTTATGATTATAGACCTGTTTTTATCACTTTTACATAGATTAATGTGACCTCTACATGTCATTTTGTTATATTTGTCCATTCCCCTCCTGCATCCACTTCCTGTATTGCAGGGGAGACATTCCCTCGGTCTGCAGGAAACGTTTGCAGAAGACAGAAGAATCATGAAAACCGCAGGACAGACCGGTTTCTGTTATGCTCAGCCCCGTCTCCTCCAAAAGGCGCTTTGCTTCCATCACCCGGTAGGCCGTCAGATAATGCTTGGGTGAGACCCCCTTATATTTCATAAAGAGCCTGTATAAATAGGTTCTGTCGATGCCCACATATTTTGCCACATCCCGGATCTGTATGGGATAGCTGTAATTATGGTGTATATAGCTTTCCGCCCCGGAAATATAACTCTGCTCATACTCTCCGCTCTCCTCCCTGCTCCGCGGGAGACGGGAAAACAGGAGATAGAGGTATCCGGCCATTTCATCCATATTGTGTCCCCCCGCCTCAAAGGCGGCCACCAGCCGTGACATACAGTCTCTCCACTCTCCTCCTCCTCCAAAATGATAGATATACCCCTTGTCATCCTGCCGGTATTCTGAAAGAAGACGCTCTGCCTCCGTACCGGCAAAAGCGGCCCACGAATATTCCCACGGCTCTTTTTCATCCGCCTGATAATAAGTGACCTCCTGAGGCTTGATCAAAAACGCATCTCCCGCTTGTAAAGCATACACTTCCTCCCCTGCCCGATAGGTTCCTTTTCCCTGCAGCACCACATGCATCAGATAGTGCTTTCTTATGGCCGGGCCGAAAAAATGTCCGGACGAGCACTGCTCATGGCCGCAGTAATATATGGTTAATCCCCGTGCCGCCTGATTCATATTCATACCTCCATACAACATAATGACAATTTTATGAAACAATCTTCCTATCTTTTCTTTTATTGTGATTATACAATATCCTCATCAGAGAAACAATCAGAAGCAAGGAGGAAGACCATGGTTAAAATAACCTTTATGGGGGCCGGAAGCACCATATTCGCAAGAAATGTCCTGGGAGACTGCATGTGCACCCCCGTCTTAAGGGATGCGGAAATCGCCCTTTATGACATCGATCCCAAACGTCTCGGGGACTCGGAACTCATTTTGAAAGCAATCAACAAAAATGTAAATGACGGGAGGGCCGGCATCAAAACTTACCTGGGAGAGGAAAACAGGAAAGAGGCCTTATCCGGCGCCGCCTTTGTGGTCAATGCCATTCAGGTCGGCGGATATGATCCGTGCACCATTACGGATTTTGAGATACCCAAAAAGTACGGTCTGAAACAGACCATTGCCGACACCCTGGGCATCGGCGGCATCATGCGGGGGCTCCGCACCATTCCCGTCATGGAGGAATTTGCCCGTGATATGGAGGAAGTCTGTCCGGAGGCCTATTTTCTGAATTACACCAATCCCATGGCCATATTGACCGGCTACATGCAGCGCTATACCTCCGTAAAGACCATCGGTCTCTGCCACAGCGTCCAGGTATGCTCGGAAACCTTATTAAAGGAGCTTGGCATGGAAGATGAGCTGGAAGGAAGAACAGAGCTGATCGCCGGGATCAACCATATGGCCTGGCTTTTAAAAATACATAACAGGGAGGGAAAGGACCTATATCCCCTCATACGCCAGAAGGCCCTTCAAAAAAACCGGACGGAAAAGCATAAGGACATGGTCCGCTTTGAATACATCCGCCATCTGGGCTACTACTGCACGGAATCCAGCGAACACAACGCAGAGTACAATCCACTGTTCATAAAATCCCGTTATCCGGAAATGATCGAGGAATTCCAGATCCCTCTGGACGAATATCCCCGCCGGTGCGTGAAACAGATCAGGGAATGGGATGAGGAAAAAGCCTCTATTTTAAACAATGGAACAATCACCCACACCCGTTCCCTGGAATACGCTTCCTATATTATGGAAGCCATTCTGACCAACCGGCCCTATAAGATCGGCGCAAGCGTATTAAACCAGGGACTGATCGACAACCTGCCCGGGGATTCCTGCGTGGAGGTTCCCTGCCTGGTGGATGGAAGCGGCATCACTCCCTGCCGGGTGGGCCGTCTCCCCACCCAGCTGGCGGCCATGAATATGACAAATATCAATGTCCAGCTGCTCACCATGGAAGCGGCCAGAAACAGGGATTTAAATATGATCTGTCAGGCTGCCATGCTGGATCCCCACACTGCTGCGGAGCTGAACATCCGTGACATCCGGAACATGGTGGAGGAACTGGTCGCCGCTCATGGGGACTATATGAAAATGTACCGTTAAAAACCATTACGGGGAAATAACATTTGCAAGTTATACTTGCTTCCTGTATAATAGACCCTATCAAACTACCTGGAAAACGGGCTGTCTGACAGGGTCTTTCACCATATTGAGGGGGCATATCTTTGAGTGAAAAACAAACGACTTATAAAAATGTAGCGGGGTTTCGCTGTTTAAGGAATATCAAGCGGCAGACCAATGATTTATATCTGGTCCACTGCGGAATCCAGCAGTGTCCTCCCGGATATACGTACGATCACAAGGTCCCTAATGAGCACCATCTTCACTTTGTGCTGGGCGGAGCGGGTATCCTGGAGATCAACGGAAGTCAGCACAGATTAAAAACCGACGACATTTTTCTGATCCCCAAAGGCTGTCCCGTCGCATATCATGCGGATTACCGGAATCCCTGGGAATACATGTGGATCACCTTTGACGGTGAAATGGCGGAAGCTTACTTACACTATGCCGGCCTATCCGCAGAGGATCCTGCCATCCATTCCCAGACGCCCAATCAGCTTTATCTGCCCATGATACAGAAGATCCTGGATACCAATCAGCTGACCTTTGCCAACGAGATCCGCAGGGTGGGATACTTATATGAGATCCTGTCCACCCTGATCGATATGCAGAGCAGCCTGAGGTCCAGCAAGAAGAACCAGTACGATTATTCCATCGATACGTATGTGGATTACGCATTGCAGTACATCAAACTAAACTATGACCGCATCAGGGTCCAGGACATTGCGGACTACATCGGCATCAACCGTTCCTATTTAACATCCATTTTTAAAAAGAAGCTCCGGGTTTCGCCCCAGGAGTATCTAATGAGGTTCCGGCTCAATATCGCCGCCCATCAGCTGGCCGCCACCTCCCAGTCCATCCAGGAAATCGCCACCAGCATCGGATATGATAACCCTTTAACCTTTTCAAAGATATTCAAGCAGGAATACGGAATGAGCCCCAGACATTTCAGGGAAGAAAAAAAGGGAAAAGAAAACACGGAAACGTGAAAAAAACAGGAGGCCGGCTTTTGCGGCCCGCCTCCTGAAACATATTCTATATGTCTGCCAACACTTCATTAATCTGGGATACCAGAACATCACAGTCTATTCCATGAACCTGGCAGGCTTCCTCTAAAGACTCACCCTGAGATGCCGGGCAGCCAAGGCAGTGCATGCCTGCGCGCATTAACATAGGAGCAATGTTGTCATCCATCTCAAGCAATGCGCCTATCAACATATCTTTATCAATCTGCATCCTGTATTCCTCCTTAAATATTTGTACATACTGTCTTTATAATATAATACTTTTCCGCCTAATTAGCAAGGACTAATTACTTTTTTTAGCTTTGAAAAATTCTATAAAATTTTCTCATTAAGAAGTATTGACATTGTATACAGTATTCATATATAATGTATTCATACAAAGGTTGTAGGAATTATAACCTTTGACGGCACCTGTTCATGATTACTACTTATTTAAGACATTCTACGGAGGTACAATACTATGAAATCGGAATGGAGAGATTTTAAAGGCGGCGCCTGGGAACGGGAAATCAACGTCAGGGACTTTATACAGAAAAATTACGATCCTTATGACGGCGATGATTCCTTCCTTGCCGGACCTACCAAGGCAACAGAGGAACTTTGGGCACAGGTTATGGATCTATCCAGGCAGGAACGGGAGGCCGGCGGTGTGCTGGATATGGATACAAAGGTCATTTCCACCCTCACTTCCCACGGTCCTGGATATTTAAATAAAGAAAAAGAAACGATTGTGGGCTTTCAGACTGATAAGCCCTTTAAGCGTTCCTTACAGCCCTACGGCGGCATCCGTATGGCGGAAAAAGCCTGTGCGGACAATGGCTACACCATTGATCCGGAAGTAAAGGAATTTTTTACAACTCACAGAAAGACACACAATGCCGGTGTTTTTGACGCTTATACAAAGGAAATGCGCGACTGCCGTTCCAACCACGTTATCACCGGTCTTCCGGATGCTTATGGCCGGGGCCGTATCATCGGCGACTACCGCCGGGTAGCCCTCTACGGCATTGACCGCCTGATCGCTGACAAGGAAGAGCAGAAGGAAAACACCCGCACCATCATGTATTCCGATGTGATCCGGGAAAGAGAAGAACTGTCCGAGCAGACCCGGGCCTTAAAGGAGTTAAAGAAGCTGGGCCAAATCTATGGCTATGATATTTCCAAGCCGGCTGCAAATGTAAAAGAAGCCATTCAGTGGACATATTTCGCTTATCTGGCTGCCGTTAAGGAGCAGAACGGAGCTGCCATGTCCCTGGGACGTACCTCTACCTTTATTGATATCTACGCACAGAGAGATCTGGCGGAAGGAACCTTTACCGAGGAAGAGATCCAGGAAATCGTAGATCACTTCATCATGAAGCTGCGTCTGGTTAAATTTGCACGTACACCGGAATACAACGAGCTGTTCTCCGGTGATCCTACCTGGGTAACGGAATCCATCGGCGGCGTTGGAATCGACGGACGCCATATGGTCACAAAAATGTCCTACCGTTATCTCCATACCCTTAAGAACCTTGGAACCGCTCCGGAACCGAACTTAACCGTTCTCTGGTCCACAAGGCTTCCGGAAAACTTTAAGCGGTTCTGTGCCAGAACCTCCATTGCATCTTCCTCCATTCAGTATGAAAACGACGATCTGATGAGAGTGACCCACGGTGATGATTATGCCATCGCCTGCTGCGTATCTTCCATGAGAGTCGGTAAGGAAATGCAGTTCTTCGGCGCACGCGCCAATCTGGCCAAGTGCCTGTTATACGCCATCAACGGCGGAGTGGATGAGATCACCAAGAATCAGGTGGGCCCCAAGTTCCGACCCATCACTTCCGAATATCTGGATTACGACGAAGTTCTGGAAGTCTATAAGGATATGATGAAATGGCTTGCAGGTGTTTATGTAAATACTTTGAACGTCATTCATTACATGCATGACAAATACAGCTATGAGCGCATTCAGATGGCTCTTCATGATAAAAAAGTAACCCGCTGGTTTGCAACCGGTATTGCCGGACTTTCCGTAGTCGCCGACTCCTTATCCGCCATTAAGTATGCAAAGGTAAAGGCTGTCCGCGATGAAGACGGCATTGTTGTGGACTATGTGGTCGAGGGAGATTTCCCCAAATACGGCAACAACGACGACAGGGTCGATCAGATCGCCAATGACCTAGTCCACACCTTCATGAGTTATGTACAGGGAAATCACACCTACCGTGACAGTATCCCCACGACCTCTATTTTAACAATTACTTCCAACGTCGTATATGGTAAGAATACGGGCGCAACTCCTGACGGACGTAAGAAGGGCGAGGCATTTGCTCCGGGAGCCAACCCCATGCACCACCGTGACAGCCACGGCGCAGTCGCTTCTCTTGCATCTGTGGCAAAGCTTCCATTCAGGGATGCCCAGGATGGTATTTCCAACACCTTCTCCATTGTACCGGGGGCTCTTGGTAAGGAGGATCAGATTTTCAGCGGAGACTTAGAGGTGGATTTGGAACTGGCTCTTAACGACGATCAGAAATAAGGAGTGGCTTTTTATGGCAGATCCTAAAGAAAAACAGATTGATGATATTGTCGCCATGCTCGACCAGTTTATGGCCGGCAGCGGCGGGCATATGAACATCCGCGTATCGGAAGACGGTACCGTAAATGCCGAGAAAACTATGGCAAAATCAGTAACCACCATGAATTCCACAGACTGCGCGGCCGGAGATCTGGCCTGTAACATTCCCACAATGTTTGAGGGACTGGATACGGACGATGACTCTCCCAAGGACGGCCGGTAACTCATGGTTAACCTTAATTCATCACTATAGGAGGATAAAAATATGGCAAATATCAGCGAAACCCAGATCGATAACCTTGTGAATTTATTAGACGGCTATGTAGCAGAAGGCGGACATCACTTAAATGTCAATGTCTTCACCCGTGACACCTTATTGGATGCCCAGAAACACCCGGAAAATTATCCTCAACTCACCGTGCGTGTATCCGGTTATGCGGTTAATTTTATCAAACTTACGAAGGAACAGCAGGATGAAGTTATTTCCCGTACGTTCCACAACAACATATAGCAAAAAACAAAGAAGGCGAACGACTCATGACAGGACATATCCATTCAATTGAAAGCTTCGGTACCGTTGACGGGCCGGGAGTGCGTCTGGTGGTCTTTCTTCAGGGCTGCCCCATGCGCTGCCAGTACTGTCACAACCCGGACACCTGGGAGATGGCGGGCGGAACAGATATGACGGTCGATGAAATTTTACAGCAATTTGAGTCTTCCCGGAACTTTTACCGGGGAGGCGGCATCACTGCGACCGGAGGGGAGCCGTTGATGCAGCTGGATTTTGTGACCGAACTTTTTGAAGCCGCAAGGAAAAGAGACATTCATACCTGTCTCGATACCTCCGGGATCACCTTCGGGAGAAATAACCCGGAGTATTTAAAAAAAATGGAACGGCTCCTTACATCCACCAGTCTTGTCATGCTTGACATCAAACACATTGACGATGCAAAACACAAACCGCTCACCGGGCATTCCAATAAAAATATTCTGGATTTTGCCCGGTACTTAAGCGAACGGAACGTTCCCGTATGGATCCGCCAAGTGGTGGTTCCCCAGCTTACGGATCAGACCCCTGACCTATACAGGCTGGGACGGTTCATCGGGGAACTTAAGAATGTGAAGGCTCTCGATGTACTGCCCTATCACGATATGGGAAAGGTGAAGTACGAAAGCATGGGAATGGACTATCCCTTAAAGGATGTTCCTCCCATGTCAAAGGAAGGTGCCATCGCTGCCAAGAAGGTAATCTTAAGCGGGATCAGGGATGCCCGTACGGGCGTCCCCGACCGGTATTGCTCCTAAAATTAAACATTAATTGCAGTAAATTCTACTTGAATAATTTTTATTAATAGTATAAAATATAGAAAAATGTATAGAATATAAGGAGGTCATTTATCATGGCACGTGTTATTAGTGATGCTTGTGTTAGTTGCGGAACCTGCGAAGGAGAGTGCCCGGTCAGCGCTATCAGCCAGGGAGATTCCCAGTTTGTTATTGATGCGGATTCCTGTATCGATTGCGGCGCCTGTGAAGGTGTTTGCCCGACAGGAGCTATTTCTGAAGCATAATGTGAATACATAAATGCCTCTTCCTCATGGAAGGGGCATTTTGTTATATCATCAATTTTTCCATAAATAATTCAGGAAAGGATATTTCCAATATGAAAAAACCACTGATCGGTCTGACACCCTCTCATGATACCGATAACGATGATATTAAAATGCGGCCCACTTATTTAAGGGCTTTAAAAGCCGCAGGCGGAATTCCCGTGGTTATGCCGCTGGAGGCTTCGGAAGAAGATTTAAAGCAGCTTGCAGAGGACCTGGACGGCTTTTTATTTACAGGGGGACCCGATGTCCACCCCTTCCTGTTCGGAGAAGAAACCCATGCCCACTGCGGAAACGTATCGGAGCCAAGGGACCGTATGGAGCTGTCCCTCATCCCTCTGGTCCTGGAACAGAGAAAACCGGTTCTGGGGATATGCCGGGGAATCCAGGTTTTAAACATCGCCCTGGGCGGAAACATCTGGCAGGATATTCCTTCCCAGACGGAACGGGAATTTCCCATTGCCCATTCCCAGCCGTATTCCTATCGCATGCCCTGTCATACGGTCTCTCTGGCCGAAGACAGCCTCCTGGCCCGTATATCGGGCTGCAGCTCATTAAAGGTCAACAGCATGCACCATCAGGCCGTAAAGGATCTGGGCCGCGGACTGACTGCCACAGGGTATTCGCCGGACCGGCTGGTGGAATCGCTGGAGATGCCCGGTTATCCCTTTTTTATAGGAGTTCAATGGCATCCGGAATATCTTTGGGAAAAGAATGAAGAGGCATTCCGATTGTTTCAGACTTTTGCAGAGGCTTGCAGAAAATGATTTTTTCATATAAAAATCCGCAGTCTACACTTTCAGTGGCAGCTGCGGATTTCTTTGCCTGAGCCTGTTTGCCCGCTCGTTTATCTGAAAGTGGTGTGGTTTTATAACTTTTTTCCATTACGTCCGAACTTTTTTTTGCGGTTAAAGAAGGGGATCTTGGATGCGGCTGCTTCCGCACGGCCTTTATTGTCTTTCTGATAGCTGCGTAAAAGCTCGTCCAATTGCTTGAAACGCTCTTCTTCTTTTTCTTCTTTCAAATTCATTAAGTATTCCATTTCCTTAATGACTTTGTCATTGACCAGACAGCTGATATCCTGGCTTAACTGCTCATTATTTACTTCCAGAGCCCGTCCGATGATATGATTCATGATCTCCTGGAACTGCTCCATTTTTTCCTGGGCAATGGTGACCTGCGCTGCATTATGTACCTCGGTAAGGCTCATCCCGCCTTCAGGGACAGAGACCGTGCTTTCTTTCAGCTCCTGCGTCACCTGTCCTTCCAATAATTCATCGGGTATCACAGCATCCCTGCCGTCTCCAATGACCTTATCCAGCGCTGTCTTAATGGCTTTTAACTGATATCCCTTTTCCTTTAAATCCTTGATCTGTTTAAATAAACGGATGTGTGCTTCAGTGTAATACCGGTGTCCCATCTCATTCCTTGGAATTTTTAACTCCAGCTCGTCCTCCCAGTATCTAAGGACATGAGACTCCACATCGACCTTCTTCGATGCATCCGATATTAAGTAATGTATCTCAGCCATAGCTATATCCTCTCCTTTGGTTCGTTAAGTTTTCATAACCTTACTATTTATATCATATGCGGGATTGATACAGATTATGAATGAGAATTGGAAAAAATTTTAAGGGATTGGAAAAAATATTTGAAATTCAAGGATATGGGGGGGACAGCTGGGTGAAGAGATCGAGCGCAGGGCCGCAGGTACCATCTGGGAGAAGAGATTCGAGGATCGAATCTCTTCTCCCAGATGGGGGGCGTTCGCCCCATAGAAAAAGAGGCAGCCCCGGCCGGAAAAGCAGATGAATCTGTTTTTCCGGCCGGGGCTGCCTCTTTTTCTATACTGCTCATTGCCGGGCCATGTTTGCGAACTTCGTATATTCCGGGCGCCAGACCAGGTTGACGGTTCCTATGGGGCCGTTTCTCTGCTTGGCTATAATTACCTCGGCAATGTTAGGCATGTCCGTATCTTTGTTGTAATAATCATCACGGTATAAGAACATGACCACATCCGCATCCTGCTCAATGGCTCCGGACTCCCGAAGGTCGGAAAGCATGGGGCGGTGGTCCTGTCTGGTTTCGCAGGCACGGCTCAGCTGGGATAAGGCGATCACAGGGGCGTTCATTTCTCTTGCCAGGGCCTTTAAGGACCTGGAGATCTCCGAGATCTCCTGCTGACGGTTGTCGCCGCCTTTTCCGCTTCCGCTCATCAGCTGCAGGTAGTCGATGATGACCACGTTCAGTCCGTATTCCAGCTTCATCTTACGGCATTTGGAACGCAGCTCCATAATGGAAATTCCGGGGGTGTCATCGATGATGAGTTTGGAATTGCCGATGACGCCGATGCCTTCCACCACGGCATCCCAGTCGGAATCCGACAGGGTCCCGGTTCTCAGCTTCTGGGAATCCACGTTGGATTCCATGGCGAGCATACGGTTGACCAGCTGTTCCTTTGACATCTCCAGGCTGAATACCATACAGGGCAGGCCTTTTTTAACCGCTATGTGGTCCACCAGATTCAGCACAAAAGCCGTCTTTCCCATGGATGGGCGGGCGGCGATCAGGATGAAATCGGATGGCTGCAGGCCGGAGGTCTTATAATCCAGATCAATAAAGCCTGTGGGGATCCCGGTTACGGTCCCCTGATTTTTTGAAGCTTCCTCGATTTTTTCCAGGACGTTCATGGCGACCTGGCGGATGGGAACGAAATCTCCGGAATTGCGGTTCTGGAGAAGATCGAAAATGGTTTTTTCCGTGGTTGCCAGAATGGACTCTAAGGGCTCCTTTCCTGCATAGCAGGTGTTGGCGATTTCTTCATTGACCTTGATAAGCCGCCTTAAAACAGCTTTGTCCCGCACAATGTTGGCATAGGATTTCACGTTGGCAGAGGTGGGCACCGTGGTTATGATGTCCCGGACAAAGTCCAGGCTGGAAACCTCCGGAGGGACATCCTTTTCCTTTAAACGGTTCTGAAGGGTCACTAAATCCACCGGCAGATTCTCATTAAAAAGCTCCAGCATGGCCTCAAACATGACGCCATACTGGTGCTGGTAAAAATCTCCTGCCATAACGATCTCGGAAGCCGCGATGATGGCATCCCGGTCCATCAGCATGGAACCGATGACGGACTGCTCCGCCTCTATGCTGTGAGGGAGCACCCGTTTGATCAGGGCATCATCCATGTTCATGCCTCCTAGCTCTCCACTACTTTAACCGTCAGCCTGGCAGTTACATCTTTATGAAGCTTAACAGGAACCTCATGGGAGCCGAAGGTCTTAAGCGGCTCCGGAAGCACCAGTTTCTTTTTATCAATATCAAGCCCCAGCTGGCTTAAAATGGCGGCTGCAATTTCTTTTCCGGATACGGAGCCAAAGGCCCTGCCGCCCTCTCCCGCCCTGATGGACAGGGTGATGGACGCTTCCGAAATCCTGGCTCCCAGCTCCTTTGCCGCTTCCAGCTGCTCCGCTGCGATCCTGGCTTCATTGGCCTTCTGAAGCTTTAAATCATTTAAATTCTTAGTCGTGGCTTCGATTCCAAGCTTTTTCGGGAGAATGAAATTTCTTGCATATCCGTCGTTAACCTTAACGATCTGTCCCTTTTTACCCAGTGATTTTACGTCTTCCAATAATACAACTTCCATTATGATATGTCTCCCTTCTCTAACATCTCTCTGATCACCGCTTTCACGCGGTCCTTTGCCTCTTCAATGCTTACATCCTCAAGCTGTGCGCCTGCAATGGTGCGGTGTCCTCCGCCTCCAAGCTTTTCCATCATGACCTGTACGTTGACCTCATCGATGGAACGTGCGCTTAAATAAACCGTATGATTATAATCCGTCATCACGACGGAGGCCTTGATCCCTGCTATGTCAAGCAGCTCATTGGCCGCCTGCGCTCCCACCACCGTGGGACTTCCGATTCCTTCTGACGGGCATACGCTGATGGCAAAACAGCCTTCGAATATTTCCGCTTCCCGGACCGCTTCCGCCTTTGCCTTGTAATCATCCAGGTCATCCCGGAACAGCTTCCGCACGCGGACCACATCCGCCCCGTTCCTTCTTAAAAACGCGGCCGCTTCAAAGGTCCTGACGCCTGTCTGATTGGTGAAATTATTGGTATCGATCACAATTCCTGCATATAAGGCATCCGCTTCCGCGGGTTTGATCTTAATCCCGTCCGCAATGTACTGCAGCACTTCCGCGACCATCTCACAGGCTGAGGAGGCATAAGGCTCCACATAGGAGAGCACTGCATTATCGATGATCTCGCTGCTCTGTCTGTGATGATCCAGCACCACAATGGTCTTTACCAGGCGCAGCAGCTCCGGCGCGTCGGTAATGCTGGGACGGTTCACATCCACAACCACCAGCAGGGTGTTGGCATCCACCAGCTCCGCGGCCCGTGCGCCTGTTAAAAATAAATCCTCCGAATAATCGGGATTCCCCACAAAACGGTCCAGCATGGGGCGGACCGTGGTGGTCACCTCGTTGATAACAATGCTCGCCTTTTTTTCCATGGCTGTGGCTATGCGGTAAATCCCCACTGCCGCGCCAAAGGAATCAATGTCCGTCAAACGGTGGCCCATGATGAGGATCCGGTCCTTTGTCTCCATCAGCTCCCTGAGCGCATGAGCCTTCACGCGGGCCTTCACGCGGGTGGTCTTCTCCATCTGCTGGGCCTTGCCGCCGAAATACTGGATCCGTTCCCCATCCTTTATCACTGCCTGGTCTCCGCCCCGCCCCAGAGCCATGTCAATGGCGATCCTGGCCAGGTCGTAATTCCGGTAATAGCTGTCTCCGTTCATGCCCAGGCCAATGCTTAAAGTGACCGCCATCTCATTGCCGATATTGACGGTCTTCACCTCCTCCAGAATGGAGAAACGGTTCTCTTTAAGCTCCGTGACACAGGACTGCTTTATGGCTATAAAATATTTGTCCTTTTCCAGCTTCTTCACAATTCCGTTCATGTTTGTGATGTATTTGGTGATCTTCCGGTCAATGAGCGCGGTAAGGAGAGAACGGCGCACCTCCTCCACGCTTTCCAGGGCCTCGTCATAATTGTCCAGGTAAATGAGACCGGCCACCATTTTCTGATCATCCACCATCTGTTTATAGGTGAGGATCTCCGTTTCGTCAAACAGGTAAACCGCCACAAGCATCTGCCCGGCGGCTTCCACGCCGATGGCTTCCGCTATGGAGCCGGAAGATTCCTTTATATAGACAGCCTTCATGCGGATCTGGTATTTCCGTTCATTTCTTGTGGTGTGCAGAACGGCCCCGCCGCTCTTGAGATTCAAGGAGTCTCTGGTTATCTCCGGAAAAATGGTCATGAGATTCTTCCTTGTGGACTTTAACGGTTTTTCCTCTCCCAGAACCTCCGTAAACGCAGCATTTCCCCAGAGCACCCGTCCGTTTTCATCGGCTATCCCGTAGGGGATCTCCAGATCCGTAAGGAGCTGCTTCTGCATCCAGGAATATTCCGCAGAAAATTCCACAAGCCCGCCCAGCAGGCGTTTCCTCCTGTAGGTATAGAGCCAGGCTGCGGCACCGATATACAAAATGGTAAAAACCGCCATGATGATCCCCGCTTTTGCGCTGACCGCACCGATCACCGCATTGGCAGCAATCAGCAGAGCGCTTAAATAAAGCGGCCACTGCATATACAGCCTCAGCTGTCCCTTTATTTTAAACTTCTCTTTCATATCTTTCTCCTTGTGGAAAAAAAAGGTCTTTTTTCACTATCTTTATATTATAGCATAGTCATCTGGGTTCGTCCATTAAAATGCAAAAAGTAACAATTGCAGGAGTTTAAAAGAGGCTTTTGCGTCACATGTGACACAAAAGCCTCACCGGCACCTTTTTCACTGCTCCCTGACGGACCGGCACAGTTCCCTTCCGGCCCTCTCATTCATATATTTGTCCACCATTCTTACGATCTGGAGCTTTGTGTAAGGTTTTATGATGAAACCGAACGCCCGTATTTTCCACGCCTCCAGCGAAAAGCCGGGAATGCCGGAAAGCAGCACCACTTCCGGTGGATCCGGAAGCTCATACAGCTTTGACGCCAGGGTTATTCCGCTGATATCCGGCATAACGATGTCCGAAAATACCAGATCCACCGGATGCTCCTTTATATACTGCATGGCTTCAATGGCCTCGCTGAAGCTTCCGCACAGCTCGATCCCATCCATTTCCTTTAAAATACCTGTCAGTTTCATCAAAAGTTCTTCTGAGTTATCCACTACCACAGCCCTGATGCTCATAATGCCTCCCTGTCTTATGTCACTTTTTTTCTCAATAAAGGAATGTTTCCAATGCTATTATACGTAGAATTCCAAATTGATGCAACGGGGGGGAATTAAATTTGCCGCAGGAGGCAAAGGGAATAATGATAGAAACGCGAATTGTCAACCTTTTTGTTTTTATAGGTTGGCAATTCGAATTCTTTTCTTGTATAATTTCATCCATATCAAATGCAGAAGAAGGAGCCCTTATGAGTGAACGGAAAACGAAAAACCTTGTTTTATGTGCTTTATTTGCTTCATTAAACGCAGTATTATCCCAGATTTCCATCCCCATCGGTCCGGTTCCCATCAATTTTACCCACATATCCACGTTTGTGGCCGCCGGATTACCGGGAGGCCTGAACCGGATTCTGGGACCCACCGGCGGCTATATCATCGCTTACACAGGCTGCGCATTTGTCGCCGGGCGGATCATGGAACGCTTCGGAAAATCCACCGCTGCCATGACGGTTTTCCGGCAAAAATCACAGAATTTTCATGCCCCCGTTTTTCTTAATCTCCGCCACGGAATGCCTTTTTAAATAATCCAGGGCCATCCGTGGGACCTCTGTTCCAATGCGTCTGATGATCCGGCACTCCCGGTATACCTCATAGCCCCCGGTGCCGCTGGCCCGGTAATCACTCATGCACAGGCTTAATGAACGGCCGGCCAGAGGCTTCCCTTCATACAGGATCTTTTTCACCCGTTCTCCCACAGGCTCACTTAAATCCACGTCAAAGGTAATGCCGGCAAAATAATCATAATTATAATGCTCCACCTTTGGCCTTAAGAACGCATCAGAGATGATAACGGCTCCGTCCTTTACTGTAAAATATCCGGCGCAGCGTTCCAGGGCTTTTTTCAGCTCCTCTTCCCCTACCTCAAGGACAACCAGGGTGTTTGAAAACGGATACACCCTCACCAGGTCCCTCATGGTGACTCGCTCCGGCAGCCCGATAGGCGAATTTCCCAGACCCACACAGGAGATATCCGCACCTGAGTATTCCAGCTGCACCTGATTGAAAAAATCCGCCACCGGAGAGCCGTAAAGGGCCATTTCAAGCTTCCCTTTTTCCGGTACCGGCTCCTTTAGACGGCCGATATCCGCATCCAGCCAATCCTGCACCGCCTCTTCCAGAGGAAGGAGGGACTCATAAGGTTCTTTCCCATGGATCCGCCCGGCGGTGCAGATGGAAGATTCCACCTGCAGCTTCCCGCCTTCAAGCCTGACATCCAGACGGGCATACTCCACGGCATTGGCGGCAAGCTGCAGGGTGTGGGTTCCGAAAAGATCTCTTCCCGGAACAGACATGTGCTGGTGGGCGGTGAGCAGGATGTCATAATCCAGCTCCTTTAAAATGCGGTACCCCGCATTTTCTCCGGTAGCGCTCAAGATCTGCCCGGTATCAAGATCGCATTCATAGCCGCCGTGATAGATGCAGACAGTGACATCCGACAAGAGCTTCAGCCGGGAAAGTTCCTCTGCTGCCGCCTGAAAGGCATCGGTGATCCGGAGCTTCTCAAGGTGTTCGGACGGCTCCCACACGTTCACATAATCCGTCACAACGCCGGTCACTCCCAGGCGGAGGCCGTTTTCCAGAGTAAAGACATGGCTTTTCAGCATCCGGGCATTTCCTTCAAGCTCCCTCACATTGGCACAGAGACAGACTCCCCGGACCGCCCCCAGATAGCGGGCAAGGCGTCCATAGCCGAAATTAAAATCATGATTGCCCGGAACCACGGCATCATAGCCTGCCGCGTTGTATACTTCTGCGATGGGCTCCTCCGGGGATATTTCTCCCACGCGGGATGAGACATAGGAGGCCAGGGGAGAGCCCTGGAGCGTATCCCCGCCGTCAAAAATCAGGGTATTTCCATCCTTTTTAAAGGCGGAAATACAGTTCAAAAGCCCCATGGGCCGCTCCTCCCTGTCTCCGTATGCGGTTGGAAACAGATATCCGTGGACATCCGAGGTGTAATAGATTCTGGCCTGTTTTTTCAACGGATCACCCCCTTGCCAGCTTTACGCGGATCCTGGTGGATATGTATTCCACCATCAGGACCAGGACCATAAGTCCCACCAGAATGGCTCCCGCCTCATTCCACCGGTAGGAATTCATGGCAAATATCAGGGGAGCTCCGATCCCGCCTGCCCCTACCAGACCGAGAACCGTGGCGTCCCTTAAATTGATATCAAACCGGTAGATCACCGTTGACGCAAAATTAGGGATCAGCTGGGGCAGGATGCCGTACCGGATCTTCTGAAACGTATTGCAGCCGCAGGCGTCCAGGGATTCCAGAATCCCGGTATCCAGATCTTCAATTGCTTCTATGTACATTTTCGATACCATGCCGATGGAACACACGGACATGGTCAGAAGTCCGGTAAAGGCGCCGGGTCCGCTGACGCGGATGAACATGAGGCCGTAGACAAAAGCAGGAATGGTCCGCACCGCCATGATCACCAGGCGGCTTATACAGGCAACCGGCGGAGGCATTAAATTGGAAGCGGATAAAAAGGATAAGGGGATGGCGAGAAAAGCTCCCACCAGGGTACCCAGAAACGCAATGCAGACCGTTTCCAGAAGCAGATAGGGAACTCCCTGAACGGTTAAGTTAAACAGCAGCTTTTTATCCGGATGAAGGATCCCGTTTAAAATGTTTCCCGCGATCTTTAAGCCGCCCAGCCCTCCGCCTGAAAAATCCACCGCTGAGCCCGACCACAGGATGAGCGCCAGGACAACCGCTGAAACCGTGATCCGGTAAACCGTGTTTTTGGGGCGCCCGGCATATGCATTTTCAATCTGTTTATTCATCTGCCGGCCCTCCTATGTCAGTTTCCGGCGGCAGTAACGGCTCACCGATTCAATGAGATATACGGTAACAAACAGCATGATCAGGATCATGCCCACGCTGGAATACTCCCTCCAGCCCAGCTTTTCCTGGAGGATGAGTCCCAGGCCGCCCGCACCCACATAGCCCAGGATAGCGGCGTAACGGACATTTCCTTCAAAGCAGAACAGCCCGTTTGAAAGATAGGAAGGAAGCACCTGGGGGATGATGGCGCTCACAAAGGCCCGGACCTTGGTGGCTCCCATGGCTTCCATTGCCTCAAAAGCCCCCATATCGGCAGTCTCGATCTCCTCGTACAGGATCTTACCCATATAGGCAAAGGTGAACACCCCGATGGCCGTTGTGCCGGCCAGAGTGCCCAGACCGAATATGTAGGTGGCTATGAGAGCGGTCACCAGAGTCGGCAGAGTCCTTACAACACTTAAAAACAGCCTCATGATCCCCACCACCGCCGGATTCCTTATGATATTGGTGGAAGCGGCCATGGCAAAGGGAATGACTGTCACCGACCCGAACACGGTCCCGAGGAGAGACATCTTAACGGTGTCAAACAGAGGCTGCCATACATGGGAGCTGTAAGAAAATGCCGGAGGAACCATCATTCCCAGGATGACGAAAAACTCATTTCCTCTTTCCAGCAGAACCTCCATGTCAAAGCCGGTGATCTTTACGGAAAGAACGGTTAAGATCACCAGGATCAGGGCAATGAGAGGAAGCCGGGAGGCCGGTTTCAAAACAGTCTTTCCATTGGACAATTCCATGTTTTCGGGAGGAAATATTCTGTCGTATAGGTTCATCCCACCGCCTCCTGTTCCTCTTTTCCTTCGTAGATCTCATCTAAAATTTCCTGGGTGACCTGGGAAGCGGGGCCGTCGTAAACGATCCGGCCGGCCCGTATGCCCACAACCCGGCCCGCGTACTGAAGGGCCAGATCCACATGGTGGATGTTTAAAAGAATGGTGATGTTCATTTCCCTGTTGATCTTTAAGAAATCCCCCATGACCTGTTTTGCCGTGACCGGGTCTAAGGAGGCCACCGGTTCATCGGCCAGGATGATCCGGGGATTCTGGGCCAGGGTCCTGGCCAGGGCCACCCTCTGCTGCTGCCCGCCGGACAGCTGGTCCGCACGGACAAAGGCTTTGTCAAGAATGCCAACCTTATCAAGGGCTTCCAGGGCTTCCAGCTTGTCTTCCTTTGGATAGATGCCAAACAATGCCTTTACAAACGGCAGCTCCGGCACCTTTGACATCAGCACGTTATTGATGACCCGGGTCCTGGTCACCAGATGAAAGGACTGGAAAATCATGCCGATCCTGCGGCGGAAGCGCCGCAGCTCCCTTCCTTTCAGCTGCATCACATCGGTTCCATCCACGGTCAGGGTCCCTTCCGTAATATCATGCATGCGGTTAATGGTCCGGAGAAGGGTGGACTTGCCCGCACCGGAAAGACCGATGACCGCCACAAACTCCCCCTGCTGGATTTTCAGGCTGATATCTTTTAAGGCCTCAAATCCATTGGGATACTTTTTGCCCACCTGATTAAATTCAATCATACTTTGCCTCCTAATGAATCAAGCGGATATGCTTGCATATCCAGCTGATTCTCAAATTCAGGGCTGAAAGACGCTTTTCTTTCAACCTTCCCTCATTTCCCAGTATAAACGGAAAAAGCGCCGCAAATGATTCCGTTCACGGCGCCTCCCCAGCTGTATGTATCATTATTTAGCGTTTAAATCCTTGATCATCTTCTGTGCCGCCCGCTCATTATCGTAATCAGAGCTCTGTGCCGGCTGGTATCCGTTGTGGCTGTAGATGGCGATGACCTTCTTGCCCTCTTCCGTGTTGCCGATGTTGATAAACGCATTCTGAATGGCCTTTTTGAAATCATCATCCATGTTCTTTGAAGTCTTGCTCACGCTGACCGTATCATTGAAAATCGGAGGCGTCACGCCGATCACATTTGTCTCTTCCCAGATGGAACCGGCCCTTCCGTATTCGGAATTCCATTTTTCCACATAGTCCCTGCGGGCATCCGCGTAGGTGCAGAGCACATCCACCTGGCCGGAGGCCAGCCTTGCAAATGCGCTGCCGTAGGAATCGGACTGCACTGCATGGGTCAGATTTAAAATGTTCTTCTGGAAATTATCCTGAAGCCATAAGGAGGGGTAAATGTATCCTGCCGGTGAGGAGGAGGACATAACGCTCCAGTTTGCTCCGTCTAAATCCTCAAAGGTGAGCGCTTCGCCCTTGTTGACCTTTTCGGCCAGTTCCTGTCCCTTTTCGGAAGGTCCCGCAATGATGAGCGCCCGGTAGGAAGTAGCCTGCTGGTCCGTGGGATCGGTGGCCTTTCCGTCGTTCCAGTCCACGGCGGAATCGGAATTCTTGCTCAGCCCGTCTCTGGTTGCGGTGAGGACCACCTCCGCACCGTCATCATAAAGGACATAGGTTCCTCCCGGAATAAGGCCGATATCCGCAGTGCCTGCGGAGAGCGCTTCTCCCACCGCTTCATAGCTGGTTCCGACCGTGATCACCACTTCGCCGATATCATAGCCTTCTTTTCCCAGCTCTTCCTTCAGCATGTCCTTCAAAGGCTCTGTGGCGGTTACGATCTCTTCCGGTTCCCTGGAAGGAACAAAGTATACGTTCAGCTTGCCGACCTTCCTGTTCTCCGCTTTCGCCTCTGTCGGGGCGGCTGTTTCTCCCGCCGCAGCCGATGCCGGTTCCGTCCCTGCTGCCGTCGTTGCCCCGGTCTGGCTGCTGCTTCCGGAGCATCCGCCGATCATTGCCGCGCAGAGCGCTGCTGCCATTAATACAGAAACTGTTTTTTTCATACTGCTCTCCTTTTCGTGTGATACATCAATACTTGGGGTCATGGGTCATTACGCGCTGTCTCCGACCTCCAGCTTTGTGGGGAGATAAATTGTCATATTGTCCTTGCGGCCTTCCTGGATCTGCTCCAGCAAAAGCTTGATGGCCGTCTGCCATACGATATCCGGAAACATCCGGACCTTGGTGTAGGTGGGCCATTTGGATTCCAGGGTCTCAATATCCTTGTAGATGACCACTGCCACATCCTTTGGCACCCGGAGCCCCGCATCCTGGAAAGCTTCCAGAGCCCCTTCCGCCACTTCTTCACTTCCTATGAGCACCGCCTCCGGCAGATGGCCGGATTCCACGGCCTGTCTCGCCAGCTCATACCCGCTATCCCGGCTGATAGCGCCTATGAAGAAATTCTTTTCCTCATAAAAGCCTCTCCGGATAAACGTGGACCGGATCCCTTCCAGTCTCCGGTAGCCGATCCTTACCTGGCCCTCTTCATAGAGACCGCCGATATAGCCGACGCTGCAGTATTTTTTCCGCTCCATGAGATAATCCAGCATTTCATGGATCCCCTTGTTGAAATCCATGACAATGCTGTCGTATTCATAATCCTTGGGATCTGAATTGATGAATACGATGGCATGGCTCTGGAGCCGCAGATTCTCCATCTCCTCTTCAGAAAAAACGCCGAAGGCCATGATCCCGTCAAACTGTCCGGACTCGTTTTTATCCATCCGCACAAACCGCACGTCCTTTTTCCCTGACATGGACTTAACGATGAAGTCCAGGGAGGAAAGCCTGATGTTCGTCCTGTCCTTCCTGATAATGTGCCAGTCAGCCACTCCTATGACAATACCTTTTTCTTTCTGCGCATGACGCCTCCTGGGTGGGACATATTTTAACTGATGGGCAATTGTGAATATTCTTTTTTTCACCTCCGGACTCACCACGATGGTATCATCCTGGTTCAGCACCCGGGATACCGTTGCAATGGATACATTCGCAAGCTGTGAAATCTCTTTAATCGTAGCCATAATCTATATCCTCACCTTTCAATTTTCATTATAATTGCCGTTTTTCCCACCGTCAATAAGGAAAGTAAAATTTTACTAAATTTTTACCATATTGATACAAACACCTTAAACTCCTTCTTTTTTTCCGGTCTTTTGCATCATCAAAGGGCAGACAGGCTAATTTAAGGAAGCCCCTGCCGCGAACTGGCTGTTGCAGATATCCGCATAAAAATCAGCCCCGGACCATGAAATGCTGTTTCAGATGCATTTAACGGTCCGGAGCTGGTTCCGGATCAGGCCCTAATCCTCATCCCCACCCAGATTCAGCTTGGCAAACGCATCTGCAAAAGCCGAATTTATGGGTTCCCGGGCCTCTTTATTCTGCTTGTTTATATAGCTGGCCACATCCTTTTTGGAGACGCCGGCGCCTTCCCTGGTCCGCCGTTCCTTAAAGGCAGAAAGCTTTTCCTTATATCCGCATTTGCAGACAAAAATCTGGCCCTCCCCTTTTCCTTTCAGTTCCAGCTTCTTATGGCAGACGGGACATCTGGCATTGCTGGTCCTGGAAATGACCTCCCGGTGTCCGCATTCCCGGTCCTGGCAGACCAGCATCTCGCTGTTTTTTCCCTTGACCGCCAGCATCCGCTTTCCGCAGACCGGGCATCTGGTATTGGTCAGATTGTCATGGTGAAAGCTTCCTTCCCCTGACTTGATCTCATGGATCAGCTCTGCGGAATACAGGCGGATATCCTTCATGAATGCCGATCTTTTTAACTTACCTCCTGCAATCTCGGACAGCTTCATCTCCCACTCCGCCGTCAGCTCCGGTTTCTTTAGATCCAACGGAACCAGGGTCAGGAGCTGCTTTGCCTTGGAAGTCAGATAAATGTCTTTCCCCCGCTTTTCCAGAAGAAATCCGGAGAAAAGCTTTTCAATGATATCCGCTCTCGTGGCCACTGTTCCCAGCCCTCCTGTTTCCCCAAGGGTCTTTGCCATATTCCGGTCCTTCGTTTCCATGTAGGAAACCGGATTTTCCATGGCAGAAAGCAGGGTGGCTTCGTTAAACGGCGCCGGCGGCTTTGTCTTTCCCTCGGTCATGGAAAGGGAAAGGTCCGTGAGCCGGTCTCCCTTCTGCAGCTGGGGCAGATTCTGTTCCTTCAGCTCCTCTTCCTCGTCTTCCTCATCCTGATTATCATAAACCTCTTTCCAGCCGGGGGCCTTCACGATCTTTCCCCTGGCAGCAAGCGTCTCTCCCTCTATTTCCACAGTCAGCTCTGTCTGTTCATACTCAAAGGGCGGATACAGCACCGCCAGAAATCTGCGCACCACCAGATCATAGATTTTCCTCTCATCGACTGTCATGTGGTCCATCTGGACAAACTGCTCCGTAGGAATGATGGCATGGTGGTCCGATACCTTCTTATCGTCCACAAAGAAGGGGTTCCCCTGGATCTTCTTGTTGGCAAGCCGGCCGGCCAGCTTCCGGTAGGGTCCAACGCCGCAGGCTTCCAGTCTTTCCTTGATTGACGGAACGATATCCGAACTCAAATACCTGGAATCCGTTCTGGGATAAGTCAAAACCTTATGGTTTTCATAAAGCCTCTGCATGATGTTTAACGTCTCTTTTGCGGAATAATTGAAGCGGCGGTTGGCCTCCCTCTGAAGCTCCGTCAGATCATAGAGCTGAGGGGAGTATGTCTTTTTCGGCACGCTTTTCACTTCCGTGACCAGACCTTCTCCTGCGGCCTTCATCTTCTCCAGTATGGCTTCCGTGCGCTCCCTGTCAAAAGAACGGCAGCTCTTTGTTTTCCCGTCTCTCCAGGTAAAGGTGACGGAGGGGTTCCCGGACTTTGCCGTAATGCCGAAGTAAGGCCTGGGAACAAAGTTTTTGATCTCTTCCTCTCTCGCGGCGATGATGGCCAGGGTAGGTGTCTGCACCCGCCCGCAGCTTAAGCTGGCATTGTATTTACAGGTCAGGGCCCTGGTGGCATTGATGCCCACCAGCCAGTCCGCCTCTGCCCGGCACATGGCCGCATCGTACAGATTATCGTATTCATGTCCGTTTTTCAGCCGGGCGAAGCCTTCCTTTATGGCCTTGTCCGTAACAGAAGAGATCCAAAGCCTTTTTATGGGCTTTTTGTTTCCCGCTTTTTCCAGGATCAGCCTTGCCACCAGCTCTCCCTCACGCCCCGCATCCGTGGCAATGATGATCTCTCCCACATCGTTTCTGTGGATCTGGGCCTTTACCCCATGATACTGCTTGCCCGTCTGTTTGATCACCTCAAGCTTGAACTGGTCCGGCATCATGGGAAGGTCTTCCAGCTTCCATTCCTTGAATTTTCCGTCGTAATCCTCCGGGTCCGCCAGGGTGACCAGATGGCCCAGTCCCCAGGTCACCACGTATTTCTCCCCTTCGATGGTCCCGTTTCCGTTTTTTCTGCATTGAAGCACCCGGGCAATGTCCCTGGCTACCGACGGTTTTTCCGCTATGATTAATGATTTCATGTGATTCCTCCAAGATTGCAATTCTCTCCCAATTATACCCTATGACCCGGGTGATTACAACCTTATCTGTTTCCATAGGCGATGAGCGAATCTCCCTGGCTCACGCCCATGATCACAGTCTGATAGAGGACGATCCCGTCATATTCCCCATGACAGGCCTGAAGCAGGTTCCCCCAAACGTCTTCCACAACGCCCAGAAGCTCTCCCTTCCGGAAACGGTCCCCCGCCTTTTTTCTCGGATACCAGAACCCTTCCGCGGCGGAATCCACATAGCTGGCCTTCTCCACCTCATGCTGGGATACTTCTCCTGCCGGTCCGGAAGAATCCTTAAGCACGCCCAAATGCCCCAGCACCCGCCTCACCTCTTCTTTATACTCCAATAGCTCCTCTTCCTCAAAGCTGCCGTTCCCTCCCCGTTCCATAAGGATGGAGGGTACCCCCTGGATCGCCGCATAATTATAGGAGCCGGTGGTTGCGGTTGATTTGACCCGTACAGACATGCCGGTTGCTTCCGCCATTTTTTTTGCCTTCTCACTGACCTCTTCCCTGGCCACCCCGGGAAAATATACAAATGGCATCACCTTTTCATGGGTATCCCCGGCGTGAAGATCGATATAATAATCCGACTGGTTCTGCAGCTCATGCTCTATGGTATAGGCAATCTTCTCCGAAAGCGTCCCATCCTTTTTTCCGGGAAACATCCGGTTTAAATTTTTCCCGTCTTCGGGAACCACCAGACGGGTGAAGGAATGGGCTGCCTGTGGGTTTGCCACCGGCAGAAAAATGACGGTCCCGTTCACTTCGGATGGGAGCAGCTCTCCGGACAGCTCAAGTGCGGTCCGGATCCCTATGTATTCGGCGCCGTGGATGCCTGCGGATATCAGAACCACAGGCCCTTCTCCTTCTCCGCTCACAGCGCAGAACGGGAGCTCAAGCTCATGGTTTATGACCGGCAGCGTTCCCTGAATCTTCTTTCCTTTTTCCAGCCGGTAACTTCCAATCTGTATCATGTGATAATCCTCCTTTTCCGTATGCTTTTCATGCCGGGCCGTGACTCTAAACCGCCCGTTCAAAAGGGTCTTCCCCCTCCTTCTCCTGTACGTCAAAGATCGCATTCAGCAGCTTTTTCGCATAGGGGTGCTCTGCTCCGGAAATGTTCTCCACCTCTCTGATCTCCGCCGCCTTTCCTTTATAAAGAAACAGCACATGGCTGCACAAATACGTTACGGACGTTAAATCATGAGTGATAAAGATATAGGTAAGGTCCTTTTCCTTTTGTATCTGCTTTAATAAATCCATGATCTGCACCTGGGTGTGGGCGTCCAGAGAACTGATGGCCTCATCGAACAAAATAATGGCCGGATTCACAGCCAGGGCCCGGGCAATGCATACGCGCTGCAGCTGCCCTCCGCTCAGTTCATGAGGCAGCCGTTCCTTATAGCTTTCCTCAAGCCCTACCAGCCGAAGAAGGCCGGCGGTCTCCTCAGCCCGGTCCAGGCGGATCTTCTCCCGCCTTTCTCTTACCCGGAGCCCCTCTCCGATCAGGTTCCTGACCGTAAACCTGGGGTTTGCCGATGTGGTGTAATCCTGGAATACCACGCTCACGGCTGTCTTCCGGTCCCGTTTTCTTCCTTCATACAGAGACGCGCCGTCTAAAAGGACCGTTCCCCCATCCGGTTTTAAAAGCCCGCACAGCACCCGCCCCAGCGTGCTTTTCCCGCTTCCGCTCTCTCCCAGGATCCCGAGGCATTCCCCTTTTTTTACGTGAAAGGACACGTCAAACAGGACCTGCTGCCGTTCTCTGCCAAAGAGCTTTTCCTGATTTTCCTTCTGAAAGCTTACATTGATATGCTCCGCCTTTATCATGAGTTCATCATTCCTTTCTTTCCAATGGCCCTGTGATACTGCTCCATGACCGCCTTTTTCTTTTCCACCAGAAGCTGGGTATAGGGATCCCTGGGATGCTCATAGATCTGCCGGAAGGTCCCAAAATCAGCGCCGTATCCCTGATTCATCACCAGCACCTGGTCTGAAATGGCCGATATCACCCCCAGATCATGACTGATGAAAATCATGGCGGTTCCGAAATCTTTCTTGATCCGCACAAATTCCTTCATGATCTCATACTGGGTGATTGCGTCAATGGCCGTGGTAGGCTCATCCGCAATCAGCAGATCCGGCTCCATGGACATGGCAAGGCCGATCATGATCCGCTGCAGCATGCCTCCGCTGAGCTGGTGGGGATATTTTTTCATCACCTCTTCCGGGTTTCGGATCTGCATGGCCAGAAGAACCTCGATGGACTTGTCCCGGATCTCCGCTCTGCTTAACTCCGTATGTTCCCGGTAAGTCTCCGCCAGCTGCTCGTCAATGCGGTAAAGGGGATCAAAACAGGTCATGGGATTCTGCAGGATCATGCCGATTTTACTGCCCCGGATCTTCCTCAGCTGTTCCCTGCTCCTGCCGATTAAATTTTCCCCCTGGAAAAGGGCCTCACCCTTTACCGTAAAGTCCTGGCCCAAAAGCCCCATGACCGCCTTTAAGCTCATGCTTTTCCCGCTTCCGCTCTCCCCCAGAATGCCAAGGCACTTTCCGGGAAAAACTTCAAAATCTATGCCCTTAATGATCTTCTGCACCTGCTTTTTCCGTCGGTGCTCCACCGTTAAATTCCTTACCGTCAAAACCGCTTCCATTAAGCCTGCACCTCCTTCGGATCCAGAGCGTCCCTGAGGGCATCTCCCAGAAGATTAAAAGCAGCGACCACTATTACGATGGCCAGGCCGGGAGCGATCATCTGAACCGGATTGGTGGTCATCACATTTTTCGCTTCATTCAGCATGGCGCCCCATTCCGGCGTGGGAGCCTGTACACCCAGGCCCAGAAAGGAAAGGGTGGAAATGTTCAAGATGGCCCAGCCAATATCCAGGGTAGCCAGAACCGCCATTTCCGCCGCAATGCTGGGCAGGAGATGGCGGAACAGGATAAAGGGCTCCCCGCTTCCCACGCACCGGGAAAAAAGCACAAAATTCCGGTCCCTGTATTTCATCACATTGGTACGGATCATCCGCGCATACCAGGCCCATTTGATCAGCACATTGGCCATGATAACATTTCTCACATCAATGCCGAGAAGGGCCACCACCGCAAACACCATGATCTGGCTGGGAAATGACATCATCACATCCACGGCCCTCATAATGATTTCTTCCACCGGTCCCCGGAAATAACCGGCCATAAGTCCCATGGCACAGCCCAGACCGATGGTGCCGGTCATGGTGAGCAGGGAAAGAAACAGGGTGGGCCTGATCCCGTATATCATTCTTGACAGGATGCACCGTCCCAGCTGATCGGTTCCCAGAGGGTACTGAAAGCTGTAGCCCGCAAATTTATTTAAAATGTCATTGGCATAGGGATCGTTGGGAGCGATGAACGGAGCGAAAATCCCGGCAAGGGCCACGATCCCGATCAGGCTCATCATGATCACAGCCATTTTATTTTTTAAGAACCGTTTCCACATCTTAGGACACCTCCCTGCGAAGTCTTGGATCCGCAATGCTCTGAATAATATCAAACAATAAGTTGAACACCACAAACAGGGTCCCGATCAGAAGCACATAGGTCTGGATCACCGGGTAATCCCGGTTAAAGATGGAGGCAATGCAGAGCTTTCCAAGTCCCGGCCAGGCAAACACATTTTCAACCACAATGGTGCCTGCCATCAGCTGGGGTACGCTCATGCCGATGGCAACAATACAGGTATGAAGGGAATTCTTTAAAATATGCTTTACCAGAATCGTCCTCTGCTTTAAGCCTCTCACGTTGGCGTATAAAACATAATCTTCCTTCATATTTTCCAGCATGTTATTTCGTATCAGACGGATATAAGTGGAGATATAGGTAAGGGACACGGTAAATGAAGGAAGGATCAGATGCTTCCAGCTGCCGTTCCCGCTGGTGGGCAGCAGATCCCATTTGATGCTGACCAGCCAGATGAGCAAAAGCCCGATCCAGTAAGCGGGCATTGCCGTGGTCATAAAGACGATCCCTCTCACCAGCCGGTCAAACCAGCTGTCCTTGTACACGGCGCATAAAAATCCCACGGGCAGGCTTAAGACAATGACGAACACCAGGGATGCCATGGCCAGCACAAAGGTGGCAGGCAGACAGCGGGTGATCTCTCCGAGCACGGTTCTGGAGGGGTTGGTATAGCTCACTCCGAAATCCAGCCTCAAACAGCTTACGACCCAGCGGACATACCGGACCAGATAGGGATCATTCAGGCCCATTTCCTCCCTGACCTGATTGATGGCCTCTTCCGTGATCACCGGTGTCTGCCGGACGCGAAGAGCCACCTCCGCCGGATCCGACGGAATCAGATTAATAAAAACAAAGCACAAAAAAGAAATCAGCAGCAGCAGGGGAATGGCTGACAAAATGCGCTTCACGATATAGGTTCTCATTTCATTACCTCCTTATAAAGAGATTCCAAACCGGTGGCTTAAACCGGAAGATTGCAAAAAACATGGGCGAAGTGCACCTCCGGTCCCATGTTTTTTGTCCCCAGCTTTTATTCGAAATACATCTGTGTAAACGGAACTTCATACTGGGTCTGTGTGAATCCGACCCCCTTTAAGTCCAGCGTATAAATGGCCTTGTTGCATTCATAGGTCAAAGGTATGTATACGGCATCCTCGTGAAGCCTGGTCAGTACAAAGCTGTACAGCTCCTGGCGCTTTGCCTCATCCGTGGACACCAGGATCTCCGTGATCGCCTTGTCGATCTCCGCCTTGTCTTCCAGTCCCTGCTGCGCCGCGTAATCACCGTACACCGGCTGCCTCATGGCTGACAGAGAAGATTGGGGATCATAAGGAGTTCCCCAGCAGATATTAAACACCAGATCAAAGTGTCCTGCCTTCATATTGTCCCGGTAAGACTGTTCTTCCTCTCCCTTGATGTCCAGCCTGATCCCCAGCTTTCCGTATTCGGACTGAAGATATTCTGCAATGGTTTTCTCCGTCACGCTGTCGCTGTTGTAGAGAAGGGTCAATTCCATGGCCTTTCCGTCCTTTTCCCTCACATTGCCGCTTCCCATCACCCAGCCTGCTTCCGTAAGCATCTCCGCTGCCTGGTCTCCATTGTATTCATAGGGTGCAAGACCGATGTTGCAGTAAGGAATGGAGGTGGCGAACAGCGTGTCAGCCGGCGCTTCCAGTCCGTAAAACACTCCGTCCGAAATGGCCTGGCGGTTGGTGGCGTGCTGCAATGCCTGGCGGACCGTTTTATCACTTAAAATATCATTGGCGGTGTTTAATACGATCTGTCTTGTGGAGGTGGGATCGGATAAGGATACGCCGAATTTATCGCTGTCCTTGTATTTGTTCACCGCATCGGCATCGATCATGTTCTTGCCGAAGATCAGATCGATCTCCCCTTTTTCCAGGGCCAGAATCCTGGTCTGGTTGTCCGGGATCACCTTGACTGTGATCTTTTTCACCGGAGGCTTCTCTCCCCAGTAGGTATCGTTGGCCTCGAATATGGCATATTCATCCGTCACAAAATCTGTGAGCACATAAGGACCGGTCCCGATATAGGCATTCACCCCATCCTTGGTGCTTCCGTCCTTCATGGCTTTTGGTGAGATCATGGCGAAGGGTCTGGTGACGCCCAGCTCCGTCAGCATGGGATAATAGGGCTCTGTCAGTTCAATGACAAAGGTCTCATCATCCGGTGCGGAAACACCTACCAGAAGGTTCATCATTTCCAGCCAGGTATGACGGTCCTTGTTTTCGATGATTGCGTCGAAATTTGCCTTGATGGCATTGGCATCGCATACCTCTCCGTCTGAAAAGGTCACGCCCTTTCTTATTTTAAAGGTATATGTCTTTCCGTCTTCACTGGTGGTCCAGCTTTCCGCCAGACCCGGAGCATAACCGTCTTCCGTAATGTTCACCAGCGTCTCATACAGCATTTCCTGGGCATACATCTCGCCGGCATACAGATGAGGATTCAAATCCCGGATATCTCTATAATTTACAAATACCAATTCTTCTCTGGCTTCCCCGTCAGCGCTTTCCGCGGTTTCCCGGGCCGCTTGTCCGGAACCTGCCGCGGCGGTCTCCCCGGCGTTGCTTCCCGCTTTCCGACAGCCCGTCAAAACCGCAGCCGCCAAAACACCTGCCATGCAGGCATAAAGTAATTTTTTCTTCATATCAGTTTCCTCCTGTTTTGCTACGCTTTCTACTATAACACAGTTAGTCAGGACTTACTAATATCAAATCGGGCAGACTCCGTTATAACAAATCGTTATAGGCGGCTAATCGCCTTTTCAGTTCATTTATGTAAAACTGGGCTTCCTCCGACAATTCCTTCTTTTTCTGCTTCACATAGCCCATGGTCAAAAACTTCTCGCAATCCTTCACTTTTAAAGCCCTGATCCCCTGCTTTTCATATTCGCCGGAAACAAAGTCAACCCCCATGCAGCAGACATCCGTATGCCTGAGCATATTATTGATGAGGTAATCGCTGTTGGTACAGACCGCATTGTTTAAGTTTTCCATCTGCACCGCTCCCACGCTGATCCTTTCAATATGGTGCTCCATAGCAAAAAAGTCTTCGGTGCCCTCTATAAATTTCATCTCCTTCAATTCTTCAAATTCCACATAACCGCGGTCATACCAGGGGTGCCTGCTTCCAAGGTAAATGCAGATCCCGCAATCCGCCAGGGGATGATACTCCAGCTTTTTATGCCACATGATGTGGCGGAAGAACTGAATCTGGGAATGGGCCAGATAAACGATGCCTATTTCCGATACGTGGGCGGACACATCATCCGTGATCTCCTCCACGGTACCCTCCCGGTATCCGAACTTGATTTCTTTATCCTTATAATTCTCATACATATCAGCCATCAGTCTGGTCAGAATGCTGCTCTGATACCCGGACACGGAAAAATAACTTCCTGTCTTCTTCTGCACCAGAGAACGGATCATATTGGAATTTTTCAGGATGGAAAGAGCATAGCCATAAAGCATTTTCCCCTGCTCCGTCAGCCTGATCCCCCGGCTGTTCCGTTCAAAAAGCATAACGCCCAATTCCTTTTCCAGGTTTGCGATCACCTTGCTGACATTGGGCTGTGATGTATAAAGCTGTTCCGCCGCCTTGTTTAAGCTTCCGTAATCAGCGGTGGTCACAAAGTACTCCAGTTGTCTGATCTCCATTTAGCCTGTCCCTTTCTCTTATCGTCCCTCCCCCATCCTGTTAGCGGGATCTAACTGTATCCATGGTACCATCCGTCCGTTTCTTTGTCAATTGCCGCCTGTATACCAAAAAAGCCGGTCCTGCCATGCGGTAACAGGAGCGGCTTTTTCGTAGGAGTCATGATCCCTCACGGGTCAAATGAAGGATGCTATCAGAGGGTTAGTCTGATGTATAGAATATTCACACGCAGTTAGTGTTAACTAACTGTATTTATATTAGCATAATGCGGAATAAAATACAAGCCGTTTTGACGAAAAGATTTATCATTTACAAAGGAATCATCCACTGGAGCACGTTCCGGATATATTTATCCCAGAAATCCCAGGTATGGCCGCCTTCCCCTTCTTCAAATACGGCCTTTGCTCCTTTTTCCTCCAGCCTGGTCTTTATCTCCCGGTTCATATCATAAAGAAAGTCTTCGGTTCCGCAGGCAAAGTAAAGCTCCGGAACGGTTCCCGCCGCCGAACACCGGTCATATAAAGCCAGGAGATCCGCCCGGCTTCCGGAAAGCTGTTCCGGATTTTCAAAGATCTGATCCCATGAAAACGGCCCGTCAATGGTTCCCTTTTTTATCTCCCGGTAGGCCGTTACAATATCCAGCGCTCCCGACAGGCTGGCTGCCTTCCCATACAGATCGGGTCTGGAAAGGGCCAGAAACCACGCCCCGTAGCCTCCCATGGAAAGTCCTGCCACATAAGTGTCCTCCCGCCGTCCGGATATGGGGAAAATACTTCCGGCAAAGGCGGGGAGCTCTTCCGTAAAAAAAGTAAAGAACCGGCTTCCCCGGTACATATCCTGATAAAAACTGTTTTCCGCAGAGGCCATGACCACTGCGCAGCAATGCTTCTGGGCGTAACGCTCAATGTTTGAAAAACGCATCCAGGAGCTGTAATCCCCAAAGGCGCCGTGCAGCAGGTATAAAACCGGAAGCCCCCGTTCATAGGAATACGCCTTTTTTGTTTTCTCGTCTGTAATCTGTTCATTTCCTTCCGGAGTCGGAATGATCACATTGATATCCACCCCGCGCTTTAAGGAATAACTATAGTAATGGCAATGCATGCTGGCCATAACACGGACCTCCTGTTCATTTTTATTCCGGAGCTGCTTCTGCCCCATTTGTTTCATTATACCAGTAATAAGCCTTCCCTTCCAGACAAAAATTACTCTGATTTCATTTTGACAGGATCGGAATGTTATCAAATCAGCATTCACAAATCAAAAAGACCGGCCCTGTCATGCGGTAACAGGGAACGGCCTTTTTGTAGGAGTCATGATCCTTCACGGGTCAATGAAGGATAATCTCAGAGGGTTAGTCTGATGTATAGAATATTCACATGTAGTTAGTGTTCGCTAACTGAATTTATATTAGCACAAGCTAACTCAAAATGCAAGGAGTTTTTCCGAAAGTATTTCTCAATAACAAAAAACAGATAAAAAACTCCTTTACCGGTGATCCTCATAGGAATGGAAAAGCCGTTTCACCACATCATAGGACATCTTTCTTCTTCTGTATTCATCAACGATCCCCTTGTTGTTCATGGTCCGCGGTCTGGTGGCAAACCATTCGTCGCTGACTCTGATATCGCAGAACTGCCAGATATAAATGCCGCTTATTCCCTCATGATCCAGCACGGCCCTGATCTGGTCCTCCAATGCCCTGGCCTGATATTCCTCCGACCATTTGCACAGGGTCTGGGCCCGGTAGCCGTAGATTGCCCCTGCGCCGATCTCGGTTACAAGAAAGGGCTTGCCTCTTCCTTCGCTCCCTGTCTGGACCCATTGGTAGATATCCCTGACATATTCTCCGGCAGGGGTATCGTGATACCATTCCGGATACAGATTGTAGGATACGATTTCCGGAAGTCCCAGACAGATATCGGTCTTGAACCTGCAGCTGGCTGAGGATCTGGGTCTGGAATCATCCAGACTTCTGATCAGCTCATATTGTTTTTTATAGCAGTCATATCCGTATTCCGTATCGCTGGCGCATTCATTCAGAATGCCCCAGATGATGACAGAGGGATGATTGATATGGGCATCGATCATTTCCTGAATGCAGTTTTCCGCCTGGGGTTCAAAATTTGGGTTTTTCATCTGCTCCAGGGTCAGACCTCTGGCATGATTCTCTTCCCAGACAAGGATCCCCTGCTCATCGCATAAATCCAGAAAAAGCTCGTCATTGGGATAATGGGAGGTCCGGATGGAATTGGCGCCCAGATCCTTTGCAATCAGCAGATCCTGCTGCATGGCAAAAAAGGGAATGGCACAGCCAAACATCGGATGGTCCTCATGGCGGCAAAAGCCCTTGATCCTCAGTTTTCTGCCGTTTAACAGTATGCCGCTGCCTTCTGTTTTGACCGTTCTGTATCCGATCCGGTCGATCAGATCATCCATGTCCTGCCCTTCCAGGGAGAGGACCGCCCTGATCTCATAGAGTCTGGGCCTGCCAAGCTCCCAGGCTTCCACCTCCCCGGGCATGATCTCCGTCTCCGCGCACACGGTCTCTCCCGGAGGCAGAATGATGCCGGCCATTGAAACGCTGCGGCCGTTCACCTCTATGTTCAGACCACAGACCTTTTCTTCACCGGAAAGGCTTTTTATTTTTACCGTTACCTTTGTGGTCCAGCCTTCTTCCGTTTTTACGGGAATGGCGTGAATGGTCTCTACAAAGGCGTCAGCCAGCTCTTCCAGCACCACGCCCCTGCTGATCCCCCCGTAGCTCATGTAATCATTGGGCACATGAAGAGCGCTTTCTTCACGGAAGGAATTATCCGCATACACCTCCAGAAGATGGCTTCCGGAAGGTACCCCCTTAAGCACAACGGAAAACGGGGTGTAGGCATTATAATGCTCTGCGACCGTGTCTCCATCCAGGCATACCTTTGCCGTATGGCTTACGCCTTTGAACACCAGCCGGATATTGCCTTGTGTCTCCATGGTCCTGGAAAACAGCCCGGTCCCCCGGTAGTTTGAAAAGCCGGGCACGGATTCCCAGCAGCACGGCACGGCTACAGGAGTTATTGCATTCTTATGCTCTCCGGAACAGGGAGAAAAATCCCACAGGCTGCCGCTTAACTCCCGGGTCCTCCTGATTCTGTTGGTTTGAAATGTCCTGATCATTGTTTTACCTCCGCCTTTTTATAGGAATCATTACTTCCGCTGCTGTGCGGCATCAACCATATCTTTGATATAGGAAATATTGCCTTTCAGTTTTTCATCGGAACTTTCCGCAGAAGAAAAATCCTCAAATGTTATGAAGCCGTCGTAGCCAACCGATTTCAGGGCCTTAAAAAACCGTTCAAAATCAGCATATCCATCCCGGAAAGAAGCCCAGCCGGGAACGAATTTTTCTTTTCCCTCCACCTCTTTTTTCTCCCATTTCGCATTCTTTACATGGACCAGATCCAGGTATGGCCCTAATATTTCCAAAGCCATCTTATATTCCTCAAAGCCTTCGTAAATGACATTTCCTGTGTCATAGATGACGCCGATGCAGCCGGGATCAAAGTTTGAAGCCAGACGGTAAGCCGCACTGGCGGAAGGAACAATGGTTCCCATGTGCATTTCAAAATCAGCCTTAACCCCATACTCTTCTGCAAGCTTCTCCACCTTTTTAAAACCAACCGCCGCTTCCGCAAACAATTCATCATACGTCCGGTTCCGGTCGTAGGAAGGCGCATTGACTCTGATCCGTCCGCAGCCCATAAGTCTTGCCCCGGCCATGCACCGCCGGATCTTTTCTTCGCTGTCCGTGCATTTCAAATAGGTGGCAAGGGCATTGATGCACAGACCGTACCTTTCAGTAAGCTGTTTTAACTGCGCCGCCTGCTGGTCAATGGTGTTGATATCAATGGTACAATAATTATTTCTCCAGTATGAGGGCGCTTCCTTTAAGATCTCCGGATCACCGGGAATTTCCGCCACTCTCCAGTCCACACCGTCATAGCCGTATTCTTTCATTTTCCTTAATGCCTGTTCCGGTGTCATATCCGGAACACTGACTGTAAATAATGAATATTTCATTGCATCTCCTTTTGTCTGATTTCAGCCCTTGATCCCTGAGCTGGCGACCCCTTCCACGAAATACCGCTGCAGAAACAGAAAGAGTATCAGCACCGGTATCAGTGCTACGGTGGCCGCCGCCATGATCTGGGCATAATTGGAAGAGTACTGGGTATTGAACATCCTTAACATCAGCTGTATGGTCTTCTTTTTCTGGGAGGACAGATAAATCAGCGGTCCCATGAAATCGTTCCATTCAAATGTGAAGGACGTGATACAAAGTGCCGCGATGGCCGGTTTAGACAGGGGAAGCATCAGCCTCGCCCATATGCCGTATTCGCTTAAGCCGTCAATTCTGGCCGCCTCCAGAAGCTCATTGGGAATGCTGATAAAAAACTGCCTCATGAGAAACACTCCCATTGCGGTAAACGCATGCATGAGCACCAGGCCCAAATGACTGTCCGTCAGGCCAAACCACGTCATCAGTTTATACTGGGGGACCATATAGACCTGCCAGGGTATGGATATGGTCATCACATACAGCATGAACAGGATATCCCTTCCTTTGAATTCCAGCTTGGCAAAGGCGTAGGCCGCAAAGCTGGAGGTGACGAGCTGAAAAACCGTAGTGAGCAGCGTCAGCTTGGCCGTATTTAAAAAACCGGTCATAAGAGGTACTTTTTTCCAGATCTCCACATAATTGCTCCACTGCGGGTCAGGCGGCACCCATACGATAGGAAAGGAAAAAACATCTTTTTCAAACTTTAATGACGCGGAAATCATCCATACAAAAGGCACCAGCATGACAAACGCCATCAAAATGAGAGCCGCATAAACCAAAACTGTCTTTCCATGAGAGACAGCTGTTTTCTTTCTGTTGCCCATAAACACTGCCTCCTTACAGATAGCTTGTAAATTTCTTTTCCCCTTTAAACTGTATCAGGGTCACGATCATGATGATTCCAAGCAGGACCATGGCCACCGAACTGGCATAGCCGAACTTTGAGCTCACAAAGGCGCTGTTATAGATATGATAAGCCAGGACCTTGGTCGCTTCCCCCGGCCCTCCCTGGGTGGTGATATACATGGTATCATAGGATTTAAAGGTGGATACCATGAGCATCATCAGTATAAAAAAGGTGGTGGGCGTCACACACGGCCAGGTAATATGTAAAAACTGTTGCCACTTATTCGCTCCGTCTAAGGAAGCGGCCTCGTACAAATCTCCCGAAACGCCCTGCAGGGCCGCTAAGTAAACCACCATATAATACCCCATGCCCTTCCACACCGTTAGGCCGATGATGGTGGGCATGGCCCACTTGGTGGAGGCTGCCCAGCGGGGCGGATGGGAGATCCCCAAAGCCAGGAGCATGCTGTTTACCGGCCCTCTGTCCGGATTAAACAGGGCCATCCATACCACGGCCACCGCAACCAGAGATGCCACATAAGGGAAAAAAAGGACGGAGCGGAAGAACACCCGCCCTTTTAACTGCTTGTTCATCAGGATGGCAAGAAATAATGCAAGCGCCAGGGTAACAGGCACGGTCACCAGGGTATAATAAATCGTATTTTTCAATGCGATCCAGAAGCTGGAATCCTTCGTAAACATGGTGATGAAATTTTTCAGTCCCACAAATTTAATCGGATTGCCGGAATCCCATTCACAAAAGCTTAAAAAAAGCGAAAACACAATGGGTATAAAAGTAAAAATCAAAAAACCGATCAAATTGGGAAGAATAAAGGAATATGCCACCAGGGTCTTTTTTCTGGCCAGCGAATTTGTTTTTTTGTCCGGACAGCTGTTTTTGCCCATTTGTTCTCCCTTCTCCGGTTCCCGGTCCCTCACTGCTTCTGAACTTCTAAGACCCGGTCTGCCAGCTGTTTCAGCCCCTCGTCCACGGTAACGCTCTTGGTCATGATGGCGCTGTGCTGCTCCTGGATGATGTTGTCAATTTCCTTCGTCAGCTTATCCATGCGCTGCTCCACCACATATTTATCCACATCAATGTACCCGGATAAGTTCTCCGGCGCGTTGGGATATTTTTCAGGAAGGGCGTCAAAGACTCCGCTGATTTTTTCGGAATTGTACCCCGGAACGATTCCGGTCTGGGCGAGAAGCTCCGCGCCATCCTCTCCGCATACGCTGGTGATGAATTTCCATGCTTCTTCCGGATGCTTTCCATAGGCTCCGATGGCGACAGGCGTCACGCCTCCGACGGCGTTGGTATTGCCGATGCCTTCCCCGTTGGGTATGCTGCAGCAGCCCCAGTTAAAATCCCTGACATTTTCAAGGCACATGTTGATAAACCAGGAACCGATCTGAAGCATTGCTGTCTGCTGGTTGTAAAACACCCCGGAATAATGGATGTTGGAGGCCTTCAATGCGCCGTAATCCTGGACCAGGCCCTCATCCTGCATGGCCAGGATCTCTTCATAATACGGTTTTAAGTTCATATAGGTCCCCTGATCCAGCTGGTCGAACGCCTCTATCCGTCTGGCAAAGTTGTAAACATTGCTGGGCCATGTATGCACATGAGCCCCATATACCTTTTCGTTCCCGCTTCCTCCCGTCATTTTGGCGGCCAGCTCATGATATTCCTTCATCGTCATGCCGTCCTCCGGATAGGGGACTCCTGCCTTATCAAAAAGATCCTTATTATAGAAGATCATGTTATTGTCTTTTCTGAAGGGCACTCCATAGGTCTTTCCGTCAAGCTGCAGCTGATCGATCAGCCCTAAATAATTTTCCTTTTGAAAGGAGGTATCCTTTGCCATGAAATCATCCAGGGGGAGTACATGTCCCTGAAGGATCAGGGCGCTTAAGGCAGGCGTTCCCTTTGTAAACACAACGTCAAAATCCTGTTTACCGCCCAGCTGGGTGGTAATGGTATTATCGTATTCATCTGCGGAAAATTCCACCGGTTCCACCGCAATGTCCGGATATTTTTCCATAAATGCGTCAAACATGGTCTTATAATACTGGAGATTGGAATAATCCCATAACGCCACCTTAATGGTGACGTTTCCCTCTCCTTTGGATTGATCGGAAGACGCGCCCCCGCCGCATCCGGCAATCATTCCCGCCGTCATGGTAACTGCCATAAAACCGGCCAGCAATTTTCTTTTTTTCATGTACCGTTCCTCCTATACCTTTAAAATTTTATAATACAAGATGAATATCCTCCTGCCGTAACGGCCGTTACATATGCCGTAAACAGACTGACAGGATACCCGTACGGCACCTGCTGCATAAATCCGTTCCTGTTCACCTCCCCATCCTTTTCCATCTGTGTCCTGACATGCTTTTCCCGGCGGATACTTCCTGCACCGGTGGCGCTCCGCCTTTATCATCCATCGTTCTTTCCCAGATGCCGCCCCGCCTTCTTCACAGTAAATATCAGCCGCTCTCCGGTCTCTTCCGGCTGACTTTTTCCCATAATGAGCACCGTTATTGTAAAGGCACAAAAACCCATGATGAGAACTGTAAAAGGGTCTTGGCGTCCTTCTGGTTACACGAACAGTTTAACGGCATCATTTTTCGTATTTCACACAGGATTCATCTGAGGAATCCCTGTCTCTTTATCATTTCCTACATATTATCATAGATCAGCTTTTCAAATATTAATTTTCGTGCTATATTTATGTCATATTGTACTATATTTTATCGTCATATTTTACTGTTTTTGTTTTTCTATGCTTTCTTTTTTATCTATATTGTATATTTTATTTATAAAAAGGGGACAACTTTCCATGAATGAAATTACAACGCAATCCATTGACCAATTACTCGTATCCCACATAAGAACCTGTCAGAAAGCGGAACGCACTCTTCATATACATAACAACGCCTATGAAATCATGCTGTTTAAAAGCGGGAACGTTGACTACTTCATTAATCATGTGACTTACCATCTGACGCCGGGCAGCCTTACCTTCATATGTCCCAATGACATTCACGGATTATTCATCAAGGATGACACCCCTTATGAAAGAATGCCCATCCATATGGAGGAAGGTTTCGCAGAAAGGCTTTCAACACCGGATACCGACCTTTTCAGCTGCTTCCACAATCCCAAACAGGAACGCCTTTATCATCTGAGCAAAGAACAGATGGCGGAATTCGAACTCCACGTGGACACCATCATAACCACTCTGAACGAGAAAAGCTTCGGCTATGATGTCAGGGTAAAGGCCTGCCTGCTGTTCATCCTCCTTTTAGCCAATACAGCCGCACGGTCTCATGATCTGTCCTTCGGAGACATCTCCCCCAAAATCATCCGGGACACCATAAGCTTTGTGGATGAAAACCTTTCCAGGGACATTTCCATCCAGATGATCGCCGACCGCCTCAACATCAGCCGCTCCAGGCTGAGTCATCTGTTTAAGGAGTATACGGGAACACCCCTCTGGAATTACATCATTTCCAGAAGAATCCAGTACGCCCGCACGCTCCTGCTGAACGGCGCCTCCATCACCAATACCTGCTATGAATGCGGATTTAAGGATTACGCCCATTTTGTAAAGGTTTTCAGCAGAATCAACGGGATCTCTCCCGGTAAATATGTAAAAAATATTCCGGCATACAAAAAAGAAGCCTCGTCTTCCAGGCTTACTTTATAATATCCAAAAGGTATCATTCATTTTGTTTTTGATATATGCTTCATGGAATATATGACCGGTTTGCACACCCGCAGAATCATCCATTTTTTTCGGTATGAAAACACCATGATCTTCTTTTTTCAGCTGGGTTTTCATGCTCATTTCCTTACCACCATGTCTGGCTTTATTCACCAAAATGCCATAATCTTAATAAAGTATATTATATAAAAACTGCGAGGTCTGATATGTCTGATACAATATTACAATTAGAAAGGAATGCAGCAGGTACAGTTAATATAAATTCAAATATATTATTTGATTCTATAACACATTTAACAGGTAATATTACTTACGATGCGGCAAACGGCGTCATTACTCTTCTGGATACCGGGCATTATGATTTTAACTGGTGGATTGCAACTCAGTCCTCCCAGTCCTGGACAGGTATGGGGTTAGCACTGATATCTTCGCAAGGGGATTATATAGTCGGAAATTCTCCAATAAAAACCGGAGAGGTCGTAGGATTTGGCGTAATCAATGTAACCGCAGCGCCCTTAACAGTTGAATTGCGGAACAACAGCAATGCAGCAATATATTATGCAACCAACGTTCCAGTCAAATGTTTATTAACGATAATAAGTTTAGATGACTCTGAAAATACAGGACCCACCGGACCTGCTGGGCCTACCGGCGATACTGGGCCTATAGGACCTACTGGCGAAACTGGACCCATCGGCGACACTGGGCCTTCTGGCGATACCGGACCCACTGGCGACACTGGACCCACCGGCGACATTGGACCCATCGGCGACACCGGACCTATCGGACCAACTGGAAACACTGGGCCTATCGGCGACACTGGACCTTCTGGCGATACCGGACCCACTGGCGATACTGGGCCTAACGGTGACGCCGGACCCACTGGCGATACTGGGCCTAATGGTGACACCGGACCCACTGGCGATACCGGCCCCACCGGCGACACCGGGCCTACTGGCGATACCGGACCCATCGGCAATACCGGACCCACCGGTGACACCGGGCCTACTGGCGATACTGGACCCATTGGCGATACCGGACTCATTGGCGACACCGGACCCACCGGCAATACTGGACCCACCGGCAATACTGGACCTACTGGCGACACTGGACCCATCGGCGACATCGGACCCACTGGCGACACCGGACCCACCGGCAATACTGGACCCACTGGCGATACTGGACCCACTGGTGACACTGGGCCTATCGGTGACACCGGGCCTACTGGCGATACCGGACCCACTGGTGACACCGGGCCTACTGGCGATACCGGGCCTACTGGCGATACCGGGCCTACTGGCGATACCGGACCCACTGGTGACACCGGGCCTACTGGCAATACCGGACCCATTGGTGACATCGGACCCACCGGGGATACTGGACCCACTGGCAATACTGGACCCACAGGCGACACTGGTCCTATCGGTGACACCGGGCCTACTGGCGATACAGGACCCACTGGTGACACTGGGCCTATTGGCGACACCGGACTTACTGGTGACACCGGACCTATCGGACCTACTGGTGATACTGGGCCTAGCGGCGATATCGGGCCCATCGGTGATACTGGACCCACAGGCGACAATGGACCCATCGGTGATACCGGACCCGCCGGCGACATCGGACCTACTGGCAATACTGGGCCCACCGGGGACACTGGGCCTTCTGGCGATACCGGACCCACTGGTGACACCGGACCTATCGGACCCACTGGTGATACTGGGCCTGGCGGCGATATCGGACCCACTGGCGATACCGGACCCACTGGCGACACTGGGCCTTCTGGCGATACCGGACCCACTGGTGACACTGGACCCACCGGCGACATCGGACCTACTGGCAATACTGGACCCACCGGCGATACCGGGCCTTCTGGCGACACCGGACCCACTGGCGACACCGGACCCACCGGCGACACCGGACCTTCCGGGCCTGCTATAGATACAGATTTATGTATCATGACCACCAGCTTGGGGAACATTGAAATCGTTATCACTCCTAATGAAGGTGGCGGAAACAACCAGGCCATTGGCGCCATAGCCTTTGGTGGCGATTTAAATACAAGACAGCTCGATACAATGGCCGCTTATGTGGAACAGGCAGGATCCGGTACAGGTGAATTTCAAATGGCAATTTTACAGTCAGAGTCCAATACGACCGCCCGGGTAGTTGCTGTAACCGATATTGTTACAACCATAACAGGAGGATTATTTGTTCTTCCGCTTACGTCAGCAATCAACATCCAGGGAGGAACCATCTATTATTTCGCTGTATATAATCAAGTGAACGCTTCTCAGTTAGGCGCCAAGATCGCAGGGTTAAATACAGTAGGAGATGCACCTCCTATCAACTTCAGAGTTCAGAATCTGACCGACGGTTTTGCCATTGGAGATATCATCAACACCAGTGATGTAAGCCTGCAGATCACTCCATGGCTTGCAGCGATGAGATAGACCGGATATGTCAAATGCGAATGGCATTAAAACCACTCCCCCCCTGCCCCTCATTCATGAGGGGCAGGGGGGATTGTGCTGCAAAAGATATTCCCATGTTTTATGTAAACTTGTGTTATCAAATATAATAATTTTTAATGATCTTAAATTTTTTGATTGCTGCCTTGAACATTATATTTTACCGATCCTTCCGATGTTTTCATAAAACAGCCGATTATTCATATCAAAGACAGACCCCTCCTCCAGATAATGTTTTCCATCCAGGGAATAGTAAAATTGATGGTTCTCCCTCCCCCAGACAACTATTCCAAAGTGAAAACGGCAATATAATATTCACTCCCTGCTCTTAACTGGGAAGGGTCCGGATTTAAACCCGGCAGTACAGACTTTTACTTTCTGCACATCCGTCAGGCTCCTCTCTTTACCCTTTAATCCCGCTTGTGGCAATGCCTTCCACAAAATACTTCTGCGCCGCAAAGAACAGCAGGATCACCGGCAGAACCGCCACAAAGGCCATGGCCATGACCTTTCCCCACTGAACCACGGATTCCGCATCCAGAGACATCCGCAGGGCCAGGGATATGGGGAATTTTTTCACTGAGTTTATGAAAATCAGGGAATTGAAATAATCATTGTAGGTCCACAAAAACTGGAACAGACCGGCAGAGAAAAGGGCGGGCTTCATAAGCGGAAGCAGTACCTGTACAAAGGTCCGGAAGGTGCCGCAGCCATCCATATAAGCGGATTCATCCAGCTCTCTTGGAAGTCCCCTTAAAAACTGGATGAGCATGTAAGTAAAGAACGGATAACAGGCCAGCACTGCCGGAACATAAAACGGCAGATAGGTATTGATCCAGTGAAAGGTATTGTAAAGGGAATATCTTGGTATGATGATGACGGAATTGGGGAGCATCAGGGTCGCGATGAGGATGGCAAATAAGACTTTCTTCCCCGGAAACCGGAACCTGGCAAAACCATAGGCCACCAGAGCACTGGAAGCAACCGTCAGAATGGTGGTGGGCAGCACCAGGAGAAAGGTATTGACAAAAAATGAAGTATAACTGATCTTTCCGGTGCCCTTCCAGCCTTCCGCATAATAGCTTAAGCCAAAGCTCTCCGGAAGAAGCTTTACGGATCCGAAGATCTCATCATTGGACTTGAAGGTGGAAAAAAACATCCAGATGATCGGGTAGAGCAGAATGACGCCTATGACAAAGATGACCAGATAGTCCGCCGCCCGCTTTATTTTCATGTTTCGTTTCTTTAACATCCTGTTTTCCTCCTAAAACTCGCCCTCATCTCCATAAAAAACCCAGGCAGATGATGTGCCGAATAAAATCAGTGTGATAATCATGATAAGGGTAAACACCACCCAGGAAATGGCGCTGGCATACCCCATTTTAAAGTAGGAAAATCCTTCCTTATAGAGCTTCATCCCCAGCACATAGGTGGATTTCAAAGGTCCCCCATCCGTAATGACAAAGGCGGAGGTGAAATTCTGAAGGGCCTGGATCATCTGCATGATCATGTTAAAAAATATGATGGGGGTGATCTGGGGTATGGTGATCTGAAAAAACCGCTTTCCTTTTCCCGCCCCATCGATTTCCGCCGCCTCATACAGGGATTTTGGCACCTGCTTAAGCGCGGCCAGAAACATGACCATGGAGGAACCGAACTGCCAGATCTCCAGGGCGCAGATCGTCCGTAAGGCATATCTGGTGTCTCCCAGAAACTGGATATTAGGCAGATGAAAAAAGGTTAAGATGGCATTCATCACGCCGTTATCCAGAAACATCAGCTTCCAGAGAATGGCAATGGCCACGCTTCCCCCAAACAGGGAGGGTATGTAATACAGGGTCCGGATGAGGTTGATCCCCCTGATTTCACGGTTTAAAAAAACCGCCACTGCCAGCGCCATGACCAGCTTTCCCGGAACTGTGTAAAATGTGTACATAAGCGTGACTTTCAGGGAATTCCAGAATTCATTGTCTTTTGTAAACAGTTTTACATAGTTGGCTGTTCCCAGCCAGTCTGCCCCGGCTCCTATGGTATAGCCGGTAAAAGAATAATACAGGGAAGTGATGAATGGATAAAGCTGCAGGATCAAAAACCCAAGGATCCACGGCATGATATAGAGAAAGGCCTGGAGGTCTCTTTTTTTACAGCTGGTAAGCCCGATTCTTTTCTTGTTCATAGTAATCTCCTGTCCGGTTGGTTTCAAAAAGGGGTGCCATACAGCACCCCCGCTCCTGTTACTGGTCCGATAATCCGGAGAGCAGACTCACGGCATCGGCCGCCACTGTGGCCGGATCGCTGGCCCCATAGCCTATGGTTTCCACCGAATCAAACAGAATCGCCTTGGATTCCTGGGAAGAAGAGATCTTGTCATTGGGCGTTCCTCCCATGGCCGCCGCGATATTGGCGCCTTCCATGGTCCATTCACTGAGAAGTCCCTTATCCGCACAAATTTTTCTCGCTTTTTCAGTGGGGGGAACCGATCTTGTGCAGCCCAGGGTCTCAATGGCCGTATCATCGTTAAAGAAATAATTCATGAACTCCACAGCCATTTCCGGATGCTGGCTGGTGGAAGTCACCGCAAAAACCTGGGGCGTATTGGAAGCCCAGCCGGCCTCTTTGCTTCCCTCCAGAGCCGGAAGCTCGCTCATATGGTAATTTGCATCGGGATTTGCAGCAGCCATCACATCGATGGTGGAAACATAGGTCAGGGCCGCCACATATTTGCCGGCGATCCAGTTGGCATCAGACTGTAAATTGTCTCCGCTGTAGGATGCCTGATAGGAAGCCGGAGCCACCACCCCTTCGTCATAGAGCTTTTCCACGTAATCAAACACCTGCTTCAGCTGGTCTTCGGTCATATTCATGGATTTGCTTTCCGGATCAAACAAGGTCGTTCCGATCAGCTGCTTTGCATAGTTAAACACCACCAGATTGGTGATATACTCCTTATTGGCGCATAAAAGGTACATGCTGTCATCGTATTCCCGCACCTTTCTGCCCATTTCCAGCAGATCATCCCAGTCATATTTTTTCGTGAAATCCAGGCCCGCGGCATCGGCCAGATCCTTGTTCACCAGGATCCCTGCCCCGGAAATTCCGCTCGGCAGTCCCAGCTGTTTTCCATTGTACCGGCCGTTGATGGGAAGAGAGAGATAGGATTCCTCAAAATCTCCCATATCCATTCCGTATTCCTTAAAGTCAATAAAATAATCCCCTGTGGCAACATAGGTGGGGAAGATCTCCGGGTCCACCTGAACGATATCGGCCGCTGTCCGGGAAGCCAGCTGGGTGGCCAGCTTGTCGTGATATCCGTCATTTCCTCCGTACTCCGCTTCAATGGTCACGTTGGGGTGAAGCTTTTCAAACTGGTCGATGACATCAAGGGTCGCCGTATTCCTCTCATCGCCGCCCCACCAGGCAAACCTCAGGGTGATCTTTTCCTCCCCCTCCCCTTCCGCAGTTTTCCCGGTTTCCTCTTTCTTTCCGGTCTCTGCCGCCGCGGCCCCGGTCCCGGTTTCCGCGGTCTTGGAACAGCCCCCTATGGCGCCTGCCGCCATGGCCGCAGCCAGAAACAAAGCCATCGTTCTTTTCTTCATAATAGTACCCCCTTTTTTTGATAGCTTTATTGTACCGGAAAAAAACAGCGGTCAAAAGGCAGATGCCTTTTTATTTTTCTTCCTTATTTGTGTATTTTTCTAAAAAAGTATCATTTTTTATGATTTTCACTCATTTCTTGTGATATGTCCTGCTCCGGAAGAACAAATTCCATGACGCAGCCCCAGCTTTTCTTGCTCCTTATCCCTATCCCTGCTTCCTCTCCGAAATGAAGCTTCAGCCGGCTGTTCACATTAGCCAGGCCGATATGGTATACATTCACTTCCTTCATGGAATCTTTCAGGCTTAAGAGCTCCTCTTTCGACATGCCCACACCATTGTCCACCACCCGGAAATGGATCCGGCCCTTTCTTTTAAAGATCTGGACCTTGACATATCCCTTTCCTTCCTTATGGCGTATGCCGTGGAGAATGCTGTTTTCAACAAGAGGCTGCAGCATCAGCCGGAACACCTTTATTTCCGTCAGCGCTTCTTCGATCTCATAATAAGCGATGAAATGCTCTCCAAAACGGAAGCTCTGAATGGCAACGTATTTTTTTAAATACTGGACTTCCTCTTTTAAGGAAATCTTCTCCATGGGGTCGGCAAGGGCGTATTTTAAGATGTCGGATAAGTAATCCAGGATCCGGTTCACCTGCCCGGTGTCCTGATCCGGTTTCCGGATTTCCATCTGGACATTCTGCAGGGTATTAAACAGAAAATGAGGGTTGATCTGAAGCTGGAGAGCAGTCAGCTCCGCCACCTCCTGTTCATGCTGCTTCTGCACAAGACTGGCATTGAGACGGATGGTCTGCAGGAATAAGTAAATGATGTTGTTCATGATCACATCGTATTCATCCTTCATTTCCTTTTTCGGCTCCGTGGGATAAACTCCGCTTTCCGCATCGTGGAAAACCCGGATCATGTAATACAGCTGTTTAAAAGTTCTTTTGGTGGTGAAATAAGCGAGAAACAGCATGGCAACGCTGTTGATAAAGAATATAAGCCCGAACAGCTTCAGCATCTGAAAAATGCGGACGGCTTTCGCTTCAAAGGAAATGAGTGACACCAGATTCAGACTGTACTGGTTATTGAATTCCGTATGAAGAAGATAAGACTTTCCCCCCACACGGATCCATTTGTTCTGCTTTTTTTCCATCTGATCCTCCGATATGCGGAAATCATCAGGGATGCCTTCCCTCCCATCCGGCCAGGAAAACAAAAGATTTCCCTGCTGATTGTAAAACAGAACGGTCTCAGACTCGTTTAACAGGATATCATTCAGCAGTTCCCGGTATTTCCCCACATCCAGGTTCATGACAACGGTCCCGTCCAGAAGCAGCATCCGCTGATAAATGGTAAGAACCTGCTTTTTTCTCCCATTATCCGTGAGAAAGCGGGATTCGATCCGGTTTTTATCCCCCTTGTCCATGCTGAAATAGATCTTGCGCCAGGCCTGGTCCTCTTCCGCCGCAAACTGCATGACCCCTTGCTGGGATGAAAAAAAGCTGTCATATCCATCCAGATAAAGATACACGGATTGGATATAAGGATAGGATTGAATGATGCTCTGCATCATGGTTTTGATATTTCTTAAATAAATGGCATCGCTGTACTGGATGTTGGGTTCCCGCTTGAACAGCTTTTTCAGCGCCAGCACCATATAGGAATTATTGGTCAGCTGATCGTTCTGAAACACCACGCTGCTGACCACAAAATCCAGATTGGTATTGATATTGGTAAGCGTATTCCGGGCCCTGGAATCCAGCTCCTTATTGATCTGCCCGTTCACGACCACAAAGGAGATCAAAAAAACCATAAAGGTAGGGATGATCAAAAGCAGGCAGTAATTCCGGAACCGTTTCATAAAAAATTTCTTCTGCATTCGGACCTCCTGGCCTATGTTTCCGGCACATTCCTGCTGTTGCGGAATTCCTTGGGCGTTTTTCCGTAATAGGCCTTAAATGCCCTGGAAAAATTCTTGGGGTTGTCATAGCCGATATAATAGGCGATATCATAGCTTTTATAACGGATGTCATTTAACAGCTCACAGGCCTTTTCCATACGGACCCGGGTCAGATAATCGGAAAAGCCCAGGCCGCTTTTCTCCTTGAAGACCCTGGATAAATAGCTGGGACTCAAATTGACGAGAACAGCGGCTTCCTCCAGGGACGCTTCTTTATAATTTTCCTCTATATAGCCCTTCACCTGCCCGATGATCTGCTCATAATAGGTGGGCGTTTCAGCCCGGCTGATCCGGTTCTCTCTGTCGAGCTTTTCCTTGATCTTTCCGAAACAGTTTAAAATATCCCCGCTTTTTATGGGCTTTAACAGATAATCCTCCACCTGGTACTGTATGGCGCTCCGAAAATATTCATAGTTCTGATAGCTGCTGATAAAAACTACCTTCACCTTTTTATCCCGGACCTGCCTGCACAGCTCGATCCCGTTTAAATCCGGCATTTCCACATCGCTCATCAGCACATCCACCGGATTGGAACAGATATGGTCAAGGGCATCCTTTCCCTTGTGAAAATACACGACATCAAAGCCAATCTGCTCCCAGGGGAACAGGTTGGCGATGCCTTCCGCTATTTTTACTTCATCATCCACAATAACCAGCCGATACATAAAAGCCCCTCCCCGTACTTACACCTTCACCTCCTGAAATTATAATCAATATCCGGTTCAACTTCAAGTATCCGGGCGGGTTTTCTTATGCATTGCTACTTACCAGATGTAAAATCCTTATGCCACCGGCAGAGGATTTCAGCCAGGGACCGGGTCATGAGATCCATAAAGGGATTTCCTGTTTTCTTCTTATAGAAAAGCTGGGCATAATTCTGCGCCCTTTCGCTTTCCGAAGGGCGGAAATATTTCTCCGCCCGGCTCCGGAACATCTCTTCCAGCTCCTCATCTCCGAGTCTCCGGTAATTCTCCTCAAACACCACAAACCGTTTCTCAAAGCGCTGGGAATGCACTCTTTTTATGTTTTCGGGATAATACCCCATAGGCAGCACCATCAGGGGGACCACATGCTCCGGCAGATCCAGAAGCTTTGCCAGCTCCCGGTCATTGATCAGGGAAGACCCGATGTAACAGCTGCCGATCCCCAGGCTTTCCGCCGCGATCACCGCGCTGTGGGCAGCTACCATGGTGTCCTCGAATGCAAGCAGCAGATCGGAAAGGTCCGGGGTCCGGAAACTGATTCCTTCCGCCTCAGCGAACTCCGGAACTCCCATTGACCGGTTGTAACGGTACCATTTGTACTGGTCTGCCAGGAAAATGAGGATCACAGGGGCGGAAGCGATAAATTTCTGGTGGTTGCACAGCTCTGCAATCCGGCTCTTTTTCCTCTCATCCTCGATCCGCAAAATGGAATACAGCATCTGGTTCCCGGCTGTGGGGGCGCTTATGGCCGCATCTAAAATGGCTTCCATGTGCTCTTCCCGTACAGGCTCTGCCTGATAACGGCGCAGGGATACCCGGTCATTTAATAACCGGATCACGCTATTCATCCCGGTCACCGTCAAGCGGCACCATAAACACCCGCAGGGAACGGAATGCCCTGCCCCCGCTTAAGCCGCCTCCGAAAACGTGTCCCCCCGCCGTCGCACATGCGGCATGGATATGGACAAAAAGAGGACTGTCCTTATCCGGATAAATGTCTTCCAGGTCCGGGTCCATGCACTCGATGGGCATCACCTCACCGCACATGCTGATGATCTCGGCCGCGCCGCTGACCGGGGTCTTCCCGCACCGCAGAGGGAGGTGGTTTTGTATGGGAGCCGTGAAAACCATGTCAATCACGCTTCCCACGGCCCCGGTGATGTATACGTTTTTCCATTGATGTTCCAGAATAAAATCCGTAATTACGGCCTTGATGTCCTCTCCCCTGCCTACCGTGACTTCAAATAATTCATTTTTCATATTATTTTTTCACCTTTTTCACTGCCTGGCTGGCTGCTATTAAAATAGGGTCATAAACAGGCGCAACCGGAGGTGCGTACACCAGATCCAGTTGGCTGACCTCTTCCACAGTCATGCCTGCCGTAATGGCCGCAGCCAGAACATTGATCCTTCCGGCCACGCTTTCGCTGCCCATTGCCTGGGCTCCCAACAGCTTTCCTGTGATCCGGTCAAACAACAGACGGATCCGGTTTTCTCCGGCACCCGGATAATAAGATGCCTTATCCGCCTTTGTGATGCTCACGGACTCCACCTCATATCCTTCCTCCTCTGCCTGCTCTCCGGTAAGCCCTGTGCAGGCGATGTACTGGTCAAAGACCTTCGTCACCACGGAACCCAGCACGCCTGCAAAGGATTCCCGTCTGCCTGCCAGATTGTCGCCGGCAGTTCTTCCCTGCTTATTGGCCGTTGTTCCCAGGGGGATGTATACCGGCTTTCCCGTAATGATATGTCTGGCCTCCGCGCAGTCCCCGCAGGCCCATATGGACGGATCGGAGGTTTCCATGTAATCCGTGACCCGGATGGCTTTCCGCACCCCCAGCTCAATTCCCGCCTCTTCTGCCAGCTCCGTATTGGGACGGACACCTGCGGAAATCAGGATTAAATCTGCCTTAAGCGCCTTCCCCTTATCCGTAACAGCCGCCGCCGCATATCCGTTTTCGCTTTCAATTCTTTCCAGGGCCTCTCCCAGAAGGACCCGGACTCCATGGTCCCTCAAGGTATCCAGTAACTGTTGGGAAAAGGATTCTTCCAGGAACGGCAGAAGGCGGCTGCCGCTCTCGAGCAGCGTGACCTCCGTTCCTGTCCCGGCAATCTCCGCTGCCGTTTCCAGACCGATAAAACCGCCGCCTGCAATGACAGACTTTGACTCACCTTCTGCCTCCAGCAAGGTATGCTTCAGCCGGATCCCGTCTTCCACGGTCCGGAGATAGTGGATTCCCTTTGCATCGATCCCCTCAATGTCCGGTTTTATGGGTCTTGCTCCCGTGGCAATGACCAGCTTGTCATAAGCGTGCCAGTTTACGGTTCCGTCGTCCAAGTTTTTTACCAGAACCTTTTTCTCCTCCCGGCTGATCTTTATCACCTCGTGATGGGTATAAGCCGGGATATCCCGTTTCTCCCTCATCTGTTCCACGGTCAGGGATATGAGCCTTTCTGGCTCTTCAATGAGGCCGCCCACAAAATACGGGAGGCCGCATGCTCCGTAACTGATATATCCGGACTTTTCAAAAACCCTGATTTCCAGACCGGGGTTCAGTCTCTTTGCTTTGGAAGCGGCGCTGAGCCCGGCCGCCGTTCCACCGATGATCACAACTTTTTCAGCCATATATTTCTTCTCCTATTTCAAAAAAATCCAGGGCGATCCCTGACAGTGTCAACATGCCCGTTGACAGGGCTTTCCGGTCCACGGTAAAGCTGCTGCTGTGGATGGGCGTAAACTCCTTCCCTTCGCTTCTGCAGCCGATCCTTACAAAAACACCCGGATACCGGTCTTTGATAAAGGCAAAATCCTCTGCCCCCATGGTCACCACATCCAGCATTTTCACATGATCCTCTCCCAGAAGTTTTCCGGTCATTTTTTTTGCCCTCTCCACCCAGAGCTCATCGTTGCTGAACGGCGGCGGTCCATCCTGAAAAGCGATTTCCGCACTGCCCCGGCCTGCCTCTGCAGTCTTACGGCAGACCTCGGTGATCCTTTCCCTTAACCGTTCCCTTGTTTCCTTCCTCAGCGCCCGTAAGGTTCCTTTCATTCTCACACGGTCCGGGATCACGTTAAAGGCATCCCCGTCGCTGTGTATGCTGCAGACAGAGATGACTGCCGAATCCAGTGCGCTCACCTCTCTTGCTGTCAGATTCTGAAGCTGTACAACAATATCCGAAGAAATGACCACAGGATCCACTGTGGTATAAGGATGGGCTCCATGGCCGCCTTTTCCATTTACCGTAACTTCAAACTGGTCGGCACTGGCAAGCATGATTCCCGTTTTCAGCCCCACATCTCCGCCATACAGGTCCGGCATTACGTGACATGCCGCCACGCCTTCGATCCTGCCCAGATCGATCTCCTTGGTTTCAAGCAGCAGCTTTGCGCCTTTCAGTATTTCCTCCGCCGGCTGAAAGAAGAAATAAATCGTCCCGGAAAAGTACTTTTTATAATTCTTGAGGATCCGTAAGGTCCCCAGCAAAACAGCCGTATGGGCATCGTGGCCGCAGGCGTGCATCACCCCATCCTTTTTGCTTTTTGGCGAATGGGACGGATCTTCCCGGACCGGAAGGGCATCCATGTCTCCCCTTAACAGAAGGCAGTGTCCGGGACCTTCTTTTTCACCGTTTAAGACGGCGACCAGCCCGGTGGGTCCAATGCCTTTGATCTCATCACAATCTGAATTTTCTATTATTTCTTTTTTTATGAACCGGCTGGTATTGTATTCCTCCAGCCCCAGCTCCGGATTCTCATGAATGTACCGGTATACTTCATAAATTTCCGATTCAATATCAGATAACAGTTTCATTATATTCAGCATACTTTATCCTCATATCCAAGAAAAGCGGACTCCGTGAAGAATCCGCTTTCTACTTCAAGTTTCTCTTTATTGCAAGTAGTCCGGCAGAATCCAGAAGGCGCTCTGGCTCTTCATAAATTCCTTGAACTCTTCCGACTGATACGCTGCGGTCACATCCTGGACCCAGGCCTCGTCCTTATGTTTTCCGTTTACCACCACCTGCATCATATTGTCCGGAAGGATATCCTTCTGGGATTCGGCGGCAAGCGCCGTGCCGAAATCGATTCCCGCATTATAGGCATCGGAGCCTCTTAAAATGATGAATGCAAAATCCGTCCTTACGCCGGCAATGGTTCCGCCCTTCATTTCCACGAATTCCAGGTTATGAGGATTTTCCTTGATATCGGCGAGGGTGTACTTGGTCGGTTCAATGCCTTCGTTCATGGTGATAAAGCCGATCTCGCTCAACAGCTGGAGGGAACGGGCTTCATTGGACGCGTCATTGGGGAAAGCGATCTTATCCCCATCCGCAAGGTCCGCAAGGTCATCCCTGGAGCCGCTGTAAATGCCGGTGGGAACTGTGGGAATGGCCAGCACCGGAGCCAGCTCTGTTCCCTGGTCCTTATTGAAGTTCTCAACATAAGCCGTATGAGCGTCCACATGCATGTCGATCTCATCTTCGCTTAAAGCAATTTCTCTCTGAATGGAATCCGTGATCTCCACGGGTGTGAACTTGTACCCTTTCTTTTCCAGAATGGGGACGATCCCCGCTTCAAAAAGATCGCTGGTTGCCGTTGGCATGCGTCTGTATTTGATTTCCGGATGCTCGGCGGCGCCGTTTGCTTCGCTCTCCGCCTCAGAAGAAGTTTCCGGAGCTTCTGTCTGAGCCTCAGTCTCCGCCTGGGTGGATGGGGCTTGGGTGGTGGCTTCTGTTTTCCCGCCGGAGCAGCCGGCCAGAGAAACAGCGGCCATGACTCCTGCTGCCAATGTGATCATAGCTTTTTGTACTTTTTTCATAATTTTTCTCTCCTTTATAGATGTCTCAGTTTACGGGCGGCTATATTGCCCAGCGACTGGATCAGCTGTACGATGACCACCAGAATGATCACGGTCACGATCATCAGCGGCATGTTGAGCCTTTCATAGCCATAGGTCAGTGCCAGATTTCCCACGCCTCCGGCGCCGATGGCTCCGGCCATTGCCGTGGCCCCCAACAGACCGATGGTCCCTGTGGTCAAGGCCAGCACAAGGGATGCCCGGGCCTCGGGCATTAAAAAGTACCAGATCACCTGAGCGGTGGTCGCGCCCATGGACTGGGCGGCTTCAATGATCCCGGTATTGACTTCCAGCAAAGAGCCCTCGAAAAGCCTGGCCAGGTAAGGGGCTACGTGAACGATCAGCGGGATCAGCGCCGCCACCGTACCCACCCTGGTTCCTACCACCAGCTTTGTAAGGGGCATGATGGCCACCATCATAATGATAAAAGGCACGCTGCGCACGATATTTACGGTGGTGCTGGTCAGGAAAAACACCGCCTTGTTTTCCAGAAGTCCGTCGGGCCGGGTGAGAACCAGAATGATGGCAAGAATCATTCCCAGCACCGCTCCGGCCGCCAGGGACCAGCCTACCATATATAAGGTCTGGGAAGCGGCCAGGGCAATGGTGGAACCAGGCACCTTCAAATATTGTTCGATCATACCGCAACCTCCTCATATTCATAATTCTCACCCAGATAGCTTTCCACCTCTTTGATCTGGGCTTTTGTCCCTTTAATCTGCAGTCCGATGACGGTCAGAATAGAACCCTGCATTTCATTGACCGACATAAAAAGAGTATGGATCTCAGCCGTAAATTTCTTTCTTAAGTCAGGGGTAAAGGTATCACAGACATTCCCATCCAGGCACCGGACCTTCAGTATTTTGGAATTTTGGATCTCTGCAGCGGCAGCCGCAAAAATGGTATCCGGAATGGACTGGTCCACCACAGTATCCACAAATGCCTTTGTGATGGGCTGCACAGGTCTTGCAAAAACTTCCTTCACATCTCCCTGTTCAACCACATAGCCGTTTTCCATCACCGCCACCTTGTTGCAGATCTTCTGAACGATGTTGATCTGGTGGGTAATGATCATAATGGTGATGTCCAGCTCCCGGTTCACCTTCCGGAGAAGATTTAAAATGGAATCCGTAGTCTTGGGATCCAGGGCACTGGTGGGTTCATCACACAGAAGGATGCTGGGATTTGTGGTCAATGCCCTGGCGACGCCCACCCTCTGCTTCTGTCCCCCGGACAGCTTCCCGGGATATGTATCCGCCTTATCGGACAGCTCCACGAAATTTAAGATTTCGTCCACCCGCTTCTTTATTTCTTCCCTGGGGGTATGGTTCAGTATAAGGGGCATGGCAACATTTTCGTAAACGGTTTTCGCATTCAGGAGATTGAACTGCTGAAAGATCATGGCGATCCCTTTTCTGGCTTTCCGCAGGTCATTTCCCTTTAATTCACTGATCACCTCACCATTTACGACCACCTTTCCTGAGGTCGGCCGTTCCAGCGCATTTACCATTCGGATCAGAGTGGATTTTCCGGCTCCGCTGTAGCCCACCACCCCGAAAATATCCCCTTTTTCCACGGTCAGGTTGATGTCCCTGCAGGCCTGTACCTGGCTTTTCCTGCCGGTAAAGGTTTTCTCTACGTTTTTAAATTGAATAATCATCCGCTCGTCCCTTTCTGTCCGGCAAAAGCTCAGCTCTTGATTCCGTATTTATCGATGACTCCCAGCTCTCCCATCAGTTTTTCCAGCTCCTGCAGTCTGGAGCCGCCGAAATCCTGGTAAGGCTTGCGCAGATGTCCTCCCGGAAGACCGAGGATATTCAAAGCCGCCTTGATCACAATGGGATTGGAAAAGGCATAGAGCTCCTGAAGAAGAGGGAACCACTTAAAGTATTCTTTCCTGCCTTCCTCCACGATGTCTATGCTGGTCCATGGTCTGGAATAAAGGGCCGCTTCCTCGGGAATGATATTGCCTCCGATGTTGGCGGTGCCGGTGCCTCCCACTCCCAGGGTGGGAATGACGATGGAGTATTTGGGATAATCGCAGCACATGATCTTTATCTTTCCCTCACACAGCCTCTGGACCTGTACCAGCTGCTCCACACTGGAGGTGGCTTCTTTATCTACCACGAAGTGAGAATGCTTCTTTGACAAAGCGCTTATGGATTCCGGAGTGACCTGGACCCCCAGTCTGGAGGGATTATTGTAGATCCCGCATGGGATATCAATGGCGCTCATACATTCATCCAGATGGGCATAGGCCGCGGTCTGAGGAACCAGCACATAGGGGGGTACGGTGAAAATGACGCCATCCGCTCCCTCCGCCTGGCAATACCGGGCAAAATCCACGCTGGCCTCTGTGGTCAGGGAGGCAGCGGAGAAAAATACCGGGATCCTTCCCCTGGTCAGCGCAATGACCTCATGAACGATTTCCTTTTTCTCTTCCAATGAAAGAAGGGTCACCTCACCTGCGGAACCCAAAACAAAAAGCTGGGAAGTCCCGTATTTGATCTGCCTTTCAATGAGAGTCTCAAATCCTTTATAATCAATTTTATTATCTGCGGTAAACGGTGTCGGCATCGCTACCCAGGAACCCGTTAAATTTATCATGTTTTCATCCTCCTCGTGCAAAACCTGTCATATTTTGTCGATATCTTACCATTCCTATAGGTTTTTGTCAAATAAAAATAATATTGAATCAGTTATAGGACAAACTTATAACCAGCATCATTTATGCTCTTTCCTCCTTTTTATGCCTCTTATCAGGTACAACAAAAAAGCTCATGCGTTCAAGCATGAACTCCTTTGTTCTTTCTGTTATATATCCTAAACCAGATCCGGTCAGGAATCTATCACAAAAGCGACAATGAAAGATTTGCAAATTTGTAGTAAATGCTACAAACAAAGAGTGATTTCCTGATTTTATAAACAACAACCGTTTATAAACGTTAAAAATCAACTATATTACTTAATAAAATAAATCAATTGCTTTATTTTATTATTTTTTGACACATGAGAACAGGTTTACAGCACATGATCCCGGATAAATCGCTCATATTCATCCGCATTCAGCTGGATGTTCCGGTTCAGCATGCGTATGGTTCCTTCCGCACACATTTCATTCAGCAGCTTGCTGACATTCACCCTTGCCCCTCCCACAATGATGCTCAATTCATACTGCGTATAATTCATGCGCAGATCATACCAGTTGCCTTCTGCTCTCCGTGTGGTATCCGCAGTGGAACAGAGAACACGCATCAGCCGGTTTTTGCATGAATAAAAAGTAATGTTTTCAATTTCATGCCTCAAAATCAGCATTTTCGTGGCATAGCTTTTCAATACCGCATCCCGGAAGACCTTTTCCGAATCCAGAAGCTCCTCATAATCGTTCCTGCTGACTTTGTACATTACGGTTTTCAGCTCTGTTTTGGAATACAGTCCCGTAGGTTCTTTCAGGGAACATGGCGTTTCCCCATAGAACCAGCCGGCAGTCAGCGTATAAAGAACCTTTTCCCGTCCTTCCATATCCACCATATAGTGCCGGGTTCTTCCTTCACAGATATAATAGATTCCATCCAAAATCATTCCCGGTTCCAGAAACAGATGTTTTGCCGGATATGTCACTTTCTTACCGCGTCTTCTGACAATTTCGAACAGACTGCTGTTTTCCGGAGCGGGTGATGTTAAACTGGAGTTATATTGAGACATGGCCATCTCCCCTTATTCTAAAAAATTGGGTTTATGATAGCACATAATTTTTTTCTTGTAAAGGGCGGACAGGCTGACCGGAGCTATTTTTCCTTTGCCCTGGCAAACAGGCTCTGCAAAATGATAAAAAATGCCAGCAGCGCTGCGATGGTGATTTTCGTCCACCAGGAGGACAGGGTCCCCTGAAAGGTGATGAAGGTTTCTATGGTTCCCTTGATCAGAACTCCGAACAGACTTCCGAATACGTTCCCCACGCCGCCGGTCAGCAGCGTCCCTCCGATGACCGCGGATGCAATGGCCTCCATTTCAAAGCCCTTTGCCTGTTCCACAAATCCCGCACAGGTATTCAGACAGAATAAAAACCCGCCCAGGGCGCATAAAAAGCCATTGATGATGTAGACCAGAAGCTTGGTGCGCTTTACATTTAAGCCCATCATCAGGGCGGACTGCTCGTTCCCGCCCACCGCGTAGACGGTCCTGCCGAATTTGGTGTACTTAAGCACTGCAAACACCAGAACCAGCACAGCCAGGGCCATGATCACGCTGGGATAGAGAAAGGGATAGTTCACCATACCCTTTTTATTGACCGTTCCGCCCAGAAAGGTCAAATTGATTTTGCTCTTTGCCCACGTAAGGAACAGTTCATTCTTTATGCTTATCATTTCCTGGCTGATGATGGCCGTCATGCCCCTGGCAAAAAACATGCCGGCCAGGGTCACAATGAAGGGCTGTATTTTTAAATAGGCAATTAAAAACCCCTGGACCAGACCGAAGATCAGGCCCATGACAAGAACCGTCAAAAGGGCCGGAACCGCTCCGATTTCCTTTATTTCCATCATCCATGCCAGCATCATACAGGTGAGGGCCACCACGGAACCCACGGAAATGTCAATTCCCCCTGTGATCATGACCATGGTCATGCCGGCGGCTATGACGATCAGTCCGGCATTGGAGATAAAGAGATTTAAAAATACCTGAGGTTTGGCAAAGCCCTTGCTTTTGAAAATGATGATCCCGGCTATGTACATTGCCGCAAAGAGGGCGATGGTGATCATGAGCAGGAATACTTTTCCGTCGATCTTTCCTTTATTCTTCATTTATGCCACCTTCTTTCCGGCTTTATGAACCGTCTGGAACCTTTTTGTCATCCGCTTCAATTCCTCTGACTGCAGCGCTACGATAACGACCACCACCGCAGCTTTATACACCGGGATCTGATCCGGAGAAACGCCCATGGCGTATAAGGTGGTGCTGAGCGCCTGTATGGTATAGGCGCCGATGACGCTTCCCAGCAGGGAGAACTTACCGCCTCCCAGACTGTTTCCTCCCAGCGCCACGGCGAGGATGGCATCCAGCTCCAGATTGAGCCCGATGTTGTTGGCATCCGCCGAATAGATCCTGGAAGAAGCCACCAGTCCGGACACTCCGGCGCACAGGCCGCAGAATGCATAGGACAGAAATATGATCATGGATGACTTGATCCCCATGAGCCTGGAAGCCCTGGAATTGATCCCCACCGTCTGGATATAAAGGCCCAGAGTGGTCTTTTTTAACAGCAGCCAGGTCAGTAACACCACGATCAGAGCCACGAAAACAGGGGTTGGAACGGGAATTCCCGGAATGCTGGAACCCAGCATTTTATAGGACTCCACCCGGATATAGGTGATCTGGCCTCTGGTGATCAGCTGCGCGATCCCCCGCCCGGCCGTAAACAGGATCAGGGTGGCTACCATCGGCTGGATCTTCATTTTTGCCACCAGAAATCCATTGAAGCAGCCGCATAATATTCCGGCCCCCACCGCAGCCGCGACTCCCAGCAGGTAAGGATTCTGAAACTCGTTGACCGTCTGCCGGCCGCCTGCCAGAATATAACAGCACACCGCTCCCGCCACAGACATGACCGCCCCAACGGAGATGTCCGTACCTCCGGAAGCCGCCGCCACCATGGTCATCCCCACCGCCAGGATCACCAGATCGCTGGCCCGGTTGATCACATCGATGATGTATCCGTACAGAACGCCGTTTTTTATGGTCACCTCAAAAAAAGTGGGCGTCTTCATTAAGTTTGACAGCAGCACCAGAACCAGGCAGAACAACGGCAGGAACAACCGGTATCCCGTCAGCTTTTTTATAAATCCTGTCATCCTATTCATCTCCCCCACCTCCTGCAATCGCCTTCATGATATGATTCTGGCTCAGTTCGTCTTCCTCCAGCTCTCCCACCTTCTGCCCATCCCGGAGCACAGCCATGCGGCTGCAGGTGCGGATCATTTCCTCCACTTCGGAAGAAATGAACATTATCGCCTTCCCATCCCCCGCCAGCTGCACCACCAGCTTCTGGATCTCTGTCTTGGTCCCCACATCGATTCCCCGGGTCGGCTCATCCAATATGAGAAAATCCGGGTCCGTGAGAAGCCACCGGCCCAAAATCACCTTCTGCTGGTTTCCCCCGCTTAGACTTTTCACCGGTGTCTCCATGCCGGCTGTCTTTATCTGCAGCAGACGGATGTATTTATCCGCCAGCTCTTCCTGCTCCTTTCTTCCGATCAGATGAAACATCCCCCTTTTTGCCTGGAGAGCAAGGATTAAATTCTCCCTCACCGATAAGTCGGAAACGATCCCCTCCTCCTTCCTGTTCTCAGGGAGATAGGCCATGCCGGCCATCATGGCGTCAAGAGGCGTATTGACGGAGACCTCCCGTCCGTTTACCTTCAGCTTTCCGGCATCCGGCTTATCCGCACCGTATAAGCTCCTGGCAAGCTCCGAGCGTCCTGATCCCAAAAGCCCGGTAAGACCGATCACTTCCCCCTTATGGATTTTTAAATCATAAGGCTTTATGGTCCCATGTTTTCCGATCCCCTGTGCATCGATCACCACTTCCTCTGATTTTTTCCTGGTTTCTTCGCTTTTCTTTATGGCAGCCAGGTCATCGAAATCCTTCCCCATCATTTTGGCCACCAGCTGCACTCTGGACAGCTTTTCCGTTTCATATTCCCCTACCAGGGCTCCGTTGCGGAGAACGGTGATCTTATCACAGACTTCATATACCTGTTCCAGGAAATGAGTGACAAAAATGATGCCCACTCCCTCTGCCTTGAGACGGTTCATCAGCTTAAACAGCTTTTCCACTTCCCCGTCATCCAGGGAAGAGGTCGGTTCGTCAAGGATCAGCACCCTGGCGGACATATCCACGGCTCTGGCAATGGCGATCATCTGCTGCAGGGCAATGGAATAATTCTCCAGAGCCATGGCCGCATCGATCCGGATATCCAGACTCTCCAGCAGCGCCTTCGCCTTTTTATTCATGGTCTTCCAGTCGATCAGTCCTCCGCGCCTGGGCTCTCTCCCGATAAATAAATTTTCCGCCACGGATAAATTGGGGCAGAGATTGACTTCCTGATATACGGTGCTGATCCCATGGGTCTGGGCCTCCTGGGGAGAATGATTTATGATGCTTCCCGGAAGCCCGGCGATCCTTATTTCTCCCGTTTCAAATTCCTCGACCCCGGTGAGCACCTTGATGAGCGTTGATTTTCCCGCTCCGTTCTCTCCCATGAGGGCATGGATCTCCCCGCTCCTCAAGGTGAAGTCCACACGGTCAAGGGCGCGTACGCCGGGAAATGTTTTTGATATGCTGCGCATGGTTAATACGATTTCACTGGGCATAGAAACCTCTTCCTTTCCTCCCCGCTCCTCTTTTCAAAGGGAATCCGGGGATTAAAAAAGGTGTGGAGCGGAGGACTTAAAACCGCCGTCCTCCATTACCCTACACCTGTTTATCCTGCTTTCATCCTGTTTCCGGCGCCGCCGGCCCTGTGGGATTAATATGCCCGCTTCGGCTTCTCTTCTGCTGCAGTATCTGCCGGATACACGCCTTCCTGTACATAGGCGATCTTATCAACGTTCTCGCCTTTTTCCAGCTTCTGGATGATCTCAGCCACCCGGGGACCATGGAGCGGATTACATTCCACGGAAACGTTCATATCTCCGGCGATCATGGAATCAAATGCCGCCGCAACCGCATCAAAGGAAATGATGATGATATCGCCGTTGGGTCCGCAGGTCTTTCCTGCCGCCTTTATGGCGTCAATGGCTCCGAACGCCATGTTGTCGTTCTCTGCGATGACCACATCAATATCATTGTAGGTCTTTAAGAAGGACTCCATGACCTCCTGCCCTTTCGCCTGGGTGAATTCACCGGTCTGGCGCTCCAGCATGTTCCAATTCGGATGATCCTTCATCTTTTCTTCCACGCCGTCGGTACGTCCGATCTGTGCGGAAGAACCGATGGTTCCCTGCAGAGTCACGATGTTGATCTCTTCATCCCCCCGGTTGTTTTTCTTTAAATACTCATCAAGCCATGTCACCGCGTCATAGCCTTCCTGAAGGAAGTTGGAGCCGACCCATGCGGTATATAAAGAATCATCGGAGACATCGATCATACGGTCAACGATGATCACCGGGATTCCGGCATCCTTTGCTTCCTGTAAAACCGTATCCCATCCGGTTTCCGTAACCGGAGCGATCACGATATAATCCACATCCTGCTGGATGAAATTACGGACTGCCTTCAACTGGTTTTCCTGCTTCTGCTGGGCGTCGTCAAAAATCAGCTTATAACCGTTTTCCTCCGTAAAGGTGGATTTCATGGACTCCGTATTGGCCGTCCTCCAGTCGGATTCCGCACCCACCTGGGAAAAGCCTACCACAAGCTGTTCTTTTTTCTCTTCGGCCTTGGCCGCCGCTGTAGTCTCTCCGGCCTTTGACTCAGCCGCCTCTGTCGCCGTCTCCGTGCCGGCGGGAGCCGCGGTAGTCGCCGCCGTCTGCGAACCGCCGCAGCCGGATAAAACCATGGCCGCGGTCATAGCTGCGGCCGTCATCATGCTCACTAATCTTTTCTTCATATCCGTTCCCTCCAAAATGATATATAGTGTTTTTGCATCTGGCTGTATCATATCGTTACCCGCGGCTTTTCTCAATGCAATATCTTTTGCAAACAGTTGAGTTTTTTACGTCTTTCGGGCATATGCCTTTTCCATGTTGGATTTTTTCGGAAAAAGGTTGATTTTTTTATTTCATCCCTTTTAAAACCGCAGGGATCCTGACCGTAACGGAGGTTCCTGTCCCATACTCGCTCTCAATCTGAAGCCCATAGGCCCCGCCGAAATTAAGGCGGATCCGCTCCGCCACGTTGGCGATCCCGAAGCCCTCCCGCAGATCCACGTCTTCTCCCCCCCTGCGGACCAGCTTCTGCATCTTTAAGAGCTCTTCCGGCTTCATGCCGATGCCGTTATCCTCCACCCTTAAAAAGATATCCTCATCCTCCTTCCAGCCGCTGATTTTTAAAAAGCCCTTTTTCCTGCAATTTTTGATGCCATGGTAAAGGGCATTCTCAACTATGGGCTGAAGGGTAAGCTTTAAAATGGAAAATTCCTTGATCTGCTCTTCAAAATCGATCTCATAATCCATGATATCCTCATAACGGAAATGCTGGATCTGAAGGTAGCTGTTCACATGCTCCGCCTCACCCCGTATGGTAATGAAATCCCGGCCGTTGTTCAGTCCGATCCTTAAAAAGGAAGAAAGGGCGGTGATCATATCCACCACCTCCTGATGGCGCTTCCCCTCTGCCAGCCAGACAATGGTATCTAAGGTGTTGTAAAGGAAATGGGGGTTAATCTGGGCCTGAAGAAGCTTCAGCTCGGTTTTCCGCTTCTGCTCCTGCTCTGTTTTGATGTGTTCGATCAGCTCCCCGATGCGGACCACCATCTGATCGTACTGATCGCTCAGCATCTGGATCTCCCGGAGATTGCTTTTCGGCGCATTGACCTTTAAGCTGCCGCTGGCGATCTCCATGGTATACTCGCACAGCTCCTCAATGGGTTTTGTGATCTTCTTTCCGAAGGAAGAGAAGGAAACCATGAGAAACACAATGATATAGGCGGAAACCATGACGCATACGGCAATGACCTGCCTGGTCTGGGCATCCAGCTTGCGGCGCATGGATTCTAAGTTCTTGGTCTCACTGTAAATATAATCCGACATGGTTTCCTCAATGAGATCGGTAATGACGTAAATGTCCTTGTCCAGGCGCTCCATATTCCGGTCATAGTCACCAATGATGCTGCTGGTGCGCACATCGTCGATCCGTTTTTCCAGAATATCGATGAGGATCAGGATGCCGTCCAGCCCTTTCTTGCTGCTCTCCTGAGGGGTGGAATCCTTCAGCTGTTCAAACATCTGCCTGGAATTGTCCAGATCTTCATATGGGTTCAGGGTCTCAAAGGTATCCGCACCGATCACAATGCGGTACATTTTATAGTCGATGTTGGATTTAAAATCAAAATTGAACTCCGTTGCCATGGTCAGATTCCGGATGCTCTGACGGTACTGCCGGTTCTGCCACACCATCATATACAGCAATATCCCAATCATAATGATGACTGGGATAAATACGATTGCCTGCATGGATTGTATTTTTGCCTTGATCGAATCACTTCTGCGCTTCATGTTCCCCTCCCGACCGAAATGCCTTCGGCGTAATTCCGTGGATCTTCTTGAATAAGTAGCTGAAATAATGAGGATCTTTATAGCCGGCTTTATAGCCGATCTCCGAAGTTCTTAAGTCCGTCTTTAACAGAAGCTCCCTGGCCGCCTCCATCCGCACCTTTGTTAAATATTCCACAAAGGTGATCCCCATTTCCTGGCTGAAAATGGTGCTGAAATGGTTGGGGCTTATATTCACGCTGGAAGCCACCACATTTAAGGAGATATCCTCGTCCTTATAATGGCTGATAATGTAATCCTTCGCCTTGTCAAGAACCAGGCGGTATTTTTTCTGGGAACAGGTGGTCCTTAAGGCAATGGCCTTTGAGAGGATGGAGCGGGCATAAGAGGCTGCCGCTTCCTCCGAACCGACACAGGGCTGAAGGGTTTTTGCATCGCCGAACTCCCTGATCACCTGATCCGGCTCAAAGCCAAGCTGGGTCACGAACCCGATCACCGCCAGATAGACATCCATCAATATGTACTGCCGGAAAATCAGGGACTCGAAATTATTCCCACAGGCCTCCAGATATTCTTCCACAAAATACTTCACTTCCGGAACCGAGCCGTTTTTTAAGAAATTGGGTATAATGTCCCGGCTCAGCTTGGACATATCCAATCCCACCACACTGATGCTGCCGGAATCATCACGGAGCCGGAGGGCCGCTTCCTCCGTAAGCAGCTGGTTGTATTCCATCATGTACCGCCCGGCATAAGCCCGGCTGGCCGCCTTAAAGCAGGACCTTAATTCGCCGAGCCGGCGGACGGGAACGCCGATCCCTCCGAAATATTCCATTCCCGGACAGGATTCCACCAGCCGGATCAGGAGCCTGGAACAGGAGGAAACCCTTTCTTCCAGGTCGGATAAGTCATTTCCCATGATCAGGAAGGCATATCCTTCCGTCAAACGGTTGAATCCGATGATGTCCCGCCTGCCGTCAAGCTCCTCTTTCAGCCTTTCGTCAAATATGACTCCTTCATCGGAATACTGCTCCTGATTATCGGATACCCTGGCCTGAAACAGAATCAGGTTATACATGGGGGCGCTCAGTGACAGGTTGTGCTCCTGCCCCTTTAAGAGGATTTCCTGGAGGCTCATTTTCCCGGATACAATGGTATCGAACAGCCTGTCCCGCTCCATCCGCTTTCTCTCTTCCTGCTGCTTTAAAAACTCCAGCTTGTAGCCTTTCTCGCTCTTTTCCTGCAGGATGGCCTCGCTCATGCGCTCCAGGGCTTCCAGCAGCTGGCTGCTGCTTACGGGCTTTAAAAGGTAATCCGCCGCCCCGATCTTAATGGCGCGCTTTGCATATTCAAAGTCATCATAGCCGCTGAAAAACATGATGTGAAGGTCCGGAAGCTCCTTCTTTGCCATCTCAGCCAGTTCAAGCCCATCCATAAAAGGCATGCGGATGTCGGTCAGAAGGATATCCGGCCTTGACTTGAGTATCAGCGGGTAAGCCAGTTCCCCGTCGGGTGCCTCCCCGGCAAACTCAAAACCGTATTTTTCCCATGGGATTCCATTCTTGATCCCTTCACGGACTATTTTTTCATCCTCTGCAAGAAAAATTTTCACCATATCCCATACCCCCTGCCCATGAACCTCTTTCGTATGATTATATAAAATCCCGAAAAAAAATATAAGGGAATAATTTCTGTCCCTGCTTTTACATTCGTAAAAAAATATACTTCAATCATAGTACCACAAAAAGAGAGCAGCGAAAAGCTCCCGATTCAAACGGAGCTTTCCTCTGCTCTCTCCCCTCAGTTCTTACTCTGCATCATCCCAAAGGCTTTCATTTCCGAAATACTCATCCTGGGCAAGGCTGAACCAGCGCCCGTTGAGCACATGCTTCACCATTTTCTCCCTGATTTCCCCCTCCACCGCAAGGGGAGCCATGGCTGCCGCAATCTTTTTCGCGCTCAATCCCTCATCCGCAGTGGTCATGCCTCCGCTGAAGGCGATCGCCTTTTGGAATTTACCCTTGAACACCGGACTCGCCGGCATGGCCATCACATCACGCCCGCCTGCCGAAAAGCCGGAAATGGTCACATTCCCGGGATCTCCCCCGAATGCGGCAATATTTTCCTTCACCCAGTCCAGGGCCGCCCCGATATCCAGCATGGCGTAATTTCCCGTGCTGTTCTCCTCCTTTTGAAGAGCCGGCAGGCAGTTAAAGCCCAGAAGGCCCAGCCGGTAGTCCACGGACACATACACGCAGTTATCCTTTTTCACCAGATCCGTACCGGGGATTTCTCCCGCATTTCCGGTCTGGTTGTTCCCTCCGTGGATAAAAACCAGCACCGGCAGCTTCCCGCTCCCCTTCCTTCGTCCCTTTTACCGGGCCGTACTTTGTGGAAACCACCGTTTCATCCGCCTCTGTTCCCTCCGGGGCCTTCCCTTCGGCAGACGGTGAAACAACGGTTTCAGCGGCTGTCCGGGCGGCCGGTGAAGTTTCCGTTCTGCTCCCGCCGCCGCAACCTGCGGCCATTGCACTTTGTTTTCTCATCGGTTGAACCTCCCCCCTTATTTTTAACCCAGTTCTTCTCCGTTGGTTTCGATCACCTTTTTATACCAGTCAAAGGACTTCTTTTTCTTTCTGGATAAATCCCCGGTTCCGTCATCGTATTTCTCCACATAGATAAAACCGTAGCGCTTTGCCATTTCTCCGGTGGAAGCGCTGACCAGGTCGATGCAGCCCCAGGGGGTGTAGCCCATTAAATCCACGCCATCCGCCACGGCCTCCCTCATCTGCTCAATATGCTTCTTTAAATAGTCAATGCGGTAATCATCCTCTATGGTTCCGTCCTCTTCCTTCTTATCATAGGCGCCCAGGCCGTTTTCAACCACCATGAGGGGAATCCGGTAGCGTCCGTACAGTCCGTTTAAGGTATAGCGCAGCCCTTTGGGGTCTATCTGCCATCCCCAGTCACTGGATTCCAGGTAAGGGTTTTTCGCTCCGCCCATTAAGTTGCCCGAAGACTTTGACTGTTCCGGGGAAGCTGTGGCGCAGTTTGACATATAGTAGCTGAAGGTATAAAAGTCCACACAGCCCTCTTTGATGATCTCAAGATCCCCCGGTTCCATCTGAACGCTTAATCCTTTTTCCCTGAAATAACGGTCCATGAAGTGCGGATATTCTCCCCGCACCTGCACGTCCCCGCAGAACTGGTTCAACACCTGGTTCTGCTTCTGGGCCTCCAGAATATCATCCGGGCTGCAGGTCAGCGGATAGGTGGTGATATGACAGATCATGCAGCCGATCCTGCAGTCCGGATCGATCTCATGTCCGGCCCTGACCGCCAGGGCGCTGGCCACAAACTGATGGTGCAGTCCCTGAAAACGGAGCTGGGGAATATCCACCTGATCGGTGAAATCCGTTGTGCCTTCATTTAAAATGCCAAGGGAAAGGAAACCGCCCATAGGCATGGCTCCGGCGTTGATCTCATTGAAGGTCAGCCAGTATTTCACCTTCCCTTTATACCGTTTGAACAGCACCGCTGCATACTTGACAAACAGGTCAATGCATTCCCTGGAAGCCCAGCCGTTATATTTTTCCGTCAGGGCAAAGGGCATCTCGTAATGGGAAATGGTGATGAGAGGCTCAATGCCGTGGCTTAAGCACTCATCGATCACCCGGTCGTAGAATTCCAGACCCGCTTCATTGGGCTCTTCCTCCATACCGGTGGGAAAAATCCTGGTCCACGAAATGGAAAACCGGAACACCTTAAAGCCCATCTCAGCAAACAGGGCAATGTCTTCCCTGTAATGATGGTAAAAATCAATGGCTTCATGGCTTGGATAAAAAGTACCCGGTTCTATGGTCCTGGTGATCCGTTTGGATCTGGTGTGGGAACCTCCGGTACACACGTCGGCATCGGAAATCCCTTTTCCGGCCTCATCCCAGGCGCCTTCACACTGGTTGGCCGCCACCGCGCCTCCCCATAAAAAATTTTCAGCAAATACAGACATATTACACCTCTTTCTCAATCATACAATGGACAGCAGATTTTCTCCTGCCTTCACCTGTTTTTTATCACTGGCTTTCAGGCTGACAAAGCTGGCCATATTGGATACAAGGACAGGAGTGGTCAGGGATAAGCCTGCTTCCCTGATCTTATCCATGTCAAATTCCAGCAGAAGGCTTCCCTTCTTTACCTTATCTCCTGCCTCACAGTGCAGGGTAAATCCCTCTCCCCCAAGTTTTACCGTATCAAGCCCCACATGAATCAGAACCTCTACTCCGGTATCCGTAGTGATGGCCACCGCATGCTTTGTTTCAACCACGGCGCTGACGGTTCCATCGGCCGGGGCATAGATCTTTCCCTCCTCCGGGATCACGGCCGCTCCTTCTCCCAATACTCCGCCTGCAAATACCGCATCTTCCACTTCCGTTAAGGGAATCACGGTTCCTGAAACAGGACTTGCCAGTTCAATGGTTTCCACCAGAGGCTTTTTCTCCTCAGTCTGAGCTTCCCCTGAAGCCGGGTTCTCTCCGCTTTTGTCCTCCGGCTTATAGAGAACAAAGGTCAGGATAAAGGATATGGACAGAGTGATGCCAAGGGCGATCACTCCGTTGATCAGATTGCCGAAACCGGTCCCACCGATCATCTGGATCAGGGACAGGCTGGAAGGAGAACCTCCCGCGGAGTAGGCCACCAGATGGGTGATTCCGGCATAAAGACCTGACGCTCCCGCCCCTATGACGGCGGCGATCATGGGCGTCTTATACTTTAATGTCACGCCATACATGGCAGGCTCCGTAACACCTGCCACAATGGCCGAAATTCCGGCCGCGGAAGCGGTGGATTTCACATCCCTGTCCTTTGATTTTATGGCAACCGCCACGGACGCGCTGCCCTGGGCAAGATTGGAGCAGAACATGGTGATGATCAGGATCGCATCAAAGCCCAGACTTGTCAGACCGATGGTCATAATAGGAATCAGTGCATAATGCATTCCGGTCATGACGATGAACGGCATGGCTGCGGAGAGCAGCATAATGGTGAGCCATCCTGCTTTATCATACAGGATATTGATTCCGTCCGCAAGGTAGTTGCCCAGAATGCTTCCAATGGGACCTACCACAATGAGGGCCACGGGCACGGAAATAAAAATGACGATCAGCGGTTTTAAAAACACCTTTACCAGGCTGGGGCAGATCTTATCCGCAAACCGTTCGATGTAGCCCATGAGAGGTATCATGAGCAATACCGGAAGCACGGATGAGGAATAAACGGCCGAGGTCACCGGAAGCCCGAAATAGGAGGTATTCCCCTGTCCGAGCAGAGCCGTGATATCGGGATGGATCAGAAAGGCGGCCACGACCATTGCCAGGTAAATATTGGAACCCAGGCGTTTTGCCGTGGTCATTGCAAGCAGAACGGGCATGAAATAAAAGAACGCATCTCCGGCCGCATTTAAAATCACATATGTGCTTCCGCCCGTATCGATCAGCTGAAATGTGGTGAGCAGAGTCAGGACCACCTTGATCATACCGCAGCCAAGCATGGCCGGGAGCAGAGGCGTCATACAGCCGGCAATAAACCCGGCCAGGCGTGAGAATAAGTTTTCCTTGGGGCCGTCATTTTTCTCACCCGTACTCTCCTTGAAGTTCCCAAGCTTCGCGAGCTCCTTGTATACACTTGACACTTCATTGCCGATGACGATCTGGTACTGCCCTCCCTGCCGCACGACCCGGATCACGCCGGGAATTTTTTCAACTTCCCCATCCTTTGGGATGGCTCCGTCTTTTAAAACAAAGCGAAGACGTGTCATGCAGTGGGACAGTCCTGTTACATTTTTTTCGCCGCCAACCTTTTCCAGTATGGTTTCCGCGGTCTTAGCATAATCAAATGCCATATTTTTTTCCTCCTTTATTTTAAGGTTATTCCTTTTTTGTCTATCTGAAAAGGCGTTTGCCGGCTGTCTGATAACGCCTGATCATTCCAAAGAAAAAGACCCTGCCTAAAAGCAGCCCGCGGCAAAACAATCCTTGCGGCCCACTCTCATGCAGGGTCCTGCCCGGACTACATTTCCTGTCCGGTAACAATCCCATACTTCTGTTTTATATCAATCCTCTGGTAACTTTTTCAATATGGATCATCAGATACATCATCTCTTCCCGGTCCACTTCATAATAGAACCGGTCGTGTATGTAATCCGCTATTTTAACAATGCAGTTATAAGCTCTGCGGTACTTATCCTTTAATAAATGATACCACTCCTCATCCGTTTCCTCATACTGCTTGTTCTGCAGCATGCGCTGTGCGAAAAACCGTATATGGGTGACGAAACGCCTGTAATCCCAGGTTTCCGTATTAAGCCTGATCTGAAAAGAGGTTTCCACAATATCCACGATGTCCTTGATGATCCCGGTGATGACCTCCAGATCATCGGCCTCCTGCCGGTTCAGCTGTCCGTAGACAAAGTGGAAGGCAAGAAACATGGCCTCATCCTCTTCCATGAAAATATGCAGCCTTCTCCGGATCAAATCAACCGCATACTGGCCCACTTTAAATTCATTGGGATAAAACCGTTTTCCTTCCCAAAGCATGGCATTGCGGAGAATCGTCCCGTTCCGGTAGCGGTCCACCGCACCGGCAATATGGTCGCATACCGGAAGAATGGCCCGGGAATCCAGCTGCATTCCGAATTCGCTCCTGGCATAATCCACCGTCTGCTCGCTGATCTCCCAATATTCCTGAGGCAGCTTTGCAAAATATTCCTCAAAGTGGCGGGCATCCCTTTTATCATTCTGCACAAACACCCGCTCCACCAGCTTCCGGTCCACCTCGTCACCTTTTTTCATTCCAAAGCCCACGGATTTCCCTTTGAGGATGACCTCTTTTCCTTCCGTGTTGTAAGCCAATACCATATTATTATTCAGTACCTTCTCAATCTTCATATTCCCCTTCAATTGCAGTATAAAAGAAAAAAGACAAGCTACAAGGACCACCACACACTGCTGACATGTGATATTAATCCTGTAGATCTTGCCTGCCTTACCAGTCACAAACTACACATCTATTTTCTGTATAAAGTATATCACGGATAAATTCAGAAGTCCATTTGCAAACCTGTTCAATATCAGGCTTGTTTTTTATGTAAAATGCACAATAAAAGAAGAGCTGTCTGATCCGCGCCTCGCCGGTCATCATACCATAAAAGACGCCCCGCGTCTACATATTTTTTTTAATATATTGTTATACTTATGAAAACGGATGTAATTTAAAATGGAAATGCTTTCTTGACAAAATACCGGTATGGAGCTATTCTGATTAAGATATTACTTAATCAAATTAATACCAAAGCAAAAGGAGGGGGATTCTTGGACTATGTTCATGCCCTGCATACCATAACAGACCCAACCCGGTATCAGATCCTGCAATTACTGCTGGAACGGCATTATTGCGTCCGGGCGATTTCCAAAAAGCTGGGGATCAGCGAACCGGCTGTTTCCCAGCAAATGAAAATCTTAAAGAGGATCGGCATCGTTTCAGGGACCAAAATGGGATATCACATGCATTATCTCGTGAATACAGATATTCTGGATCAGGTTTTTAAACAATTTTCTCAGGACTTGAATTCCGTCAAATCAAAAGAGAACCTGACCACGGAATGCATCTGCGAATACGAATGCGGAAAAAAACACAAAATACAATGGACGCGAGGAAACTGATATGGACAATGAGTATCTTATCAACGATAAACCGGCCAGGGCGCTGGCTCTGTTCACTTTACCCATGATCATCGGCAATTTTTTTCAGCAGTTTTATACAATGGCGGACTCCGTCATCGTTGGGCGTTTCATAAGCGAGGATGCCCTCGCCGCTGTGGGCGCTTCTTATTCCTTCACCAATGTGTTCATCTGCATCGCCATGGGCGGCGGTGTGGGTGCCTCGGTGATCACAAGCCGTTACTGGGGAGCAAGAAATTATAAGAAAATGATTCAGTCCGCGTGCACCGCACTGATCTCATTTCTTTTTTTAAGCATAGGGTTAGCCGCTGTGGGCCATTTCTTTGGAAGAACGTTCATGATTTACTTAAATACCCCGGACAATATTCTGGATATGGCCGACGACTATCTTAAGATATATTTTTGGGGGCTTCCGTTTCTGTTCATGTATAATGTGATCTCCGCCATATTTAACGCCATCGGGCGGTCCCGCATCCCTTTGTATCTTTTGATATTTTCTTCACTGCTCAATATTTTCCTGGCGATTTACATGGTATCCTGGCTTGGTCTGGGCGTAAAGGGCGCTGCCTGGGCAACCTTTACGGCCCAGGGATTTTCCGTCATTCTTTCCTTCCTGCTGCTTGTTAAGGAATTTAAAAAATATTCTTCCTATCTTGAAACAGTCTTTGATACATCCGCATTATCAGAAATGTCAAAGGTGGCTCTTCCCTCCATTCTGCAGCAGTCCACCGTTGCCATCGGCATGCTTTTGGTTCAGTCGGTGGTCAACAGCTTCGGCAGCGAAATGCTGGCCGGATTCTCCTCAGCCATGCGGGTGGAAAGCCTCTGCATCGTTCCCATGGCGGCCATGGGCAATGCCATGTCCTCCTATACGGCTCAGAATATGGGCGCGGGCAGGCTGGACCGGGTGAACAAGGGCTATCATGCGGCACTGGGATACATCTTCTTTTTTGCAGCCGTCATCGGCATCATACTGGAATGCTTTTATTCTCCCATTGTCCGCATGTTCCTGGGCGGAAGCGGGACCCGGCTTGCCTTTGAAACAGGAACCGGCTATTTAAGATTCATGGGATTCTTTTTCTTCCTGATCGGCCTTAAAATGAGCACGGACGGATTGCTGCGGGGAGCCGCCGACATGAAAATGTTTACCATTGCCAACTTCGCAAATCTGGCCCTCCGGGTAACCATCGCCGTCACCATGGCTCCAAGATTCGGCATCGCCATGATATGGTATGCCGTTCCGGTGGGATGGCTGGTCAATTTCCTGTTATCCTTTGTGGAATACCGGTCGGGGAGGTGGAAATATTATAAAGCCGCACAGTGATATGGTGAAAAAGCTGCATTCAGCCGCAGAAACGGCTGGAAGCAGCATCTTGTTATAAATACTATAAGTCATCATAAGTGATCTGCGTCACGCCGGCATGCTCCAGATACCTCTTCGTCTCCGGATCGCAGAGCATATCAACTTCCTGTGTCCGGGGAATTGTAAGGGAAGAATTTTTCAGAATATAACCGTCCAGATATCCCGGATGGCAAACGAGCATTTCACAGCCGTCCTCATGGGGATGTTCCACCATCTTTTTCAAAGTCCCCAATGGGTCATAGTCCGGCAGCATACTTTCCATTGTGACATAAACCTTAGTGCTTCCTACTACGATCGGTTCACCGCCAAAAGACATGCCGGAATATTTCAGTCCATACTTTTCCGACACCATCTCAAGTCCTTTAAAAAAGTTGCGGCTTGCCACTGCATGCCCTTCGAAATAGTGAGGCTTTTCTCCAACAAGTTCCAAAAATCTCTCGTACTGTGCCTCGATCTCCAATATGACTTCATCCAGCACAACAAAGTCCTCCTTTGTCTGCCTGTACTCCTTTGAGGATTTAAATTCGCCCTTCCCGTTTGTGATGCTCGGTATAAGTGCCGGGTCGGTAATCGGCTTTCCAACACATATATTCGTATGCTGTCCCAGGCAGACCGCCGCGCCCTTCAGCAGCTCAAGTCCATGCTTCACAGACGGCATATTTGTCATAACGCCTACACTGCTTACGATTCCCTCCCTGACGCTCTTTCCTATGCCATAGTTTACACCCTCGGAATAACCCAAATCATCTGCTCTCACTAATATTTTTCTCATTTTCAAGACTCCTTTCCCTGCATGTCAGACTTTTATAGTCCTCTCCGCTCTCTGTACCCGGAATGGAAAAAAACAATATAAACTTACCCGGCTTTACTTAATCCTCTGCCGTAAATCCAAACAGATACGTCAATACCGCCGACACAATGAGTGAAATAGCAGCGCCAATACAGCCGTTTATCATATTTACAGTGCCGCCGCCCACATAGCCGAGCACCGCAAGAAAATTAGTAGCCCCCATTACATACGTTCCCACACCAGTAATACCGGCATATAAGCCCCCGCAGAATCCGCCGATTGCCATTGCAATAAACGGACGTTTATATTTAAAACCAATACCATATAATACCGGCTCCGTTACGCCGCCGAGAACCCCTGAAATAAAATATCCCAAGGAAAGAGACTTCTCACTCTTATTTTTCAGACGAAGAAATGCACCCAAAGCCATACCAAAAGCTGCCCATGTCGCATATCCGCCCGCAGTCAGTACAAAATTATCCACTCCGTTTGTCATCATGGCTGTTATACCGAAAACAATCAAAACCTGATGCATGCCCGTCATGACGAGAAATTCCCACAGCGCTGCAACGACTGCCACTGCAATAAAACCGCCGATGCTTCCGAATGCAAGCAGGCCATTCCCTACATATCCGCCAAGTATGGAGCCAAGCGGAGCAAGGAGACATAACTCCAGCGGAACCATGACCACCATAGTAAGGAATGGTGCAAAAATCGTGGACAGCAGATCCGGTACAACCTTTCTGAAGAAACGGTCAATGTAGCTCATCACCCAGATGGTCAAAATAACCGGCAAAACAGATTGGGAATAATTATTTACAGCGGCAGGTATGCCATATACCGTAAATGCAGTTTCCGAATCTGCCAATGCCATAAAATCAGGCACTAACAGCAGCGCTGCCGCATAAATGCCCATAATCGGGTTCATGTTCAGCTTTTTGGCTGCCGTAAAGCCAAGGAATACAGGCAGAAAATAGAAGAATGCACTGTACATAAAGCTGCACAGCATATAAATATCGCTCTCCGTGCCTGCAACTCCCAGCATATCCGGTCCGATAACGACCTGTACTGTCTTAAACATTGCAGCCGTAATCATGGCCGGTATCATGGGAGTCATACTGCCGGATAAATAATTTAATATATTGTTCCCGGCTCTTTTCAGTGTCAGCTTTTCTTTTTTTCCATCCAGGCTTTCTTTGACGGCGCTCTGTTCGGCAATTCCTGCTGCCTTGCAAAACGCTGAATAAACCTTTGGCACGGTCTGCCCGATAATAACCTGCAGCTGACCTCCCGTATCCACCACACCGATTACACCCGGAATCTTTTTCATCGTCTCCTGGTCCGGTATGCTCTCGTCTTTTAGGTTAAGACGAAGCCTTGTCATACAGTGGGTCACCAGACTTACATTGTCCTTTCCCCCAACAGCTTCCAGCACATCTGCTGCAATTTTTTGAAACCGTTCTTCTTTACTCATATTTTCCTCCTTATGATATAAAAAAACCCAAAACAATAAGACCTTCCTATTCTTATTGCCTTGGGTAATGCCTCCGTAACGAGTAACAATCCTGCTTTTTATTCAGTTGTCTTTTCTGCATTTCGGGTGATGCGGTTGATATGTATCATCAAATACAATATTTCATCTTCCACCCGGCTCTCCTGCAGCCTGTTTCCAATAAGGTCCGCTATTTGCCTTGCACATTCATAGATTTCAGGATTTTCGGCCTTCATCGCCCGTATCATGGAGGCGTTGTCATCCATGAAAAGTTTCTTTTCCTTCACCCTTTTCAAATAGTAACGCATGTGCGTAACAAAGCGGTTATAGCTGAAGCCGTCCCGATCTATCTGAATGGAAAAGAACTTTTCAATCTGCTCCAGAGCCGCATTGATCAGTTCCTCGCCGCCCTGCACCTCTTCCTCATATGCCGTTTCCTCCTCCGCATTTACAAAATGCATGGCGATATTTGTAATCTCGCTCTCCGGCAGTTTCACATAGAGCTTCTCCTGTATTAATTTTACAGCAAACCGCCCAAGCTCTGTCTCCTTCGGGTATAACTGCTCCACATCGTAGGAAAACAGCATCTGCAGCTTCTTGTATTTCTTTAACCGTATAATGGCAAAATGAATATGGTCCGCCAGACTGATGATGAGGTTTGGATTCATATTGCAGTTTAAAGTTCTTCTTGTCTTATCCACGATCAATGCCGAAACTTCAAACACATTCTCAGGCACGTCCTGAAGAAGGCTGTAAAAACGGTTGTCAATTCGATAAAAGGTCATGGAAATCAAGCTCAAATCTGTAATTTCATACGGCATGGACGGAAAACCCAGTCCTTTTCCAAAAGCAATCAATTCCTTATTATTACCGTCAACACAGATAGCCACGTTGTTATTTATTTTCTTAATTGCCCGCATTTCCCTCCTCCTGTTATGCTCATAAAACAAAAAAACTCTTTGGACACAATACACCCTTGCAATACAAATAAACGGGGGTAATGCCTCAAAGAGTAACAAACCTATGCATAGAGTATAGGCGATAATGCGTATTAAGTCAATGTGTCATTTTTCATTAATTTTCAGCGTCATTTTTGTTGAAAGTGCATGACTTTTGTTTGTACAGACAGAGATCGTACAACATTCTCCAGCCGCCGGTGTTCTTACTGTAATTGTCCCTGGGGGAAAGAAACCAAAACAGTTCTGATAAAACTCCGTACCTTCTGCAAAATTCTTTGTTCCGTATAACCAGTCCGCATTATTACATCTCTCATCATAAAGCAGGTATAGCACATATGGTTTGCTTCTGACAGAGCAAATTCCTGTAAAGCAAAAAAAGACCCCACACTTTCATGCGGAGTCCTCAATACACTTTTGCTATTAGTTTATTATCTGTTTAAACCTTTTTCAACCGGACTAAAACTGCGATAAAACGCTTTATTCCATGGTATAAGGCATAAGAGCGATATGTCTTGCTCTCTTAATCGCAACAGTGAGCGCTCTCTGATGCTTTGCGCAGCTGCCCGTAATACGTCTGGGAAGGATTTTTCCTCTCTCAGAGACATATCTTTTTAATTTGTTAACATCTTTATAGTCAATAACGCCGTTCTTCTCGCCGCAGAATACACATACTTTTTTTCTTCTGCGCATGCCGCCTCTTCTCATCTTAGCGCCATCAGCCTTATCATTCCTGTTAAATGCCATTGGTACTTCCTCCTGTTAGATTTAATTGAATGGAAGTCCTTCGTCTTCGACTCCATCCGGGATATTCATAAATCCATCACCGATCGCGCTGGAAGGTGCCGGTCTGGAGGTCGGCTGATAGCCGCCGCCTTCTCCTGAAGCTCCGCCCTTGCTGTCGGCGAATTCCTGATCATCAACAACAATATCTGTTGTATAAACCTTTACGCCGTCTTTATTCGTATAACTTCCAGTCTGGATCCTTCCGGAAATCAGCACTCTCATACCCTGACGGAAATACTTTTCTGCAAACTCACCGGCTCTGTCAAATGCGACGCAATTGATGAAATCGGCAGTCTGCTCATTGCCGTCCTGATTCCTGCGGCCTCTGCGGTCAACAGCAAGAGTATATCTTGCAATTGCCATGGCGCGCTCTCCCTGGGAATATCTTACTTCTGGATCACGGGTCAATCTGCCCATAAGGATTACTCTGTTCATACGATCACGCTTTCTTTATCTGCTATGCCTCTTGTCTCACGCATAAATATCTGATAACCGGCTCCATGATGCGAATGTGTGCTTCCAACTCGTTGGGAGTTGTGGAATCGCCATCAAATTTGATGAAGTAGTAAAAACCTTCCTTCATTTTCTGAATTTCGTAAGCCAATCTCTTCTTACCCCATTCATCAATGTTAGTAACAGCACCGCCGAAACGAGTGATATAACCCGTAACTTTTTCCATGGCTGCTGCTCTCTCTTCATCTTCGAGCTTTGCGTTAAGAACAACGGCTAACTCATATTTGTTCATGCTTCTTTACCTCCTTGTGGTCTCTGGCCCCTGTTTTCAGTATCAGGAGCAAGGAATCTATATGTCACGGTTTAATATTATACCGGAATTTCAAAATAAAAGCAAGCTCTTTTCTTGATTTTCCGGCAGTTTTTCCTTTGTTTCAAGCCATTTCAGCTTTTCGGCGTTCCATCATGTCCTTTTAAGCCCCTGGTGTTCTTCTCCACCAGCTTTCTGGCTACCATGATCTGATGGCCGCAGCCCATGCATTTCAAACGGAAATCCGCACCTACCCGCAGAATCTCCCATTCCTGGCTTCCGCATGGGTGCTTTTTTTTCAATTTTACAATGTCTCCAACCTCGTAATTCATCCCATACACCTGCCCGTCCGCCAAGGCGAGCGCCTTTAAAACGGTTATTTTAAAATAATGTCGATTTCTTCCAGCTCTTTTGCTGTAAAATCCAGATTTTTCAGACAGGCCGCGTTGTCCTCCAGCTGCTTCACACTGCTCGCTCCGATCAATACGGAGGTCACGGCCTCTTCACGGAGCACCCAGGCCAGCGCCATCTGTGCCAGGGTCTGTCCCCTCTTAAGCGCTATTTCATTGAGCCCTTTGATTACAGCCAGCTTTTCTTCGGACAGATAGCGCCCTCCGATGGTGGTTCCCTTCCTGGCGGCCCTGGATCCTTCCGGAATTCCGTTCAAATACCGGTCCGTCAATGCTCCCTGTGCAAGCGGGCTGTAACAGATACAGCCTGCCCCGTTTTCAAGAAGAGTTGAAAACAGTCCATCCTCGGCCCCTCTCTCAAACATATTATATCTTGGCTGGTGGATCAGGCACGGCACTCCCATATCTTTCAGCATTCCAATGGCTGCCTTTGCCTCAGGATCCCCATAATTGGAAATGCCCGCATAAAGAGCCTTTCCCCTTTTCACAAGGTCGGCCAGAGCGCCCATGGTCTCTTCAAGAGGCGTTTCCGGATCCGGACGGTGATGATAGAAAATATCCACATATTCCAGTCCCATGCGTTTTAAGCTCTGGTCCAGGCTGGCTGTCAGATATTTTTTCGATCCCCAGTTCCCATAAGGTCCCGGCCACATATCAAATCCTGCCTTGGTGGAAATAATAAGTTCATCCCGGTATTTTCCAAGATCGCTTTTTAAAATCTCCCCAAAGTTTTCCTCCGCTTTGCCCACTGCAGGAAAGCCATAGTTATTGGCCAGGTCAAAATGTGTGATCCCCATATCAAAGGCTTTTAAAAGAATCTCCCTTTGCTCTGACAGCGGCTTCTCCAATCCAAAATTCTGCCACAGACCCAGAGATACTCTGGGAAGCAGAACGCCGCTCACGCCGCAGCGCTTATATTCCATCTTATCATATCTGTTTTCTGCTGCCTGATACATGTCGTTTTTCTCCTTCATCTTTTCATTTTCCAACCGGCGGCAGGCGGAAAAATCATGCCGCCGCTGCACCGCTTCATGAAATACCTCTCCCAGATTTCCGCTTATGACCAGATCCGCCCGGTTATCCATGGGCGTCACCGTCCGGTTGATCAGCACCATTTTCTTTCCCCTGTAATAATCAATGAGTCCCGCGGCCGGATACACGGTCAGTGAGGTTCCTCCTACGATCAGCATGTCCGCATTTGAAATATACCGCACCGCCCGGCTCAGCACATCCTGATCCAGGCTTTCCTCGTAAAGCACCACATCCGGCTTTACCAGCCCTCCGCAGCCGCATTTGGGGACCTCATCCGGGCCCATGGCTTCAAGCATCTGCAAAAGGCTGTAGAACCGCCCGCAGCGGGTACAGTAATTTCTCAGGACAGAACCGTGAAGCTCCAGCACCTCCCGGCTTCCGGCCGCCTGATGCAGACCGTCAATGTTCTGGGTAATGACCGCCTTTAATTTTCCCATTTCCTCCAGCCTGGCAAGGGCCAGATGAGCCTCATTGGGCTTTGCGTCGGGAAACAGCATCCGGTTCCGGTAAAAGTGATAGAACTCGCCGGGGTCTTTCACAAAAAAGCTATGGCTGATGATCGTTTCCGGGGGATACTTGTACTGTTCATGATACAGCCCATCCACGCCCCGGAAATCCGGAATATCGCTTTCCGTGGACACTCCGGCGCCTCCGAAAAATACAATATTCCGGCTTTCCTCTATCCACGCCTTCAGCTTCCCCATATCATCCATATCCTTCCCCTTTCCGATGCCGGTCTTTTACGTGATCTCATCAAAAAATACGCCCTTTAAAGGCCTGATCCGATCCACCATAGCCCTTCCATCCTCCGGAACAGAAGGCGCACCATATCCAAACAGCCAGGAAGTCAGCTCACTGATCCCCATGGTCAAATGGGGCCTGATCTCTTTTTCTCCATCCATGCGGATCAGCCTTGATCCTTCCCGTCCCAGCTTCCACCGGAACAATCCGGCATTGTGATGGATAAAATTATCCTCCACCTCAATGAGCAGCTCCATTTCGCTGACCGGACATTCCTCTTTCAGCCTTATCACGGAAACGAATTGTTCCAAATGGATGATCCTCCCCATGACAGACGGTTTTAAGGGCCCGGTTTCCATTAAATACCCCGGCAGACAGATCAGCTCCCTCTGATTCTGGGCCGTCTCGCCGTAATAGGCCCACAGGCCGGCCAGACGTTCCTTTTCATCCCTGGTAAAAAGAAGGATCAGATCTCCCCTGTCGCTTCTCACTTCCCTGCACAGATCCCGGTAATATGCCTCATCCCGCAGGGCATAGACCTCATACCCTTTTTCCAGCTGCCTCCCTGCAAATTCCGCGGCCTCCCTGCATTCGGACGTCCTTTCCGCAAAGGCTCTGCGGCTTAAGCGCAGACGTCCCTTTTCATTCAGCGTCCTCTGGGGCAGATCGCAGATATAGGTAAAATCAAAGGGATGGTAAATGGCCGGATCCGCAGGAACCAGAAAACAGAACCCCATCCGCTCCATGTACATATCGGAAAAACAGTGGTTCAAAAGCCGTTTCATGTAACCCTGATGACGGAAGCCTGGGTCCGTAGCCACCCCGGCGATGTAATCCACCTTCCATATGCGGTCCTTTACCACCACCTGGTATGGATTGCGGTGAAGCATGGCTACGATCCGATCATCCTTCCACGCAGTCAGTATTTTATTTTTCCTCACTCTGTCCGAATAATAATAATCCAGAAAACTCCGGGAATCCTCGGAAAATACGTTTTCCCACAACGCCCGGCTTTCTGTTTTTTCTTCCTGCTTCAAATACCTTATCATATTGAAAAGCCCTTCTGAAATATTCCGTATTTTCTCGCAAATCCGATGGGGTTATAGGACATCTTCGCCTGCCGCAGTCCTTCCATCCCCACATCGTCCTCCCGGTTGACAAGAACCATTTCTTCCGGAAATGCGTGGATCAGAAACTGCTGGTTGATATACTGGTACAGTCCCTTTACGTTTGCATCCGCCTTTTCGATGTGGATGACCGCCATCTTTTCCAGTTTATTGTAGGTTCCGATGGTAAATGCCCTTAATCTGCCGTCTATATAAACGCCCGCCATGCTGGCGCCGAGTACGGAACAGTTCTTTAAAATATCGTGGATCCCCATTACTTCATAATCAAGCTGGCTCTCGTATTCCGCGGCTTCCACCTTGTTCTCCCACCAGCCGTCAAGGAATTCCAGCACGTCATCCCGGTCGGAGCAGTTTAAGTTCCTGTATTCATACCTCCCCTCATATTCCCTCAAAAAGGAGTTTAAATGGTTCTTTTTCTTGTGAAGCTTTTTCCCCGACAAAGTCCTCATGGCTTCCGCATCATAAAGGTAATCCTTTAAGTCCTCTTCTTCCTTCACCTCAAACTTCTCCGGATTCAGATTTAAGTAACGGACCGCCTCTTCATCCGCAAGCAATATGCGAAGGGGCTTTTTTAATACCTGATTAAAATAATCCACCAGCTGCTCAAAATAATGGGGAAGATCCTCTTCCCTGCACATGGGCATGGCTGAAAACGGTTCTCCCTCCTTTTCCATCAGAAACAGCAGCGCCCTGCCTTCACTGACTGCATATTTTACATGATAATATTCCCGCCAGATAAAACTGTCCAAATAAACACTGTCACACGTCTTGTTGGGCCGTAAGGCATAAAACGGAGTGATTGCATCAATATCCTCAGCCCCGATCGGCTTAAACTGTAAACTCATAATCGTTCCCTTCTAGCTTTTCTTTATAAAATCAGTACTGCACTTGGGACAGTGGATGCTGACCTTTCCTTTGCCCCTCGGAACCCTGATCTTCTGCCCGCAGCCCGGGCATTTATAAATGTGGTAATCCCTGGCCTGGTTCAGCTTAAAACGCCATTTCCGGAATTTTTCCGATACCCGGAACCGGATGCGCTCAAATTTCTGATTCTCACGGAACCGCCTCCCCATATTCTTTGAAAACATGCGGTAATAGCATATGATGAGACAGACCGCGGCCGCCACGTTCACCCAGGGATTCCGGATGAGCAGTCCGGCCGCAAGGAAAATCAGGGCAGCTCCGTTCAAAAACTGTCCCAGCTTATCCACACCGTATCTTCCTGTCATAAACCGCGCAAAACTTTCCCTAAACCGATTCATCCTGTGTTTATCGCCCCTTTAATAATTTTGCCTTAACTATAATAACCTATGGGCCGAAAGTCAATGTTCCCCGGGGATATTTCATAATCTTTTCAGATTTGATCCCTGGATTTATCCCGGAACTGCTTCGGCGTCATCCCATACCGTTCCTTAAACAGACGGTGAAAGTAGCTGCTGTTCTCATAGCCGATCTCCGCAATGATCTCTTCCACCGGCTTTGACGTGGAGGCCAGATAGTTTGCCGCCCGGATCATGCGGATGAGCTGCAGGCACTCCGTAAACGTCATCCGAAAATACCGCTTAAACAAACGGCTGATATAATAGGACGGCTGCATGGCCAGAGCCGAAAACTCTTCCAGAGTGGCGGAAGGATAATTGCTCTCCAGATATTGATATGCGGTCAGTACCATCTGCTCCTCATACTGGGCCATATCATGGGGTTCCTCCCTGCCGGTTTCATGGATCAGCTCCATGAGCAGTATTCCCATAGTCGCCTGATTAATCTCCTGCCTGCCCTTTTTTCTGCCGGAAAAGGACCAGATCATATTCTCCATCAGATTCCGCGCCGGCAGAATATCCTTCAGATGAAAGTGAAGGTAATCTGCTCCGGAATCACCGGCAGACGGGGTTCCCACGACCAAATGGCGAACGACGCCGCTCTCTTCTTCCATCAGGCCGGGATGAAAGAAAAACTCCGGCATCAAAAAGAAATGCACCGCTATATCATTTTCTCCTGCCGGTTCAACTGCATGGCTGGTTCCCTGCCTTAACAGCAGCAGATCATTGGTTTCCAGCAGAAGTATCCTGGTTTTGTTGATTACATGGACCGTGGATCCGCTGTACATATAAACCAGCTCCACGAAATTATGGCTGTGATCCGGAATCATCTCATGAAGGGGCTGGCAGTACATGTCCATCAGCCTGCCCGGACCGATCACCTTGTCCCTGTCGACCACATTGCTTCCCGGTTCCTTTTCACAGCAGGTCAAATACGAATCCCGCCAGTTTATTTTATTGTCTTTCGCTTCTGTTATGCTCTTTAAATATCCCAGAAGTTCTTCATTCATGTTTTCCTCCAAAGGGCATATTCCAAAGACTTTCCCCCGGCCATTATACCACCATTCTTCAATTATTTGCAAGAAAAGACAGTTTTTATACAAATTTAGACATAGCTTATGAGTTACGCTTAGAATATAATCTTCAAATACGGCCTATATATGTAACCAGTTCTATTTTATGAGGTGAAGAAGATGAAAAAGTATCCAATTCGTTTAAGAGACATAGACGAAATTGCCGCTTTTGTAAAGACAGTCAGTCAGTTTGACTGTGACATGGACATCTGCAGAGGAAGCGTTGTCATAGACGCAAAATCCATTCTCGGCATCATGACCATCTGTACGGAATCAGATCTTGAGCTGATCATTTATGAGAATGACGATGAAGAAATTTTAAATTCTCTGTCCGATTTTCTGCTCGGGAGAAAAACTGCCTGATCATTACATAGCAATAAAAAATGGTGCTGCCGCTTTCTGCGGCAGCACCATTTTTTATTGCTCACGGTGAATTTTAAATTCATTTACCAGTTCCTTTAATAATTCCGCCTGACCGGACAATTCCTCACTGGCCGCCGCGCTTTCCTCCGCGGTGGCCGAATTTGTCTGGACAACAGAGGAAATCTGGTCCACCCCGGCGGAAACCTGGCGGATGGCTTCTGACTGATGCCCGAAAGCTTCCGATATTCTCCCGATCATACCCGAAACGGAAAGGGTGCCGTTCACCGCACTGGAAAGGGAAGCGGCAGCTTCATCTACAAGCCTGGATCCGTTTGCCGCGGCCTGAATGGAACCTTCTATCAGCCGGGTGGTGTTCTTGGCCGCCTCTGCGCTTTTGGAAGCCAGGTTCCTCACCTCGTCGGCAACCACGGCAAAGCCTTTCCCCGCCTCTCCTGCGCGGGCCGCCTCCACAGCCGCATTCAGAGCCAGAATATTGGTCTGGAAGGCGATGTCCTCAATGGTCTTGATGATCCTGCTGATCTCATTGGAGCTTTTATTGATATCCGCCATGGCCAGGATCAGCTCCTCCATGTGATGGTTGCTTAACTCCAGCTCACCGGAGGCCAGAGCTGCCTGCTCATTGGCGCTGGCGGAATCCTTTGCATTCTGATCGATTTTGCGGGAAATCTCATTGATGGATGCCGCCAGCTCTTCCACGGAACTGGCCTGCTCCGCAGCTCCCTGTGCCAGAGCCTGGGAGCTGGCGGAAATGCTCCGGGAACCAAATGCCACCTGATCCGAGGTGGCGGTGATCCGTTCCATGGTGGAGGTGAGCGTGTTTCTTATCTTAAGCAATGAAACCTTCACCTTTGCGAAATCACCCTTATAATCATGCTCCAGCCGGAAAACCAGGTTCTTTTCCGCGATCCGGTCCAGCACGGAGGAAATCTCATCGATGTAATTCATATAATTTTTCAGCTGAGACACCGTATTGCCCAGGGAGGCGGCCACCAGGCCGATCTCGTCATTGCCTGCCACATCCATTTCAAGGTCCAGCTCACCCTCAGCGATCCGTTCCGAAACAGAGGATAATTCAACAAGCGGTTTTGAGATCCCTTTGGCCATCAGGAAAATTATCAGGATCAGCACAACGGAGCCCACGGCAAAAATGGAAGCCGCGGTGCCGGTCAGTGCATTCCTCGCTGAAAATGCCTCTGCCCGGGGAATGCTTGACAATATGAGCCAGCCCGAATCCCCTGCCCGGTTTATGGAGCCGGAATAAGGCACCTCGTCCATGACATATTCATAGTATCCGGCTGCCTGACCGGAAAAAGCATCTTTGATATTCTGGGAAATGTCGATTTCAGATACGGTCTTCTGGATCAGATCGTTTTGGGGATGATACACGATCTGCCCGTTCTCCGTGGCCAGGATGACCGAACCGGTCTCTCCGATCTTATAACCGCTCATAATGGCAACCAGCTGGGATAGTTTAATATCAAGACCCATCACGCCCAGAGGCTCCCCTGTATTGCTCTTAAACACCCCGCAGACCGCGCTTATGATGGTCTGTCCCGTGCTGACATCCACATAGGGCTCCGTCAGGATCGGGTGATCCAGTTCCATGGCCCGGTACCAAGGTCTGGAGGAAATATCCCAGCCCTCTTCTGAAGTGAAATTATCCGACTGGGTCACCTGGCTCACATCCAGATCCGCGATCCACGCAGCCAGGATATTTTCCTTATCCGTGGCCTGAAGGTTATCCAGTGTGGCCTTTATCTCCGGATAGCCTTCACAGTCCGGAAGATTGACCCTTCCTTCTGCATTTTCAAGGAATTCCCCCACCTGCTGGCTCGCGGCGGCGCTTTTCATTTCAGCCAGGTAAAAGGTCAGAAAAGAATCCACCTGATTCGCGGCCGCCAGGGAGGCAGAATCCAGCGTCCGGACAGTCTGGGCATGCATGCTTTTTCCTGCCTGGATGGAGATGAATATGCCTGACAGAATAAAAATCACTGCGACCGGAACGGAAATACCAAACAGCATCTTGGTGAATATACTATTTCTTCTTTTGTGCTTCATAAAATTCCTCCCTCCCGTAAAAGTTATACTATAATATAGCATGGGAAATTATGGATAGCAAGAAGAACAAAAATCTGCTTGGAAAACAAAGAATTTACTTTATTTTCAAAATTCAGCAAAAAAGCCACACTCAAAAAGTGCGGCGTTTTTCCTGATCATGACCGGCATGATTCATCCTGCGTCCCCGTCCATTCCCGGTATTCAAACCAGCTGAAATCCGCATAGTTTGCGCTTTCCGTTCCATTGGAGGAGGCATACGGCCCAAGAACCGTCCCGGTGTACCCGCCGGCCACCTCTCTGCTGAGAAGCGTACCGTCTGTCTGCCCGGCAAGTGTGTTCCAGTTTTCGTTATCCCCGGAAAAATAAAAGCTGAAATTCTGATAATCGGCTGTAACTTTTAAATACAGGACTTTTTTCTCCCACCGGGCGGCGGCGGTCAGCTGGTCCTGCCCATTAAAGCAGCGTGTCAGCCGGATTTCCCTGCGGCCTTCAAACATACCGTACTCCATACGGATGTGGTAATGATTATTCATTAAGAGTACGATTCCGCCGGCCTCTTTCTCCTGCAGCGGCTGAAACTCCATAGCCGTATTGACCAGAAAGCGCATATGCTGCTGCCTTCTGCCAAGAAAGGAACAGGATAACTCCTCCTTTATGGTATTTGGGTGGAGAAACAGGCGCAGACAGCCGGGTCTGTCTGTCAGGCTGTAAATTTCATGTCTGGGCGTTCTGACCGTTATCCAGTCATATGACAGCCGGGGACTGTCAAAGGTCTCCCAGGCAGGTTTCTCCGGCCAGCTATGCTCCGGCAGCCTGGGAGCTTCGTAGGAAAACTCCACATGCCCCGTTTCAGGGCTGAAAAGAGGCCATTCCTCCTCCCACTCCACAGGCACCGCAAAGGTTTCTCTCCCCAGATTCCCATAATTTCCTCCAACCGGCCTGGTCGCCAGCAGGACGGCCCACCATTCCCCGTTATGCAGCTGAATGATGTCTCCATGTCCCGGATTTTTGATTGGATAATCCCTTCTTAAGTTCCTGTGGGTCATGAGCGGATTTCTCGGGTCGGGCTCATAGGGCCCGGTGAGGTCTCTGCTCCGGAAAACAGTGCATGCGTGATTGCGGAAAGTTCCTCCTTCCGCAATCAGCAGATAATACCATGCACCAATGTGATAAATGTGAGGGCCTTCGGGTGCCGCCGCATGGATAAAAGCTCCCTGCTTCAGCAGAACATGGCGCTCCCCTCTCAGCTCCCCGTTTTCCAGATCCAGCTCCTGCAGCCAGATATGACGGCCTTTTTCCGGCTGGTCCGGATGAGGACGGCAATTTCCAAGGTAACAGGCCTTTCCTCCGTCAAAAACCAGAGACGGATCAATTCCTTCCGCGCCTTTTACCACCACCGGATCCGACCAGGGTCCCTCCGGATCATCGGCATACACATAAAAGTTTACATTATCCCAATAATTTCCGTTTTTAACCAGCGTGGAAATCACATAGAACCGGTCTTTTTCCTCATTATAAAATATGGAAGACGCATAAATCCCCTTTGATGCCGGAAGACCATCCAAATCCAGCTGTTCCGGCCTTGACAGCACATGGCCGATTTGATGCCAGTGGACAAAATCCTTTGAATGAAAGACCGGGATCCCCGGAAAATATTCAAACGTAGATGTTATCAGATAATAATCATTCCCTTTACGGCAGACAGAAGGGTCCGGGTAAAAACCCGGCAATATGGGATTTTTCAGCAGCTTAGTCACGTGAGTTACACCTCATTCCCTTCCCTGATTTTGTTTATTTTGCCATTTCCAGCTGTTTTTTGATATCATTGATCATGTATTCGGCAACTCCGGCCGCATCATCCTGTCCGTAACTCAGCATCTGCATGCCCATATAATAGGTTCCGTCAGGATTCTTTAATGCGGACCTCTCAAATACGGGATCGAACTTAAAGGTGGTCCATTCCATTACCTTGGCATTGGCCTCCGCCGTAATGCTGGTTGACAGATCCAGTGCGGCAAGACCGTTTTTGTTGGCCGGTACGCCACGGGTGTCGCCAAGAATCCTGGCGCCTTCCGCATCACCGAAGAGAAACTGCATCAGTGCCGCGGCCTCTGCCGGATGCTGGGAAGTCTTTGGAATAGCGAATACCATGGCAGCCTTTGTCATACCGCCTTTAAATTCACCCATATTAATATAATCACCGACTGCAAATTCAAATCCCGGCGCCGCTTCTATATATTTATTTAAGTTGCTGTCCCATATATACATACCGGCATAGTGGCCGTCGATCCATCTTTGATTCGTATCCACCAGTTCGGAACCGTCCCCTGCCAGTACCTCCAGGGATGGGATCACATGCCGTTCCTCCAGCAGGCTGATCCATTCCAGCCCCTCCTGGATCTCTTCCCTGGTGTACTGTAACTCATAATTTTCAACCCAGGGCTTTCCATATAAACACTGCAGATAATATACCATCAGCGTCATCCGGTCCAGCTCATTTAAGATAAGGGGATAATAAGTTCCGTCTTCATAAGCCGCGAATGCGTCCCCTACCGCGTACAGCTCATCCAGAGTTGTCGGCATCTCTACCCCTACATCCTTTAACCTGGTCGTGTTCCAGAAGAACAAACGTCCGCTGTTGCTTGCCGGCAGCGCCTGAAGCACCCCGTTGGTGGTGTAATAATCAATATCAGACTGGTCATAGGCGCTCAGATCGATAATATCTGAAACCTTATTCAAGTCATAAAACAGGCTGCCGTCAGGAGAATAGTTGAATACCCAGTCCATATTCAGCTGGATCACATCCGCGGCCGAACCGGATTTCAGTGCCAGCGCGACTTTTTCTTCATGACCTGTAAATGACTCGTATTCCGCCTCAACCTTGATATTGGGATATTTCGCTTCAAAGGCTTTAATGCCTTCCAGCGTTGCCTGGTGTCTGCTGTCCCCGCCCCACCAGTTCATTCGAAGGGTAATAGGGTCCGTGGTGTTGACGGTGAGTCCCTCTGCCTGTGCCGGCTCCCCTGTTCCCGCACTTTCCGCCTCTGCCGCAGGAGCCGCTCCGGTCGTTGCTTCATTTTTTTGTGTCGGCATACACCCGGCCAGGGATGCTGCCACAGCTCCGGTAAGAACCAGTGCCATTGCCTGTTTCCATTTGTTTTTTTTCATTGTTTTCCTCCTCAAACATTTTTATATAGTTCTAACCTTTTACCCCGCCGGCCGCAATTCCGTCTACAAACGAATTTTGTGCCAAAAAGAAAACTACCAGTGACGGAATAATCGCTATCAGCGACATTGCCAGAACACGGTTCCACTCAAATCCCACATCCGCATCCATTGACATGCGGAGAAAGATGGAGACCGGATATTTTGCAACCGTGTTTACATAAATCAGCGGCCCCATAAAATCATTGGATGCCCACATGAACTGGAATAACGCACAGGATACAATGGAGGGCTTCAGCATGGGCACGATTACATACCACAGCGTCTGCATCACATTGCAGCCATCAATTTTGGCGGCCTCTTCCAGTTCCCTGGGGATTCCGCGCAGAAACTGAATCAGCATATATACAAAGTAGGTGTCCCCTGCAAAAAGAGAGGGAATAATCAGGGGAAGGTAGGAATCCAGCCACCCGATCTGATTGAATAAAATATACTGAGGCACGTTCAGCACTACCTGAGGTAAAAATAGTGTGGACAATAAAACCGCAAAAGAAAACTTTTTCCCGAGAAAGTTAAACCGCGCAAATCCATAAGCAGTGATCACCGCAGAAATAACGGTTACAATTACCTTGGGAATAACAAATTTATAGGTATTTCCCATAAAAAACAGCAGCGTCATGCCCTCATAGCCTTTAAATCCCCGTATATATCCTTCTGCCGTAGGCGCCTTGGGGATAAAACCAACGCTTGAAAAGATCTCAGGATTTGTCTTAAAGGAGGCGCCTGCCATCCAGATCAGCGGATACACCATAACGGTGCCTACCGCGATCAGGACCAGATACCGCATAAATGTATTGATGCCATTTCTTGTTTCTTTCGTCACCCCGGCTACCTCCCATCCTCGTCACTATAATATACCCAGTACTTCTGACTCACAAATGCTATGATTGTGAATGTGGTGATGATCAGGAACAGCAGCCATGCAATGGCGCTGGCCATTCCCATCTCGTAACTCTTAAAGGCATTGTTGTAAACCAGTAGTGATACCAGGGTCGTGGACCGGAGAGGACCTCCCCTGGTTATGATGAACGGACCGTTGAACTCCTGGAACTTATGGCATAACTGGGTCACAAAATTATAGAAAATGACCGGTGTGATGAGCGGAACCGTTATCTTGAAAAACTGTCTCCATTTTCCGGCTCCGTCGATGGAGGCCGCTTCGTACAAGTCTGCAGACACTCCCTTTAACGCAGCGAGGAAAATGACCATGGGAGATCCGAACTGCCAGATGCGAAGGAGTACGATCACAAAGAATGCGCCTCTGGTGTCCCCCAGCCAGTTAAACGGCTCCATGCCGAGTTTTGCGGAAATCATGTTTATCAGGCCTTCTGTTTTAAAGAGAAATCTCCATAATACCGCAATGGATACGGAACCTCCCAGAATTGACGGGATGTAGTAAGCCGTACGGAAGAAATTCACTCCCCTGATTTTAAAGTTCAGTATATAAGCGATAAATAAAGCAAACGCCAGCTCCAGAGGCACCGTAATGAATGCATATTTAAATGTCTGGCCAAACGCCGTCATGGTCAGCTTATCTCCGAGAATATTCAGGTAATTCTGAAATCCCACAAAGGAAGCCGTCCGAAACAGGTTGTATTCATGAAAGCTGTAAATGAAAGACGCTGTAAACGGATACATCTTAAAAATGGCAAACCCGATCCACCAGGGCAGAATGAACAGAAAACCAAAATTCTTCTTTACAAAATCCCTCGGGTTTTTGTATCTGGGAATCCGGATTGCTTTCGTTTTTTTATGATTTGTTCCCACGGTAATTCCTCCCCCATCTTTGATTATTATTCTGCATAAAACACTTTTTTACTTTCCAGCAGCCCGTGCTTTTCCAGCTTGTCAATATCCATGCGCTGGGGATTCCCCGGCAGGTCCGGCTGGCAGCAGAATCTTCCGTTTCGTTCCTCCGGCTGGAATAAGGTATACTCACCCACAGGCCTGCTGATGGGCTCATGATACTCAACCATCTCATCTTCATTGTACAGACAGCCGAAGATGGCGTTTAAATAAATTCTGCCCCCGGAAGAGAAAGTCAACCCATTTTCCCTGGCCAGATCACGGATCTTCAGTATATCGTCCATCCGGCTCATCCGGCCGATGGATGGCTGTAAATGGTCCACTCCCTTTTCCGCATAGGTCTCATATGCGTAGAAGGTTCTCATGGACTCCCCAAAGGCAATGGGCATTGAGACGCCCATTTCTTTCAGCCGTTTGATCCCGTTCATATCCTGGGAATGGATGGGTTCCTCAAACCAGGCCAGCTGACAGGGTTCGGCCAGGCTGGCAAATAAGTGTGCCTCCTCCACCTCCCAGCGCTGATTGGCGTCCACAGCGATTCCTATGTCCGGCCCCACAGCGCTCCTCACCTTCTGAATGCGCCGCAGATCACGTTCCATGTTGGTCCCGTCATCGCTCCCCACCTTGAATTTGACGGTCTTATATCCTTCCTCCACATACCGTACCATATCCTCTACCAGCTCCTCATCCTCCAGAAGAAGGGAACCGCCTCCTTTATAAGCGGCGGCCCAGTCCTTCTCTGCCCCAAGGAACCGGTGAAGGGGCTTTTCGGCTCTCTGGGCCAGGATATCCAGCATCATCAGATCCAGCTGTCCCACTTCTACGGCCCGGCCGCTCTGGAAGCCGGAATTTCTGACTCTCCAGTACAGGGTATCCCTCCACTGGTTATAGCTTTTGGTCTCCCCGGTTAAAACCGCAGGGAGTATATTCTTTACAAAGCTTTTTCCTACCGCAAGGTGGGCACATGCGCCTTCCGAATCATACAGTTCCATACAGCCCTGTTCGGGAGCATACTTTCCCATGCCCCCCGTTCCATCCTTAAACGGCCTTGGCAAAGGGATCGGATGGAAGTTATAATAAACCGCTTTTACGAATCTGATGTTGTCCTGAAAGTCAAAAATATTCTTCATATGCTCCTCCGTTATGTCCGTGCTTGAATTCCTTACTTAGGCAAAGTATAACTGCAGATTGACCTCCAAACAATTGACAGATTGACCTAGAAAATGCATGCACAATTTACGTTTTATGCATGCATTTCACTTTTTCTTGATATTCATTTCATTTTCCATTTTTTCATTGCAAAATCATTGCATGGTGAAAAAAAGCAGCCCTTTATTTTTCATCAATTCCAAATTTTTTTATTTTCCTCCATAAGGTGGTGGTGCTGATATTCAGCTCTTTCGCAGTGAGGGTACGGTTTCCGTTGTATTTTTTCAGCACGGTCTTTAAAAGCTGCAGCTCCGGGTTTTCTTCCTCTTCCAGGCTGTCCGGAATCATTTCCTCCTCTTCCAGAGCCACCGCGTAAATGCTGGTGTCCCGGTGATAAAGCTCGTCCAGCAAGTCCCTGACATACTCCTCCGTAATGGTCCTCTTTCCCACCGTCAATACCATCCGCTCGCAGAAGGCCTCCAGCTGAATGCTGTTTCCCTCCCAGGGATACTCAAGCAGAGCCTTTCTGGCTCCTGCCGTCATCACATGGAATCTGGAATACTGCTCCATGTATTTCCTGGTAAACAGCTCCAGGAGATACTCCACGTCTTCTCTCCTGTCCTTTAGATTCGGGATCTTCAGCCGCAGGGATTTCAGCGTAAAATACAGGTCCGAACGGAATTTAAACTCCCGCCGCAGTTCCGTTAGGTTTTTGGCCGTACAGGCGATGATCCTGGTGTCGATCATCTGGGAATCCTCGATGCGGCTGCCCCTCATCAGCCGTCTGGTCCGGATCACCCGGACTAAGTTATACTGGGTGGGCAGGGTCAGCTTGTCAATGCTCTGTATCACCAGAGTCCCGCGGCTGGCCTCCGCAAGCGCTCCCGGCTCCGGGTCTCCGTGTCCGTCATTCTGGCTGCCGAACAGGGTCCTCATCTGCTGGTCCTGGGACAGGCCCGCCATGTTGATCATGATGAAGGGGCCGTTTTTCCTCATGCTGTAATTATGGATCCCCTGGGTAATGGCTTCCAGCTCCGGTCCGGATATGGCCTCGATCAGCATGGGGCTGGAGGACTGGGCGTATAATTTCGCCAGCTCCACCACCCGGCGCATGTCCTTTAAATTCTTGCTGATGTCGTCAAAGGTGCCGTAAGCCACATACCCCCTTAAATACTGCTCCTTCCTCACATCCTTGTCATTCATGTCCAGCCGCTTCAGCCGGTTGCATGAAATGATGGCTCCGTCGATCCCGCTTCCCACCACAATGGGCTCCGCCGACACCACCACAGACTGGTCCTGCAGGGTCAGAAACGTGGAATAATTCTCCGCCTTTCCTTCCAGGATCCGGTTCAGTGCATTTCCTTCCAGACCGCCCAGGAACTGGGTGATGGGCCTGCCCACACATTTTTCCGAGCTGCATCCCAGGATCTGCTCCATGGCCCGGTTGATCACAAGGATCTTGCCTGCCACACTGATTTTGATGATGCCGTTGAAGGCGCTGTCCAGAATGGTGGAAAACTGGGCGTAATTCTGCTGCTCGATCTGAGCCATATAATAGAGCGATTCCGCGTTTTTAAGGGCTACCCGTATGGCTTCCCCGGTGGAAGAAATGTAAATCCCCGGTATTCCCATCTGATATGCCCCGTCAAGGGCCGCCTCCCCTCCGATAATGATATCCAGCTCATCGCCCCGGGCTCGCTCAATGGTGTTCCTCCACTCCTCAAAATCCTTTAAAATATAGCGCCTTAAATCCACATGGTACAGCTGGTCAAAGTACGTGGTGTCACTGAGCATGTCTCCCCAGCCGAAGATGCCGATCCTGGGGCACTCCCTTTCCACAATGGTTTTCGCCCGGATCACCAGCAGACCGAGCTCCTGGGCCGTCATCACGATCTCCGCCACCGCCACATTGGTATGACGCCTGATCTCCGCCGCCTGCCGCCCCCGGGCAATGATGATATTGACTCCCCCGGAGATGGCCTTCTGGGCCTCCGTCACCGCGTCTTCGGTCCTGATCTTCTTTAAGATGGTTACGTGATAATCCTTTTCCTTTAAGATTTCCTTTGCCTGCTCATACATTTCATCGCTTGGCACGAACAACGCGATCCCTGACATCCTTCTCCTCCCGCTTTCCTACTCTTCCAACAGGTCAGTGCCTTCCGCTTCTTCCTGCAGCATGGCCTCAAACCGGTTTCTCACCGAATCCAGATACCGCTTCCACTCGGACGGGTCCACGAACGGATTGGGTTCCTCCGGATGATCCAGCATAAACTGCCGCTTTTCAACGGTCCGGTTATGGCCGGTATGGTTGCCCAGCATAATATCCACCCGTTCATCATACACCTTGTCCAGCCCCTCCCGAAAGTCCTTCCGGCAGTGCCCGTTGTGATACTTTTCAATAAACGTGCGGCACATGGTATTCATCCCCGCTCCTCCGTGCATTCCGGCCGTCAGCCGGACTCCGCCCTCTTCGATTTCCGTGAAAAAGGAGATCACGCCGTCGGAATGGCCCGGCGTGGACACGATCCGGATGCTGGTGTTTCCAAGGGTGATCACATCTCCGTCTTTCATGATTTCATCCGGAACAAAGAGCCCGAAATACTTACAGCCGCTTCCTTCTGTCAATGCCAGCTCCGGCCGCTCCTTAAACATGACCGCATCCCCTTCTCCCAGATAAGTCCTCGCCCCCGATATTTCCTTTAACAGGGCGGTTCCTCCGAAATGGTCAAAATGACCGTGGGTATGGATCAGACAGCGGATATCCCGGGGATCAAACCCCAGCTCCCAGATGGACTGGACCAGCATGGCCGCCGTGGAAGGATAGGTGGTGTCGATCAGAATCAGCCCTTCCCCGGTGTCGATCAGATGGGCTCCCACACTTTTATTTCCCACAAAATACAGATTCCCCCAGATCCGGAAAGGAGGAACCCGGTATTTCTCCGGATGACGGTAAAAATCTTCTCTTGCCTTTATGTTGAATTCATATTTGGATATCATGCTTTCTTCCCCCGCCTGTTCATTTTCAGATGCCGGTTCATAAAACACCGGCCCTGTCCTGTTTCTTTTTGTTTATTATCATATAATAGCGCCAAAATTGCAACTCTGATCTTAGCCGCCTTTCAACAGGCGGATTCAAAATTCCGCCCGGAAAAATGCTCCCATTCATGAAAATGGTTTTCCGGGCGGATATCAATACAGCAGGGCTCTTACAAATGAACGAAATAGGACTCCATGATCCGTTTCAGCTTTTCCTTTTCTTCCGCCTTCATCCTGGTAAGAGGGAGCCTGTAATTTTCTTCGCACAGGCCCAGAATGGACATGGCGGCCTTGACCGGCACAGGATTTACATCCATAAACAGGGCGTTCATCATGTCAAGCAGCTCCAGCTGCATATCCCTGCTCTTTTCTATTTCACCGTCAAAATAATACTGGCACATCATATGAGTCTCAAAGGGCATGATATTGGCCAGAACCGATATGACCCCTTTGCCTCCCAGTGAAAGGAGAGGCACCGTCTGGTCATCGTTCCCGGAATATAAGTCCAGCCTGCCCCCGCAGAGGGACATGGTTTTTGCGATCTGTGAAATATTGCCGCCAGACTCCTTAATGGCCCGGATATTGGGATGATCCGACAGCTCCCGGTAAGTTTCCGGATTGATGTTGATTCCGGTGCGGGTGGGCACATTATAAAGAATGATGGGAATATCCACGCTGTCCGCCACCGCCGTAAAGTGCTCCACCAGCCCATGCTGGGATGACTTGTTATAATAAGGCGTTACCAGCAAAAGGGCGGATGCCCCCAGGGCCTGGGCCTTGCGCGACAAGCGGACCGAATGGGACGTGCAGTTGCTTCCGGTCCCCATGATCACAGGGACCCTGTGGTTTACATAATGTACCACGAATTCGATCAGCTCCAGTTTTTCCTTTTCCTCCAGCGTCGCGGATTCTCCTGTGGTTCCGTTGACCACAATGCCATCCGTTCCATTTTCCAGCTGAAATTTCAGTAACTTTTCCATTGCTTTAAAATCTACGTCCCCATGTTCATCCATGGGTGTGACTATGGCTGCTGCAGAGCCTTTAAAAATTGCATCTTTCATAGGCGTTCATTCCCCAAATCAGAGGTTCATACTAACAAAAATATGACAAACACCCCCTGATGGTACCATACACAAATCAAATTTTTCATCATATAAAGCCAATATAAGGAGTGATGACCGTATGTTTAATTTTCTTCTTTTAGGCGGCGATTCAAGGCAGCTTTATTTAAGCCGCATTCTGGCCGGAAACGGCTTTCGCACAGCCATTCATTATGACAGGGAGGATTCCCCCTTTTCCATGGAGGAAGCCATTCAAAACAACCAGATCATACTTTGCCCCATCCCTTTTACCAGGGATAAGATCAGCCTGTTTTCCATTCATGATTTAGATGACCTGGGAATCGGGAATATTCTGAGCCTTTTGACATCCGATCATACCATATTCGGCGGAAATATTCCGTCTTACGTTAAGGAATATGCCAAAGAGCACGGCATTGCCTGCTTTGACTATATGGACATGGAGGACATCACCATAAAGAATACCATCCCCACCGCAGAAGGCGCCATTGCCGAAGCCATCCGCTTAAGCCCCGGCTGTCTTCATAAAAGCAAATGCCTGGTCACCGGCTTTGGCCGGTGCGGAAGAACCCTGGCCCTGAAATTAAAAGGCCTGGATGCGGAAGTAACCGTTGCGGACCGAAAGGAATCACAGCTTACGCTGGCCGGCTCCATGGGCTTTCACACCGGGCTGCTGAGCGGCATTTCCGCGGATATGGGAACTTACCGTTATATTTTCAACACCATACCCGCTCCTGTTTTTAAAGAGGAGCTGATCCGTCTCATGCACCCGTCTGCTGCCGTCATTGATATCGCTTCCGCACACGGAGGCGTTGATTTTGAATTCTGCAGGAAGCAGAATATCCGCGCCAAATTATGCCCCGGACTGCCCGGCATCTATGCTCCCGAGGCATCAGCGGAAATATTGTTTGAAGCAATTGTTAAATGTTTGTCGTAAAGGAGCCTCATATGAAACTGGAAGGAATGAAAATAGGCCTGGCAATCACCGGGTCCTTTTGTACTTTCGATAAAATTGAAAAAGAAGTGAAGACCCTGACAGACCGGGGCGGCCAGGTCTATCCCATCTTCTCTTCAAATGTACAGACCACGGACTCCCGCTTTGGAGACACGGGAGAATATATAGACCGCATCAGTGCCATGACCGGCAACAAACCCGTCTTAAGCCTGGAGGAGGCGGAGCCCATCGGGCCGAAGGGCTACTTAGATATCCTTCTCATCGCCCCCTGCACCGGCAATACCCTTGCCAAATTAGCCAACGGCATTACCGACTCTCCCGTGCTCATGGCAGCAAAGGCCCATCTGAGGAACTCAAAGCCCCTGGTCATCTCCATCTCCACCAACGATGCCCTGGGCATCAATTTCAAGAACGTGGGAGAACTCTTTAACGTGAAAAATATTTATTTCGTTCCCTTTGGCCAGGATGATCCTGTGAAAAAGCCCAATTCCATGATCGCCCACACCAATCTGATCGCGGATACCCTGGAGTACGCCCTGGAAGGAAAGCAGATCCAGCCGGTCATCCTTTGATTTGAATAAAAAAAGCCTCAGAGCCTGTTTCGTCAGACCTCTGGGGCTTATTCAACAAATCGGGGCTTTCAAAGTCATTGAAGCCGTTTCCTGTAATCACTGAAATCACTTGCATTCTCCTGGTTAAAGCTCATCAAATAATGGGTCCTTGATTCATCGTACACTTTAAACCCGAATCGCCGGAACAGGCCTTCGGCAGGATTGGATTTATGCACCACAAGGTATGCCGGCTTTCCCGTCTGCCTGGAAAGGGCTGTGATATGGTTTAAATAAAACGAGCCCATCCCCTTGTTCCGGGCCTCTTCAAGCATCTGGATGGAGATTCCGTCAATTTTTTCAGCCTGCCCGCCGTATGAAAAAAATCCAACGGTCATTCCGTTTAACAATATCTTCTTACAGCAGGCGGATTCAACCATTCTCTTCAGTCCATCCGTAAGAATGACCACCTGGATATCATCGATCCAGCCGCCGTTATATTCATCCATATACTTTTTATAACATGCCTTTTTTATCTCTATGTATCTGTCCAGATCATCCATATTCGCATCCAGAAGGGAAAATCCCTGCTGAACCAGCCCGTCTGTTAATACCATATGCCCTCCTGACCTTTTGCATCGGCCTTTAACCGTATATTGACATTATAATATGGCAGAAGATCTTTTATTACAAACAGCCGCCCCGCTCAGTCAAATTCAGGGCCTGTATGCTTTTCAAACGTATACCGGCCGCTGGAGCCGATGAGGCGCATGTAATGTTTGATGAAGTCTTTCATGGACTCTTCCACCGCTTCATTTAACTCCATGTACGGAATGCCGGGCTCTTCCTCCAGGATCCTGAGAAGACTGGCTTTCGCGTGGTTCATCAGGTCCGTGCAGACATTGATCTTGTTGATCCCGCAGGCAACCGCCCTTGTGATGTTTTCCTCTCCGGCGCCGCTTCCTCCGTGAAGCACCAGCGGAACATTTATGGTTTCCCTTAACTCCTTTAACCGGTCAAAATCCAGCTTCGGGATCCTGTCTTTGGGATAACTGCCGTGGGCGGTTCCGATGGCCACAGCAAGGCAGTCACAGCCCGTGCGCTCCACAAATTCTCTGGCCTGGGCCACGTTTGTGTAATAATCGGTATTTTCCCCATCCGCATTTGCTGCCACACCCACATGGCCGAGCTCGGCTTCCACCGAGATCCCCCTGGCATGAGCCAGGGCTGCGACCGTGCGGACCCGGCGGATGTTCTCTTCAAATTCATAGCTGGAGGCATCCACCATGACGCTGGAATACCCGCATTGAATGGCTCTTGTGATATCTTCCATGTTTACACCGTGATCCACATTCAGGGCGATGGGAACAGCTGCGGACTCCGCCAGATTTTTCACCATGGGAGCGATGATGTGAGGATAGGCATGGGCTTTCATCTGTCTGGGAGAAACATTGAGGATCACGGCGGATTCCTCTTCCTCCGCACTTTCAATACAGGCCTTTACCTGTTCCATATTCACCACATTGACCGCCATAACGGCATAATTGTTATCATGGGCATGCAGCAGCATGTCTTTCATTGATACGTACATAAATTGCTCCTTATTTTGAAAGAAGGGTGCTGGAAGCACCCTTTCCGTTTATGATTGTTCCTCAGTTTCTTTTACAGGCAGGGGTTTTTTCAGGACCGCATACAAAACGCCGGTAATGCAGCTTCCCAGCAGCCATAATCCGATGAAAAGCAATGGATTTGAAGTCATGGGAATGACGAATGCACCTCCATGCACGGCAGGAGATTCAAGCATAGTCACCATGCATAAACCGCCGGTGACCGCGCCTCCGATCATGCAGGAAGCAACGACTCTGACCGGATCATTGATCAGGAACGGTATGACCGCCTCTTCTATGTAGCAGAAGGACAGCAGGAAGGCGGATTTCGCATTTTCCCTGTCAACATCATCAAATTTCTTCCTGCCGCCCAAAAAGGTGGCAAATGCAATGCCTAACGGAGCCGTCATGCCCGAGCACATTTTGGCGGATGTGGGGATGAAGAAGCCGTCAGCGTTAAGGCCGTTGGTAAACATGGCCGCAGTTTTTGCAATAGGTCCTCCCATATCGAAACACATCATGGCTCCGATCACTGCACCTAAGATAAATTTAGAACCGTTGTTAAGACTCATCAGCCAGTTCTGCAGACTGGTCATCCCCCAGCTGATCGGGCGGCCAAGAATATAATACATAATGAGCCCGCAGATCAGCGTTGTAAAGACCGGAATGATCAGGATGGGCATGATTCCCTGCAAATTTTTGGGAACCTTGATTTTTTTGATGGCAAGTACCACATATCCCACCAGAATACCGCCCAGCAAACCGCCGACGAAACCGGTGTTTATGGAATTTGCCAGGGCTCCCATAGCCAGACCGGGAGCGATGCCCGGTTTATCCGCCATGGCGTAAGCGGTAAATGCAGCCACAGCAGGCACGGTAAACTGCCATAAGCTGGAGCCGATCAGATAGATCACCTTTGCAAAAGAGTCAATGGTGGCCATATCGGCTCCGATATTGTAACCTCCCATCATCTTTGCAATCGCCTGTAAGACGCCTCCGCCGACGATGACCGGAATCATATAAGAAATACCTGTCATGAAGGAATCCTTTATAAAAGCTCCGGTGCTTTTTTTCTTCACATTTTTTCTCTTGATCTCAGCCATAATTAACTCAATGCCTCCATTAATTCTGATACTATGCCATCCGGATCCTTTACCGCTTCCTGAACGGCAACCGTCATGGTGGGAACCTGTTCAAATCGCTCTGAATTTTTGATTCTGATATCACTTGCGATAATGGCGGCATCCGCCCTTTTTAAATCCTCTTCCGTGATCTCATTTTCAAGTCCCTGTGCTCCCTGTGTTTCCACCTTGACCTCATGCCCCGCTTTTTTAAAGGCCTTCTCAAGGTTTGTGGCTGCCATGTAAGTATGGGCAATTCCCACCGGACAAGCTGTGACACATACAACGTACATAAATTATACCCCCTTCTCTTTTAAAACATTTTTTATATCTTCAATGGATTCTGCCTGCAGGAGTCCTTCCCTGAATTCATCCTCCATTAAATTCTTAGCCAGCGCGGACAGCATTGTCAAATGGACGTTATCCCCGTCATCCGGAGCTGCCAGCATGATAACAAGTTTTACCGGTTGATTATCGAAAGAACCCCAGTCAATCTCATTTTTTAACTTTATCAGAGCGAACGCCGCTTCCCTGACCACCCTGCTTTTGCAGTGCGGGATCGCAACGTGCATGCCGATTCCGGTAGAGAATTCCTTTTCTCTCTCAAAGACGCCCAGCGTATAGGCGTCCTTATCCGTCACTTTGCCCGCTTCATACATCAGAGAGGCGATTTTAATGATGGCCTCCTCCTTTGAAGCAGCATCTAAATCAAATTGAACCAGCCTATCGTCGACCATTTTACTTAAATCCATGCCATATCCTCCAGTGAGCTTAAATTGTTTTCCGTATTTATGCATCGATCATAACAGGGATGGGACACATTAACAAATCAATTATTTGCACCAGATTAGTGAAATTCTTATTCGCTGTTCAGGGAACACTCCCTTCAGAAGCATTTTAACGGAGATTTCATATGTTTTGTAGCTTTTACATAAAAACGCGTGGTGATTTCCGGCATTCATTGGATATTCGGGCAATCCCCCGCACTATGATGGTGCAATTTAATGATTATTATTTTTAAAGAAAAGCATTTATAATCGAATGAGCAGCAGATAAAATAAGTTAAAAAGGAGAATGAAATATGGAAAATTTTGAATTTTATAATCCTACCAAGGTCATATTCGGAAAGGGCGCCGAGACCCGCGTAGGGGCGGAAATCGCTTCCCGGGGATTCAAAAAGGCACTCGTCCATTTCGGCGGCACGTATTTAAGCGAAACCGGCGTCCTGGACCGGATCCACGAAAGCCTTACAAACGCCGGACTTGAATATGTGGATTTCGGCGGCGTTGTTCCAAACCCAAGGCTGGCCCATGCAAAGGAAGGCGTTGCTCTCTGCCGGAAAGAAGGCGTTGATTTTATCCTGGGCGTAGGGGGCGGAAGCGCCATCGATTCCTCCAAGGCCATTGCATACGGTCTTGCAAATGATTTTGACCTTGAGGATCTGTTTCTGGGCAGGACCGCAACAACCAGGATCGCGCCGGTGGGCTGCATCACAACCATTGCGGCGACAGGCTCGGAAACCAGCAATTCAACGGTCGTGACCATGGAAACAGAGGACCGGGGCATACTAAAACGGTCTTACAATCATGACTGCGCAAGACCGCTGTTTGCCGCCATGAATCCGGAGCTCACCTATACCCTGCCGGAATATCAGACGGCAAGCGGCGGAGCGGATATAATGATGCATACCATGGAACGTTATTTCACCCAGGCAAGGGATGTGGAACTATCCGACCGGATATCGGAAGGGCTCCTTGTAACGGTGAGGGATACTGTGGGCAAGGCACTGAAAAATCCCCGGGATTATGAAGCGCGGGCCAATCTCATGTGGGCGGGAAGCTTATCCCACAACGGTCTGACAGGTACCGGCCGCATCAATGATTTTCCGGTCCATAAGATCGGCCATGAGCTGAGCGCCATGTTTGACGCCACTCACGGAGCGAGCCTGACCGCCACATGGTCCACCTGGGCAAAAACCGTATACAAAAGCAATCCCGCCCGGTTCGCCCGGTTTGCGGTGAAAGTGTTTGGGGTGGAATTAAATTTTGACCATCCGGAAGAAACGGCCCTTGCCGGAATCGAGGCATGGGACCGCTGGTGCAAGTCCATCGGAATGCCCACCACCCTTACGGAGTTAGGATGTGTGCCAACAGAGGCCCAGATCGGGGAAATGGCGGAAAAAGCAGCTTCCACAGGCGGAGGAAGAATCGGGCTTTTCCATTCCCTTGATCAAAAAGATCTGGCGGACATCTACAGAAGGGCGTTATAATAAAGCAATAACCGTAATCAAAAGAAAGCAGGAGAAGGAGTTTAGCCATGTTGTTGCCGAGAGAAAAAAGGATCATTGAATTGCTATACAGAAGTAAAGGTGAATTAACAACAACAGAACTGGCGAATTCACTGAATATCAGCCAACGTACAGTCAAAACCGATGTCAAGAAAATAAAAGAGGAATTAAAATCTACGGGATGCATGATACACGCAAAGACTGGAAAGGGCCTGTGGCTTTCTTATGAGGAAGAAGGAAGAAAGTTTCTGGACAACCTGCTGCTGAACCAGCGAAGTCCGTCTTCCTTCATTCCAGAAGTACGAAAATATTACATTGCTCTGCAGCTTTTGGACAGTGACGATTTCGTTTCCATGGAATCCATCTCCCACTCCTTATACGTCAGCAAGGGCACCATTGTCAACGACATGAAAAAGCTGGAACTGTTTTTTAAAAAGCAGGGCCTGGAGCTGGAGAAAAAAGTGAAATACGGGGTCAGGATCCATGGGGAAGAGAACCGGCTGAGGATTGCAAAAGCAAACGTCATCCGCTCCATTATCGTAGCGCAGGGCAATGAGGCTTCCTTAAAGCTTCAGCCCTTTTTCGAGGGAATTGACTTACGGAGCATCAATGAAATTCTGCAGGTGAGCGAAGAAACATTCGGTTTCGTATTAACCGATACATCCTATTCCGAAATGCTGACCCACCTGTCAATCATAGTTAAAAGACTGTTCCGCGGGAAGACCTGTGCCATTGATGAGGAAAAGCTTCAGGAATACAGAGAAAAAGATGAGTGGGCGATCTGTGAATTCATGGCGGAAAAATTACAGGAAACCTTCGGCGTGGAACTGTCAAATGGGGATATAACATATATTTACATGAATTTGACCGCTGCAAAATTATTAAGAGAAGCTCTGGTTTATTCGCAGGAGCCTCTGTGCCTGAGGGAGACCTCTCCCCAGACCCTTGACACCTGGGAGCGGATCGTAGGACAGGTCGGTGAGATGTATGGGGAGAATCTTCTCACCGACAGCATGTTCAAAAGCGCGCTTTTCGTCCATTTAAATGCCATGTTCAACCGCCTGAGAAATAAAATTCATATGGAGAATCCCTTAAAAAGCATGATAAAGGAAGAGCTTGCATATGAGTTTGAGGTTGCGGCGTACATGGCGGGGCTGCTGTATGCGGAGTACAATATCGAATTAGGGGAGAATGAAATATGCGATATCGCACTTTATATCGGAGCCAGCCTCGAAAGGGAGAAAGCCCAGCGCAAAATAGAGCGGCCCAGGGTGACCATCGTATGCGGCACCGGAATGGGCACCTCTCAGTTTGTGGAAGCAAAATTAAAATTATTCTTTCCTGACATGGTCATAGATAAGATCATCCCGGTTTCAAGAGCCGAAAAGATCTTGGACAAACAGGATCTGAATTTCGTTATTTCCACAGTACCGTTAAAATGGGAAGGCATTGAGGTCATCAATGTCTCCCCTCTGCTGAATGACGGCGACATAAGCAAAATCAAGGCAGCCATCAACCCCGGCCATATAAAAGCCCCAAAGGCCGCTAACGGCAGATATGCCAACCTGTTTCACTTAATGAATACCAGAATATCGATCCTGAAATGTGACTGCCGTTCAAAAGAGGAAGCCATCCGCCTTCTGGGAGGAAGGCTGTTCCGCGAGGGTTATGTTGACGAGGGGTTTATCGACTCCGTGTTCGTCAGAGAAGACCTTGCGCCAACATCCATCGGATATACCTTTGCCATCCCCCACGCCTATGAGGGCCATGTCAAAAGACAGGGGATCGGCCTGATGACATTAAAGCATCCGGTCGTCTGGGATGAGGTGGAAAAAGTCCAGATCATCCTGATGCTGTCCATTGATGTGAAGTTAAAAGAATCCTTTAAGGTAATATTCAACGAGCTTGCCAATATTACAAAAGACATGATGGCGGTGGACCAGATATTGAATGCGGATAAATTCAGCGATATTTCAAAGATTTTTAAATAAAATATGTCATTAAAATACATTCGAGGTAGACTTTATGGATGTTTTAAAAAAACGGTGGGGATATCTGGTGACAGCTGTCCTCATCCTGCTTTTTATGGGGATCGGATACGCGTTTTCCCTGTTTGTCGTACCCATTGAAACCGATCTGGGCCTGACGAGAGCGGATACTTCCTTTATATTCACGCTCTGCTTTATCTTCTTTGCCCTGGGATCCTTAATAACCGGTTTTCTGATTCAAAAAATACCGCCTGCGGTCCTGCTTAAGACGGCTGCGGTCATGTTTGCCCTGGGCTTCTGCACTTCCGCTCAGGCAAAAGAGCTGTGGCAGTTATATTTTACATACAGCATATGCTGCGGGCTTTCCATTGGAATCGCTTATAATATAATGATCAGCATTCTTCCGCTGTACTTTCACGATAAAATAGGCCTGGCCACGGGAGCGCTTCTCATGGGCTTTGCCATGAGCACAACTGTTCTGGGCCCGGTCTGCGGAATCGGCCTGTCGGTCATAGGGTGGAGAGGCGTTTTTGTAATTCTCGGGATCCTGGGAGGGACGGTCCTTCTTACCGGCAGCGTTATAATCCACACGCCCGCAGACGGGCAAAAGGAGCATCTGCCCAAAGGGGACCATAAAATAAACACCGGCACAGAGCTTCCTCCCTCAGGAATATTGAAAACAAAATCCTACTATGTATTTGTCACAATTTACATCGCCATCGGAGGTGTGGGCATGTCGCTCATCAACCATGCGGCAATGACCCTTCAGGAGGATCTGGGGCAAAGTGCCTCCGTAAGCGCCCTGACCGTCAGTTTCGTATGCCTTTTCAACGGCATCGGACGGGTCTTCTGGGGAGTCATTTATGACCGGACAGGGGCTGCTGCCGCGTTAAAAAAATTAGGGCTCCTCATAATAGTTTCAATGACCCTGATTTTACTGTCCTTGTCATTAAAGGCGCCTTTGCTGTTTGCCGCGGGCACCGGATCGGCCCTGTTCTGCTATGGCGGAAGTTCCAGCCTGGCGCCTATTATTGTGAGAGCGCTGTTTGGAGACAGGTATTTCTCCAAAAATTTTGCAGTCACAAATATAGGAACCATGATCTTATCCAGTGTGCCGGCTCTGACCGGAACCCTTCAGACCAGGTTCGGAAACTACACCGTACCCTATTCTGTTCTTCTGGTTTTTGCAGCATTGTCCTTTGTCATGGCATGCCTGTACCGGCCGGTCGTGGAAAAAGAGCTGCACATCTGATGCTGACAACAAAAAAATTCCGGATGCCGGCCTTAAACAGCGGCTTCCGGAATTTTTCAAACAGGCGGCGGCCATGCCGGAATCAGAAATCCCGGTTGCCCGCACTCAGCCTGTTTTATTTTCATTTTTCTTCTTCATTGTTTTCTATAATTGGGGTGTTTATCCCGACGACTTTATTCACCGGCATAACAAAACAAATCCCGTGCAGAGGAGATTTCCATCCCGCCTTTTCCTTAATGGCGCTCATGATCCGTTTTGCCTTGGTTATATCAACAATGGTCAAAATGATTTCTTTTTCGGAATCAACGGTGATCCCCATGAACGATTCATGACGGACCCCTTCCCCCCGTGCGTTTATTACAGTAGCACCGCCTGCTCCCTCTGCCCTTACGATGTCCATGATCGTATCCGTATAACCGGCATTCACCACAATAAACAGGGCTTTGATATGGTCGGAACTTTCCATTTGACTAGTTTTCCTCCTGGTATAATAAAAGTTAAAATGACATACCCACTATGGGCATTGTAAAGGCTATCCCGGTGTTGGGCTCGCCAAAATCAAATTCTTTCAATAACATATCAAATATAACATCCACTTTGTCTTTTGGCAAGGCACAAGTCATAATTACTTTATTTTCTTCCGGAACCAGTCCCAGCATATCCAGCAGATAATTGGACTTAACCGTACCTTTTCCATACATGGTATTGACAACCCGGTTGTCAATGCTGCACAATCTCTTTAAAAGTGCGTCCTTTTGTTTTCTGCCTGTGATCATTATCAAATACTCAATATTCTCCATGGGCGCCCTCCTCCAAGCCAGTGTTTTGTTCTGAATCCAATTCAGGTTCGTCATACATGTCATCAGCCAAATCATTCTCTTCATCTTCCATCTGTGATGCATAATATGACAATTCCTCATATTTCTCAAGCTCATATTCGTCACTGAAAACCTGCGACTTCTTAACCTGTCTGTTATACAGGATTCCTAATGACTGTACTGCGATCAAAGGGGTAACTGATATAAATGCGATGATTCCAAATCCGTTTGTCAGCACGGACTGGGCTTTTGTGCCCGCTGCCTGTGCCACTGCCTGAGCGGTACCCAGGGTAAGGGGTGTCAGAAATGCCGATGTCAGCGCACCGCCCGTCACTCCGCCCGAATCAAAGGCCAGCCCCACAAACAGGGAAGACGTAAAGAGCATCATGACCAGAGCCATGGCGTAAAGCGGTACCAGTAACCAGAGTATATTGATCTGGGTCAGAATCTTTACCATGGACAGCAGGGAAGCAAATCCGATGCCGATGGCAAGGGTCAGACGGATCGTCATCTTTTTAATGTGCCCGTTGGTGATTTCCTCCAGCTGCTCTCCCAAAACTGTTACCGCAGGCTCCGATAAGGTGATTGCCGCTCCCAGAACGAAGCCGAGAGGCAGAAGAAGCCACTTAAACCAATCCGGGCGGGCATCATTTAAAAACACCTCCCCGATATATTTGCCTGCGAACGCAAAACCGTAATCAATCCCGGATAAAAAGATGAGAAGACCAAAATACACAGGTATGATGCCAAGCAAATTCTTTATAAATTGCTTTTTAGGCAGTCTGACCAAAAAATATTGAAAGGGTATAAAAACGATAACAATCGGGAATAAAGCAAGGGTCACTCCGGAGATATTAGATATAATAATTTCAAAAAAGCTTTCTGCAGCCCCGGGATCATAGATTCCTGCAGGAGGAATGTTTCCGCCATGACTGATACTTAGGATGATTCCATAAATGAACACGGCCATAATAGGGCCCACAGAAGCAATCCCAATGATTCCGAAGGTATCGTCATTTGTCTTGTGTTTTGACATGGTTGCAGAAATACCAATGCCCAGCGCCAGTATAAACGGAACAGAAATGTCACCGGTCGTAGCCCCGCTGCCGTCAAACGCCAGCGCCACAAATTCATCCGGGACAAAAATCACCGTTATAAATATCATAAGATAGAGTATTGCAAAAACCACTTTGATATTCATGTCCTTGATGACCCGGTACAATGCAAAACCCACGAATATGCCCACACCCGTGCTCAGGATCCATACAAAAACGGTTTCATTTACCTCATTCATGATCATGTGGGTCTGCCGTGCCAGCACCGCAAGTGCGGGTTCCGCCACAGTAGCAAGAATCCCGAACAGGATGCCGAATAATATAATAAATATCCTCCTGTTAAATTTTACCAGCGAACTTCCCACAATCTTCCCGATCGGCAGGATGCTTGAATCCAATCCGACCAAAAAAAAGGCCTGCCCAAACACAACGCTCACATAGCCCACCAACAATTTTAAATAGTCGGCAGAGTTCTCCATCGGTGCTACAAAGCCACATACAATTATTATTATAATAACTAGCGGAAGTGAAGATAAAAAGACTTCTTTTAATGTACGTAATGTTTTCATATTCTTATTATATAAAAAAAAACAGCGAGTTGCAACATTAATTTGAATCTTTTCTGAAAATTTTACTTTCTGTAACCTGATTTCCCATTAAAATGAATCACTTTTTTATACCAAAAGAACGGCTTTTTTCCTGCTTTTTCCATGGTTTTTCTATGCGCTGTCCGCTTATATAAATTTTATGATATTGTATATATTAAGGAGGATCATAACGACCAATAAGCCGGTAAATAACAAATCAACAACCTTTTCTTCTAACCTTTGGTTCAGGACTTTCCCCAAAATTCCGCCCCCAAAGGCTCCCCCCGCCATCAGGATCAGTAATTCTGCGGAAAAATCAGGAATACTTCCGGTTGCCGCATAGGAAGCCAGGCTGGCAGCCTGAGAGAAAAAAATCACATACAGTGAATGTTCCGCCGCTTCCCTGGTGCTCATTGAGAAAAAGAAAAAGAGGACTACGAGATTCATGGGGCCTCCTCCTATCCCCAGGAACGAGGATACGACCCCAAGAGATAAACCGATGAGCATGCAGACAAACGCATTTTGGATCTGATATGTTTTGATTTTCTTTTTATAAACAGTGTAAACCAATGTACCGGCAGTTACTGCCAAAAGGCAGACGGCCTGAACCGCTCCCACCCGGTTCTGATCCGCAGACAGCGAAGACACATAAGAGAACATCCACTTTCCCATAAGTCCCCCTGCAGCCGCGCCGGCGGCCAGCGGAAATCCCCTCCTTAATTCAACCCGGGAATCTCCGCTGATTTTACCGCTCACCACGGAATATGCGGACATGGAAAACACCGTGCAGCCGGACAGAAAGCTGATGGTGCCCACATCCATGACTCCAATGGAGTCCAATACCGGCTTGATGATAACGCCCCCGCCGATTCCGCAGACGGAACCCACAACGGAGGCGACGAAACTTACAAACAAAAAAACAAAATATAACATTGTACTTACCTTACGGTCCAGGACTTTACCTTTCTTAATTTAAATACTGTCACAGCTCCGCCGTTCCAAACCGATCCGTATATATTCTTCTTCCGGTGCTTCCACCTCATCCATTGCTGTTTTTAACTTGGCACACATATCCCCCATGATCTTTTCATCATCCAGGGGGTTTTTCTGGTCAGGATCCGTTTCCATATCAAACAGCAGATCACCGAACCGCACAGGATCAACATAAACCTGTTCCGGATATTTGATACAGGGTATTCCGTTTGTAAAGCGGCCTCCGTTTATCAGGGTCCCCTGTTCCAGGGTGTTCCTGTTATAAAATCCCCTCATATTGGCAGGCATCAAAGTCCAGCTCACCAGAGGGCGGTTTTCCTTTTCCGGCGCTTTCATCAGCATGTGTTTTCCATCGTAAATATTGACATGACCGCCGTGTATGCCAAAAAGAATGTTTTCATGGATCTTTTTATCTCCGCTCACCACAGGTGTCAGCGGCTTTCCATCCATGGGACAGCCCTTGAGATCCACATGGAAAAATTCCAACAGGGTGGGAGCGATATCAATGGTCTGGGCCAGCTCCTTTCTTCTTCCTTTTTCCGCTTCATACCTTGGATCATGGATATAAAAAGGAATATGAATGATCTCTTCGTACATGGGCATATAATTTTTGCCCATAAAGCCTCTTTCCCCCAGAAGGAATCCATGATCCGTATTTACAATGAGCATGGTATCCTCCCACATGCTGTTTTCATCCATAAAATCCAGGATCCGGCCCAGATGATGATCACACATGGTAATCAGGGCGGCGTACTCTTTTTTCAGTCCCTCTGTTTCAGCTTCCGTCACATTTCCGCTCACCGGCTCATAGGGCGGCCAGTTAAACGCCCCTTCCGAAGGGGGGCAATCATAAAGTTTACGGTACTTATCCGGCACATAAAAAGGTTCATGGGGATCAAAACATTCAATCTGCAAAAACCAGTTTTCTTCAGATTTATAATGCTCAAGAAACTCAAGCCCTGCGTTTATGGTCTTTACACTGGGCATTTCTTCTTCACTGGTAATCCTGCTTCGGTTCGCATAGTGCTGCAGGGCCGAAACTCCCTGCTTATTCAAAGGATTTTTATTCAATTCCGGATCAGAACAGATCTGAGGCGCCCACCGGTCCCCTTCCTGTCCGCGAAAGCCTTCCCACGTATCATATCTGTTGTGATAGGTGGCTCCGCCGTCTTCAAAATAATGGGAATGATCCGTAACAAGATGGGTATAGATTCCTCCCCGCCTCAGTTCTTCCATGACGGAACAGTCAAAAGGTTCCAGGGGTCCCCAGCCCCGGTGCAGAAAATTATACCTCCCCGTATGCAATTCCCGTCTTGCCGGCATACAGGGCATGCTACCTCCGTAGAAATTATCAAACACAATACATTTTTCTTCCAAACGCCTGAAATTCGGTGTGATTGTACGATCCGATCCGTAAGTGGATAAAAACCTTTTACTAAGGGTATCGAACATTACCATAACTGCTCTCATTTTTCTGAACCTCTTGCTTTCTAGTTAATTTATCCCCCAAAAAGAATTATCCGCAAATATCACTGATAATGCCTCGCCTTGCCAACAATCAGAGTCAGTACGAACGCTGCGGCCGCACCTGCAAAATAACTGATAGTATAATATAAATACTTTCCATCCGCTACAAGCGGTATTGCGGACATTCCCGCCATGCCCATGGAGCTGAACGCCACATCAAAGATTCTGATGAAAAAACCTCCCACCCCCGCGCCGATGGAACCGGTTATAAAGCCAAATCCCGAGGGCAGACATACGCCATAGATGACCGGTTCTCCCACACAAAGGAAGCTGGTCGGTATGGCCCCCTTGCAGGCGTCTTTTACCGCTTTTTGTTTCGTCATGAAAAAGATCGCACAGGAGGCTCCCACCATTCCCGCATTGCTCATGACCTGGACCGCAAGGAGCGGCGCAGTGCCCATACTGTTGATCATTTCCATGTGTATGGCTGTCAGTCCCTGATGAAGCCCGGTTGATATCAGCAGCGGCGCCAGTGCGGATAACACGAATCCGCCCACAGGTCCTGTGGTATTCAGCAGCCACATGAGCCCTTCCACAATCGCTGATGACAGCACGCCGCATACAGGCATGAATATTTTAACCATGAGAACCGTTATGATGAGAACAGTGAATACAGGCGTTAAAATTACATCTACCGCATTCGGCACTGCCTTTTTAACCAATTTCTGAATATAGGACATCACAAAAACGCCAAGAATCACACCGATCAGCCCGCCCTGTCCGGGTGCCGATCCCACGCCGGTCAGCGTGCCCTGCAGGGTGATGCAGCCTAATACCGCTCCCAGTACCGGTTCTACCTTGAACTGCTTTGCAGCGGTATACCCGACATAGATTGCCAGAAAACTGAATACCGCCGCATAAATCACGCCGATGATATTGCTTAAACTGAGCAGATGATAATTCTGCAGCCATACCTGAGCCGCCGTCAGATCACCCAGAGCTTCCAGACCGGCATCAGCGGCTTTCACCACCGCGTAATTTTTCAGAACATTGTTTAACCCCTGCAGAACACCGCCTGCAATCATTGCAGGCAATACCGGCACAAAAATATCTGAAAAAACTCTGAAAATGTTTATCTTTTTTCTCTTTGTGCTTAAAACACCTGCTTCGGCAGAGGCTCCGGCGATTTCCGGGTCCTCCTGCACATTCAGTCTTTCCTGTATGATGCCGGCGATCTTATTACATGCACCCGGTCCCACGACAATCTGGACCCCGTCATTGACAATGACGGATAAAACCCCTTCGATCTTTTTCATTTCCTCAATATTGACTGCGTTCATATTTTTGTAGGTAACTCTTACTCTTGTCGCGCAATTTGTTACCGTAAGGAAATTATTTCCTCCTCCTGAGCAGGCAATAATCTGATCTGACATTTTCTCATAATCTTTGCTCATCTTCCACTTCTCCTTCACCTTATACAATTAACTTCCCGGGAAAACAGCTGTCACCCTTATCATACATCTTTTGGTCATTTTGGTCAACATATTTTTGGTCATTTGTTCATTGGACATTGTATATTTTTTTTGTTATTATGAAAGACAAAGGAGATACAGTACATGGATATTTTAGAAAAAATAAACAATAATATGTCAAACTTCACCGTAGGGGAACGCCTTGTGGCCGAATATGCGGTCCAATACCCGGTGGATGTCATACGGTATTCGGCAGAAGCGCTGGCAGAACGATGCAGCACCTCCCGCAGCAATGTGGTGCGGTTATGCAAAAAACTTGGTTATTCCGGTTTCTCAGAATTCAAATACGAGATGAACCGTTATATGAATACCCCTCATTCTGCAGCCAGAAACCGCCTTTCCCAAGAGAAAGGAACTTCGCTCTCTGCTTTCAGAAAATACCTCAACTGCTTTAGCCAGCTGGAAACCTTATATAATTCTTCCCAGCTGAAACAGGCTGCAGAAACCATCCTCCGCTCCAAAAGAATCATTATACTGGGGCATTATCATTCATTCTTTTCCGCCCAGCAGCTGGAATTTCGTTTAAACAGATGCCGCATCGACGCCCACGCCATTAATGACTTAAGCACTACCGATGCTTTTGGTGAAATGCTGAACCGGGAAGATACTGTCATTATTTTTTCCATCAGCGGCGGAAAAGTATATTACGATATCGTCTCCAGCTTCCGCAAGAGAGGGGTAAAAATCATTCTGATTTCCATGACGGAAAATTCCTCCATTTCCCGGTATACGGATATGAAAATTATTCTTCCCTGTATCACCAGGTTATATGATGAAACCGTCCTGGATGACGCGCCTACATTTTACTTTTTCATAGAATTGCTCATAGAAGAAATCAACCGCCAGAAGCTGGCTGAACAGGTTCCCGGAAATATGAGTGATATCGATCAGACGGACTGAAAAAATACCTCAAAATAAGATAACGTTGTTGATTTATTCATTCCATTGGGTTTATACTTTATAAAGTAAGCATTATTTAGCAACGGAGGGATAAAAAATGTTCAATCACATGATTGCCGCATTAAAAGGGCAAAAAAGAAAAATCGTATTTACCGAAGGTACTGATCCAAGAATTCTGGAAGCAGCAAGCCGTCTTTATAAAGAAGGTATCCTCACCCCCATTCTTCTCGGTAATTCCGATGAAATAGACGCAGCCGCCAATAAATACGGCTGGTCTGTCGAAGGGATCAAAAAAGCGGATCCGCTTCATTATGACGGATTCGAAGACATGGTGAACAAAATGATCGAGCTGAGAAAAGGCAAAATGGATGAAAAGGCCTGCCGCGCAGCTCTTGAAAAACCCAATTACTTCGGCACGATGCTGGTTAAGATGGGAAAAGCGGACTGCTTGCTGGGCGGCGCCACATATTCTACCGCTGATACGGTGCGCCCGGCTCTGCAGCTGATCAAAACAAGGCCCGGCAGCAAAATCGTATCCAGCTGCTTCATTCTCTGCCGCGAAACGGAAAGCGGAAATGAAATGTACGCCATGGCAGACTGCGCCATTAACTTAAGTCCCAATGAAGACGAGCTTGTTGAAATTGCATTGGAAACAGCCAGAACAGCCAGAACTTTCTCCATGGAACCGAAGGTTGCTCTGCTTTCTTACAGCACCCTGGGTTCCGGCAAAGGAGAATCCGTTGATAAAGTACGGAATGCGGCTGAAAAACTGAAGGCCTTAAACCCGGACTTCCCGGCAGACGGGGAGCTGCAGTTTGATGCCGCCTTCTCTCCCGCAGTCGCCCAGACAAAAGCACCCGGATCCACTGTGGCCGGACATGCCAACACCTTCATTTTCCCGGACATCAACGCAGGCAACATCGGCTATAAAATTGCCCAGCGCCTTGGAAATTTTCAGGCCTTCGGACCCATTTTACAGGGCTTAAATGCCCCCATCAACGACCTCTCAAGAGGCTGCAATGCAGATGAGGTCTATAAAATGTCCATCATTACGGCCGCTTTGATATAAGCCGGTTCAGGAGGCAAAAATAAAAGAAAGAATATAAACCGGCCGGTTTGTGTTCTTTCTTTTTTTGCTTTTAAAAAAATTTAAAATTTAATCGGGGAGACAGGTACTATTTATGTTTATTTATCATAACATAACACAAATTGTTCATTAAAGGCATTGATATTATGACTCCTTGTCCTGAAGGAATGTTTCCTTATACCATTCGATACGGAGATACACTATGGATGCTTTCGCGGCGCTATAATACCAGCATTGACGCCATCAGGGCCGCTAATCCGGGATTAAATCCCAGTAATTTAACGGTGGGAAGAACCATTTGTATTCCTACCGGAAGAGCGCCCCGTCCTCCCGTACCCACTCCGCCTCCTGCAAGCCGCTGTCCCGTTGGCCTTTTTACCTATACCATTCAGGGAAATGAAACCTTATGGCTTCTTTCCCAGCGTTATTGCACTACTGTGGAAACCATTATGGCCCTGAACCCGGGAATCAATCCCAACAATCTCATGAGCGGTCAGACGCTGTGGATCGCGGCCGGATACCGGCTGCCCAATATGCCCATCTGGTTCCGTTCACAGTCTGTCACGCGAGAAGATATGACTGACATCGATGAGATGAGCTCCTGCCGGGAAGGCGCTGATTCCTACACCATCGAATACGGCGATACCCTCTGGCTGCTTTCCCAGCGCTTTCAGATCCCGGCAGAGGTGATCATGGCCGCTAACCCAGGCATAAATCCCAACAATCTTTTTATCGGTCAGGTGATCTGCATTCCCGGAAACTGGAATGCCGCTCCTTAGCCACTGTCTCCGTCACGGCCGGAACAGCTTCTACTCTTCAGAATAAGCAAGGAAGTGCAAAATTTAAATAATAAATTTTCAGAAAATTATTTTTTAGAAATAAAAAGAGGGTGTCGAAAAATTAAATAATTCAACGAGATATGGCATCCGGCCGCTAGGCTGACACCAATATCTTGTATGAAAAATTCATTTTGTGACACCCTCCTAAACATTTTCTTTCGTCACCAGCACGGTAAGTAATTTTCTCTGAATATCATCCATATGTTCATTCATCTGCTTATAGGCCTCTGCTTCATTTCGCTCCGACAATGCCTTCCATATCTGTTCATGAGCCTGTATGCTGGACTGCATACCATATGCATCTGCGATATTTTCCAGACCGCTCATCAACATGGATTTCACAAGCTGCATTGATTTGTGAAGCATTTCATTGTGTGTTATTTCAGCCAGATACACATGGAAATCTATATCCTTTTCGTTAAACTCCCGGGCCGCCTTCGCGTTTTTCATATCCTCAAGCTTTACTGCCAGCTGACCCAATTCCTCATCCGAGGCACGATTGCATGCAATCACCGCTGCCCCGTTCTGAATGCATTTTTCAAATTCAAAAAGCTTTACCTGATCCTGTTCTCCCAGGAAAACCGAAGGTATCAATATTTTAACATAGAATCCCGTATCTATTTTCTTTACAAAGGTTCCTTCGCCCTGACGTGCCTCAACGATCCCTAAAGCGCTTAATTTTTGAATTGCCTGCCGCACAGTATTTCTGCCTACCTGCATACTTTCACATAATTCATTTTCTGACGGAATTTTATCCCCGTCTTTCCATTCACCGCCAGAAATACGGTCCAATAATTGCCGGTATACTATATCACCAACATTCCGCCTTTCTAACGGTACAAATTCTTTCGACACATAATGCCCCCTTTAACTTGTTGGTTGTTACACAAGTAAGGATAGCATAAGTAAATTGCTCTTGTCTACAGAAAAATTATATAATTTTATTTTCTCTTATTCGTCCAAATCACCAAAAAGCGATCCGAAAAAGCGTATGCAAACAGGGGTTTCAAAAAACTCTTCTTTTTTAAAAGCTAAGGTTCCATTCTCCTTAATTTCAAAAATACTGATGGTATCACTGTCCTGATTTCCGCAAAGAAGATACTTTCCCATAGGATCGATCGCAAAGTTCCTTGGAGTCTTTCCCCGGCAGCTCTGTCGCTCCACGAATTTAAGGCTTCCGTCCCCACATACTCTAAATGATGCAATGCTGTCATGACCGCGGTTGGAAGCATACAAATATGCACCATCCGGAGTCAAATGAATATCGGAGCAGATATTTTCCACCGTATTATCCGTCGGTAAAGTGCTCACTGTCTCCTGCCTGACCATAGCTCCGTTCTCATACTTATAATGAATTACCTGGGAACTGATTTCGCATATCAGATAAAAATCACTTCCCTGTTTAGAAAAAATTCCGGTCCTCGGTCCACTTCCTGCCGGTACTGACAGCTGTCTGACGGGATCCGGTTCGACAGCTTTCCCTTCATAACGATACGCATACACCGTGTCCGTACCCAAATCCGGCACATACAACAGCTTCCGGTCCGGCGCCTCAATGGTTGCATGGGCGTGGGGTCCCTTCTGTCTGACCGGATGAACGCTCTCCCCTTCATGCTGAAATAACCTCATATGTTCCGTATCAATGGTTCCGTTCTTGTCTAAAGGCACAACGGTTACAGAACCGCTGGCAAAATTTGCGATGGACAGGAATTCGCTGTTTAATGCCAATAAAATGTGACAGGGATCCAATCCGCCGATATTGCAGGTTGCTTCCAATTCCATATTCCATGAATTATCATAGGAAACCTGAGTCACTCCGCCACCGTAAGCATCCATGTATTCTTTCATTTCATTTACGGCATATATTTTTTTTCGTTTTTTATCCACGCACAAAAAAGATGGATTCCTGACACTGATTGATGAAATTGTCTTTATCTCCCCATTCTCCAGAGCACATATGGAAATTCCTTTTCCTTTCCCCTGAAACACTTCCCCTGTGCCGAAAAGAATTGGTTCCGTATAGGTCCCCACACAAAAAAATTGTTTCAATCCGTCATACCTCCTGCTTCTTTATTCAGAACATCGGTTGCTTTTACCGCTTCAATGATAAAGCGATCACGTTTCTCAATATCCGTTTCGATCCGTCTCTCAGTCCAGTCATAAAAACCATGCCCGGTTTTCACTCCCAGCTTCCCTGTCTCCACCAGATTCCGGAGATAGACATTCGGGCATTTCTCCCCATTGATATCCGGGAGTACCGTTTCCTGTACGGCCAGCCCCAGATCCAGACCAATGGCGTCCAGATGCTTAAGCGGTCCCCATACCGGAAATCTCATTGCCATTCCACAGCTGATTGCCGTATCCACATCTTCCGCGCTCGCCAAGCCTGAAGCCACGATGTCGATGGATTCCCGTATTATAGCCTGGAACACCCGATTTGCCAACTGCCCGGGTAAATCACTTTTCACCAGCACCGGGGCTTTTTTCCAACGCCTCAGTTCATCCCGCACCATCACAGCCACAGAATCATCTGTTTTATCTCCCATTACCACTTCAACCAACGGCACCAGATGGGCCGGCAGCCAGAAATGGGTCGTCACCGTCCGCTCCGGATGCCTGCACAGCTTACTGATATCCGTAATTCGCAGGCCGCTGGTATTGCTGCAAATCGGCACATGATCCGGAAGTATCTCATCCAACTGCCCAAACAGCTTCTGCTTCGCCTCCAGTTCTTCAACAATTGCTTCTATTACCAGTTCTGCAGCCCCAATCTCCTTGATGCCACCTGCTGTTTCCAGAAGGTTTATCGCTGTCTCCGCCTCTTCTTCCGTATGTAATCCATGCTCCCGGCGCAGGCTGATACATTGTATTGCTTTTGCTCTTCCTGCTTCCGCCCGTTCCATGTCTGTATCCGTCAATACCGTTCTTTTTCCGGCAAGGGCACTCATGGCACCAATGGCGCTTCCCATCATGCCGCTGCCGATAATCGCTACATACCCGTTCATATTGAATCTCTTTCCCTCTTTCATTAAGGATTTATCACCACTTTTATGGAGTCCTCTTTTTTGTGTTCAAAAATATCAACAGCCTTTTCATAATCCTCCAATGGAAATCTGTGGGTAATCAGCTTTTCTCCCAGAATAGCTCCTGCCGAAAAGAAATGAAGCACCTTATCAGATACATTGGGATTCGCCTTGGAGCCGACGATCTTTATTTCATTAAAGTTCACCGTATTAGCAGGAATCATCACCTCTGAATCATGGTAAGTGGCAATAATTGCAACCGCCCCGGTTTTCTTCACCAGCTGGCATGCTTTCATTGGTGAATCCCCTGCGCCGGAACATTCCATCACTTCATCCGCTCCGACCCCGCCGGTGATTTCAAGAACCCGCTTTACCGGATCTTCTTTTTCAAAATCGATACAGACATCCGCCCCTAATTCCCGGGCCTTTTTAAGCTTTGCGCCCCTCCCGATCATGATCACTCTTCCTGAACCCAGTGCTTTACATTCCATCATAGCGCACAGGCCGATTGCTCCCGGACCGAATACTACGCTGGTACCGCCGGGAGTTACCCCCGCCAGCTCCACGCCATGAAAAGCCACACCGGCGCAATCACACATGGATGCCACATCATAGCTTACATTATCCGGAATCAAGTGTACACCGCTGGTCTTATAAACATTATATTCCGCATTGGCTCCCTGCCAGTAAAAACCATAATGCCGGTGCCCCATATCAAGACCTCCGTCATGGCCGTCCCGTCCATAGTTAAGGCATACGGTATAATGGCCTTTTTTACAGTTTGTGCACTTACCGCAGCCTGTATGGGCCTCTCCGGCCACCCGGTCACCAACCCGGAAGCCTTCCACACCTTCTCCCAGCTTCACAATCTGGCCGGCCCATTCATGTCCCATCACAAAGGGATAATACGGGGGCCAATTGGCAAAAGCATATCCGCCGTGGATCATTTTGGGATCAGAACCGCAGATTGCCACCGATTTGATCCGGCAGAGTACCTCACCCGGACCCGGTTCCGGAACCTCAAGTTCCGTTAATGCCAGATGATCATATGCCGTCAGTGTAATGGCTTTCATTTTTTCCGGTATTTTAAATTCTTCCATTTTGCTTTACCCTTTCTTCCTTCCAGCTTAACTGTTTCTTACATTTCTCCGTTAGGATAAATCACTACCTTCATCGCACCGCCCAGCCTCTTTTCAAATGTTTCAAAAGCTTCTCCGATATCCTCCAGAGGAAATGTGTGAGTAACCATATCCTTCACGTCAATTCTCTTGCCTGCAATCATACTGATCACCTTCTGGCTTACACCTGGATTTGCCCTGGAACCATAAAGCGTCAGTTCATTATGTGTCGTATATTTCAACGGCAGGTCTTCTGTAACGCCATCCTTCGCCACGCCAAGCATCACTACCCCGCCACCCTTGCCGCACATCTTCAGAGCCTGTACAATGGTGCCCGGAGCGCCGGAGCACTCAATGGCGAGACTCACTCCCATACCGTGTGTCAGCTTTATCACCTCTTCCAACGGATCGCATCTGGTGAAATCCACAATGCGGTCAGCTCCTAATGCAGCAGCTGTCTCAAGCCGGGGCATTCTGCCTATTACAATAACTCTGCCGGCCCCCATAGCTTTTGCCAGTTTCATGGCCATCATACCTATCGGTCCCGGACCAATCACAGCTACCGTACTGCCCGGCACCACCCCGGCTAACTCCAGCCCATGCAATGCTGCTCCGGCAGTATCACACATCGCCGCTTCTTTAAAAGACACCTCTTCCGGCAATTTTGCAATGCTCTTTTGATGGTACACATTATATTGGGCATATGCCCCCTGAGAAGTAAAACCATAATGGCGGTGGCCAGTTTCCGGTTTCCCGTAATTCAGGCACAGAGTATACCTCCCTTTCAGGCAATTACTGCAGAAACCACAGCCCTTATGAGCCTCTCCTGCCACCCGGTCACCAACTTCAAGGTCAAATACATTTGCTCCAATACCAACTACGGTACCGGCCCACTCATGTCCGGCAATGAAAGGATAGGACGGCGGCCACACTCCGGAAAGTCCGCCATGAATGATTTCCGGATCGCTGCCGCAAATCGCCACGGCATCAATTCTGCAGAGTACCTCGCCTTCACCCGGCTCAGGTATACTGACATTCCGGATCTCCCATGCTCCCGGACCGGTCAAAACCATTGCTTTCATATAATTGTCTCCTCTTTATCACTTCATCAGTTCCTTTAAGATATCAATCTGGCTCTTTAAGACCGCATCATATTCATAAACATAGAGATCAATTGCAACGGGCCCTTCAAAACCGGCCTTTTTCATCTCTTCAAGAGCCGTCCGCAGGTCAATATCACCGTCATCCAACAAACGGTGCAAGTGCTCTCCCCGGATTAAATTCTCAATATGAGCGTGAACAATTTTTCTGCCAAACAACCGGATTGTCTCAAGCATATCGGTATCTGTCAAAAACGCATGGCCAATGTCAAAGTTAACACATAGAGCATCTGATTTCATTTCATCCATTAATTCCAGCATATCAATGCTTCTCGGAATAAATCCCGGGGGTTCCGGTTCCAGCGCCAGTTTAATGCCATGATATTCGGCAATATTCAGCAATTCCCTCAGTCTTGCTTTAAAAATTGTCAGACCAGCCTTATTCTGTATCTTATATCCCATATAATTAACGGAGCCTGCCGGCGGGTTGGAAGAAATAATAAAAACATCCGTTCCCAGCCGTTTTGTTTTAGGTATCATCTTTTTAATTGCTTCATAGTTAATATCACTCGCAACAAATGAAAGATGATTCCCGACAGAACCGATCCGGATTCCATATTGGTCAACCAAATGGTTCACATGATCAATCGTATAGTCTTCCGTTGTTTCCGGTCTGTAATGAAATGTAAAGTCCTCACAGCAGTATTCAAATGCTTCGACTCCGCATTCCCTGGAAAAACGAAACATTTCTTCAAAGCTGTATTTACCATCCAGCATTTGTGTTCTTGCACCTGACAACATTTTAAGATTCCTCCTTATCTGTAATATTGATCAACCGGTCAAGCATAACCTTCATATGTTCATCCATAATGTCCGTGGCCTCCTGAATTTCACCTGATTTCAATTTCTGATAAATATCCGTATGATGAGCAATACTCTCCTTTGTCCCATACCGCAATACGACTTCTCTGAGATTTTCCTTCAGCATGCTTTTTATGATAGACATGGATTTATAAAACATCTCATTATGTGTAATTTTTGATAAATACTTATGATATTCGATGTCATATTCAAAGAACTGCTCCGGATCACTTTCGTTTCCCATCAGTTGAATATACTGCTTAAGTCCGTCAATTTCCTCTGGGCTGGCTCTTTTTCCCGCCAATTTTACGGACTCCACCTGAATGCTTTTTTCAAATTCTAAAATTGTAATACAACTGCTGTCTCCCAGAAATACCGTAGGTATCAGCATATTTAAATAAAAGCTGGTGTCAATTTTTTTGACGAATGTTCCTTCCCCTTGTCTTGCCTCGATAATACCCAGAGCACTCATTTTCTGAATTGCCTGCCTGACCGTATTCCGGCTGACTTTAAACCGCCCCTTGAGCTCATTTTCCGACGGTATCTTCGTCCCTTCCGCCCAATTTCCGCCGGCTATCAGCCCGATCATGCTCTCATACACTGCATCAGCAACATTCACTTTTTTTATTGCATCAATCATTCCTTTATCCCTTCACGCTTCCTTCTGTCATGCCTCCCATTATCTGAGAGTTAAAAAGAATATAAAATACTAAAATAACAATCGTTGACAAAGCGATGGCAACATATACAGCCCCCAGATCTACATAATCAAAATTATTCAGCATTGCGATTCCTACCGACAACGTCGTTTTCTTATTGGTCGTGATGAAGGTAACCGGATTGATGTAATCGTTCCAGACAGCCACAAAGTTAATGATTGAAATGGTAACAACCCCGGTCCTGCACAGCGGGAGCACCACCTTATGGAAGATTCCAAGCTGTCCGCAGCCATCAATTGTAGCCGCTTCCAGCAGCGAGGTATCTATGATCTGATAAATATTTGCCCTCATCCAGTATACGGTCAGCACATTGCAGATTCCCGGCAGGATTAAGGTCCACTTCGTATTCAGCAGATTCATTGCAGAAAACATCCGGTAAAGCCCTATCAGCGATATCTGGGAAGGTATAACCATCATCAGCATTGACACCGTAAACAACAGACGTTTTCCTCTGAATTCAAACTTTTCAAACCCATATGCAGCCATTGTACCGAAGTAGGCAGTCAGCAGAACATTGGGCAGTGTTGCCAGCAAACTGTTTTTTATATATGTCCAAAAAGGAATTTGTACCACCATATTCTGATAGTTCGTTAACAGCGACTTTCCGGGAGTCAGTGTCAGCCGAATGGCCAGATCTGCCGAGGATTGGGTCGCATTATTAAACATAATAAAAAAAGGAAGCAGACATATGGCAGCCAAAAGAAGCAAAAATATGTTAACAGCTATTTTCCTGATTTCTCTCACTCCGCCACCTCAACTTTCTTTTTTATTGATAAATCTGTAGGAAACGCCGGCAAATACTGCTGTTATCAAAAAGATGCCGATTGCATATGCGGAACCGTATCCATACTGCATGGAGCGGAATGCAAGGGTATGCATCTGCATGGTCATGGTCAGCAATGCCTTATCCGGTGCACCTAAACCATTGGTTATGACTCTTGGTATTTCAAAATTCTGCAGTCCGCCGATCAGGGTTGTCAAAAATACATAAGCCACAGTCGGGCGGATCAGCGGAAACGTGATCTTTCGGAACTTCTGCCACTGATTGGCCCCATCAACGGTTGCCGCTTCCAGATATTCATTTGGAACATTCAAAATACCGGTTGTAAACATGATTGCCGAATACCCAAACCACTGCCACCAGATAATAAAAGCCACAATTCCCTGTGCGGTTGCCTGCTGGCCAAGCCAGTTGATTGGCTCATCAACCAGATTCATCCCGATTAACAAACGGTTTAAATAACCGTTCTGCCATCCCATAACCAGTGCTGCAAGAATCGCAACAGTAGCCGAATTGACCAGATTGGGGAAATAAAAAATCATTTTAAAAATTCCTTTTCCCTTTGCCCGGCTATGGGTAAAGATAACTGCGCAGAGCAGTGCGATCCCAAATCTCGGAAAGATATTCATCGCCCATAACTTTACGGTATTTTTCAGTGAGATTATAAATGTTTTATCGGTAAGCAGTCTTTTATAGTTCTCAATTCCATTGAAGTCCTTCTCCCCGGTCATCAAATTCCAGTTTGTAAAGCTCATGCCCAGGGTGTATAAAAAGGGAATAATCCGAAACATGAGAAGGCCTGTCAGAAAAGGAGCTATAAAAAGCAAACCATAGCTAATGTTTCTTTTCTTTTTTATCATAGCATAACCTCATACCTCATATTTGCGGGCCAAAACAGCCGCAGCCGCCAGCCGCTCCGACCCGCATGCCATCAGTCTACAATCAGGTTTGGAGCATAGCTCTGGCAATCTTCCCGGTATTGCTGAAGCGCCTTCTCAAAATCAGCATTTCCAATTCCGTAGGATTCCAAAGCATCCATCAGGTAAAATCCGAAATACTCATCATATTGAGAAAATGCCTCCGGATTAATTCCCTTAGCCAGTTCCTCGTTCCAGTATGCGTAGGGATTCTGTCCGCCTAAATACTTGACAATATCCAGATCGGCGCCTTCTTCATTCATAAATATTTCCATTTCCTGCTGGACCGCAACGTTTGAAACATAATCTCCTATATCGATTGCATAAGAACGGATAAACGCTTCGTCAGTAAGAATAAATTTCAGGAAAAGATAACATTCTTCCGGATACTCCGTGTCTTTTGAAATACCAATCCAGGTTCCGCCTGACGTATACGGATATGGCCCGGAAGTAAGTGCCCAGTCACCTGCCTGATCCGGAAAATTAGGCATAATATTATAATTCAGGCCCCAGGTTGGTTTTGCTGTACAAAATACCTTATCTTCCGAAATAGCGGCAGCCGTCGCCGTACCATCACTGACATATCCCATTGTCAGGTCTTCATCGTACATAATCTTTGTATATTCAAACAAAGCTTTAATTTCTTCGCCCGTATTAAGCTTATCATCTGCAATAAAGCCTCCGGCATTTGTAATTCCCATGAACATCAGATCCTGAGGTGCATCTGCAGTAAAATATACGGTACCATTAGTCTTGTCCCTGACCTTTCTTGCCGCATCAATCAAAGAATCAAATGAGCCGAAAATTTTTGCCATTTCAGCCGGGTCATCCGTTCCAAAGATATCCTTTGCCATGCTTCTTCTATAATAAATGCCGCCTACCGGGCACTGCCAGGATAAAGCTCTTAAAGCACCGGTTGAATCCTCAGTTCCAACTTCAACAATGTACGGTTCCAGCTGTTCCCCCCAGTCACCGGCATTAAAAGGAGCAGAACTTAAATCCGCATAATAACGGTCGGAATCTACCATCGCTTTAACAAACTGGGTTCTGCTGGTAAACAAATCAGGCACATCTTCCCCCGTAGCTGCCGCGCCCATGATCTTTTCCTGCTGCTCTGCCCCAGGCACTACTACCAGCTCAATATTAATGTTCGGATAGATCTCATTAAACTTTTTTATCATATACTCCGGCTGTGCGGTAGTGTGTACCATGAATTTTAAACTTGCTCGATAGGATGCAGGATCCCTTCTGCCAAAATCGACCCCTTCTGCTTCACTTGTTTCCACTGCCTTTACAGCCCCTGTTTCTCCCCCAGCAGCAGATTGTTGGTTGTTGGTTGTGCTACAACCAATTGTTAAAAAAATTATTCCCCCAGCCACAAAATAAGACACGATACTTTTTACTTTCATGATAATACCTCCTATACAGACTTTACTACAAAACTCTTTTTTCGCGCGTTAAAAAATTGTTTTGCCGTTAAAACATTTATATGAGTTGTAGCACAACCCACAATCAAAATTATTGCACATATATTTCCTATTGTCAATGCATTTTTTATTATATTTTTTAATTATTTCAATTTTATTTTCCTTATTTATGTACTTATATACATATTTTTTCTTATATATTTCCTTCAAATGAATCACATTAAACATATTCACTTCTGCAAACGCCAATCTCCACCCTTCAAAAAAGCAGACACTTCTCTATAAACAGAAGTGTCTGCTTTTATAATCAGCGTTCCGGCAATATGATATATTTCCCTTTTGCTCTCAATCCCGCATCGGACAAAACCGCTTCCAGCTGATCCAGTCCGCATATCTCAGCTACCATTCCCGTAACATCGAGCCTTCCTGAGTCAATCAGCTCCAATGCCCGGGTCTGGGTATAGGGGTTAATATAAGAGGCCTTTAAATCCAGTTCATTCCATGATTTTTCAGGCAGGCCTTCACATCTTCCTCAATCGGGTCAATGCATAAATCTGCTCCCAGTTTTTTCCCCATTTCTCTTTTTGTAGCCACCGGTTCAATGAGAGCAATTTCAGCCGCCCCTGCCAGCCTGGCCAGTTGTACCATAATAAGCCCTATCATTCCGCCGCCGATCACAGCCACCTGATGCCCCGGTCTTATGCCGCACATATCGATCCCATGGAGACAGCATGCTACCGGCTCTGTCATTGCCCCCTGTTCAAAAGAGGTATTTTCCCCCAGGAGGTAGACTTGTCTTTCATTTACCGCACAATATTCCGCAAATCCCCCGTTCACGGTGGTTCCATATCCGATCATCCGTTCACAGAAATGTGCCGTCCCAATCCTGCACTGCTCACATGCACCGCAAAAGCAGTTCGGATCCACACAAACCCGGTCCCCCGGCTTATACATCTTCACCAGCGAACCGACCTCTGTCACAACTCCTGCAAATTCATGCCCTAAAATGGTGGGCGGTGTCACTTCCGCCGCCCCTTTATCCCCTTCATAAATATGCACATCCGTCCCGCAGACTCCGCAGGCTTTCACTGAAATCAGGACATCGTCCGGTCGCACCTCAGGCTTTGGATATTCTTCTATGCGTAAATCATTTTTTCCATAAAAAACCGCACTTCTCATTGCAATCTCCTCTCCCAATCCTTTCACCCGCTTGATCCGCGTTAACTCAGATCCTTCCCATTGCCGGCGATCACTTTTTTATACCAGTAAAACGAATCTTTCCGGTAGCGGTCGCAGTTTTTCACATCAAATTCATCCCTGTCCACATAGATAAAGCCATAGCGTTTTACCATGCCTTCATGGGTTGAGATCAGATCTATGGCCGACCATGGACAATATCCCATCATCTCGGCGCCGTCCGTAATTGCCAGCTGAATCTGTTCAATGTGCCTCCTCAGATATTCAATGCGGTAAGGGTCATGCACTTTTTCCCCTTCCAGTTTATCATAAGCCCCAAGTCCGTTCTCCGTAACGATCATGGGAAGACGGTATCTGGAATACATTTCCCTTATGGTAGCCCGGAAACCTGCCGGATCGATCTCCCAGCCAAATTCCGTAACCGGCAGATGGGGGTTCTTGAATCCTTTATAAAATCCCGCCTCTCCCCTTGCAGTCTGCTGATCCGCTCCCGGATCCATGGTTTCCGTTCCGTCGCTCGCCTCACAGGTGGCAGTGTTGTAATAATTAAATCCGATGAAATCAGGATGTCCGTTCTTAAGCACCTCCGCATCGCCGGGCGCGAACACCGGGCAGGCGTCACGCTCTTCCAGATATGCCCACACCAGGTTGTTGTAAACTCCGTATACCGCCATATCCAGATACAGCCAGTTGCGGATGGCGTTGTAATTCTGGGCCGCCAGAATGTCTTCCGGCTTACAGCTTGCCGGATATACCAATGAAATATTCGGCGCCGGCCCTATTTTCGCGTGGGGCAGCATCTCATGACACAGGGCCATCGCTTTCGCCTGGGCAACCAGCATATGGTGATTCTGCTGATAAATTTCCTTTGTCTCATTTGTACAGCCTTCCGGCAGAAACAGGGTCCCTATCACAGGACCCACCAGCGTCAGCATGTTTTGTTCATTTATGGTGAGCCAGTACTTGACACGGTCTCCGAAATTTTCAAACAGAATTTTGGCATAATTTAAAAACCAGTCAGAAGATTCCGGATTTCCCCAGCTGCCCCTCTGGTCAAGAGCGGCCGGCATATCAAAATGAAACATGGTGACAAACGGTTCAATATGATATTTTAAGCATTCATCGATCAGATTGTTGTAGTATTCAATCCCCTTAGGATTGACCTTTCCGGTGCCTTCCGGCAAAATGCGCGACCACGCAATGGAAAAGCGGTAGGTCTTAAATCCCATTTCCGCCATCAATGCCACATCTTCTTTATAATGATGGTACTGGTCCGCGCACACATCCAGCTCGGAAGTTCCTTCCGGAACCTTTTTTACATCCTGGCAGGATGGTCCTTTTCCGTCAATCAGATTCGCTCCCTCCACCTGGTAAGCGGAAGTGGAGGCGCCCCACAGGAAGTCCTCCGGAAAATCTTTTAATCTTTTATGCTGCATAGTTATCTTCTCCCTTCATACGTTTCCATTGGATCAATAAAATCAAATATTTCCACCAACTGAGAAAGTAATTGGACTGCGTACGGCCAGGGCTGTGTCCAGGTCTTTCAGCTGACCGCCCGATATTTTAAAGACCTCAATCTGATCACTGTCAGTACAGGTGACAAATACATATTCATCCTTAATCAATAAATCTCTTGGCATTTTCCCGCATGCTGCAGCATCCAGGAACATCAGCCTGCCGTCATCCATTATTTTGTATAATACGATCTCATTTTTCCCTCTGATACTGATACAAAGACAGGTTCCGGTCCCGTTGACCGCAATGCCGCCGCAGAAATCCTTATCAACCTCTGCTCCCGGAACTTTTATATTCTGAATCTCGCTTAAGCGGGACTGTTCCGCATGATAAACAATAATCCGGTTGCTTCTCTCCGTCAGCAAATAGGCAAAGGGGGCCTTGGGGTGAAGAGGCATTAATCTCGGATTATCCTCATTAAAATCAATGGAGTCAACCACCTTTAGCCGTTCCTTTTCTTCTGCAAGTATGTATACTTTATTTAATTCATTTTCAACAGAATAAAGATAACCAGAGCTCAGGAAATTAATATAATGAGAACGCCCTGAAAGGCCCCGGTCATGCTTGAACACCTCCTTTTCCTTCTTTTCCCGCAGATCAACCACTCCGTCTGCCCCGGAAGAGAAGCTCGCAAAATATCCCCTGCCACTCCTTATTACACCATAACTGTAAAAAAGCCCGGTGTCAATAAAATCCTTTTCCTCCAGCCGGCCGGCCATCCATTCATAAACAAGGATGCCGGTCCTGTTTCTTTGCTGGACGGGAGCATAAATCTTACCCTTGTCCGAAAGGATAAAATTTATTTTTCCATCCACTTTAATTTCCTGCCGCACCAGAAACGTGTTCGTGTTCACGGAAAAGCTGACGTACATGATTCCGCTGTCAAATGGGGCATGTTCCCCATAGTGGCAGACCAGAAAATCAATATCCGTTTTACTCATAAGCTGGTGTCTCCCACGATTCCCCCGATGAATTCCATAACCGGCAGATTGTATTTTTCCGCCGCATAAAAATCAATTCCATGAGTCCCATCCTCCACCAGGTCCAGGACACAATCTACCTGTTTTTCTTTTAAGGCCTCTGCCAGTCTTATGCTGTATTCAATGGGAATGCTGTCATCCTTTTTCCCGTGGAGCAGATAAAAGGCCGGTTCGCTTCCGTCAATCTTGTGAAGCAGATCCTGTTTCTTTAAAATGTCCAGAAGCTCATCTCCGGATGCCCCAAAAGAGGCCTCATCCACAATCACACCGTTTACTTCCATCAAACGCCCGCTTGCCATCTGACGCTTATGATAATCATATAAGTCAATGGGGGCATAATAGCTTATCACCCCGGCCAGTTTATATGTTTCATCCTGATGATGGTTGATGCCCATATCACATGCCAGATAACCGCCGTGGGTTTCCCCCCAAAGGATTATCTTTTCGCTGTCTGTTTCCGGACGTTTTGCCAGAAAGCGAACGGCATCGATGCAGTCCTTAAGCATATCCGGATACCGCACTTCATCATTCAGGCGGTAATTCATGCTGGCAACCGCACAGCCAAGCTGTAAACTGTTCAGAACTCCGGCAATGTGACGCCCCTTATCACTTTTTGCAAATGCTCCTCCATGGATAAAAACCACCAATGGATAACTTTCCTTTTTGATCTTCGGCAGATACAGATCCAGCCTGTTCTTTTCTGAAAAATCAGAATACGCGATATCATAGAAACACGTTCCGTCGTTTTGCAGATCATATCTGCCGGCCACTGCCTTGTATTCCTTTAGTTTCATCAGAGTCCTCCTATATCCTGTCTGCGAAAATTGCTTTCGCTTCTCCGTAAAGGCCAATTACCTTGTCGCACCATTCATCAAACTCCGGTTCCTCGATTTTCAGTTCGGGATGCGCTTCCATATATTCCAGATACATCCGCAGTCCCTCTTTGTAACTGATCCGGCAGGTATATCCGGGATTTTTGGAACTGATCCTGCTGATATCAAAAATATTAGACCACCGCTTATCACCCTGAATGGATTCTTCCATGCCGTATGTCACAGACATTCTTAATAAGTCGGTTCCGATATAAACCGGCTTATACTCTTTCTTTAACAGTCTGGCCAGTTCCTGATAGATCATATCCCAGGTATGCGGCTCCGGGTTCATGATCTGATAAATCTCTCCAATGGCGGATTCATCACCCACCAGCTTGCAGAAATACTGAGCAAAGTCATCGGCATGGGTGCTTGCCCATACGGACTGCCCGTCCCCGTGAACGATTACCTCTTTTCCCCGGAGCATCCGGCTCACAACCGGCCAGCAGCCTTTTCCCTTCACGCTGAGGGGAATCCGGTTTCTGGAATACGTCTGTGTCGGCCGCACAACGGTGATGGGAAAGCCCGTGCGTTTTCCTTCTTCCAGAAATGCATCCTCAGCCGCCGCCTTTGCCTGTCCATACCGGGAATAGGAATTCCCCTTGTCCATTGTTTCATCCACATTGCAGTCAGTTTCATGATTTAAGACGCATACGGTGCTTATGTATATAAACTGCTTTGTTCTGTCCCTGAAAATTTCAATATTATTTCTTGCATTTTCTTCATTCCAGACAATAAAATTAATAACGCAGTCAAAGGTCCGGCCTTTCATAATCTCCTTCATTTCATCCGTTTGATTGATATCTCCCTTTATGAAAGAAATGTTTTCCGGCAGACTTTCATTGTTATTGCCGCGGTTTAAAACAAACAGCTCCACGTTTTTATCCTGTGCCAGCATTTCTGTTACCGGGCTTGAAATTGTTCCGCTCCCGCCTATGATCAATACCTTTTTCATCCTTTACCTACTTTCTGTCTGCTGCAAATACAATACCCGCATCATTTCTTCCTGCTTCCAGCACTTCCATGGCGATCAATGTAAGTTCCATATATTCAAAGCAGCGCTCATAGTCTTTCTCCCTGATCATGCCAAAGATTTCTCTGAATTCATTTTCCATGGGATTTTCAATATGATCCAGATCGATCTTGTAGGTCTGATCCTTCAGCACCACGCTGACATTTGAGACCCGGCCGGCCATGGAATCCACATAGATATAGCCTTTCTCACCCTGTATGGTGCTTCCGGCCGGACTTGCGGAATCTTTTGCCCCGCAGCACACAGCCTTAAAGGAGCCGTAATCAAGAACGAGAACTCCGGAAGTGTCAATCCCGTTATAACCGATATTGGCAAAATAGTGCACCTTCTCAGGCCTGCCAAACAATCCGGTAACAAAATGTACGTTATAAACATTGATATCGTACAGACAGCCTCCTGACAGCTCCGGATCAAACGCCGGCAATACCTCATGCGCCAGATACTTATCGTAGCGCCTGGAATACTGGGAGTAATTGCACTGGATCAATTTAATATCTTCCAGCAGGGGAATCATTTTCTTTATTTCCCTGTAATTATTCAAATACCGAAGCATGATTGCTTCAAACAGGAACAACTGATTTTCTCTTGCTAAATCTACCAGTTCCTTTGCCTCCTGATAACAGGAAGTAAATGCTTTCTCACATATCACATGCTTTTTTGCCTGCAGAGCCTTCTTGGTGAATTCATAATGTCCGCTGTTGATGACGCCAACATATACCACATCGTATGTATCATCTTCCAAAAAGGCATCCATGTCATCGTACAGTCTGTCGATTCCATATTCACCTGCGGCTTCCTGTGCCGGCTCTTTTTCCACGGACCGGCAATACATTGCCGTGCAGCGGGTATCTTCTATATTTTTTATGACTTCCAGAGCGGTACGGACAATTAATCCCGAACCAATCATTCCAATCTTCATACAGTCTGCTCCTTATCTTTTTAAAATAACGGGCAGATAAGTCTGCATATGCATCTGCACAGCAAATCTGCCCGGTTCCGCTTACCTGCAGTGTGACTCCACCGCTTCCATGATCTTAACTGCGTCTTTAATTGCCGCTTTTATGGAATCATTAAAGACCGCCATCCCGATCCAAATCAATCTCCTGTCCCTGCCTTGTTACCTTCATTATATCACTCATATAAACCCCACTTTCCTATGTCTCATCAATACTGAACTGCCAGCTCCAACCGGTTGTCAAAAGCGCTTTGTACATTCAAATTAGCATGATTCACCGTCTTTGTAAATCTTTTTCCCGATGTTGTCATTTTGTTCAAAAAATGATGCCATGTTTTTCACTTTACCTGGAACAAAATTACACATATTCATGGAACACAAGGTGAAGTTTATTTATTTTTATTGCATTATGTGCTAAAATCTTTGGCAGGAGGTAACAAAATGCCGATTATCAGTAATTTAGAAAAAGCCGATCAATTCAACTCCTCTGAACGGATAATCTCACAATATATTCTCAAAAATAAGGATCTGATATTGGAAATGTCTGTTCATGAACTCGCCCTGAATACTCATTCTTCGACTTCAACCATTGTACGCTTATGCCGGAAGATCGGTTTAAAGGGCTATAAGGATTTTAAGATAAAATTCTCTGCGGAATTACAGCAGCATTATGACGGGATTTCCAATGTGAATTATGATTTTCCATTTACTGAAAATGATTCTTATATTGAAATTGCAGGAAAAATATATGAATTATCCAATGAATCCATGAACCTGACAAAACAGCTCATGAACAGCAGCACAATAGAAAAAACCGTCCGGGCAATATTAAATGCCAGGCGGATCGGAATGTTTGCAGAGGGTGACAGTTATATCCGGGCCTTAAGTTTTCAGAACAGGTTGATGAAAATCAATATAAATTTAATCAGCACATCCATACACGGAGAAAATGATCAGCTGGCAAACACCTTTACGAAAGAGGACTGCGCCATTATTATCTCTTACAGCGGCGAAACAAAAGCGCCCGCGCGGACAGCCAAAATTCTCCGGAAAAACCAGGTTAAAATGATAGCTATTACATCAAACCCTTCTTCCCATATTGCCCGACAGAGTGATATTATCGTTCCCCTGGTAAAGAAGGAAAACCAGTCCATAAGATTTTCCACCTTCTCTTCACAGGTGGCGATCGAATATGTGTTAAATGTCCTGTATTCCTGTCTGTTTGCCGCTAATTATGGTAAAAACCAGAAGCTCAGAATAGATACGGAGACCATGTTTCTTGATACCAGATTTTAGCCTCCAACCGTTCAATTGACTGAAGCACCGGGAGTGACTCCCGATGCTTCTCAGATACATATCAGCAATATGATTTTCACAATATATCGTGAATTCGTAAGGAAAACGTCCAAAGAACAGGACTGTTCCTAATACGTCTTTCCAAAAATCTTTTTCAGCTTTTCCACCGCCACCTTAGGCGACCGGTCCGGATACAATAAACCATTTACCTCCTGCATCACATCCGTCAGCTGCGTATAGCAGTATCCGGCAAATTTGCCGCTTTTCAGGAGAAAATCAGTCACCGGCTCCAGGCGCGCCAAAAACTCATCCTCACCCTTTGCCTTATGATAGTATCCCCAGCCCTCTTCTCCGTCGTCAAAAGCGATTCCGCCGTATTCCGTAAGCATAACCGGCTGTCCCTTATATTCCTGTCCATCCGCCAGAAGCACCCGGTTTTCTGCTTTTCCATAAATCACATCATACAGAGAATCATATTTATCCAGGTTATCCGGCTGCAGAAGGTAATCATGAATTGCCAGAATATCCGTCTGTTCGGTTTGTTCCCAGCCGTCATTTCCACTGACCGTCCGGGTGGGATCCAGGGATTTGATCAGACAGATCATCAGATTCGAAAAGCTCTGCTGCCGGGCGCTGGTTTTCACATTCCGGATTCCCCAGCTTTCGTTCACCGGAACCCAGGTGATGATGCAGGGATGGTTAAAATCCCGGTCAAGAAACTCTATCATCTCATTTACCGAACGTTTTACGGTTCTGTCCGTATAGCAGTAACAGCTGGGAAGTTCTCCCCATACAAGGAGTCCTAAGAGGTCCGCCCAGTAATAATATCTGGGATCCTCTATCTTCTGATGTTTTCTGGCTCCGTTAAATCCCATCTCTTTTGTCAGAAGAATATCCTTTTTTATGGCCTCGCCATCCGGCGGTGTAAGAAGGGTATCCGGCCAATATCCCTGGTCCAGAACCAGTCTCTGAAAGCAGACATCACCGTTTATGAAAAATCCTCCGTTCTTAAATTCCCCGAGACGCATGCCAAAGTAGGTGCTCACACGATCTTCGGTAAGGGGATTTTTGAGAGTGACACCCACATCAACCAGATTGGGGCATTGGGGGCTCCACAAAATCAAGTGCTGTCTGTTATCCCAGTCAGGAAACGCGATCACGCATTTCCCATATCCGTTTTCACAAAGGATTTTCTGGGTTCCAAGCCAGATGCGCTTTCCCGTTGATACGGAATCAATCACGGCCTCAACCTCCGCAAACACAGGTTCATTGCCGGATACAAACACTTCGCAGAGCGCATCCTGGGTTTTCACATGGGGCGTTACCTTCAGTTTTGTTATATAGGTCTCTCCGGCATATTCCAGCCAGACCGACTGCCAGATCCCGGTTGTGGGCGTATACCAGCAGCCAAACGGCTCTTCTCTCCAGCTCTGTTTCCCTCTGGGTTTATCCGCCTCCAGGCCGTCGCAGACCTTTACGGCAACAACGGCTTCGTCACCGGCGGCATAATCCGTGATATCAAATGCAAAGGGCGTATTACCGCCTTCATGGCTTCCCACAAACTGGTCGTCAATATACACATATGCCTGATAGTCCACTGCCCCGAATTTAAGCAGCAGCCTTCTGTTCTTTAACTTTTCCCGGTCAATGGGAAACCTTCTGCAGTACCAGACCACCTGGTAATCCTTTGTTTCACCAATTCCGCTCTTCTCAGACTGGTAACAGAAAGGCACCAGTATCTTCCGGTCAAACCGGTCATCTCCCAGAGAAAATTCCCACTCACCATCCAGGCTCACCCAGTCTTCTCTTATAAAATCCGGTCTTGGATGGTGTTCACGTATCTGATGTTCCATATTGTTTCCTCTCTCTTTCCTGATTTAGTATGTTATAACCGCCTATCTTCCGCGGCTTCCGATTCCTTTCATTTCCCGTATTCCCATATCCGGAGAATGGTATTCCTGTTTCCAGTATCCCTTTGGATGAAGCTTTGTTCTGTACCTGTTATGAGGCACGGGAAGAGGGTCTGCCGCCTTCATCATCGCTGCAGCCAGTTCTGCAAGAAGCTGGGTTTTCACCTCCTGATACAATGCATGATCCCAGAGATCGGACAGCTCATAGGGATCCGTTTTCCGGTCATAGAGATACCCCTCTCCCATCATGTTCAGCTGAATATGATAATTCCCCTTCCACAATGCTCTGACCTGGCCGCACTGGGTCCAGGTGTTTAAACAGTCAAACCGGTCCCATTCCTCAGAAACTGCGCCTTCCTTCTCAGGAGTCAGCTGATCCCCTTCATCCCAGAATAAACCGGAAAATCCGCTTTCCGAATATGCCGTATCAAACTCACCTTCCGGTACCGGGTCTCCTTTTAACAGCGGCAGGATACTTTTGCCCTGACAGCCAAGAGGGATCTCAGCGCCGAGAATATCGCAGACCGTCGGCAGAATATCTGTCAGACCGGTAAACACTTCCCCCTTTTTTCCCTGGGCCCGGATTCCGGGCCCCCTCCAGATCATGGGGATGTGAGCGAGAATATCCGGCAAATCCAGGCCTTTTCGAATCAATCCATACTCACCCACAAAATCTCCGTGGTCTGAAACAAATATTACAATGGTATTTTGGTCAAGCCCTCTGTCCTCCAGCCCATTGATCAGCCTGCCGAACTGGTCATCGATCAGCCGCAGCATCCCGTGATAATTGGAGCGGGACCTCTGGATCCGATTTTCAATATCATCTCCCAGCACACGTTCCCATACCCCTCTGATCCAGGAATACCGTCTGCCTTTACCCGCCAGATCCTCTGAAGTGCCATGAAGCTTTGGAAGCTCATTTGGAGGAAACATGTCAAAATACGGTTCCGGTACCTGATAGGGATTGTGAGGTTCCGCAAAAGACAGCCAGACGAAAAACGGCCGGCTTTCCGTTTTGCTCTCTCCCTCGTCAATGAACTTGAATGCAGAAGACACATTTCTGAAGGGATGCTGCACTTTGAATCCCCCCGGGGATGGCTCGTGGGTTTCCAAATGGTTCGTCTTTTTCAGAAACTCAGCAAATTCCTTCTCCTGCAAAGTAGTATTCACCTCTCCTTCGTCTCCCAGATGTCCGCAGACTTCGTAAAAATCAAAATCCTCATTGGCTCTGTGGGAATGGTTTTTTCCGCACAGGGCGGTCCGGTACCCGCTGGCCTTTAAAACATCCAGCAGATCCTCCGTATACAGGGCATCCGCCAGATTATGATTGGTTCTCACCCGGTGGCATTCACTGTAACGCCCGGTGAACATACTGACTCTGGCCGGCATACAGGTAGGATTTGGTGTGTAAGCCCGTTCAAAATCAACCCCTCCTGCCGCCCATTTATCCAGAAAGGGCATGGTATCCAATTCATAGCCACAGCTTTTCCGCAGGTCAGCCCTCTGCTGATCTGTCATAACAATTATAATATTGGGTCTGTTTTCCATCAGTTATCCTTTCACGGCGCCGATCATAACGCCTTTTACAAAATATTTCTGCACAAAGGGATACAGAAGCAGCATGGGAATGCTGGAAACTACAATAACGGAATACTTGATCGCCTCGGCCATCTTTATTTTCTCCGCCATTCCCACGTCATTGGTGCCCATCTGCTCTGTCTGCCCGATGAGAAGAATATTTCTCAAAATAATCTGCAGCGGCTGCTTGCCGGCATCCTTTAAATAAATCAATGCATCAAAATACGAATTCCAGATATTCACGGCATAATACAACACCAAAACCGCAACGATTGCTTTGCTGAGAGGCAGTACGATCTTAAACAGCATGGCTATGTTCCCGCATCCGTCCAGCTGGGCCGATTCATACAATTCCTCGGGAATGCTGTTTTCAAAAAATGTTTTTGCCACAATCAGGTTATAGGTTGACAAAGCTGCGGGTATCAGTACGGACCAGATCGTATTATACATTCCCAGATTTCTGACCAGAAGATAGGTGGGAACCATACCGCCGTTAAAATACATCGTAAATAAAATCCCCATCATGATATAGTTTCTGCCCGGCAGTTTTTTTCTGGACAGGGGATAGGCTGCAAGAATGGTCAGCACAACGCTGATCGTTGTTCCCAGCACAACATATAGCATGGTATTGGCAAAGCCCCTCCAGATCTCCTTATTTTCAAAAACCATGAAATAGGCTTTTGTTGTGATTCCCTTAGGAAGCAGAAAGACTTCTCCTTTGATTACCAGATCCGGATCGGAAAAGGAGGCTGCAACCACAAATATCAGAGGAACCAGCACAATTAAAATAATAATTCCGCTGATCATATGAACTGCCAGATCAAATGTCCTGTCACTTTTTAATGCATTTGTTATCTGTTTCACTTACTTCCCTCCTTACCACAATCCAGACTTTGTTGTCTTTTTGCTGATAAAATTAGCGCTGACAAGAAGTGCGAAATTTATTACGGAATTAAAAATCCCCACTGCCGCGCTGTAACTGAACTGTCCTTTTTGAATGCCGTTTTTATAGATAAAAGTAGAAATCACTTCGCTGGAGGAAAGGGTCACATCCCGCTGCATCAGAAGCACCTTTTCAAATCCCACATCCATGATGCTTCCGATACGCATAATGAAAAGAATCAGAATGGTTCCCATGATGGAAGGGATCGAAACATGAATAATTTTCTGCATCCTGGTAGCTCCGTCAATGGAAGCCGCCTCGTAAAGCTGGGGATCGACGGAACTGAGAGCCGCAATATAGATGATCGCATTAAAGCCCATGTACTGCCAGACATTTGAAAACACGTAAAGGGGCTGGAACGCCCCCGGTTTTGACATGAAATCCACGGGTGTAATTCCGAATGCTCCCATGATCTGGTTGAAAAGGCCATATTCCTTATTGGAAAAGAGAGAGAGCATGCTGACGATTACCACGATCGACAGGAAATTAGGCATATAAGTAATATTCTGAACTGCCTTTTTCACTTTCTCACTCTTTATCTCATTGATGATCAGAGCCAGGATTATAGGTGCGGGAAATCCGATCAGCATGGTAAACAAGCTTAAAGAAACGGTATTTTTCAAAACATCCCAGAAATAGTAGGAATCAAAAAACTGCTTAAAATAGGTAAAACCCACCCATGGACTTTTCGTTATGCCCAATGTGGGATTGAATCTGCGGAATGCAATCTGCAGACCATACATCGGAGCATACTTAAACACAAGATACCAGATCACGGGGATCGATAACAGGATATACAAGCCCATATTTTTCCTGATATCCTTCCAAAGCTTCTGCCGCTTTGCAGCCATAACAATACCCTCCTTTTAAAATTCAAGAATTTGTGGCAGACAAAAGCAGAGGCCGCAAGCCTTCGCTGCCAGCTTTAAGCCTCTGCTTATTCCTACTTTATTGCGTCAAATGCCCTCTGGTATATCTCCTCCAGCTCACGGATGCCGATCTGTTCCATGGTCGAGCAATATTCCTCCCACTGGTCAAAGCTCCACTCTCCGAGGATGAATTTTGCCACGGCTTCCTTTCTGTAATTGATCAGATCCTGTTCGATTGCCGTCACCCGGTCCGCATCTTCCGGGCTCACCGCAGGCTTCGGATATATTTTTTCAGGAATAAAATCCATCAGGATTTCCGATACTTCTTTTGTTCTGTCACTGGCAACAACATGGTCCGTCCTGTCGGAACGATAACACGGAAAATGGGCGCCGGGCACAAGGTTTATCTTACCCAAAGCAGTCATAAAGCCGGTAGGATCATTTATGATCTCATCTTTAAACCTTGGTACACCGTTTTCATCAAGCTCATAGCTTACCCCTTCGATTCCGAAAGAGGCAAAGACCTCGCCTTCCTCTCCGTAGAAATAATCCACCCACCGGATCGCTGCTGCCGGATCCTTGCAGGTGCTGCTGAGCGCAAAGCTGCCCTTTTCCGTTATACCGTTCTGAACATCTGACCAAAGCTGATCCCCGTGGGGTCCGATCAGCGGCTCATAGCCTGCATAGTCCAGCTCACAGTTGATAAATACGTCGGAATACGGCATATACATGGCCCCGTACAGCTCTCCCGCCAGATTACTTCTCCAGGCCGGGCGGTTGTCTCCTTTATAATAATCCTGCCACAGCAGTTTTTCCTCATATAAATCATTCAGATACATGAGATATTCTTTAAATTCATCATCACAAAGCCAGTTATGCACCTTGCCATTTTCGTCAATGTTATAAGTATCCCTCAGCTGATGCTGCAGACCGAAGCTTCCGCCCAGAGCATAAACCGCGTCCGAATCCCGGATTCCAAGAGGAATTTCATCCTGTTGTCCATTGCCGTTGGGATCCCCGTCACGAAATGCAATCAGCACCTCTTTAAACTCCTCCAGATTTTTGGGGATCTCAAGCCCCAGCTCATCCAGCCATTTTTTATTGATCCACTGCTTAAACTGGGCGATTCCGGTTGCGCTCATATCAATCGGATAAATGCTGTAGATATGGCCGTCAGAAGCGGTCATCGCCTGCCGTATGGTCGGATTCTCATCCAGTATCTTCGTCAGGTTGGGCGCATATTCAGCAATTAAATCCTCCAGAGGCAACAGCTGTTTTCCGACGACTCCATAATTGGCGATCTGCTCAGGAGTAAACATACACCGCATAAACACGTCCGGAAGTTCATTGGAGGCAAACAAGAGCTGTTTATTTTCCTCAAACCCGTCGCCTTCCGGCACTTCCTGATAATCCATATGAATATTGGTCATCTTCTCATATTCCCGGAGAATCAATACATCCTTCCACGGTGCCTGGTTCTGGTCTTTGGCTCCATACACGGTCATGGTGACGGGCTCATTCACGATAGGAAATCCTTCCGCATTCACCGCCGCAGCATTTCCTTCCTTATTTGCCTCCGCACCTGCCGGATCGCTGACATCCTTTGAATTGCCGCACCCCGCCAGTAACCCGGCTGTCAATACACTGCTTAAGAACACCGCAATTGTCTTTTTCATGATTGCTTTCTTCATTGACGCTTCTCCCCTCAACTTTTTAATATCTGCATTTTAACATGATTCCAGACCTCAAAACCGGCGTTTCTCTCATATATTTTTACTTTTCTGTCTACTATTTTTACTTTCTCCCCCCAGATACTCCTTGGGGGTCTTGCCGGTGTACTCCTTGAATGTCCTGAGAAAATACCCATAGCTGCAGAACCCGCAGCGGGAGACGATGTCCTTTAAAGGGACTCCTTCTCCCACCAGCTGTTTTGCCTTTTCCATCCGGATATTTTTAAGATAATCCGTCACCGTAAGCTCCGTCTCTTCATGAAAAATGCGGCTTAAGTAAGAATGGCTCACTCCGATGTTATCCGCAATCGCCCGAAGGCTGATGGGCTGGTGAAAATGATCCTTCTGATATTCGATGGCCCGGTTCACAACCTCTGAATACCCGTTGTCTGCGCGCAATACTCCCCTGATTTCCCGCACCAGCTGCTCCGCCTTTTCCGGATTAAGCTCCTCCGCCGCTGCCAGCAGCTGTTTATATTGTCCCAGGGAAAGAGCCAGACCTGTTTCTTCTTTTTCCGGTTCCCTGGTTTCTTCCAGCTTGTGCAGAAGAAAAGAACGCAGTGATGCATCATTAAAGAAAAAAGGACACTGAAACACTTCCATCCGCAGATTGTAAATACGCAGAACACTATCCTGAACCACCACGCGATTACATTCCAGCTGTCGGCGCATCTCCGCTTCTGATACCGTATCGTAAAACCGGTTCAATAAAACAATATGGTCCGGTTCCTTCACACAGGCCAGGACATCCACGGGCTCCTTGGAAACCGCTTCCGCAATTTTCCCTATCCCTTCCAGGATTCCCTCCTCTTTCAGCAGCATGTCCTTTTCCGGTTTTCTCACATTGACAATAACTGCCACCATGCGGCTGTTGTCCGAAGTGAACGGGTACATACCGTCCCCCCACAGCCATTCACACGCCTGCCTGCGAAGTTCCTTCCTGGCCTCCCAGGGGGAACGTCCCAAAACTCTTTTTTGTATATTTTTAAGGGTGAACAGCAGCAGTTCCTCTGACAGCCGGCTCTTTAATATATAATCATAAGCGCCGTTTCTTAACAGCTCCCGTACATAATCATAGTCATCATAGCTGCTCACCGCTATAATGGCCGTATTGGGATACTGTCTCGCCATTATATCGGAAAGCACAACTCCGTTTTTCCCCGGCATGGAAACATCCATGATCACAACGTCAATTTCCTGCCGCTCCAGCAATGCCAGTGCCTCATCCCCGTTTCCGGCTTCACCGGCTATGATAAATTCATCCTCACTCCAGACATTCATCTGTTTTAAGTACATGCGGAACACCGGCTCGTCATCCACCAGTAAAATTTTGATTGCCATCATTTTTCTCCTTTCCATGGAAGCAGAAGTTCCACGCAGGTAAACATCCCTTCGCTGCTGTATATCGTTCCCCCATAGGTTTCTCCGTATATTAATTTGATGCGCTGAAACACATTGGCAATTCCGATACTGCGAAAAACAGTTCTTTCCTTGTCTTTCACTTGCTCAAGCAGCTGCCGGATCCGGCCTTCACTCATCCCTTTTCCGTTATCCAGGACCTTGCAGATCACATCCGGTCCCTGCACATATATTTTTATATTGATCACCCCGTCTTCCTCTCTGGAAGAAAGACCATGGATCAGGGCATTTTCCACAACCGGCTGCAGAAGGAGTTTGGGTATGGGATAGGTCCACAGCTCTTCATCCACATCCCATATCACCTCAAAAAACTGGCCGTACTTAAACCGTTCGATGGTAATAAAGTCATTGATATAATCCTTTTCCTCCCACAGGGTAATAAATTCGTTTCTGTTAGACAGCACGCTGCGAAGGAGAGAGGACAAGGATTTTGCCACCTCCTCGATCTCCGTTTCTCCCTTCATATGTGCCACATACTGCATGCTTCCTATGGAATTATAGAGAAAATGAGGTTCGATCTGAGAAGCCAGAACATCCTGTTCTGCCTCCCATCTCATTTTTTCCTTATGCTTCACCTCTTCCATAAGGTGTTCAATCCGCTCCATCATCACATTAAACATTTCCGCCAGACTGCCGATCTCATCCGATGCCCGTATATTCATTCTGACCCCCAGATTACCGGATTTGACTTCATCCATGCCGACAGACAGGCTGCGGATATCGGCACATATTTTTTTTGATAAATAAGAACTGGCCAGAATCGCCGCCAGGGATGCAAAAATTCCGATCAGCAGGAATTTCTGCTTTAAGCCTTCCGCGTCTTTTGAAAGGAGTTCCTGAGGAATAAAGCTGATCATGGTCATTTTGCTGGCTTTTGAGATATAGCGTATATAATACTGCCGTTTCCCTTTCCATTTTATATATCCTGTATCCGCATTTTTCACTTTACCCATGTCTCCCATATCCTCCATGCCCTCTCCTGCATTGGAAAATAAAAGTTGTCCATCGGGCAGATACAAATAGATCGACATGGCGTTCAGCGGATCAATATCATAGGCATTGACTATATAATCATAATTTAAGTGAACCGCTATTACCCCTTCCGCTGCTCCGTTCTGATAAGTAACCGGCCGGGTAAGCAAAAGCTTTTTTTCTTCCGGTTCATACAGCAATTCCATCCCCCTGCCGGACAATGCCCGTTTCATCACCTGGGATTCCAGGTCTTTTCTGAAGAAAAGTTCCGTCCCGGCCTGATAGGCATATCCATCCCGGGTAATGAGCTGTATGTCCTCAATATATTCCTTCTGCCACAGAAATCCCGACAGGAAACTCTTTATCTGCTTTTTCTTCTGAAAGGCCTCATAGCCGGCTTCTTCTTCCGGCCCGACCAGGTTATAGGAAATGATATCCTGGGCCAGTGCAATGGAAAGCACGACCTTCTTCGACTCATTCAGCATGTCGTTAAAATTCTGGTCCGCATATGCCACGTACTGTTCCATATACTTTTCCGTAGTCTTTTTTATAACATTGACTTCCGTATAATATGAAATCAGCAAAGAGGCCACTACCGTTCCCACTGCCACAAAAAGGCTGACGGACATCATCTTTGTCTGAATGGAGTTAATCTTCATGGTTTTCCTCATTTCTGCGCTGCTGTTTTTGTATCAGAAGTTTGGGGCTGCAGCGCAGGCACAAACCTGATGGCAAAGGCTTTGAAGCCGCCTTTTACAAAATCTATTTTACCAGAAACAGCGGTTCCTTTCTTTATTATTTTACCTGAGTCCGGATGTGATCTGATGTGTATTATTTTTACCTGTTGATATAATATTTTGCAGTGAGATTATTATTTTTCTTTTAAGTGTGAATCCCGGACGTGCGCCTGAACCAAAAAGCATAAAATAAAAACCCCAAAAACCTTTATTTAATAAGGTTCTTGAGGCTTTCATATGAGTGGTAACGACCAATTTAAAACTGGCGGTCACCTGAAAATGACGGAAACAGGAGAATGATACTTGCCGGAACAGGACTGCTGCTACAGACCAAGGTACTGCTTCCTGGTCTCCGCCGAAAGCTCACCGGTCGCCTGGTGATGAACGATAACGCCCCTTTCCAGAATGTAGCAGTCGCTGCTGACCTTCATCGCAAACTTCACGTTCTGTTCAGCGATCAGGATAGTCACTCCCTCGGCTAACAGGTTCTGCACCATGGCGGCCAGCTGATCCACAATAATAGGGGCCAGACCCTCCGTGATCTCATCCAGAAGCATCATTTTGGGATTCTGCATCAGCCCTCTGGCAACGGACAGCATCTGTTTCTCTCCTCCTGAGAGCTTATCCCCCTTGGAGTCCCTGCGCTCCTCCAGACGGGGAAAGAACTTATAGACCGATTCCAGGTTCCATTTGCTGCTGCCGTCCACGCCCACACGGGCCGCTACCTTTAAGTTCTCCTCCGTGGACAGGGTGGGGAAAATATGGCGTCCCTGAGGTACATAGGCGATCCCCAGACGGGCGATGGCATAGCTCTTCATTCCCTCCAGCTCCCTGCCCTCAAACCGGAGGCTGCCCTCGGTCCTGCAGTGTTCCTTAGGGTTAAGCATACCCATAATGGTCTTCATGGTGGTGGACTTACCCACGCCGTTTCTGCCCAGCAGACACACGGAAGTCCCCCGGGCCACCGACAGGCTGACTCCGTTTAAGATATGGCTTTTGTCATAATAGCTATGGACATCCTTTAATTCAAGAATCACGATTCGCCACCTCCTAAGTAAGCTTCCTGTACATACCGGTTTTTCCTGATTTCTTCCGGCGTCCCGCTGGCGATCAGCTCGCCATCCTGCAGCACGGAGATCACATCCGCATAGTTGAATACGATATCCATATCGTGCTCGATGAAAATAATGGTCATATGACGTTCCTTTGCCAGCTTCCGGATCAGCTGCATCAGCGTATAAGCCTCTTCACGGGCCACACCGGCCGCAGGCTCATCCAGGATCAGAAGATCGGGATCCATGGCCAGGGCAATGGCAATATCCAGACGCCTCTGGTCACCGTAGGAGAGATAGGCCGCCACCTCGTTCAGCTTATTTTCCAGACCCACAAGAGCCAGATACCGTTTCACCTCCTCCTTCAGGAAACGGTCATGAACCGGGAACAGGCTGAAGGTTTTCTTATTCATCTCAATCCTGGCAATCTGCACATTTTCATAGACTGTTAAGTTGGTGAAGAGCTTGGAGATCTGGAAGCACTTGGTCATGCCCTTATGAACAATCTTATTGGGAGCCAGGCCGGTAATATCCTCTCCCCGGAATATTACCCTGCCGCTGCTGGGCACAGTACGGTTGGTGATCAGATCCATCAGCGTACTTTTTCCGGCTCCGTTGGGTCCGATGATGGCACGCACCTCTCCCTCCGCGATTTCAAAGGAAACATTGCGGGTGGCGTGAAGCGCACCGAAGTAACGGTTTAAATTTTCTACTTTTAAGACAGGCTCACTCATTTTTTTCCGCCTCCTTTTCCGCAGATTCATCCAGCTCCTTAATCACCTTGTCCCGCAGCAGACCTCCCTGTAAAAACAGCACGCACAGCACGATAACAGCGCCCAGCACAAACTGATAATAATTAGTAAGAATGGAGAGCTGCGTGGAGATAAAGGTAACGATCACCGCTCCCAGGATCGGTCCAAAAAAGCTGTACATGCCGCCGATCAGGCACATTACCAGTCCCTCTGTGGAGGTATTGGTGGAAAACATGACCGGAAAGGCCCCCATATTCCTCATAGCGTACAGGATGCCGGCGATGGTGACGAAAAAACTGGAAACCATGCAGGCGCACAGCCTTACATGCATGGTATTCATACCGATAAAGGTCAGCCGCTCCAGATTATCCCGGCTTCCCTTGAGGACCGTGGCAAATGGGCTGTGAAAATAGAGGTAGATCAGCACGATACAGATCACGCACACAACAAAGCATAAATAAAAGTTCCCGCTGGGGCTGCTGGCAAAAGGCAGACGCACATTGCCGGTCAGGCCCGTATCAGAGCCTACGTACTGGATTTTAAACACCATGGTATAAAGCAGGGTGTTGATGCCCATGCTCACGAAGGCAAAGGTGAGATCGTCATTGGCCCGCAGGCACAGCACGTTGATGAACAGGGAAATGGCCATGGAAACGGCAATCGCTCCCACAACAGCCAGAGTACGGTCCAGTCCGCCTCTGACACACAGGATCACATAAACATATGAGCCCATACCGAAGTAAGTAGCCATACCCAGGGGACGCAGACCGCCGAAGCCCAGAATAATATTTAAAGCCGAAGCAAAGAGCATCATGATTATAGTACGGCTCATAAAATCCAGGACCGAATCAGAAGCAAAGAAAGAATATGCCAGAACCCCGGTCACAATCACTGCTCCCACTGTGACATCCTGCCTGATCTTTGAAAGTGATTTCCATGTTTTCATTTAACGTACCTCCCTCCTGGTGAAAATGCCTCTGGGATTGATGAACATGCAGAGCACCATCAAAGCGGCAGGCAGCACATTGTAATACTGGGGCAGATATACTGCTCCAAAAGCGTTGACCAGGCCGACCAGCAGTGCGGCGGGCATACAGCCGTCCATATTGCGCAGGCCGCCGATACAGAGGATAGGCATGACATTTCCGAACACGGACAGCCCCTCCTTCGGGCTCATACCGGTGATGGGAGCATTTAAAACCCCTCCCAGACCGGCGATGCCGATGCCGATCATAAACAAAACACTGAACAGCTGGTTTACGTTGACGCCCAGATTGGCAACCATGGGGCGGTCGCTGATGATGGCTCGGGTCAGCATGCCCAGTTTGGTTTTATTAATCATGACCCAGAAAGCAAAAGCTGTGATTCCCGAAATCACTATTTCAAATATGTAATATACCGGAAAGTTGATTCCAAAGATCTTAACGCCTCCATTTAAGAAGGCAGGCAGGGACAGCAGACGAATGCTGTACCCCCAGAACATAACAATTATATCGCAGAGCATGTAAGCCACTCCGTAGGTCAGCAGCATGATATAAAGCATATCCTTGCCGAAAAGTGGTCTGGTGGCCTTCTCCACAAAATATCCGATACCGGCCACAATGACAGGAACCAGAATCAGGGATGGCACAAAGCCGATTTTAGCGGCAATGGTATAGGTCAGATAGGTGCCAAGCACATAAAATGCGCCCTGGCCGAAGTTCACCATGCTCATACCGCTGATAATCAGCGATACGCCGGCGATCATCAAATAGGAAACCATTCCGTTGCTGATGCCGGAGATCAGGGTTTGGAAAAAGAATGATACGGTCATTAGATATCCTCCAGTCATTTAAAACAGGCGGCAGGCCTTTTAGCTTCTGCCGCCTGACGGAAACGGATTTATTCGGTGCTCAGATCTGTAAAGGTGTAGCCCTTTTCCTCTGCATATTTCCGGACATCTTCCTTGGACGGCAGCATCTCATTCCCCTGGTATACTGCATAAATATCGCCTACGGGAATATCCCACTTGCCGGAGGTATCTCCCTCAACTGCGGTCACATAGTAGTAAGCATGAGCCATCAGATGGTCAAAATCACGAAAGTACAGATCGTCTCCATAAAGAGTGCTGAAATGCACGCTGCTCAGCGCATCGGTCATAGCCTCGGAAGACAGATCACCGGCAGTGGTCTTCGCGGCCTCAACGATGGCCTTGATGCCTACATACCAGGTATAGCCCATGTCGGAAGGTCCGATCTCCGTATTATAATATTTCTGTCCGATGTCAGAGTATTTCTGTACAAACTCGGCATTTCCTTTGATATCATCCAGCCAGAAGGGCCACAGCTGTACGCCGTGCACCTTGCCGTAGGGGTAATTGCCTCCCTGCGCCAAAGCGGTGGTATTGGTGGAATCACAGGTGTACCAGCCCAGATAATCACAGTTATCCCACAATCCGAACTGGGAGCCCTGGTTTACAAGGGAAACGAAGTTGGGACCCGCAACCGCCCCAATGATCACGTCGGGACCCTTGCCTACTACAGAGGAAATAATCGTAGAGAACTCGGTGGAGTTACTGGACACCTGGTTGGAACCCAGATTCCGGAAATCCTCTCCCAGTTCTCTGTAGAAGAAATCACGGCTGTCACCGGAAGCTCCGCCATCATTGCCTATGAAGAATGCGCTTTTATAACCCTGATCAGCCGCATACCTGGCGTTCATCTTGGCGATGGGCCATGCCACAAATCCGCAGGAGAACATGTATTTGGAAGCGTTCTCCACTGTTACACGGGTGTTCATAGTACAGGGGGTAACCATGGGAAACTTATTCTCAGCCGCCCAGGTCGCTCCTGTGGGAGCCTCGCCGTCGGATTTAGGACCCAGGATGGCGATGCAGCCTTCGTTGACCAGCTCGGTGGCTTTCTGTGCCACGTTAGCGGAGTCGCTGGCCGTATCACGGTAAACCAGCTCAAAGGGAGTGCCGTTTAAGCCGCCGGCCTCGTTGGCTTCTTCCAGAGCCAGAATCGCTCCGGCCTCGGCCCAGGTAACGGTGGCCGCCGCTGCGGAAGAACGGTCAGTCAGAACGCCGATCTTAATGGTATCTCCGGCGCTGCCGCCCGATGCGGCGCTGCTCTGGTTCTCTCCTGATGTTTCGGAAACCGCCGCAGCCTGGGAACCGGAATCCACCGTACCGGTACACGCCGTCAGGGAAGCCGCCACAGCGGCTGCCAACGTAACAGAAATCATTTTCTTCATATCGTTTTCCTCCAATACATTTCCTTACACTTCTTCCATCCGATCAGTTTCCGATGGAAACCGTTCTGAATCACTGCTTATCCGGGTCGTGAACATCCTCCTCGCGCACGAAGTAATCGGCGTTGCGCTGGGCCAAGGAATCCTGAGGCTCACGTACAAAGGCGTTCTCCGCTTCCACCCAGCTGCCGTCGGTCAATCCGAACATACTCATAGTGGTAAAAGTCTTAAAGCCGGTATGGTCAAAATGACTGTCCACGTAATCGTTGGTCTGTTCCTTCATCACATGTCGTCCCACATCAAGCATGGCCAGCATAGCTGCATGAGCGCTGAAATGAATGCCTGCCAGCTTGTAAACCCCCAGCTCCCTTAAATTGTCCATGGACACCTCTTCAGGATCATGAGCCTTGCCGCACAGATCCGGATACCACATGGGAAAATTTTCATATTTGCCGCCTTTTGCGTTTAACGCATCCCGCAGCTTCCGGCACATCTCAAGCTTCATCTGCCGGCTGGGAATCTTATGCATCCACAGGATGCAGAGCATATCTGCCCCGGCGTCTATGTAAGCAGCACATCTCTCCGCGGCGGCATCAAAATCGTGAACCAGATCGCTGTCACAGCGGGCAATCAGAAAACCGTGCTTCCCGTTGGCATCCAGTCCCGCCCGGGCCGCCTTAAAACGCAGAAATGCATCCGGGATGGGAAGCTGTCCCTTGCGGGCCAGCTCAGAGGTGTCCGTAACCAGAACGCCGGCAGCTCCGGCCTGCATGATACGCATACAGCCGTACTGGGCATTCAGCGCCCGGCCCAGGCCGAATCCGTCATCTGCGTCAATAATCAGGGGCATGAGGGTCATACGGGTGATCTGCTCTGTCACGCGCACAAAATCGTCAATGGACAAGAGCTGCAAATCCGGGATACCGGTCAGGGCGCAGGCCAGATCACCGCTGGATACCATGATCACCTCAAAGCCGTTCATCTCGGCAGCCCTGGCAGACATACAGTCATGCAGTTCGGGAACAATCAGAACCCGGTCCCCTGCAACCAGCTTTCTCAGCCGGTCTGCCGCCGGCTCCTTAAGCTCGGGTGTAAGAATATAAGGTAAGCTCATAGCTGCGATCTCCTCTCTGCCATTACAGGCGTTCCTTGATATCCGGTCTCACAAACCCCTCCGGATAGTCCTCAACCTGATGTCCTACAATGGTATACTCCTTGTTGCCCTTCGTGAAGCTGTTCTCCAGGGCTATATAGGCCTGGGGATCATACATGCCGGAGCAGGAGAAGCTCTCAATCCCGGAAGCAGGGGCTGTCTCAAAGGAGTAGGCCACACTCTGGTTCTTAAAGTTTACCAGACCATGCTCCAGCATACCTTCCATGGCCGCCTTCATGGTATAATGGCTGCTGCACATCTTAAAGCCCAGAGGAGTCAGCTCTTCCATAGTAACTGACGGATGATAATGTCCGTCCTCACCCTTACAGGCCCGCACGTCAGCGAAGATCTTGGGTCCGGTAACAATATCTGCCATTTCAGCAGCCTGTTCGATGTTCTCTACCAAAACCATCATGGCGATCACGTACTGTCCCATCTCTTTGCCGATGCCGATGGCCTCCTGCAAACGTTCACAGCCTTCCCTCATCTGCCCGGGATCGGAAGGATCCGCATTGCTGCGGGCGATGAGCAAACAACCCGTTCCCTCCAGGCCAGCCAGCGCAGCCCGTACCTTGGCAATATATTTGTCCCGGGGCAGGATTTTGGTGGTCTCCTCCATATCTGCAGAATCCTCCAGCTGAACAGCCGCCGCTCCGGCTGCAGAAAGAATTTTGGCCGCACGGTACACGGCCAGGGGGCCGCCGAAGCCATCCTCAATATCGGCAATCAGCGGAATGGAAGAGGTCTGTGCCACCCGGCTTACCACCCGCTCCAGATCGGTAAGGTTTGTAAATCCGTAATCAATCACGCCGTTCAATGAGATGGAGACTTCTCCGCCGGAGAGAAGGCTTACCGGGAAGCCGCACATCTCCACCGCATGGTTGGAAGCGCAGTCATATACGCAGGGAACTAAGAAGCACTCTTTGCTTTCATCCAAAATCTCACGTAAGGTTTTTTTACTTGCCATCTTGCTATCTCCTCTTTTCTGTTGCTTGTTTGTCTTAGCTTTTTAAACGGTCTGCTCGTCTGCTGCTGTTTAGAAACTTATGTTGCAATTTATTTCACTTTTGTTGCAAATACAGGATAGCACCTTTTATAACAAACGTCAATAATTCTCGTTAAAATAATATCTAATTCGTTTATTTTTATAATTTTATTATATTTATTTTATGCAATTTTACTAATGAAATCACATTTTAAGTATGTTAAACTCTTTTTATATTTACGCAATCGATTTCTTTTTAGCTTTTTATTGATTGTGATCCATTTATAATTACATTTCAAATGAAAGGAGTTATCAAGATGATTCGGAGAAGTGAAGAAAAAGAATCCATCCGCAAGCAGGCTCCCTTTAACGGAACGGGCGAGATCACGGTCCGCAGTCTGTTAAACGGTCCGGAAGAAATGAGCCAAAAAGGCCGGGTATTCGGCCATACCACCGTCTATCCCGGTTCCGAGATCGGCTACCATATCCATAAGGGGGACAGTGAAACCTACTATATTTTAAGCGGATCCGGGAGATATAACGACAACGGAACCATCACTACCATTTCCGCCGGGGACGTTGCCTGCTGCGCGCCCGGAGAGGGGCACGGCATTGCCTGTATCGGGGATGAACCCATTGAAATGATCGCTCTGATTCTGTACGAATAATACCAGTGCAGCCATGCAATTGCCGGCGCACCATGTGCATTTTTCACAGCGCGTTTTATGCGGCAGAAGTTTTTCAGGAATTTCCGGTTATATAAATAGCAGGATGTCAAACAGCTGAAGCTGTTTGACATCCTGCTATTTATATGAAACCCGGTCCACGCCCGCAACACTCTCCGTCACGGGTTTACAGGCTCTGCCGTTTGACCAGTTCCATATCCAGAGTTATTTTATGAGTCTGAGCCCAGCCCTCCATAACATCCACCAGAACGCGCACCGACATCATGGTGGATACCGTTACCATAGTATCCAGGGAAGTCAGTTTCGGACGGCACACCTCGCACAACTCGGAGTTTCCTTCTCCTATGATGGAAATGTCCTCCGGGATCCTCTTTCCCCGCTCCATAAAAGCATACATCACCTCAATGGCCAGCCTGTCCTGAACGCAGAGAACCCCGTCTGTCTCCGGACGCTCCTTCAGAATGAGGCTCACCACCTCATCCGCGCCGCCGCAGGGATCCACCCCGGTATATACCCCATACCGGACATCGGAATGTTCCTGAGCCGCGTCCTCAAAATAAGTCTGGATCTTGGGCTGGCTGGCCCGGTTCTTCTCCACAATCAAAACCAGATTTTTTCGGTTCCGCCCGATCAGCTGCTCCACGCAGCAGCGGAATCCCCGCTTTTCGTTGGCTCCGATACAGTATACATTTTCCATATTAATTCGTTCATTCTGATAAACCAGAAGTACCGGTACATCGGGCAGCCACCTCTGCAGCAGTTTTTCCAGGCGTTCATGATCCACAAAGGAAAGGCCGATCAAAAGCACACCCTCTACTTTCCGGAATCTTAAATCTGCTATCGCCTTTCCCATGGCATCCGGTTCTCTCCCCGTATATCGGGTAATACACTGATAGCCTTTGACGATCAGCTCATTCTGGCAATGTGCGATGGCCTCGTTCTGATGCTGGGAGTCCAGATCGTCAGTCACAATGCCCACCATGCGTGTCCGCTGCGTTACAAGGCTGCGCGCATTCTCGTCCGGAATGTAATTGTTCTCCTCCAGCACCTTCTGAATCAATTCACGCTTTTTCCTGCTGACCCCCGGCTTATCATTCAGCGCACGTGAAACCGTGCTGGGCGATACTCCGGCCAGAGCAGCGATATCATAGATTGTAATTACAACCCCCTCCTTCTGGCTCATAGTAAAATAAATAAGTGATTTATTGGATGTTGTACTAGTATACACCAATTCTGCAACTTTTGCAACAAAAATTGCAACACTATGTTACGTCTTTGATACGGAAGGCCCGATATAATGGTCTTTGTGCAAGCTGCCTATGCCCTGTTTTTGCAGAGCTTTTTGTTTACATAAATTATAATTCGTGAGAAACTTTCTGTCATATAAAAAAATGGCTGTCGCAAAATAGACTTGCTGAAAAATATTGCACAAAAAATGCATCTTGACTAAAAGCTGTTTCAAGACGCATTTTTGTGCTATTAATAGGAATATTTTGAACAAATTGCTATCACAGATTCATTTTGCCACAGCCCCACTTAAAGCTCTTATTTCTGCATAATATGAATGGCAAAACCGCCAAATTCGCCTTCCAGATAAATGTTTTTCAACCCGCCTTCATCGGTATAAGCGGCCGTGTCCGTCTTGAAAGAGAAGCCCTTCTCTTTCAACTCTTCTACGGCAGCGGTCAGATCCGGCGTACGCATGGCGATATGGCCGTTTGCCCCCAGGAAGGGAGCTTTCATGCATTCAAAGTAAGGACCGCCGAATTCGGACTTCTGTCCATGGCGAGGTTCCAGATTAAACATCATACTCAGAAGCTGTGCCAGCTTTTCTGCTTCCTCCCCATTGGGAGTATTGATACCGATATGCTCCAATTCAAACTTATTTTTCATAATTAACCTCTTTCTCTGAAATCTGAGTCATTGTCTTATTTTGCGCGAGTGACGGGCCGGACGAACATGCCTGCATGTTCAGCCGGCGGCCACTGCGGAAGCGAAGCGAAACTAACAAAGCGTATTTCGTCCCGCTTCCCAGGCGTTTACATGGGGAACATCAGCAGTGCGCCGGCTGTCAGAGCGAGCAAACGGATGAAATACATGGGAATGGTGAATTTCCAGAACTGCGTAAGCTTGTAGTTTCCAACACCCATGACCATGGCAGGCATACCGTCAATCGGCAGGAAGTGGCCGCACCAGCCGGAGATGACGATTGCAACCGCAGCGGCAATGGGGTTTAAGCCCAGATTCGTGCAGGTGGCGATGGCGAGCGGTGCGAAAACATAAACGGTGCCGATCGTGGAGCCGGTAAGCGTTGCCAGCACGCTGGTGAGGATGCAGAAGGCGAACACCAGAACAAAGGGGTTGATGCCGGTGCCCAGCATATTGGCCACCGTTTGGCCGACAAGATTTGTCAGGCCGGTGTTGCCCAGTGCATCGGCGATGCCGATGACGCCTGCGGACATCAGAATGATGGGCGAGCAGATCGCATCACGGATCTCCTTGAAGTTCATCACGCCGATCACCAGCAGAACGGAAACAGCCAGGCCGGGGATGGCATAACCGGCATCGCCGATGGTGCTCTGCAGGATCATGCCCACAACAGCCGCAAGGAAGACAACATAGGTAGTGTACTCTTTCCATTTGGGGATTGTAACAGCAGCGGCTCCCTGGGACTTGGCATCCTCGGATGCCTCCGAGATGGGATGGTCCGGCAGCGTTTTGTACGCAAGCAGGCAGCGCAACAGAAAGCCCATGGAAAGAATGAAATTGACCACGGAAAATTTCACCAGGGAGACCTCGGCAAGCACGCCGGCACTGTTAAGTACTGCCAGAACGATACCGTACTGCAGTGCCACATTCAGCGGAATCAAAGGATGGTTGGCGGCAAATCCGGCAGTCATCACGACCTTGGAAGGGGGCAGTTTTTTGTTATAGGGAAGGGTGGAGAGCAGGCCAATCGTCAAAACATAGTATGCCGTGGAGCCGGTGCCAAACAGGCTGCAGCCCAGCATGACGATCAGGATCAGCAGCAAATAGGCCTTGAAACCTCCCTTGCTTGCCATATTGTACATGGCGTTCTTGAAGGTGGCAATAAAACTGGTTTTTTGCAGTGCAGCCATAATCGCCATAAAGGATGCAAGCATAACGATGGTGGAGTTGGAAAAGCCTGCAAAAGCGGTCTTAATATCAGCCACGCCGAAGATGACCAGAAGCAGACACGCAAGCAGAGGCGGTGCACCGAAGGGCAGTTTGTCTGTCATGACCAGAATGATCATGAATACAGTTATTGCAAGAGCAATAATCATTGGAAGTGTCATTTTTGTTTTCCTCCTTGTTTCTTAACAGCCGGTACTGCGTGCAGATTTTAGCTATTTTGCACAATCCAGTACGGTTTTAACTTATCTAAATTATATAGGATGCTGTGCCGGGCAGCAAGAAAAGAAGCCGTCCCATGCGTTCTATTTAGTAACGAATTCAAAATATTTTTTAGAAATCATAAAGTTATGTTGATTTTTGAAACGTTACTGAGAAAATCGGACAATTTTGTTTTAAACTGAAACACTTTCAGAGAGCAAAGCTCCTGATGCCAGAACTTTTCTGTTATATCAAAAGGGCGGGGCAACAGCCCCGCCGGAAAGCAGCTGGCGGGTGATTATGCCTTGTGGCCGTTCGCCATGCGGACGGCGTAATCGATAGCGTTGACAAGACTCATTTCATTGCTGGTGCCCTTGCCCGCCAGTGCAAAGCCGGTGCCGTGGTCCACACTGGTGCGGATGATCGGCAGGCCGAGTGTGACGTTGACGCCCTCGACTGCCTTCCACGCCTGTTTTTCGCGGTCGTAGACGAAACCGACAGTCTTGAGAGGGATGTGGCCCTGGTCGTGGTACATACAGACAACGATGTCGTACCAGCCGCCCAGTGCTTCGGAGAAAACACTGTCCGGCGGTATGGGACCGATGGCGTTGATGCCTTCGGCCCTGGCAGCCTCGATGGCGGGTTTGATCTCCTCCATCTCTTCGGTGCCGAAGAGGCCGTTTTCACCGCAATGCGGGTTCAGACCGGCGACGGCAACCCTGGGATTCCCGATGCCCATATTCCTGCAGGCCTTGTCGGCAATCTCGATGACTTCGAGAACGCGGGCTTTTTTGACGCGGTCGCAGGCTTCACGCAGCGAAACATGGGTGGAAACGTGCACAACCCGCAGGTCATGGTGTGCCAGCATCATCGTATACTTTTTGGTGTTCGTGTAGGCGGCGTAGATTTCGGTATGTCCGTCAAAGTGGGTGTGTCCGTCGGACTTTTCACCGTGGCTGGATTCCAGCGCCCTGTTCATGGCTTCTTTATTCAGCGCGTTGGTGCAGGTGGCATCGACATCACCGGCCAGCGCCAGCTCGATGACCTTTTTAACGCACTGGAACGCGGCGTTTCCGCCCTCGATGCTGACCTGTCCGACAGGAAATGCCTTGACATCGGGAATCAGCTCCAGATGCAGTACGTCGATGGTGCCGGGCGTGAACAGCGCCTCTCCCACCTTTTCGCAGCGGTGGATCCTGATATCGGGACGGCCGACGAAATGGGCCGCCTGTTCGATCATTTTGGCGTCGCCGACCACAATGGGGCGGCAGCGGTCATAGACGTCGTCATGAGCCAACGCCTTGACGGTGATCTCAGGCCCGTTGCCGGCGGGATCGCCCATCGTAATGCCGACAATCGACTTTTCGTTCATGGTCGTACCCCCTTTCTCAGTGCATACCCTTGGCTTCGTTCTCAGCAAGAACTTTCTTCAGAGCCTTGATTCCTTCCTCAGGCACCTGGTTGAACGGTGCGCGGCAGGGTCCGACATCGTGGCCCAGCAGGCGGGTCGCGGTCTTGACAATGGTGTTGGGGTTGCCGTACTTGAAGCAGGCACGGAAGCTCTGGATGCTGTCGTTGGCCGCCTTGGCTTCCTCGATCCTGCCCTCCATGAAGAGATCATAGATGGAGGCCATCGTGTGCGGGTAGACGTTGGCGCAGCCCGCGATACCGCCGGTGCCGCCTGCCAGCAGTGTCCAGATGATCAGCTGATCGTTGCCGGACAGGGTGTAAAACGTTCCGTTGGTTTTCTTTTTACCGGCATCGATGTAACCCAGAATGTTGGTGAAGTTACCGCTGGAATCCTTTACGCCGACGATGTTGTCAATTTCAGACAGACGGGCCACGGTGGCAGGAGCCAGGGCATTTCCGGTGCGGGCGGGGATGTTGTACAGCACAATGGGCATATCCACAGCTTCAGCTACGGCCTTGTAGTGGGCGTACAGTTCGTCCTGGCTGGCGGCGGCAAAGCTCGGTGTGATGATGGACAGCACATCCGCTCCGGCGGCCTGTGCCATCTTGCTCTGCTCAATGGTCTCTCTGGTTGAGATGCAGCCGGTACCTGCGTAGACGGGGACGCGGCCATTGCTCTGCTCGATGACGGTTTCCAGTACAAGCTGTTTTTCCTTTGCGTTGAGGATGTAGCCCTCGCCGTTGGTGCCGAACGGGAACAGAGCATGGACGCCGCTCCCGATCATGCGGTCAACCTGACGGCGCAGCTCAGCCAGATTGATGCTTTCGTCCTCGTGCATGGGTGTGATAATCGGCGGGATAATACCTTTAAGTTCAATTGTTTTCATGAGATTCCTCCTTGTTTTCATAAAATCTTTTATAAAATCTGTTTGTAAAGTGCGCGGGCATCTTCAGGCGTGACAGGGCGCGGGTTATTGACCAACAGGCGCTGCACCTGCATACCGGACTCGACCAGGCCGTCGAGATCGCTCTCCGGTACGCCGAATTCCTTGAGACTGGCGGGAATGTCAAGGTGCCTGACAATCTCCTCCAGCCGGGTGATGATCCATGCGGATTTCTCGGCAGCGGTCTTGCAGGTCCTGACCTCATCGTGGCAGCAGCGGTCATAGGCAGCGGCGAAGCGTTCCTGGCAGGCAGGCTCGTTGAAGCGCATAACCGGCGCGAGCAGGATAGCGTTGGAAACGCCGTGGGCGACGTGATACTTGCCGCCCAGAGGATAGCTGAGGGCATGCACGGCGGTTGTGCCGCTGGCGGTGATGGCCAGACCGCCGTAATAGGCCGCAATCTGCATACGGTTCTTTTCCTGCATGGCTTCGGGATCGTCACAGGCTTTTTCGATGTTATTGAGAATCAGGTCCAGACCTTCCAGCGCGTAAAGGTCGCTGAATGGGTTAGCCTTGTTGCTGGTGTAGCATTCGATGCAGTGTGCCAGCGCATCGACGCCGGTTGCAGCAGCAATCCTGCGCGGCAGGTCCTTGATCATGCGCGCATCGAGGATGACGTAATCGGCGATCATGTTCTCGTTGACGATGCCGACCTTGAGTTCTTTTTCGGGTACGGCCACGATGGCATTGGGCGTGACCTCAGCACCCGTACCTGCGGTGGTGGGGATCAGGATGATCGGCACGCACTTTTTGGCGCGTCCCGGCTCATCCAGCAGTTCCTTAACGCCGTATTCATTGGTAACGAGCACGCTGGCCAGCTTGGCTGCATCCATAACGCTGCCGCCGCCGCAGGCGACGATCATATCGGCGCCGCTCTCCCTGAACTGATCGACCAGCTTCTGCACAGCCATGTAGCTCGGCTCCGCCGGCAGGTCATCGAGCACATAATAATCGGCACCGGCCGCCTTGACGGCCTCTTCGGGCAGGGTGAAAAGACCGGCTTCCCTGATACCTTTATCAGTGAACATCGCCACACGTCTGATCCCGTTGGTTTTCAGGATGGCGGTGATGTTTCCCATCGCGTTTTCGCCGCCATAGACGGCGTGTGGCATTTTTAAGTTGTAAGTGGTAAGCATTATAAAAGCCTCCTTGGTTTGTGTAGAATACCTGTATGTCTGCGGACGGAGTCCTGCAGAGGATCAGCGTCCCTGGGCGGCGGTGGGGTTGTACAGGCTCATGCGCTCGCGCCTGGCGCCGAGAACATCCTGCTCGCTGAAGCGGACGTACTTGATGCCCTGACGGGTGCGGGCGGCATAGGCCAAATGCAGCATGCCGTCGCGGCTCTGCATGAGATAGGGGTATTCATACTGTTTGTTGTTGGTTTTGTTCTCGTCACCCACGAAGCCTTCGCCGCGCTCCATCCAGCGGATGATCGGGAAGGTCAGGCCGCCGTCCTCGGACAGGGCTACCGCCACGGGACAGCGCAGGCCGGGCCATGCGGCCTTGCCGGGCTGGGCATTGGGCGTGCAGGTGGGATTGTACGCAATGGCGATACGGCCGCTCTGCAGCTTGATGGCGCTGATGCTGGAGTTGTTGTTGGGCAGCGGCGTGGGTGCCGGTTCGCTCCATGTCTCTCCCCAGTCAAAGGATTCGCTGCGGTGGATTCGGTAGGCCTCCCGGTTGCGCATGAAGGCAGCCAGATGTCCCGGTTCCAGCTCAATGACGTTGGCATGGACATGACCGTTGCTCTTAGGCATCATGACCATACGCCACGTTTCTCCCTCGTCGTCCGAGATGCGGAACGCGGTGGGATCGCCGGAGAGGCCGTCGGCAGAATCGGTGCAGAGCCAGTTGGCGAAGATCCAGCGGCCGTTGGAAAGGATCTGGATGGGCTGACGGCAGAAGGTGCCTTCCTCCGGAAAAATGGTCTCGTATGGTCCCCAGGTCCTGCCGCCGTCAGTGCTCTTCTGGCGGCGGACGACTGCTGTGAACTGCATATTGTCCTTGCCCTCCTGACGGTCGAGCTGGGCGGTGTACATTGCCCAGACGGCGTTATCGGGGCCGTAGAACAGCGAAGGATTCTGCTCGCTGCGGGTCATGTCATTGGAAATATCCACGGTGGGCAGCCATGTGGAGCCGTCTTTGGGCAGGATCGAGGAGATGATGTGGATGTCGGCGCTGCCCTCGTAGGTTCCGGCGAACCAGCAGCACAGCAGATCGCCGTCAGGCAGTTCTGCCATAGCCGGGGCGTGTGCGGTAGGATAACCGCCGGTGGGAAGGAGTGCTTCCCATGTGCCCATCTCCTCATTCTCGTAAACGGTTCCATCCCAGGTCAGACCGGGAAGTTTTGCATATGTCATATTTTTTCCTCCAATCTTATGTTGCTGCAGTGGAAGCAGCGGTGCCTAGTTGCGTGCAATGCGTGCCGCCAGATCGGTCAGCAGGCTCTCCTGTCCAAAGCCGCCTGATTTGGTGATGACGTGACGCGTACAGCCGTTGTAGGTAAAGCCGGCCAGCACAACGCCATTTTCCAGCTCGCAGAGCGGTTCCAGCTCTCTGACGCCGACGCAGCTCATGCATTGCAGCAGCGTATCGCCGCCGGTCAGCAGCAGAGTCCCCAGGGAAGGACTTGTGAAGATTTCGCCGACCAGACTGCCGAGACTGCCGGCAATGCGCACACGCAGGGTCTCGCGGTCAATGCCGAGCCCGGCTGCGTAATCCGCGGTCGGCTGGTTGCCGCCGCGGTCGTTGGTCTCAATGATACAGTGAGGATTGGCGGCCAGTATTTCTTCGATGCGGATCAGCTGGGCTCTGCCCTCGTCACTATGCCAGTAGCCGGGTTCCAGCTTCTGGCGCGGAGTCAGGCGCAGCCGGGTGAAGCCGGCGCTTTCGGCCCTGTCAAGCTGAGCCAGCGTGATAGGGTTGACGCTGCCGCAAACAACCAACAGCCGCGGGTCAAGCTCCGGCAGCGGGCGGGACGTTTCTGCGGCGATGCAGAGCAGTTCGGGCAGTACAGCGCCGAAGCCGGCACAGCCTGCCATGATGTGCAGCTCGCCTTGACCAAGCAGCTGAAGGCCCGTACGGTAGAGGTCGTCGGCGTCAGCCGCATCAAACACCAGAATGCCTTCGTCCTGCGGTACGCTGTCCCCTGCTGTCAGCGCGGGGAAACTCCTGGCCGGCAGATCGCACTGTTCGGCAATCAGATCGGTTACGACCGCGTGCTTTACCGGATCGAACGGATCCATGCCGAAGGGGCTTTCGGTCACCGGTACGCCGTCCACATAGTGAACGCCGCCGCGGGTGATGCGCCCCGTCTGAGGGAAGGCCGGCAGGAACGGCAGATGCCTGCAGCCGCTGGAATTCAGCACGGCTGCCAGCTCAGCGCCGATGTTCCCGCGCAGCGCTGAATCGGTCTTTTTATAAATATAGCTGACACCGGCACACTGCGCGCGTTCGGTCAGCCTGGCGACCACGTCATAGGCTTCGGCGGCGGGCAGATGACGGGTCTCGGTATCCACGACCAACACCTTCGCCTCGTAAGCGGTAAAATCCACATCGGGCTCCACGACCACCCGTGTCCGTATCCCGTGGGCGGCGAACTGCACACCCGTATCCAGCGCGCCAGTAAAATCGTCCGCAATAATCAAAAGAAGGATCATGCGTTTCCCCCTCTCTGTTTTTGCTGCCCGGCAGCTGGTCGCCGGGGCAGTTGCTTTTCGTTCTGTGCTATCATTATGCCCTATTTTACAGCGCTTTGCATCGAAAAAAAGCAATAAATATGTTACACTTTTAAACGTTCCCATAAAATCATTCAAATTTATTTACAAAACGTTTCAAAAAGAAACTAATATATCGTGCTTTTTGCACAATTCTCTGCTATAATAGTCTCAAAAATAAACGGAGGAACTCGCTATGGTCGAAACACGCACCCGCATTCTGGGGATTGCCCCCTATGAGGGAATGCACACCGCTATGGAGCGCGCGGCGCAGGCTTACCCGAATGTACAGCTGGATGTTTATACCGGCGACCTTGATGAGGGCGTCGCCATTGTAAAGCGCATGCCGCCAAACGCTTACGAATGCATCATCTCCCGCGGCGGCACTGCGACGCTGATCCGTCAGGTGACCGACCTGCCGGTGGTCGAGATTCACCTTTCGGTCTACGATGTGCTGCGCGCCATGAAGCTGGCCGAGAACTATTCCAATTTATACGCCATCGTCGGCTTTCCCAGCATTACGGAACCGGCCCATACGCTCTGCGATTTGCTGGGCTACAATCTGGACATTATAACGGTGCACAGCGCCGATGAAGTCACCCGTACACTGGAACGTCTCAAGCAGGACGACTACCGCATGGTGGTCTGCGACATGGTTACCCACACGATCGCCCGCCAGATGGAGCTGGACGCCTTCCTGATCACATCGGGCGTCGAGAGCCTGCATACCGCCATCGATCAGGCGCTGGACATCAGCTTATGGTTCGGCCGTCTGCGGCAGGAAAATATGTTCCTGCGCAGCATCACGCAGGATCAAAACGGCTGCGTGGTCGTGCTGGACACAGATGGAGCAATATTTTACAGCTGTCCGGCCCAGCTGTCCGCCGGGCTGTCCGAGGTGCTGTACACGCATATGCGTGAGGTACCGGCCAGCGGTTCGCTGAAATTCTACCACACCGAGCGCGACCAGCTGTACAGCATCACGGCTCAGACGCTGCTGATGGACACCCAGCAGTACTGCCTGTTCTATTGTGTGCCGTCACGTATTCCGCTGCACACCCAATGGGCGGGGCTGCGCTCCATGAACAAGGGCGAATGTGAATACCTGTTCATGAACAGTTTTTACAGCATCAGCGGCGCCATGGGAATGCTGGATACCGAAATTCAGACGCTGGCCGCCGTGCGCCAGCCGGTTATGATCACAGGAGAGCCGGGCACCGGAAAGGAACAGATCGCCCGGTTTCTGTATCTGCATAGTTCACTGGTAAACAAGCCCTTTGTTCTGGTCAACTGCGAACTGATGAACGACAAGAGCTGGGATTTCCTGCTCAGCCACTACAATTCGCCGCTGAATGCCACCGGCAACACGATCTACTTCCAGAACTTTGAATCGCTTCCCGAAGCACGCGCTCCTGAACTGCTGGCTGCCATTCAGGAGACCGGTCTTGCCCGCCGGGTGCGGCTGCTGTTTTCCTATGTCTGCCGCGAAAGTGAACCAGTTCCCGATGAGATGCGCCGCTTCAGCGCCAAGCTCGGCTGCCTGACACTGAATCTGCCGTCACTGCGCAGCCGATCCGATGAGATCCCCTCGCTGGCAAGTCTCTACCTCGGCAGTCTGAACCTTGAGCTGGGCAAGCAGATCTCCGGCTTTGAGCCACGCGCCATAGAGATGCTGCGCCAGTACGACTGGCCAAACAACTATACCCAGTTCAAACATATACTGCAGACGCTGGCCACGCTGACGACCTCGACCTATGTACGCAGCAGTGTGGTGGCGGAGCTGCTGGCCAAGGAGCGTTCGCTGCGCCGCAATGCCGCCCCGGCTGCCGCCTCGGTGGATAACGAACGTACGCTGGAGGAGATCATCAGCGAGGTGGTACTGCAGGCGGTCACAGCCAACAACGGCAACCGCGCGGCTGCCGCACGCCAGCTGGGCATCAGCCGCACGACGCTGTGGCGCTATATGAGCAAAAATGAGGAGGCCGAATAGAGAAACAGGAAAATCAAGGTGTTTCCCGGTTTTAAAGAAATGAAAGGCCAAAACAAATGACTGCTTTCAGCGGCTTGTCACAAGCGGAAAAAGAGGTGAAAATTTTAATTCTGCATCAGCAAATGCCATTCTTATTTAAAAAAGAGATAAAATAATAGGCTGCTGCAATACTGAATTTATCAGTATTGCAGCAGCCGTTCGTCTTAACCCTGTGATTACCTGCCATTATTTAAAATTAAATTTAAAACCAGAATCTTTCGACAGCCATATTGCCTGATCAGTCACTCCTGGTACCAGTACAGTACGATAAGATTCCGGAGTTTCAGTCATGTGAACCCGCTGTGCTGCCTGACCGCCGCCTTTTTACCTTGCCGTTCCAGGCAGTAATGAAATAAAAAGCAATTAAGTAAAAAACACAGTTTAATTTCATTCCACTGTCAGTGGCTTTATATCTTTCTTACGCCCCAAATGATATACCACCCGGTAAAAGGTTGGCATCATCAGCAGCATCAGTGCCGTTGAAGCCAAAAGACCTCCCACATTCACCAGAGCCAGCCCCTGCATCAGGCTTCCTGATTCACCATATGCAAATACATTTGGCAGTTCCGATATAACAGTAATTGCCATAGTCATTAATATCGGTCTCATACGAATGGCTCCAGCCTCTACCAAAGCTTCATCCAGAGCCATATTTTCTTCATAAAGCATATTGTTAACCGTCTCTACATAAAGAATTCCGTTATTTACAACATTTCCTATCATCATCAGAAATCCCAGCATGGATACCATACTGATGGGGCTGTCCGCCGCGAATAACAATCCGAAGGCGCCAATCAAACTAAAGGGAATGGTTACCATGATCATAAGTGAATATTTGGGGGATTCAAATTGAATCGCCATTACAATAAAGAGCAGAAATATTGCTGTAAACAGAGCGCCGCCTAACGAGCCTAATTCTTCATTCATCATTTCATCCAAAGAACTGGCAGCCGGCTCAACCAGATCAGGAAAGTCCCATTCGTCCACAAATTTCTTTACATCTTTTTCCGCAGTTTTCTTATTTGCTGCCTGAGGCTGCATGGTGATCGCAACCTGATACTGCTTATTTTTTCTTACTATCTGTTGCGGACTGTCTTCATAACGGATGCTTGCCAAGCTCTCTAACGGAAGATTCGTTCCCGTTCCGGTGGTAATCATCATTCCCTGAAGTTTGTCAATGGTATTATATTTATCCGGTGCATACTCCACCTTTACATCTATGTCATTTCCATTTACACGTATGGTACTTGCAGTAATCCCGCTTAAATTGCTGTAAACATAAGAACCGATGGAAGCGGGAGTCAATCCTTCGGCCTGGGCTTTTACAGGATCCACCTTTATCTTGACAACAGGCGCCGTATTTTCAATGGAAGAATGGATCTGCATCACATCCGTCCTTTTGCGAAGCTCATCGACCATCTCATCCGACGATGACTTTAATGCATCATAGTCGGTACTCTGCAAATCGATCTCAATTTCATCTCCTGCCGTCATTACGCTGGAACTGATGCTGCTCCCCATTTTCATAGTAATAGAAATGTCTTTATAGTCTTCTGTTTCACGCCTCCACTTTTGCATGACTTCTTCTGTAGATAGCTTCCTGTTATCTTTCAGGTATGCACTCACGGTAACATCATTTCCTCCGTCTAAGCTCAGGCCAGTAGAACCATAAGTAAGCAGATAATGATCCAGGTTTTCTTCCGACTTCACCAGTTCTTCAACATCTGCCACCGTTTCATTGACCTCATCTACAGATAATCCGGGTCTGGTTTTAACTGTCATAATAACAATTCCTTCATCGACCGAAGGCATCAGGTCCGTGCTCAATCTGCCCGCCATCATTAAAGCCAGTACCATCAGAATTACCGTAGTTCCAAAAACCCGTTTCGTCCTGGGGATGGCCTGAGGCATATGGCTGCGGTACCAATTCTGCATTGATTTTATCAATCCGCTGACCACCGCCTTTTCGCTCTCCCGCGGATGCCATTTATAAAAGCACAGCGGAACAATGGTAACGGCCGAAAAAAGAGAAGCCGTAAGACAGAATATAATGGTATATGCCAATTGAACAAACAGCTGTCCGGTCAGCCCAGTCAGCATCAGCAGGGGCACAAATACAACACAATTGGTCATAGTGCCTCCTGCAATGGCCCCTATCATCGTGCGGCTGCCTTCGATGGCAGCATCGTAATAATTCAATTTTTCCTTTGCTCTAAAACAGCCATCCAATATATTAATGGAATTGTCAACCATCATGCCAACGCCGAACACAAGAGATGTCATCGAAATTACATTAATGGAAAATCCCATAGCGCCGGCCCCTATCAAAGCAAGAACGACAGAGCTTAAAATAGACATACCTATAATAAAAGAAGCCCGCAGATCTCCGCAGAACAGCCACAGAACGATCATGGACAGCAGAATTGCCAGAAATACCGTCTGGAAAACATCGGAAATGGAGTTTTCAATCATCTCACTGGAATCATCGATAACAGTAAAATCCAGTGCGGGAAATGAAGCTTCAAGCTCATTAATTTTCTCAAGGACCTGTTTGGATACTTCAATTTCCGTAGAGCTCTGCTGCTTCTTGATCTCCAGCGATATAATATCCTGACCATTATAACGCCCGATCGTATCCTTCTCTTCCAGACTATCATATACATTGGCTATATCTGACAAATGTATGGTATCCCCATCCGCCAGCGGTATTGCAATATCTTTCAGGCTTTCTGTACTGTCATAGTCATTCCCAATACTAACATCAAGTTTTTGCTTTCCAACATTAATATCTCCGGCAGGTATGGTAAAATCTGCAGCACCCACAAGTTTTCCCACCGTTTCCATATTTAAATGATATTGTTCCATTTTATCAGGGATCAGTTCTACCCGCACATAGCTTTTCTGTCCGCCGGAACTGGAAACCTCACCCACAGAGCTCAGCTTTTCTATTTCGGGAATAATATTCTCATCCACATATGTATACAAATTACCATCCACATTTCCGCTGACTGATAAAGTCACTACGGGCTGTGCATTCATATCCACTTCCAGAATATTCGGTTCTTCAATATCGTCTGGCATATCACTTCGAATACCATCTATTGCTTTTTTCAAATTTATGTAGGCAGTGTCAATATTCGTTCCAAATTCGTACTGCACCATTACAATGGCAACATTTTCCTGAGAATAGGCATGAACAGTATCCACAGAATCAAGAGAAGATATGGCGTCTTCCTGCTTGCTTATAATCAAATCATTGATATCTTCCGGACTGGCTCCTGCGTAAACGGTTCCAATTACCAGCACCGGCAGTTCCATGTCCGGTGTCAGTTCCACTTTAGATCCCATAAGAGTCTGAATGCCAAAATAAGCAACCGTAATCAGGCAGAGAATAATTGTTATTGGTCTTTTTATTGCAAATTTTGTTATGTTAACCATTTAAATCACCCGCCTTTTGATCCGTTACGGCAGGAGCTTCAGATGACTCTTCCCCGGATTCAGCCGCCTGCTGTTCCAGCAGAACTTCCGCTCCATCTGCCAGTTCATTGCTCCAGCTTGTAATTATCTTACTGTCATTTGTAAGACCAGTCTTTATTTCTATTCTTTCGCTGTCATAAATTCCTGTTTCTATTTCCGTTTTTTTAGCTGTTCCGTTTTCATAGCAGTAAACAAAAGGTAATCCATTATTATAATTTACCGCATCGACCGGCACAGTCATGACCTGTTCTGCCTTACTCATAATAACAGTTAATTTGACACGGGTCCCCGTAGTCAGTCCGGCAGCATCAGAGAGCACCGCTTTCACGTCATAAAGGCCGGTAGATGAGTTTACCATAGAACTGATTTCAGCAACACTTCCCTCATATTCCAAACCGTTTTTTTCAACCGTTACTTTATCACCCGTCTGCATATTCAGTAAAATTTTTTCCGTCACACCAAATTTGATCTGATTCTGAGCCTGCCCGGAAATCAGGCAAATTTCCGTATTCGTTCCGACGTAATCATGCGGTTCTACATTTCTGGATTCAATTTTGCCGCTTAGAGGCGACTTCACAGTTGTATATTCCAGCTGCAGGTCATATTGATTTTTAGCCGCTTCATAAGAAAGCTGAGCGCTTTTGGCAGCATTTTGCGCTTGTTCCAGAGCCTGCTGTGAAACCGCTCCGGTATCAAAAAGAGCTGTTGTTCTGGACAGCGTGTTTCTGCTGTCAGAAAGGGCTATGGCAGCTGAATCAACACTGATTTTTAATGCCGTCAGGGAATCGGAATCTATCTTGCAGAGAGCCTGACCGGCCTCCACATTGTCACCTGCCTTAAAATATACCTCCAAAACTTCCCCTCCCATTTTGGGCATTACGGAAGCCTTTGACTGGGGTTCCACCGTTCCTGTCAAATCAGTGTACAAGGTAATATCTCCGGTTTTTGGTGTTTCGGCCGATACGGTTGGGCGCGTCTCATACGCAATTACCTCATCCGAAGTCATAGCAAACCTGTAAATAATTCCTGCCGCCAACAGAATCAATATCACTGCTGAAATTATATTTTTCTTATTCTTCATAATTGTTTTCCCTTCTACCAGTAATAGTCTCAGATTCAAGTTCAGAAATCCAAAAGTCCTTCTGTCGCCCAGTAATACTCTTCCACAGACCGGCGCAAAGCAAGTTCCGAACTGTTTTTCTCCCCCTCAGCCTGAAAAACAGAAATCTGGAGTCCCAGATAGTCTGAGCAGCTGATCATACCATTCTGTAATTGGACATTTGCAGCTTTTTGTGTTATGAGTGCCTGTTCATATGCAGTAACAGATGCTTCATATTCTTTCATATTTTTTTTAATATCGCCGTATATATTTTCCAGTTCTATTGCCACCATTTGCTCGCTTTGGCTGACACTGCGCGCTTTTGACTTAAATCCGGCTGACGTTTGATCCGAATCTTCATGGCGTGTGGAAATGATCGTATAATTATTTCTTATAGCGGCATCCGTATCCGTCTCAAGGTTTATTTTTTCTATCCGTTCCATGTCAAGAGGCGGAACGGGACAGATCTCCGGAAAATCCCCCTCATTCCATCCAGTCATCAGACAGAGGGTGGAACGAAGGCTGTCAATTGTATTGTCTAAACTGCTGAGTGAGCTTTTCGCAGCCAGAGCATTCTTTTTTGCAGCCAGCAGTTCTGCATCTGTTGCCATACCAAGCTTCTGCTTTTTAACTGTAGAATCATAAATCCGATCATACATCTCTTCCATAGCAAGGAGTGTGTTCTTCTGAGAAACCGCTGTGCTATAACCGAGCATCACCTGCTGTGCGGCACTCGTCAGCTGCTTCCAGGCTTTCCGTACAGAACCATAGGAAGATGAATTCGGTCTGGAATTCACTTCAACAGCCCGGCTGATTTGATCTCCGGTACTCTGCATCGCTTTTTGGTAAGCTCTTAAAGTTGCATACATGATCTGCCCTTCCACCGTAGATGTACCCCCGGAATCTCTTAAGTCATCCGCATCATTTCTATAATCCTCCGCTTCTTTATAAGCACTTCTGGCTTCGTCGCTTACATCTTCCATCGCAGCTTGAAAAGCTCCGTCTGCTGAAATCATATTAGAATTAAATTCCTTAATCCGGTCTGCCAGTTCCTCATATTCCAATAAATTATCGTTAAGCCTCTCCCAAGTATCCTCATCGTACCCTTCCGGGACAGAAACCGGTAAAATTCCCGGCCCGTTTGTATATGCAGCCATAACAGCAGGAAACGGATTAACCATCAGATTCAAAAAAACCGCTGCCAGAAGCAGGCATAAATGCATCTGCTGTCCTTTCACTTTTGGAACATATTTTCTCATTGATCAGACTTCCTCCCTACTCCACCGGCGCCATACCGTTCACAAACCAGTCATATCTTTCCATTGCCTGAAACAGATCCAGATCCGTAATCGTTACTTCGGCTTTTTTAGAAAGATAATTTGTCTGCTGCTGCAGATATTCCAAAGAACTGATGGAGCCCAGCTGTTTTTTTTGTTCCGCAATTTCCATATTCCGGTTTTCTAACTCAAAATTGATCTTCGCTTCTTCATATGCGATCTCCGATTGAAGAACTGTCTGATATTGACTTTGGAGAGAAGCTCCTATTTTCTTCTTATTATCTATCATGGTGTTTTGCAAAGTCTGCTTTGTGATTTCCGATTCTGCATTGATAAACTTTCTCTGATTGATTTTAAGGCTGTAATTATTTGCTACCGCCTTCTCCACATCCAAATCAGGATTCATATTGTCAATTCTGCTTTTATCTGTCTCAGGTATTTCCTTTATGTCCGGGGAAGCATCATAATCCCAGCCAAGCATAACACAAAGAGTCTGCCTTAACCGTTGAACCGAAGCCTCTGTCTCTGTAATTCCGGCCTCCGTATTCTGTAAATCCTTTTTTGCCGACAGAACATCTATGGAAGCAGCCACGCCAATCTGCTCCTGGCTTTCCTTCACGCACAAGAGCTCTTTCTGCAGTTCCCTGTTTTGCTTCTGAATTTCCAGACGAACCAGTGCCTGCTGATGGTCTATCATATCAGCCTGAGCCATCATAACCAGATTCCTTTCTGTCTGATCATAGGTAAGCCGGTAAACCTCCAAATCAAAAACGTTATTATCTGCATTGAGCTCCAGCTGCCTTGCCTGAGCTTCTGCGATTGCATCTGCCAGATCACTGTCTCCCGTTATGGTTCCTCTCAGATCATCCGCCGCATCCCGGTAAACCTGTGCAACATCATCCGCAGTCGGGTCATCCCTTTTTTTCGTTAAATCAAGCTGGTTGTTCAAAACCGTTCCATTATATTCATGTACTAAGCCAGTCAGCTCGTCATATTCCATAGTATTGTTGCGGAGCCTCTCCCACTCTTCTTCCGAATAAGCAAACGAAGGGCTTGCAAACGCTTTTACAGAATCAGTTGTAAAAATGAAGAAAGATAATAGCAAAAGCAGCCTTTTTCTATATTTTAAATTCATTTATCACCATTCCTTTTCATCATTATTATCTAATTTTTGCTCCCACTCCTTGTTTTAATATTTGGAGCTGACAGTCCAAAACGTTCAAAATATCTTTTTTCTCCGCTCTTCCCATAAAGTACAACGCCGTTGATTTAAAAGCCAATAAAAGCAGCATTTCCATAAGACAGGCCAATTCTGAGGTGCTTTTCACCGGGCACTCATTTTTATTTAATACGCAATAACATTTTGATACAAATTGATGAAAATTCTTATCTTGATAAATAAGCCCCTCAAAGCCAATAAGGCTTAAATTTGCAAATATTTTTGTATTTAATAAAATATTTTTATAAAAATCAAAATTGAGCTGTTTCATTCCATGATCCATTAATTCTGTCATTGCATTGCGTGTCACCTGAAAAATATCACCATTATTGATCTCCATACTTTCAAGAACCCAACTTCGGCACTTTTTCTGAAAGTCCTGAAGCAGGTATTGCACTAAATCTTCCTTATTCCTGAAATAGGTGTAGAAACTTCCATGTGAAATATCAGCTTTCTTAATGATCTGGTTAATAGAAACTTCAAACAGTGGAATTTCAGAAAATTCACGAATAGCCGTATATTCAATTTTCTTACGTTTTTCGTTTGGCAAATTCAAAAAACGCTGCGTTGGCATAAACATCATATCCTTTCGATTGTTATATTTTTAAACTCTAATACAGAATGACAAACTGTCACTTTTATTTTAAAATATATGGTGGGAAATCCCACCATATATAATAATTTATTTCATTAAATTCTGATAATGTTTTAGAATTATTAAAATTATTTTCATAAATTCGCATTTAAACATACATTTCATACAATTTCAGTCACATATTTGGATGGTTTTTTCTACATTGCTAAAATCATACAAAACTTACAATTTACATGCAATGGTCAATATCATACAATCTGTTACTTTTAGGTCACTTTATATAATAATGTGCAAAATAATATTGTTTTTTCAAATATAACTGTTATAATCAAGAAGAAAACACAACATTTAATAAGGGTGATAAAATTCATGGAAAAAAGAGAAGACTTACGTTCTATTAAAAGCAAAATGCTTATCAAGCGTACTTTTTTAGATTTGATGCAAGAAAGCGGATATCAGCATATCACCATTGCAAAGCTTTCGAGAAAAGCCATGATAAACCGAAAAACATTTTATTTCCATTATGAAACATTAGAAGATCTCTACGAAGAGATAACGGATGAATATCTTCACTTATTAGACTTTTCACCGCTTATTTCCTCTACCCAGATTGAATTAAGCCAACCTGAATTTCTGGTATCGGCAGTTTCTGCTTTAGAAAAAATAAAAGAACAAAAGGAACTATTTAAAACTTTATTAGAAGATCCGACAAACAACCGTTTTAATGATAAACTTAAAGATTTTTTATCTTCTTTTTTGTTGAAAACATTAAAGCTTACGGATTATGCCATTTCAAAAAAAATACCTGAAACGCTTATCCAAAGTATATACAGCGACATTTTTCTGGAAATTACCAAATGGTGGATCAACCAGGATAATATATCTGCCAGTGAGGCTATTAATATCCTGGTTTCTATGCTGTCCGATAATATGCTTGATGCTCTCGGACTTCATATTATTCCTTAAAACTCATAAAACATTTTAAGTCACTCCCTCCCTTCTTACACTTATTATGGTACTAAAAACAATTCACCTGCATCTGTCAAAACCTTGTGGGACAGGAATAAAGCATAATTGAAGATCTAATGCCATGGTCAGATGCAATGCAGCAATTATGCAGCGCTTATCTTATAGAGAGAACACTCCTCCATCCATACCTGGTATAACTGGTTCTTCGTAAAGATCCCGGCTCCACCTTGCCTTCCCACTAAAGTATTCGGATGAGTTCTGTGATACTGCGTTCCGGCACTTCCCTCCGAAGTGCTATGGCGGCAAACAAAAGGAGACTCCCACTGTACAAACAGTAAAAGTCTCCATTCTTGTTTCATCTCTGCTGCATCACCTCAAAGGACTGATAAATGTTCAACCCGGCCAAGAATGTCAAGTGATTGCTGCAAAGTCTTTGAACCTTTTTTGAGGCATAATAGGCCATAATTATGATTTTTCCGTCGGTGGATGTTATATTATTGTCACAAACATGTAACATGGAATGTTACATGTTTGTGGCAATTTACACTTGAGGCTTGTTCTTGCATGTCTGAGATAATTCGCTCTGTTCTTTTCATAATCGCAAGAATCCGAATAAAAGCAGGATCGGCTCCACCTATCATTAATTTATTTTTCTGTTTCAATGCAATATCTATTGATTAAGTCCAAAAAAAGTTTTATCACAGGATTTGTATTATTCAGATTAACTGCACAAACATAAGAGTCGGAGTATTCAGAATCAAACTTTATAGAGTGATAGTATGGACTATTTATCAATATTGGATCATATGGATTTGAAATAGTGAGTCCATTATCCGATAACACCTTGAAGTAAGCAATTTCTGATGAAGCCACTTCAACCTGATGAACATTTGTAAGATCAAAGCGGTCTTTGAAAATTTTATCCACCTGATATCCATTTGGTGCAGTAAGAAAAAAAGTTTCTCCACAAAGATCATTATATTCCAGGGATTTTTTATTTGCTAACCTATGATGCGCAGACATAACAATCAGTGTTTCAACTTTTTTCAATGGTATGACAGCAAAGCCTGATTTTTCCCAATGAGGAAAATCAAGACCAATAGCAATATCTACGCTCTCATTTTTAAGTGCTTTGATTTGCTCCCATGAAAATAATTTATTACATTGTATCTGTAGTGATGGCCATGTTTCACGAAGTTCATTAATGATAGGAAGTATCTGTTCCAAGACGGTGGTAAGGCAATAATTGTAAATGATCTACACCCGGTAGTTCAGCAAGGAAACTCCCCAAGAGTTCCAGATCCTTTTCAGAATCATTCACCCCTGGAATCAGTGGTCTGCGAATAATCAGCTTCATACCGCTTCTCTCAGCCCCAGCTTTGCGTATATTACCAAGAATAATATCATTGGACACTCCTGTATACTTTTTATGAGCTTCCTGATCCATTAGCTTCAAATCCACAAAAGCGGTATTGGTACAGCTTAGAATAGGAGCAATCTGATTCCAGTCTCCATAAAATGATGTTTCGATGCAAGTGTCAATACCTTCCCAGCATGCACGGCGCACTAAATTATATGAAAATTCTGATTGTGTGAGAATTTCTCCCCCGGATACCGTCATCCCACCACCTGAATGAAAATAAAAAGGAATATCTTTTCGAACTTCCACCATAACCTCTTCAACAGTCATAATACGGCCATAAGTGGTACTTCCATCTATGGTTGTCTGAATGCTTTTATGATGGCTTTCAGGAGTCGAACACCACTGGCAACGCAGCGGACATCCTTTCAAAAATACGACCGTCCGAAGTCCATCTCCATCGAAAATGGAACTTTTTTCAATACGAAGCACAGAGCCTGGAAGGTCCATATTTTCATAACTTTGATAGTTCATTCTATTGACCTTCCATTAACCCCAGCTTTCAATTTCAGTACGCTGAATAATATCATTCTGAATATCCTTACCAAGTTCTACAAAGAATGCTGTATAGCCTGCAACTCGGACCAGAAGATCTCTATGATCGTCAGGGTTCTTCTGTGCATCCAAAAGAACTTCAGGATCGATAATATTATATTGGGTATGATAAATATCCAGTGTACACTGACTCTTTAACAGAACCATCATATTATTTAGTCCACGCTCGCCTTCAAGGAGTTTAGGATCAATCTTTAGATTCATCTGTGTTCCCTGAGTGAAACGCACATGTGGCAGGTTACTGATAGATTTCAAAAGAGCAGTAAGCTCCATTTACATCCGTCCCCCCTGTAGCACCGATACCATCTGCAAGAGGTGTCCATGCTTTACGTCCAGAAGGAAGAGCTCCTACGCTTTGCCCAATCGGAACGTTACCAGATACCGGAAGCATGCCTGCTGTCAATTTACCGAATGGTGAATCATATTTCTCTATCTGATCCACAAGATAGTTGTAAATTTCTCCGGCACAGAAGTCAGCCTTCGGATCATCATTACCGTATTTTGGCGCGGCCATGCACATCTTATAGATGTCTTCATATCCTTCAAAATTTGCATCCAATGCCTTGCAAAGTTCATCCATAGTCACTTTCTTTTCGTCAAAAACAAGGTTTTTTACATCCGCTACAGAATTAATGATGTCTGCCTGCCCAATGATATTGATTCCGTTACCCACATTAAACTCAGCTCCTCCATTTGCGTAATCTTTACCAACCTTCATACAGTTGGGATACGTCAACGAAAGTGCTGCAACCGGACGATAATTCTCACTGAGATAATCCAGATAAGAGTTCATGGTCGCCATAGTATGTACAAAGTAAGCAATCTGTTTTTTGATTGCTTCCATGAAATCATCAAATGTCTTGAAATCACGAGGATTGCCAGTCTGAATAGAAACCTGCTCACCTGTCTTACGGCTCTTTCCATTATTCATAACCATATCTACAACGCCACCCATGCTGATTTCACCAATATCAGTATAGGATTTCAGACGGCCTTCCAGGTTAGTCTCTACGCAGCCGCACGGAGTCCAGTCCCATGCCTGCGACATCGGAATACCCTTATTAAGAAGCATCATAATACCTGCATCATCGTGATAGATTGCAGGCATCGTACGTCCCATCCGGATGCACTCTGCAGCTTTCCTCAAGAAGGAATCCGGGTTTTTGGAGATGCTGTAACGAACAGTCATGTTTGGTTCTTTCAAGGCAGTATCTTCTGTAGCCTGCGGAGAAAGCAGCGCTTTCACCATCCTGAAACAGTCCCATTTCTGCAATCTTTATCCAGAAACAGTCCATGAGTTCCTGGGCTTCCTCTTGTGTCAGTGTGCCATCTGCGATATCTTTATTATAATAATCAATAAGATACTGATCCATACGGCCTAAATTGTAGGAAGATGCGTTCTGCTCCATAAAGATACAGAACTCATAAGTAAGCATACTCTGCAACGCCTCATAGAAGTTGCGAGGTGGATTTGCAGGAACGTTACGGTTCACTTCCGCTATTTTTAACAGTTCTGCCTTACGTGTCTCATCTGTTTCCTCTACTGCCATTTTTTCAGCCAGATCTGCATGACGGTCAGCAAGTGCAATGATACCCTCAGCTGAGATAATAAGAGATTTGTAGAAGATTATCTGTTTCAGTACATCTTCTCCATTTGCATCGTCAAGAGCAGCAAGTTTTTCTTCAGCTTCTTTCTTAATTCCAGAAATACCTTTTTCAAGAAGAGTTCTCCAGCCAGGTGTATTCTCACCATATCCGCGGACAAATTTTTTATCAACATACAGCATGCCACCATCACGCATTGTTCTTACATCTTCGGGCATCATTGCATTCCAACGATCAAGAACGCATTTGCCTCTCCAATAAGGAGCCACTTCATCCATGAAAAGTTTCTTATTCTCTTCAGACAGATAAAAAGGATCATATTTACGTGTGCTGATGGTATCCAGCTCTTTCTCAATAACGGAGCAGGCCGAATCCGGATTGAGGATTCCCGCACGTGGTTTGAATGCTACACCACCAACTAACAGTTCATTATCCTGAATGAAAATCGGTTTATTCTCATATACAGTCTTCATAGCTGTAGCCTTTTGAATCTGCCAAGGCTGTCCTTCTGTGGCTTTAAATCCCTGAGTCACATAGTAAGCATCCAGAATATCCATTTCAACAAGGTGAGACATGTAATTTTTTCTCAGCGCCTGTATTCTCTGCATATAATCCTTTGACATAATATCTCTCTCCTCATATAGTCAAGACTTTTTCCTTGAAAAATCAAGGTTTTTTATTTCTTTATCTCAAGTAAATGAGCCATAAT
>JBCLPO010000008.1:0-203828 GCA_041223105.1 Lachnospiraceae bacterium 54-53
AATAGTTTTCAGTTACTCCGTGCAAAGTTACTTTTAAATGAATTTTACTACAAAATCAACTAACTCTGGAAAGAACCCATTTGACGCTTACACCCCAGCCGCATAGGGAAGCCGAAACACCCTGATAATTCACATATGATCTAACTGTTGTTTAAACATTAAATCACCCTTGCCGGAACCGGCAAGGGCATGATAACTTCGCGCTTTAAAGCGTAAAATATAAATGAATAGCCCACTATTTTATTTCAGCTGCGGCAGTGTTACCTGCAATTCGTCCGAAGGTAAATATATCAGTTAATGCATTACCGCCAAGACGGTTGCCTGCATGGATCCCTCCCGCAACTTCTCCGGCCGCATAAAGATGCTTGATTGGCTGGCCATTTTCGTCTAATACACGGGCTTTCGTATCTATCTTAAGTCCTCCCATGGTATGATGAACTGCCGGCTTTCTGGGAGTCGCATAAAAGGGAGCTTTCTCCACTTTTAAGCTGAATGTATCCTTATGGAATTCAGGATCAAAGCCCTCATCTGCATATGAATTATATTTGTCAATGGTATCCCTAAGGGTTTTTGGATCCATACCGACTTTTACTGCCAGCTCTTCTATGGTATCAGCTCTAAACAGTGTACCGGCCTCTACCTGACGGTCTATTTTTTCCTGACTTGTATTCGCTGCGGTTTTCTTTATCTCATCATCAGCGATAAGGTAGAACAAACCACCCTGATCAATAGCAGCTTTTGTTAAAACATCTCGTCCAGAAAACTCATTAACAAATCGTTTTCCTTCTTTATTGACAATTACGAAGTTTTCAGGTGGTACCTGAAGTCCGCTGAACAGTTCACCGGTTTCAGGATCGGCTACAGGCATCATCTGAGTAAATCCCATTCCTGTCAGGGCGGCTCCTGCCATTTTGCCAAGCACTATCCCATCACCAGTCATTGCATAAGAATTGGTGGTTTTTATCTCATCATCAATATGACTCCAGTAGGTGTTATATTCCTTTAACATTTTGGTATTTGCACCAAAACCACCGCTCGCAAGCACAACTGCTTTTGCATGAACCGTGATCTTCTGGCCATTGACACCGATTGCTATCAACCCTGCTATTTCACCCTCTTCTATGATAAATTCCTTTACAGGGCTGTCGGTAATAATCTGTCCTCCGTTCTCCTCAACATATTTTTTGAGTGAAAGTATAAATGCTGAGCCATAACTTTTCACAGGCTTATGACCGCGGCGCCAAAGTGCACCAACCGGAGCAAAAACTATGCTTTTATCATACTCAACGCCTATCTCTTCCAGCCATTTAACACTTTCTAAGGCTCTGTCTGTAAGAATCTTTACCAGGTCATATTGTCCGTATATGGTGTTGCCGTTTAAATCAGTTCGTTTCCCGCCAAAATATGTCTGAATTCTGTGAAGAAGCGGAGAGTCAAATAAATAGCCCTTTTGTGGGCCAAACTTTTTCTGATAAGCAGAAAATTCTTCTTTCAATGCTCGGAAATCTTCCAGATATTCTGGATGAATCGAGCTCTCATCTGTATTTAGTAATGCCTCAATGGTATGTCTTTCCCCTGGATTCTCATCAAACTGGCTCTGCCACTCTGGATCTGCGGCATTGACAGGACCTCCGGAACGTATGGTATTCCCGCCCACTGCCGGATATTTTTCAAGAACAATGGCACTTGAACCATTCTGCAGCACTGTTGCAGCAGCACTTAGTCCAGCACCGCCTCCGCCTACAACGACTACGTCGCAAACATATTCTTCATCTTCTCTGATTCGGCTGCTGGCAGGCTTCGGACGCCTCTTAAAGATATCAGGATTAGTTCCGGCAAGCTTAATTGCCTTGGCTACACCATCGATGACTGCGTTACTGGTTTCAGAAGCACCAGAGAGCGCATCCACATTCAGAGTCTGCCCTTCAATAATTTTATCTGGTATTCTTACAAAAACCACATCGGCAATTCCTTCTGTTTCTCCCTCGGTATCTATATTTATACTTTCGATTCGTTTTTCACTAAAGGATACTTTCATTGGAAGTTTTCCACTGTGACCGATTGCATTTACCTCATATACACCTGGTTTAAATGTAAACTCCTCTTCCTCGTTCAGTTGATTTGCAATTTTGGCAAAACGCATAAAGCGCAGAAAACATATTTCCAGGAAATCGACAGTTCCTTCATAGATGAGGGCACCTGCCTCATCAAATGCCTTATTGGCACTTCCAAGTAAAAATTCATATCCTGGCATTACATTGGCATCCACGCCTGGTGCATCCAGGATTTGACGAAGATGCAGCTGCGCACGTGAGGAACCCTGAGTGCTAAGAGAAGCACCAACAATCATGACTGGTTTACCGGCAAGGGGATGAAGATCAAAGCTTAACCATTCAATCAAGCTTTTAAGTCCGGACGGGATGGAATGATTATATTCAGGAGTGGCTATAATAACGCCATCACTTTCAGTAATCTTATCATTGAACATCTGTATTACTTCATTATAGGACTGATTATCTGATTGATTAAACATGGGAACATCTGTAATATCAAGTACTTCTATTTCTGCCTTTGACTCAAAGTGTTTTTTCATAAACTGAAGGAGCTTACGATTATAAGATTTTTTTGCATTGGTCCCAACAATTGCTATAAATTTCATTATTAATCCTCCTCCTGCTCTTGCCAAGTGTATTTTTCTCTTTTTTTATTCAAAACTTTCTTTTCCAGAAGTTTTGATGTGATATCCGTAAACAGAACAAACTCCCTGAAGATTTCATCAAGCTCTGACAACTTGTCCGGATAGGTGAGGTTACCTGCAAGATCAAATGCGCCCTGTGATTTTCCTAAAAGGAACTCACTGCTTGGCATGATTCTGGCAGCAAGCTCAGGGGAATCAAGTATCTGTCTAAGATGTGCTTGTGCCCTGGAAGAACCAAGAGTACCATGAGAGGCTCCCACGATTAAAACAGGTTTATCAGTAAGTGCCTGGCTCGTGTAACTAATCCATTCCAGAGCACTTTTTAAAACCGCAGGAATGGCATGATCATACTCTGGGGTTGCTATTATTACTCCATCTGCTTTGAAAATTTTATCAGATAGCTCTGCTACCTTTTCAGGAATGTCAGAATCCTCAGTTTCCATAAAGGCGGGTAAATCCTTAATTTCATATAGTTCAATCTCTGTCTCGCCGGAAAAATGCTTTTTCATAAATTGAAGCAGCATGCGGTTAGTTGACACATCTGAATTCGTGCCTACGATTGCTAAATATTTCATAGTAATCCCCTTTCTGTGTATCAGGTTTTCATAATTACAATAATATGTTTGATATAATTTTAACATACTACATGTGAAATATCTAATAGTTATTTATTGTGGTTTAATAACAGATTTGTTATAATCAAACACAAGTCTAAATAGGTTAATTATTTCACGAGGAGGAATGAAATGTCAAAATTCTACTCTCAGGATATTTTGTATTATATTGATGCCATTTTAAAATACAGCAATTACGGTAAAGCTGCTAAATCCCTTTATATTTCTCAGCCTTATTTGACGCAGGTTATTAAAAGAGTCGAAAATCAATTGAACTGTGAACTCATAACCCGCAACAAACTGCCATACCGGTTAACCGAGCAGGGGAAGATATATTATCAGTATTTGACATCATTGGAAAATAACTATGCAAAGCTGCTTAGGGATATATCAGATGTATCAGATATCCATAAAACAGTCATAAAGATAGGAGTGCTCCCCAGCCTTGGTACCTATCTTTTACCTCTATTTTTACCAAATTTTCTGAATATGCATCCGATCTGCAGAATAGAGCTTTCAGAAGGGTTACCGGAAAAAAGTGAGAAGCTTATTCAAAGCAATGAGCTGGATTTTTGGATTGGACAAAATTCAAGAAATATTTCTCCAAATTTAAATTCGGTCAGCTGGGGCAGGCATAGATACAGAGCCGTGATTCCGCACTGCTGTAATCTGTATCAGAAGGATGCAGCCGTGATTCCAGAGGGAACTATCGACATCAGCCAAATCTTACGTCAAAGGCTGGTACTGACTGCCAAGGGTTCTGCTATAAGAAAACAGATCGATCAACTATTAAACATTTATAAGGTAGAACCCAAAATCATAATGGAAAGTACCGAAATAAATACTGTACTTAAGCTTGCCACGGGTAATTTAGGGCTGACCTTTATACCCGAAAGTATTTATGTTAAGAAGTGTCCCTCTGAATACAATATATATCCAATTCCCATAGATGAGCTGAGTTTGGATTATTTTATAGCGTATCACAGTGAAAGAACACTGACCAGCATTGATAATGACCTGATAGATGCCTTTTTAAGTCATGGACAGGGTGATTTCAATATAGGAGACCAGGAGTGAAAAATAAAGTATATTTTGAGACGCAATTAAATAAGGAGTTGTGACTCCCTGATTTTAGGCGTATAAAAAAATAAATAATTGTTAGTTATGGTTGCGCTTAACCAACTGGTTTGTGTCACATCCTTGAGCTTCGAGATAGGCGTGACCATCATCCTGCGGGCAATGGCGACAATGGATTTTTTGTGTCCACGACGTTTTTCAATACGTCTGTACTTGATTGCAATCCATATCCGGACCCGGAAACCAACGGTATGCCATAGTGTGCCGTGGATTCAAGGCTGATGATGAGATACCGTGATATCCACCAACGATTATCATCCCAGACTTGATTGAAATAAGTACCCGGAAGAAATACTCCCGGCAGCATCCAGCTAATAAACAATTCAGATAAAGGGGGCGGCAATACACTCCTGTTGAGTAGCCAGGCTGCAGGGCAAAAATCAAAAGTCCACAGTATATGAATGTATTGAACCACGGGATTAAAAAGAAAGGAAGCTATGGTGTTTGACTTCTGGATACATCATACAAGACTGAAATGAATGAGTATACGAAGGTTATATATCTTATGGGAACAAAAATCACCCTCTATATAAAAGGAGAAGGAGCTAAAACGCTGGCAAAAAAGGCTGAGGATATGCTGATTCATTATAATAAATTATTTAGTGCCAACAGTGACAGTTCACAGCTTGCCTTACTTAAAAAAAAGGCGGCATCTGCCCCGCAAAAGGTGGACGAGGAGCTGTATGAGCTGATTAAAACAGGAAAAAAGCATAGTCTATGTGAGAATTCATATTTAAATATAGCAATAGGCCCATTAATAAAGTTATGGAGAATCGGTTTTGCCGAGGCACATGTCCCAGATAGAAAAGCGATAGAAAACGTACTGGAACTTTTAAAACCTGAAAATATACAACTGGACGATCAAAAAAAAACCGTCTATTTCTCAAAAGAAGGCATGGAGATAGATCTTGGAGCCATAGCTAAGGGTTATTTTGCAGATAAAGTCATGGAATTATTTAAGGAAAACGGAGCTGTCTCAGCTATGGTAGATATGGGAGGCAATGTTCTTGTTTTTGGAGAATCGCCATCCCAGGGAGGTGACTGGAAAGTCGGAATACAAAATCCGTTTCTGCCAAGAGGAAATGCGGCAGCACTTGTCAGAATAAGAAATCAATCCGTTGTAACGTCAGGAACATATGAAAGAATGCTTGAAAAGGAAGGCAGTAAATATCACCATATATTTAACAGCAGAACAGGTTACCCGATAGAAAATAACATCGCTTCTTTAACTGTTATTGCTGACAGATCGCTGGACTGCGATATATATACGACAGAATTGTTTGGATTAGATGCTGCCTCAATTATCCGTAAAGTGAATAAAATGAAGGATATGGGTGCTGTCGTAATAACTTTGGATGGAAAGCTGGCCTGCACCGATAATCTTATAGGTAAAATGATCCATTGACAATGTAATTTAAAAATAAGGTGGTATTCATTACCATAACCTTTCTGAAATGAAAAAGGAAGCTGATAAATATAAACGTTTCGTCTGCCCTTTTATCCTGCTATATTGCAGTTTACTATTCTGCCATCAAACGTACAATTTTTGCACAGAAAATTAATTCTGTTGTGATATAAAATGCTGTTTTTTATTCGAAAACCGGGTGTTATACCAATGGCTTAGGTCAACTCCCGAATGATTATCTCTTGACTTTTTTCTGAAAAGTGATAACATTGTTATTATATTTTTCGATAAGGGGTTGCTGCAAACTATGAGCTTAAATTCACAATTGACCCGCAAACGCATTCTGGAGTGTGCACAGAAAGAATTTCTGGAGTATGGATATCAAAATGCCAATATGCGACGTATTGCAGAATCTGCGGAAGTTACAACCGGAGCTATGTATAATCATTTTGCCAACAAGGCAGTCTTGTTTGACGCGTTGGTTCAGGTTCCGGCGGAGGATATGCTGCACCGTTTCCGGGTCCTGCACCTTGATGTGAAGAAAGCTCTGCCGGATCTGACGAGCACCCATATGCAGGAAACGGCATATGCGGGAACGGATTGGATGCTGTGTTATATTTATGAAAACATAACCGAATTCCGGCTGATCTTTTGCCGCTCGGAAGGCACCCGCTGGTCTTCGTATCTGGAAGAACTGATTGCCATTGAGGAACAGGCATACCGCATTTACTGCGATTCTCTCGGAACGGGCGGTCGGCGGATCGAGGATATGTTTCTGCATATCAACGCTGCCTCCGGCTTCCAGTACCTGGTAGAGGTTGTCTCCCATGATATGCCTTATGAACAGGCTGTTTCCGTGATGGACAGTGCAAAACGGTTCGGGATGGCCGGCTGGAAAGAAATATTAGGATTTTAAACGTGATTTTTTTAACCTGGAGTTAGCAACAACTAACTTAATTATAATCTTTAGGAGGCTTCTATTATGTCCACAAATACTACTCGCAAAAACTCAGGCCGTTTGGCCGGAAAAGACCTTATTAACGTAGGAATCTATTCGGCAATCTATTTTGTTATCATCATGGCCCTGCCATGACGGGATACATACCGGTTATGATGCCCCTGCTGTGCGTCATTGGGCCGCTGGTGGGAGGAAAATCCCCTTTATGCTGTTTCTCACCAAGGTAAAAAAGTCCGGCATGATCCTTATCATGAGTGCCATTATGGGGATCATGATGGCGCTGACCGGTATGGGGCTTTACTCGCTTCCGGTGGCTCTTGTGTCAGGTCTTGCCGCCGAGATTATCTGGAAGCGGGCAGGTTACAGCAAGGCAGGTAGTTCCATCCTGGTTTGCGGCTTTTTTAACATCTGGATGTGGGGCAATTTTATTCCTCTGTTCACCAATCCGGATGGTTATTTTTCCACCCGCACGGAATTCGGTGCGGACTATGAGGCGGCTTTGACGGCTATGCTGCCCCCCCTGGATGAATCCTGTACTGCTGGTCAGCTGCTTCGTGTTCGGCATTCTTGGCGGGCTTTTAGGCAGGGCATTGCTTAAAAAGCACTTCATAAAAGCAGGGATTGCCTGATGGGGAAGGGTATTCTGCAAGCAACCGGTCAGCGGAGGGGGCTGATTCTTGATCCCCGAACGAAGCTGCTGCTTCTGGTCACTGTTTCTGCTTTTGTTTTAGGTGGATTGGGTGGAGAGAAATTTTCTTTTACCATTCCCGTTCTTTGTTTATTGTCGCTGGTTTTATTTCTGACGGCAGGAAAAATCAGGGCGGCAGTGATCTGCCTTGGGATTTATCTGACTGCCTGGCTGACATCGCTGCTGCTGCCCCGGTTGTCGGGGCTTCCCTATTTTCTTGTTCTGGGCAGTGTCGGCATTTTCAGCCGTGTCATACCGGGGGTGGCCATGGGTGCGTATGTGGTTTCCACCACCACAGTCAGTGAATTCACCGCCGCCATGCAGAGAATGCATATCAGTGAAAAAATTATCATCCCTTTTTCGGTTATGTTTCGCTTTTTCCCTACGGTGGGCGAAGAATTCAGCTCCATTAACGCCGCCATGCGGATGCGGGGCATTCGCTTCGGCGGTGGCCGCGTCGGGAAGATGCTTGAATATCGGCTTGTACCTTTGCTGACCAGCTCGGCAAAGATCGGCGAGGAATTGTCGGCGGCCGCGCTGACCCGTGGGCTTGGAGGCGAGGTCAGGCGCACCAACATCTGCCGCATCGGTTTTGGAATGCAGGACATTATTTTCATCACTTTGTGTGTTGCTGCCTTTGCCGCTGCTGCGTTGGCATACCTTGGTGTGCTGTAAGGAGTTGGCTATGATTGAACTTAAAAATGTCAGTTTTAAATATGCAAACGCCGGTTCCGGCTCTCTGCAGAAAGTTTCTCTTCGTGTCAGGCAAGGAGAATGTGTGTTGCTGTGCGGACAGTCCGGCTGCGGAAAGACCACGCTCACCCGGCTGCTCAACGGCCTGATCCCTCACTTCTACGAGGGGGAATTGACGGGCAGGGTGACGGTTGGGGGATTGGACGTAATGGATGCGGAGTTGTACGATACCGCCCGCATGGAAGGAGCAGGGCAAAACGATCATTATTGCCGAGCATCGGCTGTATTGGCTGACAGACCTGTGCGACCGGGTGATTTATCTGGCAAATGGAAGCGTCCGGCATGATATGCCGATGCCGGAGTTTTGCCGTATCCCGTCGGAAGACTTGAGAAAGCTGGGTCTGCGCACACGATCTCTGACGGATCTCTGTGACAGGAAAATCCACTCTGTCCAAATGCCTTTGCGGGCTGCAGAAATGGTTTGGAGGGCGCTGCTGCTGCTGCGAAGCGGTTTATTCCCGCCGCCAGATGCTGAAAAAAAGCTATCTTGTGATGCAGGATGTAAACCACCAGCTCTTTTGCGAAAGCGTGGAGGAAGAGCTTCTTCTCGGAATGGATGAGGAGAACGGGACGAAGCTTATGAGAGTAATGGATTTGCTGGAACTGACCCCTTTGAGAGAGCGGCATCCGATGTCTTTATCCGGCGGACAAAAGCAGCGGGTCGCCATTGCCTCCGCCCTGCTGGCAGGCAAGGAGTTCCTGGTGTTTGACGAGCCGACCAGCGGACTGGATTTTAATCATATGGAGAAGACCGCCGCTCTTTTGTCTTCTCTCGGAGGGGAGAAAACCGTATTAATTATCACCCACGACCCTGAGCTGATTGTCCGCTGCTGTGATTATGTGCTTCATATGGAGCGGGGCGGGATCAAAGAGCAGTATGCATTAAATGAAGAGGGAATGCCAAAACTGCGGTGTTTTTTTGAAGGTATGAATGAAATATCGTTTTGATCACTAAAAGTTTTACAGGTATAATCGCAATAAAACTTATCTAAAAAATATTTAGTTAGTCATAATAACATTTTTGTTCATTATCCTGTTAAAAATTTTAGCATATATGGATGTTGATAAAAAAGAAGTTGTCAGTTAAAATATTACCATAACTGCGAAGGCGCAAATCAAATCGATTTGCGCCTGTTTTTTGTACATTTTATCAGAGGAGGATACAATTATGAGAAAATCAGTGACAGTAATTTTAGCAATGGCAGCAGCGTCTGTGATCATGACAGGCTGTTCCGGCGCAGCATCGGAAGTAACACAGACAGCAGCAGCCACAACTGCCCGGGAAGCCTCAGCAGATGGAAAGACATCATCAGCGGAAGAAGCTTCAGGCAGCGGTGATTCGGCGAGTGCTTCAGAGGACGGCCCTGCAATCCGGGCGATTAAGGAAAAGGGCGTTATTACAGTGGCTACAGGTACATATGTACCCTTTGAGTACAGAGATGAAAACAACAATATCGTAGGCTTTGACATTGACTTTGCTCAGTATATTGCGGATAAGCTGGGTGTTGAACTTCAGGTGACAGATATGGAGTTCCAATCGATTGTACCTGCCATCCAGAATGGAGAATATGACTTTTCCATTGCGGCCATGTATAAGACAGAGGCAAGAAGCGAGGTAGTGGACATGTCAAAATCCTACTGTGATTCAGGTATGATTCTGGCGGTAAAGGAAGGCAGTGAGTACGAGAGCAGTGTGAAGAGTCTGGCAGACTGCAACGGCCTTAAGGTGGCGGTTAAGGAAGGGGCTACCTCATATAATGAAGCCCAGAAGTTTTTGGATGAAAATCCTGATGTAAAATATGAAATTGTACAGTATAAGGATACGGTAGGATGTGTGTCCGACCTGCTGGCAGGCCGTGTGGATGTGGTTGTGAATGACCTTTTAAACCAGAAGGAGCTTTCAAAGGAGTATAAAGGAACGGTCATTATAGGCGAACCTTTTACCCATGCGGAAAACGCGATTGCGGTACAGAAGGGGAAAGATGATCTGCTGGAGTTCATCAACAGCTGCATTGACGATTACTTTGAAGACGGAACCTATGATGAGCTCTGGAATAAGTGGATTGAAGGGTAATCCGGACAGATAAATGAATTCTGAGAAAGGACTGGACACCAATGACTTTAAAATGGTCCCTTGTATTTGACAAAATACCGGCCCTTCTTTATGGCTGTTTTGTCACTATGGAAATATCGGTATTAACCCTGATTTTTGGCACGGTACTTGGAGTGATCCTTGCACTGATGAGAGACAGCAGGTTTAAGGCAGTTGCCTGGACCGCTCAATTCTACATCTGGATATGGCGTGGAACTCCTCTGATGGTCCAGGCTTTTCTGATTTACTTTGGACTGCCTAATCTTGGAATAACCCTTGGAGCCATGACCGCAGGTGTTCTTTCCATGTCCTTGAACACCGGAGCCTATATAGCCGAAATCGTGCGTTCCGGCATTCATGCGATTGATCCGGGACAGAGGGAAGCCGCAAAAGCATTAGGAATGAGTTATTTTCTGGAAATGCGCAGGATCGTGGCTCCACAGGCCATGAAAATCTGTATCCTGCCTCTGGTTAACCAATTTATTGCTACCATAAAAAACACATCGATCCTTTCCGCTATAACACTGACAGAGCTCACCAGACAGGGAACGCTGATCGCATATAATTCTTTCCATTATTTTGAACCTTATATTGCAGTGGCAGTGCTGTATTTGTTCCTGACAACTATTTTCACATTTCTTGCAGGAGTATTGGAAAGGAGGCTGGCCTGATGTCTGAGTCAATTTTATCCATAAGGGATATACATAAAAAATTCGGGGATCTGGAAGTGTTAAAGGGGATTTCCTTTGATATCCACAAGGGAGAGAAGATCGCTATACTGGGACCCAGCGGTTCGGGAAAATCGACGGTTCTGCGCTGCATCAATCAATTGGAAAAGTATGACAGGGGAGAGATTGCCTATATGGGAAAACCTGTAGATTCCGGGCATCGTCTCCATGAACTGCGCCAGCATATTGGAATGGTATTTCAGCGGTTTAATGTATTTAATCATATGAATGTGCTGGAGAATATAATTGAAGCGCCTGTTCACGTGAAAAAACTTTCCAGAAATGAGGCTGTCAAAAAAGCAAGAAATTTATTAAACATGGTGGGCTTATCTGATAAAGAGACCGTTATGGCCAGAAACCTTTCCGGCGGGCAGCAGCAGCGCGTGGCCATTGCCAGAGCCATGGCCATGGACCCTGATGTCATTCTCTTTGATGAACCTACCAGCGCCCTTGATCCTGAGCTGGTGGGAGAGGTGCTGAATGTAATCCGTAAGGTGGCGGAGGATGGCGTTTCCATGGTGATTGTTACCCATGAGATGGATTTTGCCAGAGAAGTGGCGGACAGAATTCTTTTTATGGATGGAGGAGTGATCGTGGAAGATGCCCCTCCCCGTGAGTTTTTTGAACAACCCAGAAATGACAGGATCCGTCAGTTTATCCGGAAAATTGAACGCAGGGATTAGATCGCTGCCATTGTTTGAGAAAATAAAGATAGAGAACAGGAATTGCGTATGCGTTTCTGTTCTTTTTTTGCGTCAGTTGATTCCTTTATCCATGGACGCAGTCATGTTAATAAAGGAACCAGTCTCCTTAAACTGGCTGAGATGCTGGGAATCAGGCGGGAAGGGGTCATGGCCTGCGGAGATGGGTTAAATGATCTGGATATGCTGAATGATTCAGAATTCGCTGTTGTCATGGGAAACGCGGCTGAAGTGAGTTTGTTAGTGACATATGGTAATTGAAAATGAAGTATCTGTTCGAAGATATTTAGTTAATTTGATAAATAAATCAAACATCTGCTAGAATTGAAAATATAAACAGTGATTTTTTTCGAAAGAATGCAATTTAATCAGAAAATCATTGAAATATATGGATGTGTAATTGTTAAAAGTGCACAAAAAAGTAGTGAAAATATAGAGCTATTACCACTTCCCATAATTTTTAAATCTATATATAATTAATTAAATAATTAAATAAATGCATCGATGAAATTCGAAGGTATGGATTTTGATTACTATTAATGTATAAGGAGGATTATTATGAGAAAGTTTCTTTACAAAAGTGCAGCTAAAGTTGTGAGTCTGGGATTAGTTACTGCTCTTTCGTTGTCAGGCTGCGGTGGAAGCTCTTCTGCCGGAACAACAGGAGCAGCAGGAAGTGCGGTGGAAACCGCAGCTTCTACCGAACTGGCCAGCGACGGAATTCTGGATGTAGGATATTCACAGACACCGGATACCTTGACTGTATTCCGTGCCAATGTTAATCGTGATGCACCGTACTGGCCAACCGTTACCGAGTATTTGGCAGTTTTTAGTATTGACAATGAGTTACAGCCATGGGTAGCAAAAAGCTGGTCTACCGAGGATAATGGTTTTACCTATGAGGTCGAGATAAACCAGGGCGTGACGGATTCCGAAGGCAATGAAATTACGGCGGCTGATATTGTATGGTTTATGAATAAGTCAAAAGAGATGGCATTAAAGCCTATTTGGGGAAAGCTTGACAGTGTGGAACAGACTGGAGATTATACATTTAAAGTAAAACTTGTAAGCAATATCGTCGGAACTTTTGAGACTTTTCTGACGGATACTTATGTAGTGAGCCAGAAGGCATTTGATGCGAGTCCGGATGAGTTTGGTACGAACCTGGTGAGCACTTCGCCTTACAAAGTTACGGAGTTTACGGCAAATTCCGTTATGAAGCTGGAACTTAGAGATGACTACTGGCAGGATTATTCTAATATGCCGGAATCCGTTCAGCCAAAGGTTCCTGTGATTTGCTATCATTCGATTCCGGAGGCTTCACAGCTTGGAATTGCGCTGGAGACCGGCACCATCGATATGGCGATCCGTATTGATAACTCTACAGGCGCTCAATTCCAGGATAATCCGGCATACACGATGGAACTGGCTGACGGTCCTCAGGGGTGGACGGTATTCTTCTCGGGAGCAGATACAAGCCCGATGGCTGAAAACGTCAAGCTTCGTCAGGCTGTCTGCTATGCAATCGATGCTCAGGGATTGATTACCGGTCTTTGTGCAGGCTATGGGACGCCGATGTATGATGCCCACAGTCCGCTTCATATCGGAGCCAATGAAAAATGGAAAAGTGAAGAATATTACAGCTATGATTTGGAAAAAGCAAAGCAGTTAGTGGCAGAATCTGGATATGATGGGCGGACTCTTACAATTCTCTGCGGAACCGCAAGCTTTTCATCGCGGTTAGCCCAGATGGTGCAGAATTATCTTTTGGCAGCCGGTTTAAAAGTTGAACTGAATCTGGTGGATCCGGCTCAAATGACGGCAATACGCCTGGATGGGACAAAATATGATATGTTTATAAATACTATCGGCGGAGTATACCTTTCCGACGCGTGGGCGATCCGCTATGATCCGGCAGCTTATTCAACCGGAGACGGAACCAGCCGCCGTGATTATGACCTGGCAGAGCTTCTTTATAAGACATGGACGCCGGATGGATGGACAGAAGAGAATATTGAAGAGGTTCATGCTTATCTGAAGGACAATGCCATTGCTTACGGCATGGTAGATCCTCAGAATATGATAATCTGGAGAAATGATATTGGTCTTGAGAACGAAGTGAAGGAAAAGAATGGATATATTGCGCCGGCTTCATCAACCTATGCGGCATTCCCTATGAAGTAATAGGCCATACAGGAGGAGATAAATGCTTAAGTATGTTATCAATAGAATCATTTGGATGATTCCGATTGTACTGGGAGTTACAATACTGATTTTTACAATGATGACGTTCTGCCCGGGAAATCCGGCAGAAATTATATTAGGTTCGACTGCCACGGAGGCGGATCTTATGGCGAAGACAGAGGAATTGGGCTTAAACCGCCCAATCCTGATTCGCCTGGGCACTTATATGGCTGATGTTTTTGTTCATCATGATTTGGGTACGTCCTGGATTACAAAAATTGATATTGTATCAACCATTATGGAGAGACTTCCGAGAACCCTGGTTTTGACATTGATTACACTCATGGTTTCTTTTGGACTGGGGATTCCTCTTGGTATTATGGCGGCTACGCATCAGAACCGCTGGCAGGATTCTGCATCCATGTTTCTTGCCCTGTGCGGTGTGGCGATCCCTAATTTCTGGCTGGCACTGATGCTGGTGCTGGTGTTTGCTGTAAATCTGGGCTGGCTTCCTCCTATGGGGATTGATCAGGGTCTGAAATCCTATATTCTTCCGGCGATTTCCGGCTGTATGGGAGCTTTGGCTTCCTGCGCCCGTCAGACGAGATCTTCGATGCTGGATGTGATCCGGGCAGACTACATAACTACGGCCCGCTCCAAGGGTGTGGCGGAGCGCATGGTTATATTGAAGCATGCACTTAAAAATGCGTTGATTCCTATTATCACCATGTTTGGAACAACCTTTGGCGCTCTTCTGGGCGGTATGATGATCATTGAAACCGTTTTTTCTATTCCGGGAATGGGAACCTACATCATCGGTGCAGTAAATAACAGAGATTATCCCATTGTTCAGGGCGGCACTATTTTCCTGGCAATCACCTTCAGTCTTTGTATGCTGGCGGTGGATCTGCTTTATGCGGCCGTAGATCCCAGAATTAAAGCACAGTATGCATCAAAGAAAAGAAACCGAATGAAAAAAGCAGCACAGGAGGACAGGCAGAATGGATAAGGCGCAGGCTGGCAAGGCCAAAAAAAACAGTGAGCTGATGCGTATCCTGCGCCAGCTGTCTAAAAACCGCTTGGCTGTATTAGGATCGATTATTATTGCGATTGAACTCATCGTCGCAGTTCTCGCACCCTATATCATTCCCTATGATTATACGGCTATGGATATGACTTCAACCTTTGCCGGACCGTCACTGAAGCACCTCTTTGGCTGTGATGATATGGGGCGCGATATTTTCAGCCGTGTCCTTTATGGTGCAAGATTTTCGATTTCCATGGGAGTTCTTTCCATCACGATAGCGACCGTGATCGGGTGTACCGTGGGCGCAGTCGCAGGCTTCTACGGAGGCTGGGTCGATAATTTGCTGATGCGTTTTCTGGACATCATACAGGCGATTCCCGGACTTCTGATGAATATTGTAATTGCCGCCATTCTTGGCCCCGGATTTATCAATACGATTATCGCCATGGCCTTTGGCTATATTCCGGGCATGGCCAGAATGCTGCGGGCACAGATGCTGAAGGAACGGGGAAATGAGTACATAGAAGCGGCGAATTCCATCAACTGCAGCAAGTTCAGAATCATTGTGATCCATCTGATCCCGAACTGTATGTCTCCTATTATTGTTCAGGCAACCATGGGGGTGGCGCAGGCAATCACTCTGGCAGCCGGTTTAAGCTTTATTGGATTGGGCATTCAGCCTCCGACTCCGGAGTGGGGAGCTATGCTTTCCGGTGCACGCCAGTTTATCCGTCAGGCACCGCATTTGATCTTTTTCCCGGGACTTGCAATCGCAATCACTGTACTTGCCCTGAATCTGATGGGTGACGGATTACGCGATGCATTGGATCCAAAACTGAAGAATTAAAGGAGGAACGAATATGGATAAGGAAAAAAAGTTCCTCTCAGTGAAAGACCTGGTTGTAGAGTACGCTTCTGATGGGGAGATCGTACATGCGGTAAACGGTGTTTCTCTGGAAGTGGAACGAGGAAAGACTCTGGGTCTGGTAGGCGAAACAGGAGCGGGAAAAACAACAATTGCAAAAGCGATCTTAAGGATTCTTCCGGATGTGGGATGCAAAATCCGGGAAGGTGAGGTTTGCCTGGAGGGCGGGGATCTTTTGAAACTGCATGAAAATGAGATGCGAAAGATTCGCGGAAATAAGATTTCCATGATATTTCAAGATCCTATGACGGCTTTAAACCCTGTACAGCGGATAGGCGAGCAGATTGCAGAGGTGGTAAAGCTTCATAATGACGAGCATGTCAATCCGGAGAACCGTGCCAAGGAGATGCTGGAGATCGTAGGAATCCCGGCTGAGAGATATTATGAATATCCTCATCAGTTCTCCGGCGGTATGAAGCAGAGAGTGGTAATCGCCATCGCTTTGGCCTGTAATCCGGATCTTCTCCTGGCAGATGAGCCGACAACAGCTCTTGATGTTACGATTCAGGCTCAGGTGCTGGACCTGATCGGAGATTTAAGAAAGAAATATAATACCTCTATGCTGCTGATTACTCATGACTTAGGTGTCGTGGCCCAGGTCTGTGACAGCGTGGCAGTTATCTATGCAGGTAATATTATTGAATATGGAACAAAGGAACAGATTTTTGATCATCCATCCCATCCTTATACTAAGGGGCTTTTTGGTGCGATTCCGGACATGAATGAGGATGAGGAGTGGCTTCATCCCATTGAAGGACTTCCTCCGGATCCCACCAATCTTCCTGCAGGCTGTACTTTTGAACCGCGCTGTAATTATGCCTGTGAGGTCTGCTTGAAGGGGCCCATAGAGATGGCGAAAACAGCAGATGGCCATGACTGCCGCTGCTGCCGTCTGGATGAAATTGCAAGGGAGGAGGAATAGAATGGAACCGGTAATTCAAGTTGATCATTTAAAAAAATATTTCTCTACTCCGCGTGGTATGCTGCATGCTGTGGATGATGTAAGCTTTACCATTGAAAAAGGAAAAACCCTTGGTGTGGTAGGGGAGTCTGGCTGCGGAAAGTCAACTCTTGGACGTACCATTATCCATCTCCATGAAGCCACAGATGGGAAGATACGCCTGGAAGGCCGGGATGTCACCAAATTAAGCGGAAAAGCATTGAGAGATGCCAGAGAAAAGATGCAGATCATCTTTCAGGATCCCTATTCCTCTTTGGATCCAAGAAGAACGATCAGAAGCACGATCACAGAACCGTTGAAGGTATCTGGCAGGTTGTCAAAGGCAGAGATTGAGACAAAGGCAGATGACCTGATGGGGCTGGTTGGCATCGATCAGCGGCTGAGACTGGCATATCCTCATGAGTTGGACGGAGGACGCCGCCAACGTGTGGGAATTGCCCGCGCACTGGCGTTGGATCCGAAGTTCATTGTCTGCGATGAGCCGGTATCCGCCCTTGATGTTTCCATTCAGGCACAGGTACTGAATCTTCTTAAGCTTTTACAGGAAAGTAAGGGGCTGACCTATATGTTTGTCACTCATGATATGTCGGTTGTAAAACATATTTCCGATGATATCTGTGTGATGTATCTTGGTCAGGTGGTAGAAAAATGTGGGTCAAAGGAATTATTTCGCAATCCCATGCATCCTTATACGAAGGCGCTGCTTTCTGCAATTCCTTCGACTAATATCCATAATCCTATGAAGAGAGAGATTCTTCGCGGAGAAATTACATCACCCATCAATCCGAAGCCAGGATGCCGTTTTGCGGCCCGCTGTAAGTTCGCAAAGGAAGCCTGCAGCCAGCCTCAGGTTCAGGAGGAAGTTTCTGCGGGTCATTTTGTGTCCTGCTGCCGGATTAAGGAATTGGGCTAGACATCAAAGAACAGAGGCAGATTTATATTGAGATTTGTCTCTTTTTTAAGGAGAACACTATGAATGAACTTAAGTTGGAAATAGTTGACAAGGCCGGATGGCTTGCAAAGGAAGAGATCCGGGCGATGACAGATAAATATGCGTTTCTCCTTGATTCGGTTAAAAAGGGGGAAGAGCAGTACAAGGACAATCTGGGCTGGCACGATGTGAACCGTTGGGCCGGAGAAGACTGGATTATGAAGTATGAAGCGCTTGCAAAGACAGTCCAAAAGGATGGCGATGTTTTGGTCGTCATCGGGATCGGTGGTTCAAACCAGGCAGCAAGAGCCGTGGCAGACGCGATCGGTTCAAAAAATCATATAAAGATCGTGTTTGCCGGAAACAGTATTTCGGCAGACAGTATTTGTAAGGTATTGGAAGAGATAAAAGGAAAAAGCGTATATATTGATGTAATTGCTAAAAATTTTGAAACTCTGGAACCGGGCATCGGATTCCGGGCCCTTCGGGCATTTTTAAAAGACCAGTATGGTGATGAATACTCAAAAAGAGTGATCTGTACAGGAACATGCGGGACACAGTTTGAAAAAATTGCCCGGGAAAAGGGATATTTTTTTCTGCCGTTTCCCGGGGATGTGGGAGGGCGGTATACCAGCCTGACACCCATCGGGCTTTTTCCGCTGGCAGCGGCAGGATTGGATATACGCGCCATGGTGGAAGGCGCCAGACACATGAGCCGGAGACTTCAAAAGGAAGATGCGGCTGAGAATCTGGCGCTTCAATATGCGGTTGTGCGGAATATGCTGTATGAAAAAGGACTGAAACTGGAGATGCTCTCCTGTTTTGAGCCGAGAATGTTTCGTTTTGCAAAATGGTGGATGCAGTTGTTTGGTGAAAGTGAAGGAAAGGACAATAAGGCATTGTATCCGGTATTCGGAATCTTTTCGGAAGACCTTCATTCCATTGGCCAGTATATTCAGGATGGAGATACAATTATGTTCGAAACCTTTCTTAAGGTTGAAAACACCGGGGCCTCCTATGTGATTTACAATGATGATGTGGAGGATGGGTTTTCTGATCTTGGCGGAATGGATTTTGATGAGATCAATCGGGTTGCGTTTGATGCCACTGTATCAGCCCACAGTGAGAAATTTCCATGTCTGATACTTTCCGTACCGGGGATCGATGAGGAAACCTTCGGACAGCTTTATTATTTTTATCAGTTCATGTGCTATCTTTCTGCAAGGATTCTGGGGGTGGATCCATTTGACCAGCCGGGAGTAGAAGCATACAAAAACTACATGTTCAAAAGTTTGGAAAGATAAGAGGAGCCATGGTTAGAGATATTCTGTTATATATGTCTGGTCAGCATTCCTATCATATGCAGGGGTATGCGGGCAATCCGGTCGTCCGCACGCCTGTGCTGGATAAGCTGGCAAAGCAGGGAACCGTCATGACCAATGCCATGACTTCCTGTCCGTTATGTGTTCCGGCCAGGGCTTCCATGATTTCAGGACTGCTTCCCAGCAATAACGGAGTGCTGTTCAATTTTAATTCTATCAACTCGGACCAGGCCACCTTTCTGCACAGCCTGACCATATCCGGTTATGATACGGTGCTCTGCGGACGGATGCATTTTGTAGGTCCGGATCAGAGACATGGCTACGCAAAACGTGCTGCAGGTGACAGAACTCCGGTATTTCATAATGGGGTGCCGAATCAGGGAATTAAGGCAGGGACCCAGATTAAGGGCTTTGATGAAAACAGTTCCGTCTATTATATGGGCGGAGGGGATTCACCGGTTCTTGCCTATGACCGCTATGTGACAGCAAGGGCATTGGAGTATCTTGCCGGGAATTATGACAAGCCGCAGTTTATCACGGTAGGTGCATATGGACCGCATTTCCCATATGTGGCGCCGAAAGAGCTGTATGATTATTATTATGATAAGGTTCCCTTAGAGGGAGCGGAGAAGGTTGAGGGGGAGCATCCGGTACTGGAGGGCAAGCTCTGCGAAACGGATCCGGATGTGGTGAGGGCGGCGAGAGCGGCATACTACGGACTGGTGGAGACTGCGGATCATAATATGGGAACGGTCTATAAGGCCTTCCGGGAATATGTGAAGAGAAACGGACACGAAGGAATCTTTATCTATGTTTCAGACCATGGAGATATGAATGGTGACCGGGGATATTATGGAAAACAGGTGTTTTATAACCCATCGGTGCACATTCCTTTCCTGATTGAGGGAGACGGAAAGAGTCTTGCGTCTGTCATAGCAGGCGAGGCTGAGGATAAGGACCGCATGGTGCGGTATCAGAACTGGAAATTCACGACCTATTCCGGGTTTGAAGGAAAGGATCAGCTTAAAATCCTCATGAAATGCAATTATGATGATGAAGAGGAAAGATGGCCATGTCCGGTAATCCCCATGGTGGAGAATCCTGTCCGGAGAAAGGTACCTTTAGAACCGACACCGTGGGCAGCAGCCATGAGAAAGAAATTGCAGTAAAATATGAGAACATAAAAACAGAGGTGGCCGTGATCCGGCGTTCACCTCTGTTTTATTGGGATTTTATATGGTTATTGTATCATTGATCCTGGCGGAGAGATAGATGCCCAAAACGATTTCCAGGGTTTTCTTTGCGTCCTCCGGACTCCATGGCATGGATTCTCCTTTTGCGAGGGCTTCATAGCAGCTTCTTAACTGCTTTTCGTGGAAAGCCCCCCAGTAGCTTTCGCCCCCGGCTGAAATGGAGGCAAGGCTGGGAAGAATCGTCTCGTTCTCTCCGTTCACCCAGGAGATGTCCATCTGATCTGCAGTCAGAAGGGCAGTTCCGTTTTCACAGTGGATCTCAACGCGTATGGGGCTGTTTTTTGTGTAATAGTTGCAGGCAAAGAAGCTGTAGACTGCACCGTTTTCCAGGGTAATGGCGGCGTCTGCCTCATCCTCCACCTCAATGGTTTCAAGCACTCTGCGGGCGATGTGCCCCTGAACTTTGACCGCGTCCATGCCGGTCATAAACCTGATTAAATCAATGGAATGGATTGCCTGGTCAATGACCACACCGCCGCCCTCGGTCTGCCAGTTCCCCTTCCAGTCGCATTCATAATAGCTGGGGGGACGATGCCATGCCAGAGTGGAAAATGCGCCCTTCACGGCTCCGAGAGTCCCATCCTGAATCAGGGACCGCACCCGCTCCACACCGTCGATATAGCGGTTCTGGAAGATGATGCCCAGCTGTCTTTTGCTTTTTTTACTGGCGTCGATTATGTCGTCGGCATCCTTTAAAGAAATTCCGATGGGCTTTTCCATCAGCACGTTGACATCTGACTCCAGCGCTGCCACCGCATATTCCCGGTGGAGATGGTGGGGCAGCAGGATGTGAAGGATGTCGGGGTGATATTCCCTGAGCAGATTTTTAAAGCTTGTTAAGTCTGTCATATCAGAGACAGCGCAGCCGGGGAAATTTTTTGCAAACTTCTCCGCACGGTCAAGCTGCTTGTCCATAGCCAGTACCGGTTCCACAGTTTCTGAGCCGATGTTTTTCAGTGCAGGAAGATAGGCAGAGGTGATTCTTCCGCATCCGATGACAGCTGCACGCAGTCCGGACATTTTACCGTCCCCCTTCTGTTTGAAGCATATCACGCACTCCGTGAAGATAGCTGAGAGCCTTTTGGTAGCTGGACTGATCGAAGTTTCCGAGCTCATATTCCACAATGGCCCAATCCTTGTCGTCAAGAGTCCGGTCCAGCTGTCTCATGAGACGGGGATAGTCCATATCTCCGGTGCCAAGGTCAACGTATCCGCTATGAACCTCAGCGAATTTTAAGCCCATGGGATTATCTGATTTTTTGTAGTCTCTTAAATGAACATAATGAAATCTGCCGGGGTAACGTTTTAGAAGCTCTGCCGGATCAAAACCGGATACGGCAGCCCAGCCGGTATCCAGAGCAAAATGAACCTGGGGAGCGCAGTCCGCAATGGCAAACCAGATCAGGCCGTCATCGGCAAATTCCCAGCTGTGGTTGTGGTAATTGACACGGACGCCATATTCTTTATAGATGCCGCCGGAAATGGCATTGAAGTTTTCAGCCATGGTCCGGACCTTTTTAAGATCGTGAAGTTCCTCACAGGGGGCACCCTCAGCCAGGGTACAGGTTTTAAGCTGCTCCATATCAGGGACTCCGCCTGTGACAATGATATTTTTATCGGGAAGCACGGAGACGAATCCGGCTACCTTCTCCATGGCGGCCCGGGCTTTGTCCGGGTCATGCAGAAGATCTAAGAGCTTTACGTTGTTGGCATGCATTCCGGCCAGAGCCACATGATACTTATTTAACACGGAGGTCAGCTTTTCCCGGTCCTCCACTCCGAAGAAACGTTCTCCCAGCTCACAGCCCTCGGCTCCGGCATCTGCCAGCCGCTTGATCACGGCTTCTGTATCTGATGCAATTTCAGGTCCGTACAGGACACAATGGGCACCTAATTTCATGATTGATTTCCCCCTTTAAATTTCGTTTATATGTACAATTTCCTGACGGTCAGCGGAATCCTGCGCATACTGGATGAGAGACTGGATATATTTTCCGCGTTCAAAGGTAAGAAGTGTGCCGCTTCCTTTTTGAATTGCATCCAGGAACTGGCGAATTTCGTAGTAAAAATTAATGGCAAACGGAACCCTGGGAGCGTGTACGTCTCCGCCGTAGCAGGACTCCGGAACAGGAACTGCCTCCGGCTGTTTGTCATAACCGCTGTTTTTGTCCTTTAACTGGAGTGTCAATTCAAATGGCCGGTTTCCGTAGAAGGTCATTTTTCCTCCCTCGCCGACGATTTCCAGCATGAAGGTTGCACCGACCCGGCTTGCGGTAAAGTTATAAAGAGTTCCTCCGGTGGTGCGGCAGATCCAGCAGGCAACATCATCATTGGTAACGGCTCCCGTTTCACCGGGCCTTCCTATGATTTCCCGCTCCTTGATGCAGGTGTCCTGCATCGCGGTGATGTGGCAGATGGGACCGCAGATGTCACGAAGGAGATAGTCACAGATGTCCATCATATGGCTGCCAAAGTCGGCTAAAGCACCTGGTCCGGAAAGTTCCTTCTGCATGCGCCATTCCAGTTTGACCTCCGGGTCGGCAATGCGGTCACCGCCCTGTTCTTCCCGAACAAAGAAAATCCGTCCCATTACGCCCTCATCCAGAAGCTGTTTCATGTATACAAGGCCCGGAATATCCCGGTAGCACAGGCCGATCATGGCCACCTTTCCGGTTTCCTCCGCATACTTTATAGCCTCGTCGCAATTTTCAGGAACAGGAGCAAAAGGCTTTTCACACAGAACATGTTTTCCAGCCTTTAATGCGGCTGCAGACAATTCCACGTGGGTTGCATTTGGCGTACAGATGCTGACTGCATCACAGAGAGAAAAGAGCTCCTCAAGACTGCTGCAGGCTTTCGCATCCTTCAGCTCCAGCTTTTCGATATAACCCTGGGCACGTCCGTCAAGAATATCATAGACCCCGGTGATGACGGCATCCCCGCAGCACTTATATGCCTTAATGTGATTCTGCGCAATGCCGATGGTGTTTCCGCTTCCGATAATACCGATTCTGACCATGTTAATACCTCCACCTTTTCATTTTATAATTCCATAAAGTTTTCCAGATATGCTTTCCCCTCAATTAATCCGCTTTCAACGGCTGCAAGACTTCCTTCATAGGCGGCATCCTCATGTTCTAAGCTTATGGTTCCGTCATAGCCGATTTCTTTCAGCAGACCGATGAGCTTCTTCCAGTCCAGCTCGCCTCTGCCGGGAATGCGGTAGCTCCACCAGCTGAAGTCGGTGAGAATGCCGGCGCGCGACAGCTGTTCCCGGTCAATGGCAGTATCTTTTGCGTGAACATGAAAAATTCGGTCCTTAAATTCTTTAATTGGCGTGTAAGGGTCAATCATCTCCCAGACCAGGTGGCTGGGGTCATAGGCAAGCCCTGCCAGATCGCTTCCCAGACGGTCAAAAATCTGACTCCACATCACAGGAGAGATGGCGATATTGCCCATGAGAGGGCAGTTTTCAAAGCAAAGCTTTACATCGTGTTTTTCCGCCAGCTCCACCATGGGTCCCAGAACATCTGCCACCTGGTCAAGACTCCGGATGGGGATACGCCGGATCATGTTGCCCCGATCCTTTACGGAAGGGTCGCGGTCATAGATGCCCTCCTCGATGCTCTTGTTAATTCCGGTAGAGGTTATCACCTTTGGAATTCCAAGGGCGCCGGCAAATTCAATCCGTTTCTTTAATTCGGACAGATGCGATGCGGCTTCTTCCTTATCCGTACTCAGATAATTGCGGCAGTAAATCAGAGCTGAAATGGAAATCCTGCCGTCAGACAGAACCCTTTCATAGGAAGCCTGATCCAGCGGAAGCATGGGGCCGCATTCTAAATCAGTAAATCCGTGTGCTGTGCCCCAGCAGGCCACATCCTCCAGGGACTGAAACTGATTTTCTGAGCTTCGCCGTGCCTGTTCTACAAGCGCATTTGTGATGAATCCGATTTTCATGTTGTGTGGTCTCCTCCCGTCACATTGTATGAAATATTTTGTATAAACAGATTTAATAAATTAATTTTATTAATAATATATGACTATTATATAAAAGAACATGCTTAAAATCAATACATTTTAGTGTTTTTAATATTTTTTTACAAATCTTAAAAAGTATGTTATGATGGATTTAGAAAATATAATTTATATAATTAATGAATAGAACATGAAAATCCGAGAAGGAGGAAGTGGTATGCCCGTATTACAGGGGAAGAACCTTATGAAAATAAAGCAGCAGAATCTGGAGTCCATTAAGATGATGCTTTATCAGAGCGCGCCTATCTCCAGAGCTGAGATAGCGGAAAGACTTGAACTGACTCCGCCCACGATTACCAATATTGTGCTGGAGTTGATTCAGCAGGGGGTCGTACAGGAACTCAAGGGAGATCAGAAAAAGCAGACAGTAAAGGGGGTCGGCCGAAAACCCATCAACATTGATCTGGTTGCTGAGTCAAGGCTGGCTCTGGGAATTTCTCTGGGAAGAGATGTGACTCATTACTGTATCACAAATCTCAGAGGAGAAGCCCATGTTCTTGAAAAAACCGATGTGGTATCTGATGATTATGAGACGATGCTGGGACAGCTGAAGAATCTTTTGGATACGATTAAGAGCAGATATCCTGCGGAATGGGAAAGACTGCTTGGGATCGGAATCTCGACCCCGGGAATCGTAGATTCAGAAAGAGGTATTCTGAACAATCTGGAAACCGAACGCGTCAGCTGGAATGGACGTTTACTGGCAGATGAGGTCAGCCGTATGGCGGGATTGCCGGCCATATTGGAGAACAATGTTCAGTCCAGGGCTGCTATCATATCCCTGTTCCGGCCGGAACTTTTAGATGGTGATATGACCTTCGCACTCTGCCATGTTGCATGGGGGATTGCATGCCCGATCATCCTGCGGAACCACTCATTGATGGGCAATGATTTTGCAACAGGCGAGATTGGAAAGATGATTTTAGATCCCAACGGTGTAAAGGTTCCGCATTGCGGAAAACCGGGAAGCTTGGAGTCTACCTCCAGTCTTCGGGGCATTCTGGAGCTGTGCAGACAGGCCATGGCAGAGGGCACCTGTAATGAGCTGTTTAAAATCTGTCAGGATCCGGAAAATCTTGATCTTGAGGCTATTCTGGCTGCTCAGAACAGGGGAGACAAGGCGGTCTGCAAAATTATGGATAATGCGATGAAATTCCTTGGAATTGCATTGGCTAATATGGTAGGTGTAATCAATCCCCATCGAATCTTCCTGGGTGGAGGGGTTTTCCGGAACTATCAAAACTTTGAGGCAGCACAGTCTTCGCTCATGAATTATGCGTTTCGGGCCAGTGATGAGAAGCTGGAAGTTTCCTTTATTGATCTGGGAGAGTATGGCGGAGCTGTAGGTGCGGCGGCAAAATGTATTGAGAGATATTTTATTAAAGGGTAAACGGGGTAAGGCTTTATGACGAACAGATTCCAGGTCCATACTTTCAAATTTGTTATAGCAGCCGGGACAGCGATTGTATCTTTTGGAGTGGCAGCCTTGATGTTCTGCCTTCACGAGTGGGGAGGAGTTATCATGTTCCTGCTGGTGGCTCTTTTGTTTAGTGGGATAGCTGTGGTGTATGGGGCTGTGGTCACTGTTGGCAATGATGAAATCCGAATGAGTTTTTTGGGAATTCCCATGAGGGAGAATGCCTGGAAGGATATCAAAGAGGTTGGGGTGATCGGAACAAATATTTTTAAAGAAGAAAAGGGAAAGCACTCCGGCAGCCGTTATATTTATTTTTCAACTGAGCGGCTGGATGAGGATGAACGATTCAAGATGGCCTTGAACTGGCCGCCCGGAAAAATGATCTATCTGCTTTATACCAGAGAGAGGGCGGACCGGATTCAGCTCATTTGGGACAATGAAATTTCTTCCTATCATGCGGGGGACATATTTTTTTAAGCTGCTGAAAAGCGTGAATATGAACGTCTTTTAGAGATTCACGACAGTCATCCTAAGTATGTACTGCGGTCTGACGAATTTGCAGGCACAAATCACATGGATTTGTGCCTGTTTTTTGTGCTTTCAATGATTCCTTTGTCCTCATTTGCTGAGATGAAACGCTCTGTTTTTAAATACATTCTATTTACAGGTAGTATTTTACAGAAAATTTTTGGGAGAATAATAAAAGCAGCAGTTAAAATTCCATGGAGAGAGGAAACGCGGATGAACAGACTTTGTATTGTGGTACCCTGCTATAACGAAGAAGAAGCACTGGGATATACAAATACAGAATTGACCCGTATCATACGCGGGCTGACAGAAGCGGGAAAGCTTGAAGCCGGCAGCTTCATTCTTTACGTGGATGACGGCAGCAGGGACAATACATGGAATGTGATTCAGGGCTTCCGGAAACAGTATCCCTTCGTTTTCGGATTAAAGCTTGCCAGGAATACAGGGCATCAGAATGCCCTGACGGCGGGCCTACTGGCCGCAAAGGACCACGCGGACATGATCATATCCATTGATGCGGACTTACAGGATGATATTTCCGTAATAGAGGATATGATCGATCAATTTGAACAGGGCCATGATATTGTTTACGGGGTGAGGAACCGGCGGGATACGGATACCTTTTTTAAGAGAGTGACCGCTTTGGGATTTTACAGGCTGATGCAGGCCATGAAGATTGATATCGTTTATAATCATGCGGATTACCGGCTCCTGTCAAAAAGGGCGGTGGAACAGTTCTCCTGTTATACGGAACGGAATTTGTTTTTAAGAGGCATCATCCCCCTCATCGGATACCGGTCCGCTGTGGTAAAGTATGACAGGAAATCCCGGGTTGCCGGTGAGTCCAAATATCCCTTAAGCAGGATGCTGGCCATGGCTTTTGAGGGGATCACCTCCTTCAGCATCCAGCCCATACGCATGATCACCGGTCTTGGTCTGCTCATCGTGCTCTGCAGCATTCTGGCGGCGGTTTATGCCTTTTGCTCTTATATAGAGGGAAACGTAGTGGCAGGCTGGACTTCCACCATTCTTTCCATCTGGTTTCTCGGAGGTGTCCAGCTCATGTCCGTGGGGCTCATCGGAACCTATATCGGAAAGATATATATGGAGGTGAAACACCGTCCCAGATACAACATTGAGAGAAACGATCTGACGGAGAGAGCCCATGAAGAACAGTGAAGAGTTTAAAAGTGCCAGGTACATTGCCGCATTGCTGAATTTTCTCAAAGGAATAAAAGGGTTCTTAAGAAAGATCAATGCCAGGATGGAGGGAAAATATCCGCCTTCCCTGCTGGCGCTGGCGGTTACCGCCGTAACGGCTCTGACCGCTTCCGCTGCATTGTTTGTGCCAAACTGTCTGGGAGTTGCCGCCGACGGTTCTGCCGATGATATTATGAAATCTGCCGGCATCTATTATATGGATAAAGATCCGGAGGATATATACAACAATTATTTTGTTAAAACTTATACAAAAATAGCGTCAAACGGGGAAATGCCGGGAAAGTCATTCAACAGCCAGGTGGTTTTCCTGAAACTGGCGAAAAGCCTGGACGATGCTTTTACAGGGGACAACTACTTTGATATACGTTTTTTGGGTCTCCTCTATCTGATCTTGTACCTTCCGGCAGTATATCTGATCATGAAACAGGCCTGTCAGCGGGTGAAGCAGTTTTCCGAAGGTATTTTTATCTCGGCGGCAGGCCTTTTGATTTTTTCGGATGTGGGTTATGTGACTTATTTTAATTCTTTTTATCCGGAGGCGGTGTGGCTGATCACCATGCTCTATTGTGCGGGAGCAGCCATGTCCTTTCAGAAAACACGTTCCGGATACTGGGATCTGATGAGTTTGCTTCTGTTTTTCATCTCCGGGATGATCCTTGTCAGCTCCAGGCGCCAGTGCGCGGTCATCGGCTTTTTATTTGCCGTGTATATGATCCGGCTCACCTTCGTGCGCAGAAACTGGAACTGGACGATCGGCTGTGTTTCGGCGGCTTTTGTGATGAGCGTTCTTGCGGTTGTGTGCGTGGCAGCGTATCCGTCGGATTTCAGTGAAACAAGCAAATTCCATGCAATGACAAGAGGGGTATTGTTCGGATCACCGGATCCTGCGAAGACCCTTGAAGAATTTGGGATCGACTCCTCTTATGAACTGTTGACGGATGCTTCCGCCTATGATTATCTGCCTTTGGTAAAATCGGGAGATGATTCCTTATATCATGGGTTTATGGATAAATACACCATACCGGACATCTCGGTCTACTATTTGCATCATCCGGGAAGTCTTCTGGGAATGATCGATGTCTCCATCGGTGCAGGCATGGATGTACGCAGAAGCAACTGCGGCAATTATGAGAAGACCGCTGGTTTTCCGGAGAAGGCAAGAAGTCTCTTCTGGTCGGTCTGGAGCAGCTTTAAGATGACCTCGGCTCCCAGAACGGTGGGTTATCTGTTTTTGCTCACAGGCGCCGTCTTTCTTCTGTTTTATAAAGGGTATTCCATACGCCCGGAAAAGGACCGAAGAAACACCGTATTTCTGGATATGCTGCTGACGATTCTAGCCGTCCTGCTTTCTCAGTCCATTGTGGTGATCGTAAACAGCGGCGATGCTGAAATGGTGCAGAGAATGTTTTTGGTGGGACTGTCACTGGATATCATGACCTACTGTGTTTTTGCGGAGCTGCTGCACAAGCTGAGAATTGTTTAGTAAAGAGAGGCAGCCACTGGATTTTGTGCTCCCGCGGGAGAAGGATGAAAGGAAAAAGGATAAATGACAAATAAAAAGTCTTTTGGGTATCTGTTCCAGGATATGGGTCTTATTTCACTGCTGGCCTGTCTGTTTGCCGGAGCGGTTACAGTGAGTTATACGGAAAAGGCCGTGCTTTTTGAAGCGGTGGTCATGCTGCTTGGAACCTATACGGCGCTTTTGCTGGCCGGTTTTAAACTGTTTGGCTTATCCTGTGTGGTGGCGGGGGTGGAGGTAACGGTATATACGGCCTACCGGCTGTATCTGTTTCTTTCTTATGATACGGAGATTCCGTTGCTCAGTTTTGTCTGGATTTTTCTTCCCCTTCTTTCTGTGGCATCCATGGCCCTGTTTGTATCCGGCAGCCGCAGGCTGGAGCTGGAAAATGATATTCTGCGGGAACAGGTGGAGGAACTGGTGATGGTCAATCCGCTGACCAAATTATATAACCTGCGAAGCCTGTACCATGATTTAAATATCCAGATTTCTTATGCGGAGAGAAAAAAAGTGCCATTGTCCCTGATGGTGATCGTTTTGAAATATGAAGCTGAGCTGGCAGGCATTTTATCACGGCGCAATTATGAACGGGTGATACAGAGGCTGGCCCGGCTTGTGGTGGATACGGTCCGGGTGGAGGATAAAACCTATTCCATTGATCATAAGGGCAGTCTGGCGGTTATAATGACCTGTGATAAGGCGGGATGTGAAATCGCCATGGGCAGGCTGCGCAGCCGCATTACGGAAAAGGATGCCTTTGAGGGCATAACCGATTCTGCCATTAAAATAGAAGTAAAGATGGCCAGCCTGGAATATGACAGGGAAGCGTATGGAAATAATGTGATTTTGTTTAAACAGAGGGTGGAAAATGAACTTCAATATGATGTGTAAAAGACTCCTTATCTGTATTGTCCTGTTTCTGCTGTTGAGTTCCGGAGGCGGGACAGCCACCCGGGCGTCTCAAAAGGAGCAGATCCCGGAGGGGGATATTCTGATCATCTACAACGACGGAGCCAATGAAGATATCCGGGAGATGGTCAGTGATATGGTGGAGCTGCTGACTTACCAGAGCTTTAAAGTAAGCTATGGACCCGCCTCCTTAAGCATGAATGCCATGGACCGGTTCTCCCATATCATCTGTTATGATTTGACCAGATATCCGGAGGAATTTTTGAAAATGCTGGGGCAGTATGAAAATGCCCGGGCTGTGGGCGGCAGGGAAGAAGCTCCTCACCTGTTGTTTGTGGGCAATGACTGTCTCAAGGAGTACCTTGACGAGACGGGGAGAACCGGAGAGTATGAAATGACCGGCAGTCCGGTTGGTGAAATACAGTATACCTTCGACGGTCTGACTTACCGGACCGGGCTGGGAAAAGAGGACTATTTCATATTCTTAAACAGGTCCGGTTATGAGAACGGCATTCTTACGGTTAACGGCAAAAGGGGATATGTTTGTGCGGAGGACGGCAGGATCACCCACATACCGGTGACAGATATCGGGGACAACCTGATCAGGGCTGTTTTCATCAAGGAAGCTGCCCGGTGGAAGTGGCCATTTCAGGGAGATCCCAACATATTTGCCCAATATATGGTGATCAACAGGGTTTATCCTTATGAGGATCCGGATAAGCTGCTTGATGTGATAAAGCTGTTGGCGGCGGATAAAACGCCTTTTGTAATTTCCGTAATGCCTGTATATGTAAACGGGGATTATCCGGCAATGGTCCGTTTCTGTGAGATCCTCCGGTATGCCCAGGCCAATGGAGGCGCCGTTATTATAAACGCGCCCATCAATCAGATGGATCCTTTTGATAAGGATATTGTGTTGGATTATCTGGAGCAGGCTTTGAAAATATACAATAAGCACGGGGTCTATCCTCTGGCTTTGCAGGTTCCCCGCAATTGGATGTTTCACCAGGATACCGTAGAGATCATGAGCCATTTTAAAACCATAGTTACATCGGAGGAAAAGGACCCTTATATAGAGTTCCAGGATGAGATGACCAATCTGGTCTATAAGGATGGCCACCAGTGGGTAGGTACGGCAGCAGCTCTCGATGATCCCGGAACCAGCAGTCTGTCCGCTTATTCCTCTGCCGTTCCCATTTCCTTAAGTGCGGATATGGAAACCATACGTAAAACAGTTCAGGCCTGCCGGAGTTCATCCATTCCATTAAAAAGCCTGTGGGATATGGAACACAGTTACTGGACGGATAAGATCCTGATGATTTATAAAAATCAGAATCTGACACTGGATGGAAAGACGATGAACTTAAGCTTTGTTCCGAGTACGTATGAGGAGAAATATAATTACCGCCGCAACATGCTCCAGCGTTTTTCCAGGGATTTAACGTCTCAAAACCGGAAGCTGATCATAATGGTCGGCATAACCTCTTTTCTTTTTCTGCTTTTTATATTTCTGGCCAGGTATGCCAACCGGAGAAATTACTTTTTTCAGAACAGGAAAGGCAGAGAGAAGGATGAACGGTAAAGCCTGAGATGGCTTGGATTTTTGCAGGGGATTACAGGAAAGGAGGAGATTAACATGTCAATCATTGATGTTCTGGCCTTATATTCTATTTTTGCCATATGGGGTCTGATGTTTATCAATATAATCCTTTCCATCGGGGGATATATCTATATTATGGGCATGTACCGGACGGACGGCCATAAGCCGGTTTCGGAATATCCGATGGTAACTGTAATGGTGCCGGCCCATAATGAAAGCATTGTGATAAGAAAGACCATGGAGGCGTTAATAAAGTTTGATTATCCGAAGGATAAATACGAAATCATTGTGATCAATGACAATTCTGCGGATGATTCTGCAGAAGTGCTTAAGGAGATTCAGCGTGACAATCCGGATTCCGGTATCATTGTCATCAATACGGACCATGTGGTGGGAGGAAAGGGAAAATCAAACGCCTTAAACATTGCACTGTCTGTTGCGTCAGGCACGGTGATCGCAATTTATGACGCAGACAATACCCCGGAAAAGCAGGCACTGAAAATTCTGGTGGAGAATCTGATGTCAGATGAAAAGTTAGGTGCGGTGATCGGAAAATTCAGGACAAGAAATAAATATGCCTCCATTCTTACCAGGTTTGTAAACATAGAAACTCTGGCATACCAGTGCATGAATCAGGCAGGAAGGTTCTTCTTTTTTAAGCTCTGTACCATACCCGGCACCAATTATGTCATCCGCCGGGAACTGATTGACAGGATGGGGGGCTGGGATGTAAACGCTCTTGCGGAAGATACGGAAATCAGTTTCCGGTTATACCGGATGGGCTATTATATCAAGTTCATACCCCACGCCGTCACCTGGGAGCAGGAGCCCCAGATGCTGAAGCAGTGGTTCAAGCAGAGAACCCGCTGGGTAAAGGGAAATCTTTATGTATTGAAGAGTAATTTCAAATATGCGTTTGACCGGAAGGCCGGAAGGATGAGACTGGATGTCATTTATTATGCCATGGTATACCTCCTGATGTTCAGTTCCCTGGTTTTTTCAGACATGATATTCATGATGGGAATTTTAGGCTTTTATTACGTGACTCTGGGCGGTTTTTCCCCGCTGCTGTGGGAAATGGCGATCCTGCTCTTTGTGCTGAATGTGGCGATCACCTTATCCGTGGAAAAAAATGAGTTTAATTTCAGTAATCTTGTACTCACCTTCTTTATGCTGTTCACCTATGCAAAGCTCTGGGTGGTGGTTGTCCTTAACGGAATCATTCAGGGAATACAGGATGCGGTTTATCAGAAAGAGGTCGTGTGGGATAAGACGGAGCGTTTTGAAGAAGTGGGCAGGGAAGGAAAAGAAAGCAAAAGAAAGTGAGAGACCATACCGCCGGCGGCGGAGAAATAGAGGATAATGATGAAGAAAATTCGGAAAAGGATTGCGGGATATCTGGTGCTCATTCTGATGATTGCCGGAGGGCTGCCGGCAAGGGCATATGGAGCCGGAACAACTGTATTTACGGAAACCACAGGCAGTGAAGCAGGAACCGTGGAAGCTGCCGGAACCTCAGGAGGAGCTCAGGGAGATGGAAATACAGCCCAGGAGGCCGATGTGATGAACTACCTGCCCGTTACGGAGCCGGAAAATGCCCCGGACCCTGATACGGTCAAACCGGTTTATGAGCAGGTAAGCTACACTCAGGATGAATTTTTTCCTGAAAAGACCTTAAAGGGGATCTATTCTGCATCTGATTTATATTTTTATGTGCAGGATTACTGGGATACCAGGTATGTCTACGCCCAGATCCAGTATAATGTCAGCCAGCTTATTGAAAGTACGGCTTCTTCCGTTACCTTTGCGGTCAATCAAGTTCCCGTCCGGTCCTTTAAGCTGGAGTATAAAAACGGCAGCACCCAGACTCTTTATGTAAAAATACCCATAAGCCAGATACGTGCCGGTTATAATTCCTTTACGGTATCAGCGTATGCAAGGCTTTTTGATGAAGAGGGCTGTGTGGATGACTATTCTGACGCAAACTGGCTGAATATCGATGATGCCTCCTATATCCGGTGCGGTTATGAGATCAGGGACCCGGAACACAAAATTTCCTGGTATCCCTATCCCTTTATGTCCACCTGTTATCCAACGGGAGCGGGTCTGACCATTGCGGTATCCGATCAGGCGGCCGACGGTGAGGTGGCGGCCGCAATGAGTCTGATGGCCGGTTTAAGCGCCGATACGAAAACGAAAAATGAAATTCAGGTATGCCTTCTCTCCGGTCTGGCAGATACGGATCCGACCCGGACCATTGTGGTATCCGGTTATGACAATCTGCCTCAGGAATACAGACAGCTGGTGTTAAATGCTCCGGATTCTGCCGGGAACGCAACTGTGAGCTTTACTGATGATGCCCGTGGATATCCTTTGCTGATCATAACTTCCGCTGATGAGGAGAGCCTGATGGAAGCTGCGTATATGCTTATGGACGAAAGCCGCCGCCTGCAGGAGGGCACAAGCTCTGCTTCTGTAGAGAAAGGGAGCTCCCAGATCGCCGTCAATGCTGCAAAGCAAAATGATATGATGGCGGGGAATTATACCCTGGAAGAGATTTTGGGCGGCGGATTGACCTATGTAGGCCCTTTTCATCAGGAGAACTATGTTTATCTCCCGGTTTCAAAGGATTTTGCGGTGGCGGAAGGCGGAAAAGCTGCGTTAAAATTCAGATACAGTGAAAATCTGGATTTCACCCGTTCCCTGATCAGCGTATACTGGGGGGATGTCCCGGTTGCCAGCAAAAAGCTGAGTAAGGATAACGCCTCCGGAGATGAGCTTAATTTTGAAATCCCAACTGACGTTATGGGAACTGCCGCTTCCAGCATGAAAATAGCCTTTGACCTGGAAATTGCGGACCTGATCTGCACCCCCAGACAGAATGACATGCCCTGGGCGTATGTGTCCAGGGAGTCCGCCATATTTCTGCCGCCTTCCTCCGAGGTCACTCTGTCCTTTGATTTGAAGGCCTCTCCGTTCAGCAAGGCTGGGAAATTTAACGATGTCATGCTGGTGATGACGGATGCGCCTGATTCCGATGAACTCAATCTCCTGGGACAGATTGCTGCCATGTACGGAAATGGAGCCAGGCCTTATGGGAACCTTACGGTGAAACGGGCCGGTGAATTCAGCAGGGAGGATGCGGATTACAACATCATAACTACAGGTACGTATGGGAGCAATGCCCTTATTTCCCAGATCAACGGTGAGCTGAATTTTAAATATACTTCAGATGGGACCGCTTTTGAAAGCAACGAACAGCTGATCCTGTCAAAGGAGTATGGGAAAAAAATTGCTGTCATGCAGCTGTTAAAATCCCCCTATGCCCTCAACCGGGGACTGCTGGCCGTTACCGGCAGTGATGAAGGGTCTTTGCGCAGCGTTCAGGAATATTTAAGAGACAGCGAAGAGAGGGACAAGCTGACAAAGGACTGTGTGATAATTGATCCCGAATTTAAAGTGACGGCATTCCGGTTTATCCAGGATGGAACAGCGGAAGAAGAGCCGGCCCCTATGAAAAAGCTGGTACAGAATAAAAGGTCTCTGATATTTACGGCAACAGCCACAGCTGCCATGTTTATGATGCTTCTTGCGGTGATCATTATTCTGCTCCGGATCGGCACGTACCGGAAGAAGAATGAAACGTAAAAGAGGATGCTTCCAATTATCTACTGTTTCTGCTTCAATTATTTATGATATAATTTTGTTGGAATTTTTATATTATGACGATCATCAGGATTCTGTTTTTTGGTCCGTTCCCGGCCGGAAGTCCCAACCCCTATGGCCGGAGAACATGCACTGCAGGGAAGGAATGAAGGAATATATGAAATTGGAAAAAAACTGGTTTTATAATTTTTGTGTCGCATTATCCGTTGTGGGCATGGCATATATTCTGATCTGCGGTGTTTCCGGTATTGGCGGGAATCAGGAATATCCCTATGCCATGAAGGGAATGCTCATTTTTGTTTTCTTTCTGGCCTGGATCGGAATACATTTTTTTGCGCTGCTTTCGGCAAGGCTGGGCATAGCCGGGAAGCTGGCCCGGCGAAAAAAGCTTTCCGCAGGGCTGGAAGCTTTGTATGTCTTTCTTGTGCTGGCTGCGGCATTGATTCTCCGGTATGCGGTGGTTCTGGGTCTCCCTATGGAACCTGCTTCCGATTATAAAACCTATTACGAGATCGCCCAGCTGCTGAAAAACGGTACTCTCCAGGTTCAGGGAGAGGGGTACTGCGATTACATTGCAATGTTTCCTCACATCATGGGATATTGTTATATTTTAAAAAACGTATTCATTTTAGGGGGAACCAGTGTATTTAACGGTCAGTTTGCCAATATTCTGTTTTCCGTGGGTACGGTTTTCCTGATCTACCGGATCGGAAGACGGCTGGGAGGACGGCTGGCGGGAGCGCTTGCGCTGACAGCCGCTGCGTTCTGGCCGTCCCAGATTCTCTATGGGAACATGCTGGCAGCTGAGTATGCGTTTTCCTTCTTTTTCTATCTGGCGGTACTTTTGTTTCTTCATCTGGTCATGGATTATGATGGAACCACAAAGCATGCGGTCCGGGGAATTTTTCTTCATATTTTTTTAGGCTGTCTTCTTGCAGTTACAGCCGCCATCCGGCCCATGGCTCTCATTCTTCTGATTGCAATGATATTGTGCTTGTTTCCGTTAAAGACGAAACTGCCCAATATACCACAAAACAGCATCTCTGTATGGGTCCGGTTTCTGGGAAAGGGCTGGCTGAGAGGCGCTTTGATCCTGGTTTCCTATATGATTCTATCCGGTATCCTCACGACAAATATAGAGCTCACCATCAACAGATCCGTACCTTCTTTCAGCGAATCCTTTGGATACAATTTACTGGTAGGGCTGAATACGGAGGCCCAGGGCGGATGGAACGAAGAGGATTCCCAATTTTTATATGACAGTCTGGAAAGCACCGGATCGCCGGTCCAGGCTCAGATTGCCAGCCGGGATCAGGCCGTTGCCCGTCTGACCTCTGATCCGAAGGCGGCTTTTAACCTCTTCATAAACAAATATGAATTGCTTTGGGGAAATGATGATTACGGCGCGACCTGGAACCTGGCCTTTTTAAAAGAGCAGAATGAGCTGACTCCGGAACGGGAGACTTTCCTGAACAGGGCAAAAGAGGTGAATCATGTGGTATACATGGTATTTATCCTGCTTTCCCTGATGACGCTGGTCTGCCTTCTGCAAAGAAAAGCTTCTTACCTCTATGTACTGATTCTGGTTTACCTGGGAACAGCGGCGATACATCTGTTTGTGGAAAGCCAGAACCGGTATCATTTTCACGTTCTGCCGGTTATTATGATCATGGCTTCGGTGGGAGTTGGTTACATTTTTGAAAATGCCGCTGCATTTGTCCGGTCTTCCGACCTTCGCAGGAAGGAAAAGGAAGAGCAGCAAAGAAGAGAAGAAGACGTGCTGAAGCAATTTGAAGAGGAGGAGCACCAGGCGATAGAGAATCGTTATAAAAGTATGACCAATGCTTTTGATATGCGGTCTGCCATTCACAATGGCAATGTCATTGTGACGGTGTCTGAGAAATATACCAAGCCCTCCGGAGAAAAGGATCATGATGAGGATACCGGAAACGGAGAGACGCTTAAGGAAGGAGGAAGGGGGGAAGACTTAATGATGGAACAGGAAAATTCAGACCTGCGTGAAGTGGCGGCGGCTTTGGATGAGGAAAGCAGTCCGGGGGAAGATCTGTTCAAAAGAAAAAAATAAAACGTAATTTCTGGAGAAAACTAAAATGAAACCAGTTTTACCCTTAACGAAATTAGAAAAGACATTGATCTTTATTCTCTGTATATTGGCCGCATTCACCGCAGCAGGAGTTATACTGCTGGCTTTGTATCCCCATGAGGACGAAAAGGGATTGTACCGGGACAGCGGAGATACGGACCAATGGGGACAGGCCGGGCAGAAGGCGGAGGAGGCGTCCCTTGACGATATAACCGGCATTCTTCCGGATTTCTGCAACCTGAACGAAAAAATACCTGATATTTCCTTTCTGGATGAAGCAGGCCGGGAAGTCTCCGTCCGTGATTTTGAGGGAAAAGTAACGGTGATTACCTTTTGGGCCAGCTGGTGTCCGGATTGCCGGGAAGAACTGTCCCTGGTGAATGAATTTCTCGACATAGCCGAAGATTACGGAGAGATCAATTATATTCTGGTAAATAAACTGGACAATGAGAAAGAGACGAAGGAAAAGGCCGGAGAATATTTATCCCGTCAGGGAATCAGATCCGGAAATTATTATGACAGCGGCCTGGCTGCTTATAAGAAGCTGGGTCTCCACAATATTCCCACAACACTGTTCCTGGATGAGGAAGGTATCATAAGGGCCTGGAGTCCAAGGCAGATAACGGAAGGCACTGTGTTTGAGGGATATCTAAAAGATGCGGTGGAAGGAAGCGGAAATGTGACCTGTGATTTTGTCGTAAGCAGCATGATGGATGACAGAGGCGGAGTTCACACGTTCTATGATAAATCCGGAGAAAAAACAGAGGCCAGTGACGTTTTGAGCGAAACTCAGGGAGCTATGCTGGAATACGCTGTTTTAAAAAAGGACCGGGAATTGTTTGAGAAAACTTTTTCTTATATCACCGGTGTCATGAGGACCGATGGTCTGACCGCCTGGAAGGTTACCGGGAGTCAGGCCTCTGATGTCAATGCTCTTTTGGACGATTTTCGGATCGTCGATTCCCTGATCACCGCAAACCGGCTGTGGGGAGGATATGATGAGACCATTCGAAGCTATACCGAAGCATTGGTCAGATACGGCGTAAAGAATGATCAGTATGTTGATTTCTATGACAGCAGATCTAAGAAGCATGCAAGGCGATTTACCCTGTGCTACGGAGATCTGCAGGCCATGTCAGCTCTGGCGGGCGAGGATGAAACGCTTATCAGGCCCTATGAGAATGCGAAGAAGCTGGTCACAGGAGGAAAAATCAGCGAAAGCTTCCCTCTGTATTACAGCTGGTACAATTATAAAACCAATGCTTATGAAACGGATGATTTAAATACTGCGGAAGCAATGGTAACACTTCTGCATCTGGCGGAAGCCGGTCTGCTGCAGCAGGATACGGTTTCCTGGCTGAAGGAACAGATGGATAAGGAAGGGATAAAAGCGCGTTATACCGTGGAAGGTGAGGTGGCAGAAGGCTATAATTACGAATCAACGGCTGTTTATGCCTTAACAGCAATGATCGCTGAAAAAACAGGAGATAAGGAGCTGCAGGGAATAGCTCTTAAGAAAATGGAGAAAATGAGAATAGTAAATACATCCTATGCCTATCATGGGGCTTTCGGCATGGAAGACGGGAGCGGTATTTACTCCTTTGATCAGGTCATGGCGATGCTGGCCTACGAATATACAGACTGACAGTATGGATTTTGCACCCGTGATCCGGTAATAATTATGGAATGAGGTATTATGGGATGAAGAATATTATGCTTGTGTTTGGCACCCGGCCGGAAGCCATAAAAATGTGCCCTCTGGTCAATGAGCTGAAAAGCAGGGAAGACGTCCGGGTGAGCGTCTGCGTTACCGGTCAGCACAGGACAATGCTGGACCAGGTACTGGAGATATTCCGTGTGATCCCGGACTACGATCTCTCTATAATGAAGCAAAAACAAACTCTGTTTGAAATAACAGCCGGTATTTTAAATAAAATCAAACATGTTCTGGAAGAAGAAAAGCCGGATGTGGTGCTGGTTCACGGAGATACGACTACCACATTTGCGGCCGCACTGGCCTGCTTTTATCTGCAGATCCCCGTGGGCCATGTGGAGGCCGGTTTAAGAACCTACGATTTGTATTCCCCATATCCGGAGGAGTTTAACCGGCAGGCTGTCAGCATCGTTGCCGGTTTTCATTTTGCGCCTACAAAAGAGGCAAAAAGAAATCTTATAAAAGAAGGGAAAAATCCGGCGGCCATATTTGTTACCGGGAATACAGCCATTGATGCGCTGAAAACAACGGTCAGGGAAGATTACAGTCATGAGCAGCTGGAGTGGGCGTCAGACAGCAGGCTGATTCTGCTAACGGCACACAGAAGGGAGAATCTGGGAGAACCCATGAGGCAGATGTTCCGTGCCGTAAATAGAATTTTAGAAGAGAATCCGGATGTAAAGGTGATCTACCCCATCCATTTAAATCCCCTGGTAAGGGAAACCGCTCATTCCGTATTTAAGAATGAAAAGAGAATCCGGCTGATTGAGCCTCTGGATGTATTGGATTTTCATAATTTCCTGGCGAGAGCCTATCTGGTCCTGACGGACAGCGGCGGGATTCAGGAGGAGGCCCCCGGCCTTGGGAAACCGGTGCTGGTCATGCGGGATACAACGGAACGTCCGGAGGGCATTGAAGCCGGCACCCTTTGGCTGGTGGGAACTGAAGAGGAAAACATTTACCGCTCCATCGGCAGGCTGCTGAATGACGAAAAGGTCTATGACAAAATGAGCAGAGCCAGCAATCCCTATGGGGATGGGTTCGCAGGTAAACGGATCGCTGATATTTTGCTGGGGGAAGGCAGTTAATTGCAAATAAACAGAATCAGGACGTACTCCAATGTTTTTCCATGATTTTAAGTATATCATCGCCATATTTATTCACTTTTGCTTCTCCAAATCCGGCAATTTTTTTTAATTCCGCTTTATTTTTCGGCATGGTTAAAATTAAATTTTTCAATTGATTGTCGCTGTAAATATAGTAAGGTTTTATATTTTCTTCACGGCTCTTATCCAGCCGGAACAGCCTTAATTCTCTAAAAATATCGGTTTCTTTCATGGGAACTTCGCTTTTTACTGAAGAAAGATTTTCTGTCTTAGGTTCGAAAGTATCAGTGGTTAAATAAATTTGTTGACGTCAAACATATGTTCTCGTAGAAATATGGAAAATTATGGTATATAATCGAGATATTACATTTTTACTTCGATTGGAGCATATATTAATGGAAAGTGGTAATACTCTAAACATATTTCCTGATTATTTTTCTGATGAGGCCATAGAAAATATAAAATTATGGGGCAAACAAGACGAAATTCAAGTGTATCGTGTATCTAAGCACGGCGATATTAAATTGGCATTCTTGAATACTTATGAAGAGATAGTTTTAGGATTAATAACAGTCAGAGAATCGGAAAAAGAAAAAAGATTGCAAAGAAAGATAATTATCCAGAGAGAAAACTGTTGAAAGGAAAAACAGTGTGTAACTGTGGACTTTCACAACTTACGGATATTAGAAAAAGTCGAACTAAAGATTCCCATGTTGATTGGTGGTTATATTCTAATGCTGCTTCCTGGACGGTGTTTAGCGAGGTGATAAGTGATGAGTAGAGAAATATATTTTCAAAACGTACTTGATATTGGAGATTTGTATCTCGATAGAGTCTTGAACGTATTTGAAGATGAAAACATTGTTTTTATATGCACAGACAAGGACAATAATTATTATTTTACAGTTTGTTATGAATTCAGAGAAAAGATAGGTTGGGTGCTATGCCGCATTGATGAAATACAAATGCTTATTGAGGCATTATTTGAAATGACAGATATGTACACCCTATTCAAAAGATCATCAACAAATCTTATTGAAATCATCTACGAAGATGATATAGAAAAATCAATATATATCAATTTTGAAGACTTTAACAAGAAATTTTTACCTACACCTGGTGTTTGTTTAAAGCCAGATGATGATCTATTACCATATGTATACGGACTGTTATTGAAAATCAATCCGGAACCAGCAAAAAGTTCACGATTTGTTGACTATAAAATTAATGATAATAGCGAAACATTCAACAATATCTACGAGCACTCAGCATTTTATTCAACAGAGATTAATTTAAAATACGAGTATGATTATGACTCCAATACAAAAGAATTTTCACATACATATTTAGGTGATGCTGCATAGGCGGTTTTATGAAAGAAAGCAGTTTTCAGTTTAGTGACCCAAGATTGATTTTTCTTAATTTTGATGTAAATAAGGATTTTTAAAAAGATACATATGAAGGTTTCTCATTAAATAATGAAGTGACCAAACTTATAATATCGGAAGGTAAAGAAGCACTAGTGATATTAACGTTATCAATAGGAGATCAATCGAACAAATCACCATTCTGTATTAAATTAAAAATGTCGGCTAAATTCAAGTGTGGTGATTCATGTACGTTCGATAAGTTGATAGATACGAATGCGCCAGCAATGTTGCTATCATATGCCAGGCCCATTGTATCTTTAATAACTTCTCAAAGTGGATTTTCAGCATTTAATATACCTTTTATAAACTTTGTAAATGAATAGTGTATGACATTTCCTTATATGAATCTATTTACCAATTATGGACCGGTATTTACAATTCTATACTCACCCCATAATTTTAGAGCCAAGTCATTAGACTGGCTCTTTTGCGTGTAACGATTATGATTAATACATGCTCGATTCCGGTCAACCGGAAAATTACACAGGGGGTATCGCAAAAATAACTATAAATCAGCTGTTTTTGCGACACCCCTTTATTATGCTTGTTTTTGTCAAACAAATTTTACTTTACGAATTGAAGTTGAAAAATGATTGCTGAAACGAGACTATGGCTGCTTTAAATAATTTAATCAATTGCTGGCTGAGGTGAAATCAAGACGGTATTAATTCCGGCGTTAATTCTTATATAAAAATCTTTTTATCTCCAGCTAATTCTAAATCTAATACTTATGAAATAAACCTTTCATTTTAAAATATATTTCCTAATGCTTTTAGCTGATAATAGCAGAAAAGCATGGGGCAAAAATAGTAAAAAAGGTGAAAATAAAACATGTAATTGTAAAATATTATATTTGGTGATAGAATTAGTCCAGGTATGTTAAAAATGATGTAACCATTTTTATGTAAACTTCACAATGGAGTGTTAATTTTAATGCCGCTTTTTGGAATTTGCAGCAGTCAGCTGTCCATGACTTAAGATTCTGTAAATGCTAACGCTTTTTCATTTTTTATAAAAACCTGGAGGGAAAAATGGTCAGGTCAATGATCCGGAAAAAAATGGACAGACGTGGGTTCACCATTGCCGAGACGCTGCTGGTTATCGCAGTTATGTCGGTCTTATTTGCACTTGCTGCTCCTAATCTGGTTAAAATACGCAGAGATCTTAAGGTTACCCGGCTGGATGGCACGGCGAGGGAAATTTTCCTCACCGCCCAGAATGAATTGACAGACAGGAAGGCCGCCGGGCGGCTGGGAAAACTGGAAGAAGAGGACGTGATCCAGCCGAAAGAGGAAGAAATTGACGGAGTTACCAGGACTATATATTATATGGCTTCTGAAAATGGGAAAAATACCATGGACCGTCTGACCGTTTTTCTTTCTACTATTCCGGGGGAGTGTGTCATTTATATAAATCCAAGATCAGGAGATGTGACGGATGTATATTATTCTGAAGACACTCTCGGGTATGGTGAGGCGGCTGATCTGCGAAAAAGGCTGGGAGGAACGGATGACCGGGAGATCCGGGCTGTTGAGGGGATCGGTTATTACGGTGGACTGAAATCCCGGTCAGCGGAACCCACGAAGGATGATCAGGAGCATTTGCCGGAGATACTGGAGCTGGTAAACGGAGAAGATCTGTACTTAAAGCTGGTTTATCCCAGGCTGGGGCAGGCGTTTGCCAATCCTGAAAAAGTACAGGCAGTCATTACCGTAAGGGATGAGCATTCCAACACCGCAGTTCTTACAGCCGATGGAAAAAAAGCTGCGGATGACGCAACGCCTGCGGCCAGCATATTTGCAGATACGGATACCAATAATGATTACACTCTGTATGTATTGCTGGACAGCATGAACGATGGGTGTTCCTTTACGGAGTTATTTCCTTCTCTGGCAGCCGGAGACGATATTACGCTGACGGCATCCCTTTCTTATAACGGAACGGCCTTGTACAAGGATGCTGCGGTTGGGAGTGTAAACAGCCTGTTTGCGGCAAAGTACACCTCGGATGATGCGGGTGGCCATGTGATTCGAAGAAAAGGTGTGGAGTTTTCCCGGGTACGCCATTTAAGCAATCTGCGCTATTATAATCAAAATGACATGGCCGCTGTTCAGGTTGCGGATATTGATTTTAAGCCGGAAGTCCGCAGTCAGACCATGATGCCGGTGAGCAGACACTTACAGGAGCTGAAGGAGTATTTTCCTCCGGTGGATTTAAATCAAAGCGGATTTACGATTGACGGAAAGGATGGAGCAGGGGGTCTTCATATACTGCGTAATTTTAAGATCAGCGGTGCGGAGGCAGGGCTCATAGGCAGCTGTACCTCTTCCGTAAATTTTTACAATCTGCGGCTGCTGGATTTTGCTGTTTCCGGAGAGACATACGCCGGTGCGCTGATTGGAAGAATACATAGCGGCGGAAAAATTTCAGTGGATAACTGCGGTGCGTATCAGACGGCAGCGGGAAGCGGCTCTGTTGCCGGAGGAAGCGGAAGCCCTGCCGGTGCACAGGCTCCGGCAGGGGGCCTGATCGGAGCCATAGACGGAATAGAAGGAAATGAGATCGTTGTTCAAAACAGCTTTGCCGCTTTGAATGTGACCAATTCAGCAGAACTGACCGGAGGGCTTATCGGAAAGATAAGCGGCGGCAGTCAGGCATCTCCGGTGACGGTCCGGAACAGCTATTCTTCGGGAACGGTCATGTCCGGCAGTGAAGGCGCATATAAACAAATGGCAGGAGGCCTGGTAGGAATGGCCGCGGATGCCGTAACCATTATTGAAAGCTTTTCTTCCTCTGATGTTTACGGATCGTCACTTTGCGGTGCTCTTGTCGGCTCCGGTTCGGGAAGGCTTCAAGTGACCGGCAGCTATGCCTGCGGAAGCGTTACGACGGCAAACGGTACTGATTCTGCGGTTACTTATGGGCCATTGGCAACGGCCTCGGGAAACGGAAGCATTGTCTCTTATTCAGACTGCCGGTATCTTTCCCAGTCCGGAAACGGGAAAATTGCAGATGCTTACGGCAATTCTGCTCCGGAGGGGGTGACAGCCTGTGAGTATGATGTACTGGCAACTGATGGAGGAAGTCCTGTTCAGAATGATCCTGCCCTCTGCCATCCATATTCTGATGGGCTGAAGGGAAAAGCTTATCCGTTTCCAATGGTTACGGAGGAGTATTACGGCGACTGGCCTTTACGGATCCAGGCGGCGGTAAAAGTTCCGTACAGCCTTTGTTATTACGAAGAATACAGTGATTCTTCCTGGGGTTTTTACGGATATGATAAAAACGGGGAACCAGCTGACAGCCTGGATTATGAGAATCAGAAAGTGATTGTGAATGCCGGCTATGGAATATTGGTTCCTGCCGGAACGTCCGGGGTTGCCGCACCTGATATAGGCTGGGGAAATCCGGCGACTATGGGAGAAAGGATTGAAATTGTCTCCGTCAATCAGGACCTTTACCCTCTGCCAAATGCCGTTCAGGAGCTGATGACTCATAGTAACCAGCTGGATCGGGGTATCAATGATAACCAGGCAAACCGAAGGATCTACATCAATCCTCTGTTTGCGGCTGCCATGTCCGGGGAAGTGCTGAAAGCGGACGCCTCCCAGCCCCTTCAGGTCCGGACGGAGGAACAGCTGCGGGCGAGAAATCTGATCAATAATGGAAACTGGTATTTTAAACAGACCCATAATATTTCTCTGGCCCAGGCGGATACGGGTGGCCTCAACAATAATACCGGCTGCACCTATGACGGAGGCGGAAACACCATCAGCAATTTAAAAAAGCCGCTGTTCCAGAAAAATTTGGGGACGGTTAAGGATCTTCAGCTAACATGGGTTTCTGTCAGTGAATCCTCTGAAACGGCTGCCCTGATCGGTTTAAATCAAGGCCTGGTTTCTAATTGCCATGTGATTTCCGGAAGCATTACGAGTGTGAACGGCAATGCGGCAGGCCTGGTGGCCAGCACAAACGGCGGAACCATCACCGGCAGCAGTGTCGGTCTGTCTGGGAGTCCGGACAGGGTTACTGTATCAGGAAACGGAACGTATACGGCCGGTCTGGTTGCAGTAACGGGCGGCGGAGCCGCTGTTATAACTGACTGCCGTGTGATGAATGCGGATATATCCAATTCCCGCGGCTCTTCGGCCGGTCTGGTTGGATATAATGTTTCACAGATCAGCAGCTGTATCGTAGGACGTGATGTCACCATCTCAGGAAGCAGTGCTTCCGGTTTTGCCGGCTCCAATCCATGGGGGGGCCAAATCACCGGCTGCAGCAGTGCAGGAGCGGTCACCTCCTTACAGAATGGTCAGGGAGCTGCCGGTATGGTAGTGCAAAACGGGGGAGGAACGGTCACTCTTTCTTATTCCACCTCTGTTGTGACCGCACAAAACGGGGGAAATGCTTCCGGATTCGTGGATACCGTTGCAGGAGGTGAGATCAGCTTCAGTTACTGGAACGGAACCGCTTCCGCAAACGGCGGAGGCGCGGTCTCCGGATTTTGCAGAAATCTCACTCAGGGAACCCTGTCCAACAGCTTTGCCGCAGGATCGGCAGAAGCATCTGGCGGGGATGCAACAGGCTTTGTGAAGAGTATCACCCAGTATAACGGCCATGTATCCAATTGCTATTCCACGGTTGAGGTCGCGGCCCCGGGAGGTGGAAAGGCAACCGGCTTTACTGAATCGGCCGCGTCTGTCATTTCTTCTGCTTGTAACGATAATTACTGGGTGAACCAGGTAGGTTTTAATGAGAATGTATCCCAGGAACATGTCCAGGGGAAAATAAGCGGTATCTCTTTTGAACAGCTGAAGGTTTTAAGTCAGCTGGCTGTGAACTGGACCTGGGATTCGGATGTCCGGAGCTGGACTCTGAACACATCGCCGGAGCAGAGCCATCCGGATAAGGATGAGCTGAAAGGGCAGTCGTATCCTTATCCGAGAATTTCAGGACTGGAATATTATGGTGATTGGCCTGTGGGCTGATTTTTACGGGAGGACCCATAAATATGCACAGAGTTTACCGAAAACTGCATAACAGCCGCGGTGCTTCCATGCTGATTGCCCTGCTGTTTTTCCTGATCTGCGTGACAACGGGGACCATGATACTGACAGCAGCCTCAGCCAGTTCGGTCAAGTCAAAGGACCGCTATTCGAATGAGCAGCATTATCTTGCGGTGGCCTCTGCGGCCCGTCTGCTGAAAGCTGAAATGGGAAGCTGCACCTATACCGTGGGGAAGACATGGCAGACGTGGGATACCGGTGAAACAAATCCGGATACGGGCCAGCCTGTTACGGAAAGCGGATGGAAAGAGATTGAACCGTTCATTACCCCGGAGGATGGTGAGGGAGATATTCTTACAACTGTTTATGAAGAAATAAATGAAGGAACCCGGGATCCGGAAAATTCAGAAAACTTTTCCGTAAAAGCAGAAAACGATATTCCTCCGGTTCATATGAAAATGAAGATGGAGAGAAACGGGGATGCTCTGTTTGTTCTTAACAGCGGAAGCTATTCCATGAATGTATCCTTTACGGCCCGTACCTCAAGGGTGACGGACTATCTTAGTTATGACTATAAGATCACATCCTGGAGTGAGGGAATTATCACAAAGGAGGCGGAGAGTTGAAGAAAAACAGATTTACTTCCGGCGAAACTCTGGCAGAGACTCTGGCGGCTATACTTCTTACAACCTTGTCGAGTATTTTATTTTTACAGATGGCACTGGCTTCTACAAGAATCAGCGGAGAAACCAGGAGTTTGGATTCGGAATACCGGCAGGCGCTCAACGCCGCCGAGGGGCAGCAGACTCCTTTTGGGCAGGGGACAGTGATGATTGAGCCAGAAGACAGTGATGGCTGGAACAGGGAATATGAAGTTGACTATTATTCCTATAACGCGATGGAAGGTGATGGGCCCGGACGGCTGGTTTCCTATTCCGTAAGGGAGGGAAGCCAATGAAACCGGCATTGCTCAGACTGCGTGGCCGGAAGGGTATGACTCTTATGGAGACTTTGGCGGCAGTTTTGATCATAGCTCTTCTGACCACGGTGGTTTTATCCGGAAGTCAGGCGGCATTCCGTGTATATGTGCAGGATACCTTTGCTTCTGAAAGTCAAAATGTGTCTGATACCATTAACAGAGCTCTTTCGGATGTACTTCGGTATGCGGTAAACATAAAGACGGATTCCGATGGCCGCGTCACCGCATATACCAATAGCAGCTATGGCGTGACAGATGGTCTGATCTGCCTTGGGCAGGCTTCCTCTGCAGATGAAGGTCTGATCTTTCTGGACTATTACGGGGAAGGTGACTCCGGCAACATCCTTCTTTTAAGTGATTTAAGCTATTCCCGGTTCCGGGTTGTACCGGCTGATTATGATCCGGATAAAAGCGGGGACAGCAGTTCTTTTGATTTGCAGTACTCCGGGGGACTGTTTACAGGCAGCTACCGGCTGTATGACCCGGCCAGCCAATTGCTGTCAGATACGTTCATATTTTCGCTTCGGGCTGTCAATGACTGAGGGAATATGGGAAAGGAGAACCTTCCATGACTTATACACGACTGGGTGACCTGCTGCTTTCTGTGGGTTTGATTACACAGGAACAGCTGGAACATGCTCTTCAGGAGCAGAAAAACACGAAGAACCGCCTGGGGCAGGAACTGATTGAAAAAAAAGTTATTACGGAGCAGCAGCTGATCGATGCGCTGAGGGTACAGCTTGGTGTGGAATTTATTGATTTAAGCGGCCTTTCCATACAGCCTCAGCTGGCCAGGCTGCTTTCCAGGAATATTGCGCAGAAATATGGTGTTGTGCCGGTTAAGCTGGAGCAGGATTCCCTGCATATCGCCATGAACGATCCCCTTAATTTTGTAGCCATTGAAGAAGTAAAAAAGGCTACCCGCAAGAATGTGGTTCCCATGATTTCTACGGCAGATTCCATCGAGCATGCCATAGCAAACCTGTATGGAAGCCAGGTAGCAGCCCGGGCAATTGAAGATATGAGGCGGGAGATCGAAGCGGAAGCCCCCATGGCCCCGGGCCAGTATGGGGACAGCTTTGCCGCCGGTACTCTCAGCGGAAGAGATGATACTTCTTCGGCCCCTACCGTGCGCCTTGTGAATTCAATCATGGAGCGTGCGGTCGTGGATATGGCCAGTGATATCCATATGGAACCCCAGGAAACGGATATGCGCATACGGATGCGGGTGGACGGGCTCATGAGGTCCATCATGTCCGTTCCCAAGGATCTGCAGTCATCGGTGATTTCACGGATTAAGATCATGGGAGGTATGGATGTGACGGAACGCCGCATCCCTCAGGATGGACGGTCGGCGGTCAGGGTAAAAGGGCGGGATATCGATCTGAGGGTATCCACATTGCCCACAATTTATGGAGAAAAAGTTGTCGTTCGTCTGCTGGATAAGGATTCCGCTCTTTTGAGCAAAGAGAAGATCGGGCTGGCCGGTGATGATCTGAAAAAGTACATGAATCTGATCGCACGTCCTTCCGGAATGGTGCTCATTGTGGGTCCCACAGGCAGCGGAAAGTCTTCAACCATGTATACCATGATCCGGGAATTGAACACAGAACAGGTGAATCTGGTCACTTTGGAGGATCCGGTTGAATACAACATTGAGGGGATCAATCAGGTTCAGACCAACGACAAGACAGGACTTACCTTTGCGAGCGGCCTCCGGTCCGTTTTGCGCCAGGATCCGGATATTGTTGCGGTGGGAGAGATCCGTGACAGCGAAACCGCCCAAATTGCCATGAGGGCGGCGATCACAGGTCATCTGGTGCTGTCCACTGTCCATACAAACGATGCGCTGTCTACCATTGACCGGCTGGTTGATATCGGAGTGGAGCCGTATATTATATCCAGCGCGCTTAATGGGATCATTTCCCAGAGACTTGTGCGCCGGATATGCCCTCACTGCCGTCAGCTCTATTCCCCTTTGCCGGAGGAGCTGATGGGCATGGGTTTTACCGGAGAGGAAAACAACAGCAGGATGTATCAGGGAAAGGGCTGTCCGGCCTGTTTTGGTACCGGCTACCGCGGCAGGACCGCAGTTTTTGAAATCCTGGTTTTCAGCCATGCGCTTCGCATGGCTGTGAACCGGAATGCGAGACGGGAGGAGCTTGAAAAAATCGTGGAGCAGGAAGGGCATTTTACCACTCTGGCAGACAGCGTCCGCCGGCTGGTGTTAAATGGAATTACTACAATTGAAGAGGCGCGCCGGATCATTGTCGCTGAGGAGGATTTATGGATATAAAAGAACTGGTGGGCCAGGCTGCCCGGGACGGCGCTTCCGACATTCATCTGATTTGCGGGCTTCCGCCTAAATACCGGATCGCAGGGCAGCTTTTCTCCATGAGGGACCAGGTGTTGACCGGACAGGACTGTGAGGAACTGGCGCGTCAGATGACAGGGAAAAGCTATGAAAGGCTTATGGGCGGAGATGAGGTGGATGCCGCCGTTACCATGGAAGGGATAAGAATAAGAAGCAATTTATTCCGGCAGCAGGATCAGACTTCCGTCTCAATTCGTCTGCTTCCGGCCGGGATACCGGAGCTTTCGGAACTGGGATTGCCTCCGAAGGCGGAGGAACTGACTGAATTGCGGCGCGGAATCATACTGGTGACAGGTGAAACGGGCAGCGGCAAATCCACTACGCTGGCTTCCATGATTGACCGGATCAACCACAGATATGCCAGGCATGTGATCACCCTGGAGGATCCCATAGAATATATTTACACTCCTGATAAATCTGTTTTTAACCAGCGGGAAGTGGGGAGGGATACGAAAAGCTATGCCGCAGGACTGCGGGCGGCCCTCCGTGAGGATCCGGACATTATACTGATCGGTGAAATGAGGGATCTGCACACCATTGAAACGGCTCTGACAGCGGCGGAGACAGGCCATCTGGTTCTGTCAACCCTGCACACCGGAAGTGCGGCAAATTCCATAGACCGTATGGTGGGGGTGTTTCCCGAAGCGCGTCAGCCTCAGATCCGGATGCAGCTGTCCATGACCTTAAATGCGGTCCTTGCCCAGCAGCTTTTGCCTGTCAAAGACGGAAAAGGCCGGGTGTGTGCCTGTGAACTGATGGTGGTAAACAATGCCGTCCGAAACCTGATCCGCGAGGGCAAAACCCCGCAGATTGCCAACTCCATCGCAACATCGGCTTCTGAAGGAGCGGTTACCATGGACAATGCGATTCTTCGGCTGTATCGGGATGGGAAGATCAGCGGTGAAACAGCAAGGCAGGCGGCCCATGATGCGGGCTATCTGGAAAAAAGCCTGCTTCTGTAGAAATTACCTGGAAAGAGAGGTGTTGTCCTTTGCAGATGTTTCGATATAAGGCGGTATCCAAAGACGGGAAAAAGATCACCGGTACTCTGGAGGCTCAGGATGAATACGAGGCGGTGGTAAGGCTCAAGGAAACCCATACGGTTGTGACCGGAATCACTGCGGTGCGCGGAACCCACAAAGAAAAGCTGTCTGACGGTAAAATCAGTGAAAAATCCCTGGCAGTCATGTGCTCCCAGTTTTCCATAATTTTAGGCGCCGGACTGCCCATGGTCCGCGCAATTGAACTGATCGCGGGCCAGACTGCGGACAAGACGCTGAAAAAAATACTGAAACAGGCAGCAGCCGATGTGGCTGCAGGCTTCAGCCTGGCGCAGAGTCTGAAGAGCAGGAGCAGAAATCTGCCGGTCACATTTATTGAAACTGTCCGGTCAGGGGAGGAATCCGGCACACTGGAGGTATCATTCCGCCGTCTTCAGGATTATTACAGCAAATCGTTCCGAATGAAGAGCAAGGTCAGGGCAGCCATGATTTATCCCATGTTCACCCTGGCGGTGGCTATTATTGTAATCATTATCATCATGGTGGTGGCTGTACCCGCATTTACCCAGAGCTTTGCGTCAATGGGAGGGGAACTGCCGTGGGTGACCAAGGTCCTGATTGCCATGAGTGACTTTTTTACCGGGTATTGGATATTTCTGGCAGTCGCCACAGCTGCCGCACTGCTGTTGTACCGGTGGCTTGGTCATACGGAACAGGGAGGCCTGCTCAGGGCACGGCGCAGGCTGAAGAGCCCGGTTCTTGGAAAAATCAACCGGTTAAAGGCCTCCGCCCAGTTTGCCAATACACTTTCCACGCTGCTGGCTGCCGGGATTCCAGTGCTTCAGGCGGTGACTGTTACAGCGTCGGTTCTGGATAATGAATGGGTGGGAACGTCTATCGGAAAGCATGCTTCCGGACTGGAGGAAGGGAAGAATTTAAGCTCATGTCTGCGCACGGCCGGAGTTTTGCCTGACATGCTGACTGAAATGGTAGGGATCGGAGAAGAGACAGGGACTTTGGAACATACGCTGGATGTGATCGGGTCTTATTATGACAATGAGACCGAGATGGCTTCTCAAAAGGCCGTCAGTCTGCTGGAGCCTGTGATTATCTGTATTCTGGCGTTTGTGGTGGCTTTTATTCTGCTGTCCGTCTATCTTCCTATGATTACGTTGTATACCAATATGGGCTGATGATTAAGGGTATTTTGCCGGACATATTTTGTCAGGCTGATACATAGATTGCACAAAACTATTATAAAAGTTGTTAAAGGAGGAAAAACACATGAATTACTCACGGAACTTATTGAAAATGAAAAAGAGGTCCAGGAAGGGCTTCACCCTGATGGAGATGCTGATTGTGGTGGCTATTATTGCTATTTTGGTGGCGATTTCAGTACCGGTATTTGCTAGTCAGCTTGACAAGGCTAGGGAGCAGACAGATGCTGCCAATGTGCGCGCGGCTAAGGCTGTTGCTGTTGCCAATTATTTAACAGAGGGAAAAGGGGGAACATATTATTATAATGCAGAAGCTGGCGTACTTGAAGATAGTAAAGATGATGTAACTAAAGGTTATGGGAAATCATCAGGGAAGGAAAATGAAATTATAGAAATAATTATTAATCCTGATGGAACATTTGCTGAGGAAGATTTCGATAAATGGTGGGTACCGAAATCATAATTTAATAAATTGATTCAAAATAAAATATTATTAAAAAAAACAATTAGCAATTACTTTCGTATTAGTTGTACATTGTCTATGCTAAAAAGAGACAAGGAAGGGTTTATTTAATGATACAATACTTCTCACCCGCCATAATTACATACACCCTATTCCTCACCGCCCTCCTCGGCGCCTCCTCAGGCAGCTTCGCTGCCTGTATGGCCGCCCGGATCGTATCCGGCGAGGACTTCCTTCGGGGCCGCAGCCACTGTGACCGGTGCGGACATGTTCTGACCGGAAGAGACTTAATCCCGATTGTATCATGGTTCCTTTTGAAAGGGAAGTGCCGCTGGTGCGGCGAAAGAGTATCCGTCCGCTGTCCTATAACGGAGATACTCTGCGCCGCGGCTTTTGCAGGTCTTGTTTTACGCTATGATATTTCGCTGCAGACGCTTCAGTACCTGATTCTGACGGTTTTACTGCTGACGGCTGCCCTGGTGGACTATGATTCCGGAGTGATTCCCAATGGTCTTCTGCTGGCCATGATCGTGGACTGGCTCGCGTTCACTCCTTTCTTAAACGGAGGGGGATTTGTACAGAATCTGGCTTATGGTCTGGCAGGCGGTCTGATCGCATCCGTTCCTCTGCTGCTGCTTTCCCTGTTGATGGATCTGGTTTTGAAGAAAGAGAGCATGGGAGGCGGTGATATCAAACTCTTTTTTGCGGCCGGGCTGTTCTTTTCCTGGCGCGGAGTTTTATTTTTGATTATTCTATCCTGTATTCTGGGCATTGTGTTTGCCCTGGCAACCCGTAAGACGACTGGAAATGAGGAGAATCCAAAAGCATTTCCCTTCGGTCCGGCCATTGCGGCCGGTGTATATGTGTCACTTTTGGCTGCGGAGCCCTTGATGGACATGTATTTTAATCTTTTTCAGGCTTGATTTATCATGCCGCTTAAAAATCTCGGAAGTTGAAGATAACCGGTTCATTGGGAGGAACAATTATGTTTAAAACCTGTCTGGGGCTTGATATAGGCGCAAGCGCCGTGAAAGCGGCTGTGGTGAAAAACGGCAGTATACGGAAGCTTTGTTCCTTTGTTTTGCCGGAGGATCTGCCAAGGGAAGGCGGACGAGTCCTTCTGTCGGATGAATTATCAAGGGAACTGGGACGTTTTCTGCACAGGGAACGCATTATGGTAAGAAGGTGTGCGCTTGTGCTGCCGCCGGACCTGGCACTTGTCCGGAGGATCACAGTCCCATGGATGTCTGTCAGGAACTTAAAGGTCAATCTGCCTTATGAATTTCATGATTACATACAAAAGGATAAAAATCAGTATTTTTACGACTATGCCGTAGTTGGGACAAGAACTGAGGAATCCGGTGATTCCCGGCTGCTGGATCTGGTGGCCGCTGTTTCTGCAAAAGAAACGATTTCCGGATATAAGTCCATGCTTCGCAGGGCAGGGCTTAAGATGGCCGTTGCTGTTCCGGAATATTTAACCTACCGGAATCTGATTGCGGATTATGAAAGAGTCCGCCAGGATGAGCATCCAAAAGAATACTGCATTGTCGATATGGGATACCGTTCCATTCGGGTACATATGTACCGCGGCTGCATTTATGAAACCACCCGTGTGATTGAGTATGGAGGCACTTCTGCCGGTTTCCTGGAAGCGGCAGCCTTAGAGGACCGGAAAAAAGAGGATCCGCAGCTGAGGGAGATGTACGGGACGGTTGCGGTTGAAATCCTGCGGGCCGTGAACTTTTATGGGTTCAATACACCGGATTCCGACCTGCAGGATATTTACTTTGGAGGTGTTATGGCCAAGTCTGAGGAACTGATGGAAATGATCAGGGGAACACTGAAATTGAATATTCATTCCATAACGGAGCTGCTGCCTTTGGAAGGCGGGGAATCTGCGGAGCTGTATTCCGGTGCCATAGGCGTTGCAATGGAGATGAATGGGAGGTGAAATCATGGGTGATAAAAACAGGGGCCCGGTGAAAACCACCATCAATCTGGCACAGGCGGATCACAAGCTGAGCAGGCCGGTGCTGGCGGTTCCCATTGTCGCCGTATTGGCGGCCGTGTTATGTGTTTTCGTGAAATTTGGCATCATCGATCAGCTGTCAGCGGTAAGCCGAATAGAGGAGCAGGCGGGCAGGGAGGAGATACTTATTTCCCAGATTCAAATAAAAACTGCCGGATATCAGGAGATTTTGGAAAAATATCAGATTGAAGTCCAATCCCGCCCGGATTTTTATGGCGCAGCCGATGCAATGAAATGCCTCGAGCTGATGGAAAACGTGCTTTTAAATTCTGCAAAAGTCTCCTCCTTCACTGTTTCAGGTTCCACAATCACTGTGAAGATTTCGGGTGTGACCCTGAACAACATTTCTTCTATTTATCAAAATCTGATGGCCAGTGATGTGGTTTCCGGCGTTCAGGTTTATACTGCGGCTGCGGACAGCGGAGGAAACCGGAGTGTTATTGCAACCATGACCATAAAGCTGGAAGAAAAAGAGACCGCAGAAACCGGAACGAAAGAGGAGGAGACTCCATGAAAAGACCCCTGACCCGGCGTGAAAAAACACTTCTTTGTATTTTGCTGGCGGTACTGCTGCTTGCTGCTTATGTAAACCTTTTTCTGGAACCGGTGAAATCCAGATATTCCCGGGCTCAGGAACATTTAAGCGAGGTTGAGGACATGCTGCTGGAGGAACAGGCCAGGGCTGCACAGCTGCGGAACATGGAAGCTGAGTTGGAAAAGCTTAAGGACACCGATGCCTTTCAGCCGTCTGAGGTGCCTGTATATGACAACATTGATGCTGTAATGGTTCAGCTGGATGGCATCCTGAGCCCGGTCACGGATTATCAGCTGACCTTTTCAGATGTGAATTTCGGGGATATACTGGTGACCCGTCCGGTTAATATGACCTTTACCGCGGAAAATTACAATGGGGCGAAAGACACATTGAGCCGTTTGTATCAATGCCCATACCGCTGTTCCTTAAGTGATATCACCATTGTTTCTGTCGGCGATTCGGCGGATCAGGCGGATATCACCGCGCAAAAAGTTTCCGTTACTTTGACGGTGACCTTTTACGAAGCATATAAGGATGCAGCTGCTAAGGCTGCTTATGGCAGGGAGACAGAAGCGGCATCGGGTGGGGAATGAATGCGCGGGGAAAATCATTAAATAAGCTTAGACGGATCCTGCCTGACTGTTTTTGGGCAGGATTAAATTTTGAGAACTGAGCGGCAATGTACTTTGCAGTATTTTCAAAAACCATATAATAGGGAATATAATTAAGAAAAAGGAATAAAAAATGCAAAATCAGAGAAAACTGTTGATTAAATAGCGAAAACAGAATAATATGGTTTATAGAATGGAGGGGGTTCAATGGAGGAGAGGGTAATTCGTTTACAGTCGCTGGAATTAAACCACATTAAAAACGTCAATAACGGAAAAATTGAAATGCCAAATTGTTTTCGAAAAAAGCTGAGCTATGATGATCCGGAAATTTTAGGGCTTTACGGTCAAAACGGGTCCGGCAAAACGGCAGTGATCGATGTGTTGTATTATCTGCAGCGCATTATGGTTGGAGAGAGTATGAAACAGGAGATGGCTGATTACATCGATGCAAGGGAGGAAGAGGCGGAAATCAGCGCTGAGTTCGCTATATATATGAAAGAAACTGTTTATGAAGTCGGATATAAAGTCATACTTTGCAGGGCTTCGGAAAACAGGGTGGAGATCAGGAAAGAGTCATTGAGCAGTGCAAAGAACACCAGCGGGGGACGGAGTAATAAAATTACGTTTATGGAGTACAACAGAGCTGATGAAACCGTTGCTTTTACTCCAAAGAAACGGTTTGATGATTTGGTGGAGGAGAATAAAGGATACCGGATGGATCTGCTGGTTGCCAGGAAAGTGGCAGAGAAGAGCAATTGTTCTTATATCTTTGGGGAAGGTGCCCGTGAAATATTTTTTTATGATTTTAAAAAATCATTTCAGGAATATGGGTTTATCATAAAGGCATTGTATCATTTTGCCGCAGTGGATCTGTTTGTAATCCGCAATTCACATTCCGGTATGATTTCAGCAAATCTTATCCTTCCCATGGCATTTCGTATCGATCAGGATGGGAAGGGAGGAAACGGACTCAAAGGGGATTTTGCAGTGTCCTTAAAGGAACCAACGCTGATCGATAAGGAACGGAGAGATGTATTATACAGAATTACAGAGGAAATCAATACAGTGCTCTCTACGATTATCCCTGGCATGAGGCTTGATATACGGGACTATGGCGCCCAGCTGTTGGATAACGGAAAAGAAGGCATTAAGATCGAGCTCCTGTCTGTCCGCGATGGAGTGCCCATCCCTATCCGGATGGAATCAGAGGGGATCATTAAAATTATTTCTATCCTGAATGCATTGATCCAGGCATTTGCAAACCATTCCATCTGCCTTGCAATTGATGAGCTGGATTCCGGGATTTTTGAATACATGCTCGGAGAGCTGCTGGATATTTTCAGCAGGAATGCCAAAGGACAGCTGATATTTACCTCTCATAATCTGCGTGCACTGGAAATGCTTCATAAAGAAAGCATCATGTTCTCAACAGCCAATCCGAAAAACCGTTATATTCACATGAAAAATATTAAGAATTCCAATAATCTTCGGGATGTATATTTGCGCAGCATCACCTTAGGCGGTCAAAATGAAGAGATCTATGCGGAAACAGACAGCCTGAAAATTGCCAGAGCTTTCCGTAAAGCGGGCAGGAGTGTGCGGAATGAAAAGCAGTGAAAAAAAGGTTATTGTATTTATTGTGGAAGGCCCCAGTGATGAGGCAGCAATTGGTCCTGTCATAAAGGAATTTTTTTCGAAAGAACAGGTACAGTTTTTGGTGGTTCATGGGGATATCACTTCCAGGGATTATGTGAGTACGGAGAATGTTTTAAGTAAAATTAACGGATTACTTGAATTTGTGAAAGAAAAATACCGTTATAAAACAACAGACTTTTTTAAAATCATACATTTAACGGATACGGATGGTGTCTTTGTGCCGGACCAGTACATTCGCACGGCTGATGTACCGTCGATCACGTATCATGTAGACCATGTGGATACGAAATCCGTAGAATCCACCTTGAGGCGGAATCATCAGAAAGCGGATATTCTTTTCAAATTAAGAAAAACAGGGGAGATCAAAAAGATTCCATATCGAATATACTATAATTCCTGTAATTTGGAGCATGTTTTGTATAAAGAATTAAAAGATTTTACCAATGAAGAAAAAGAAGAAATGGCGGATGCGTTTGCAGAGCGTTATGAAAACCATGTGGAAGATTTTATTTCTTTTATATCAGACGGGACTGCGGCAGTTCCGGGTACCTATCAGGAAACATGGAAGTATATTGAAAAAGATTTAAATTCATTAAATCGGAATACAAATATTCATCAGATATTTGTAAGGGAATCCGAAAACACAGAATCATGATAAATCAAATACTATTAAGGTTTATAGCTGAGGATATGAAAGAGCCGCTTCTGTATCTGCCTGCGGGGCTGATGTACGGAAGCATGCTGATCGCCTGTCTGGCGGCACTGGATGGAGTCTGGTATCTGCTGAAAAAGCGGGTGCTCATTTCCCCTTTCAAAATGATTTGTCTTGGATTAATTGCCGCATATATGTATACCCTGCTGCAGCAGACCTATTTTTCCCGCCCCCCGGGGTCCAGGCATTCGGTCAGCCTGATTTTGGGCGAAACCTGGCAAGGAAGCACACGGGGCAAGGCTTATGTGATCGAAAATGTTTTTATGATGATTCCATTTGGTTTTCTCCTGCCGGCAGTTCTTAAACCGGCAGAAAGCGTTTTCAGCTGCATACCGCTGGGGTTTCTTTTTTCTGTCTGCCTTGAATATGCCCAGTTTCTGTCTCAGCGGGGACACCTGCAGGCGGATGATGTTGTAATGAATGTTATGGGAACAACCCTGGGATATGTTCTGTTTTGTATTGTAAAATTTCTTGGCAGGAATCGATGATATGAGGCAATTGCTTTTTCACGAATCAATGGTAAAAATACGATAATATGTATCAATGAAATGACAGTTGTTTTCAGGCAAAGCTTTTCATTTGAGATGTATTATCGTATTTTCTTTTTTTTATATTCAACCCTCATGGGTAATCCGGACAAGGTTAAAAAATTGTATAAATATTATCGGCAATGTAAAATTAATAATAAAATCAGTTAAAAACGTATTTTAAACAAATATTATGAACGTATAATGCTTGCGTTTTTACAAGAAAAGAGTTAATATAGACACATCAATTTATTTTGTAACAAAATTGAAGGTAGGATAGTGAAAGGAGAAACATTATGAAGATGAAAAAGCTAATGGTAGCGGCGTTAGCTGCTGCTATCACTGTTGGCAGCGCTTTGCCGGCATCTGCGGCATGGGTTCAGTCCGGTTCTGATTGGAAATATCAGAATGAGGATGGAAGCTGGCAGACAGGCAAGTGGTTTCAGGAGGCAGGCAAGTGGTATCATTTTGATGCCGACAGCAATGCTCAGAAGGGCTGGTTTAAGGATACCGACGGCAAGTGGTATTTCTTTGCATACAATGGAATTATGCAGACAGGCCTGATTAAGGTTGACGAAAAAGTGTATTACATGAACGCAGACGGATCCCTGTTTACCGGTACGATGAAGTTTAACAATATCGATTATAACTTTACCGAGTATGGAACGACCAACGGAAAACCGGCTGTGGGCGCATCACAGACTTTCGGCGGTAACGGAAATCAGACCAACGTAATTAAAGGCGGCGGCGGTTACTCTTCCTCCAGTGGCGGTTCCGGCGGCGGAAGCAGCTCCGGTGGAAGTACGGAATCTTCAGAAAAAACTGCGGCAAAGGCGGCTGTTAAGGAAGCATTCGAGGCAGGAATCTCAGATGCGGACACTGACGGGATCGTTGAAAATGTTGCGGTAGCCGGAACTACGATTAGTTTTACTGTGACTGATCCGGCGGTTCTGGTTTCCGGTACTAATTTCGTTGAAACGGTTCAGAATTCTTTAGATAAGGTTCTCGAAAGCGGAGCTGTAAGCAAAGTAAAGATAGGTACGAGAGAATTCACTGAGGAAAATGCCGAAGAATTTTCTGCTTATGCCGATATTTATGGGGAGCTGACGATTGAAGATGCAATCTCTATTCTGAATAAAAAGAATATTACAGTATATACGGCGGACGGTGAAGCAATAAAGTATTCCGTTTCCAGCAAATAATTTTACATAATGGGATATATAAAATAGGGTGGCTCCCACAGGAACCGCCCTATTTTAAGTATGGAGAGCGGCATGGGATTAAAAAAACGATGGTTGATTTATGGAATAGCGTTTCTCATGAGTGTTGGTGTGGCCCGGACAGCGTATGCCGGTTCCATCAACGGAAGCGAACAGTCCGTCATATCCGCGGCACAGGGGCAGTTTGAAAAAGACGGAATTATTTATGCGGTCAAACCGGAATACATCAGTTCGTTAACAAGCTATCTGTCACAGGATGACGTGGAATTGACCGCAGAGCAGGCCCAGGCAGCCATTGGGGAAATTTATGCCAATGTTCAGACCGGGGTGGAAAGCGGTTATTTAGTTGAGGTAGGAAGGATTGCCGCGCCGGAGACAGAAGCACCTCAGGCTCCCTCAGAGGCGGAAAAGGGGCAGCAGGAAAGCAGTGTGCCCGCGGAACCGCCCCAAAAGCAGGAAACGGAGGAAAGCCCGGAAGAACCGGAGACTGCCGGCACGCAGGAAAATACAAAAGAACCGGAGACAGAAACGGTTCCGGCTGTGATATCCATCCTGGAGCTTGTGGGTAAGGCGCCTCCGCAGACGTATGAATACTTATATGCGGATACGGATGCACTGATGGAAGGAATTCATGTCCGGTACGGAGTCCTGTGGGTAGTAATGGAAGTATCTGCATTTGCAGTGGTTATCGTGTTCATTGTATCCATACGAGGGAAGCTGCTGATCAGTCATAACCGCCGAAAGCTGAGGCAAATTCTTAAATATGTTCTGGCAGCTGTGCTGGCTGCATTGTCCTGCGTGCTGTGCCTGATCGGAGGCGCCTGGTTCGGAGCGTTTCAGGAAAATGCCATTCTCAATAAATTAGGGGAAACAGGATATTATACCTCCATTTATAATGAACTTAAGAAAGATACCTCCATTTCCTTTGCGCTGCTGAATATTCCGGACAATGTCATGGACCGGTCCCTGACCTATGAAAAGGTGGTTATAGCTGCAAGGCAGCAGGTGGAAAATGATTTAAGGAAGGGGAGCTATAAGGCGAATACTTCTCTTTTGATTGAACCATTGAAGGCTGATATTGAGGAATACTTCAAAGGCCGGTCCGTAACAATGACAATGCAGGCGGAGACCGGACTCAACCTTTTGATGAGCCGCCTTGACGGGAAATACACGGCTTTGTTACGATGGCCGTTTGTTTCATGGTGGTCACAGCTGCGGAATGAATTTGGCAGGACAGCGGTTTTTGTTTTGCCCGTGACTCTGCTTTTGATGGCTGCGGCCCAGGGAATCCTTATTTTCCTTCATCATTATAAACATCGTGGTCTGGTTTTGGGTGCAAAAGGTCTGATGGCAGGAAGCTTGTCCGGTTTTTTGGTGTTCACCGGGAATCATCTGATCCTGTCAAGCCGTTTCAGAGAGATCACACCCCCCTATATGAATTCATTTTTTGAAATATACAAAAGCGGGTTATGGAAGGCCGGAACAGTTATCTGCGGAATCGGAGTTTTGCTGGCCTGTGTGGTTCTTGCCGCCGTAAAAGCTTGGAAAGAAGGCAGATAGCTTGGAAAAGAACTATTATTTTGATATTCACTGCCATTTGATACCGGGAGTGGATGACGGTTCGAAGAATATAAAGGAAAGCCTGGCCGCATTAAAGGAAGAATACGACCAGAATGTGAGGTGGGTGATCTGTACCCCTCATGTGACGGCGGATTTAACGCTGCAGGCAGCAGAGAATATGAAGACCGCTTTTTTCGAATTGGAAAAGCGTCTGAAAAAGACGGATTTCGGGAACGAGATGGAGCTTTATCTGGGCTGTGAGCTCATGTATTCGGAGAGCCTGGCGGAGAAGCTGGACAGGGGAGAAATATGGACCATGGCAGGGACAAGCTATATTCTGGTTGAGTTTTTTCCTTCTGCGGCCTATGAGGAGTTGTACCATGCGGTCAGAAGGCTGTCCTCAAAGGGGTATATACCGGTCCTGGCCCATATCGAGCGCTATTCATGTCTGTACAAAAAGACGGAGAGGATCCGGGAGCTGCAGGAACTGGGCGCATATTGTCAGGTGAATGCTTCCAGCTTAAAAGGGAGTGTATTTGACCGTAAGACAGCCTATGTAAGGAAACTGTGCAGATCAGGACTGGTTCATTTTCTTGCCACAGACAGTCATGGCATGACATACAGACCGCCGGATATAAAAAAGGGGGCTGAATGGGTGGTAAACAATTGCGATTCCCGCTTGGGAGAAAAGCTGTTATGCCAGAACGGGATCGCTATGTTGAATGATATCATTATTTAACTGAGGAGAAAGCTATGGGAACCAACCAGGATGATGAAATTGAAATAGACTTAAAGGAATTGTATTATGTTTTAAAACGAAAGATATGGATCATTTTATTGACTGGCATTTTGGGATCTGCTGCCTTCGGTTTATTTACGGCAATGGTCATGAAGCCGGTTTTTACTTCCTCCACCATGCTCTATATAGTCAATAAGACCACTACACTGACTTCTCTGACAGATCTGCAGCTGGGAACTCAGCTTACAAAGGATTATAAGGTGTTGGTGACCAGCAGGCCGGTTACGACCCAGGTCATTGCGGATCTGGATTTAAATATATCCCATGAACAGCTTGTGGATAAGATTAAGGTGGATAATCCTGCGGACACCCGGATTCTGACCATATCGGTGGAGGATTCGGATCCGTACATGGCCAAAAGCATTGCGGATGAGGTTGCTGAAGTGGCATCGGCCAGAATGGCCAAAATCATGGATTCGGCTCCTCCCAATATAGTGGAGGAAGGATATCTGCCCACGCAAAAAACCAGGCCCAGCGTTGTAAAAAACTCTTTGATAGGCGGTTTTGCAGGAGTTTTTCTGTCCGCATTGATAATACTTGTGTTTTTTATTATGAATGATACGGTGAAGACTCCGGAAGATGTTGAAAAGTATCTTGGTTTAAATACTCTGGCTGCGATTCCGCTGTTTGAGGAAAATGGAGCGGTGCGGAAGAAACGGAAGAGAAAATCCGGGGGAGGAGGTAAGGTGCAATGAGAAAGATCATATTCCGCAAGAAGGATAAACTTGATTTTAAAGCGAATGAGGCGTTCAAAACATTGAGGACAAATATTCTTTTTTCGGGTAAGGATATTAAAGTTTTGACCCTGACCAGCTCAACCCCCAATGAAGGAAAGACCTCCGTTTCCTTTCAGCTTGCCAGTTCTTTTGCTGCGGCGGATAAACGGGTGCTGTTTGTGGATGCGGATATCAGAAAATCTGTGATTGCCGGCCGCTATAAGGTGGATGGAAATGCCTTTGGACTCACCCATTATATGACTGGCCAGCGGCCCATGGAGGATGTGATCTGTCAGACTGATATCAGAAACCTGGACATTATTCTGGCGGGACCGGTTTCCCCTAATCCCACGGAGCTTCTGGGAGGTCCTTTGTTTGCAAGGCTTCTGGAAATGCAGCGGGGGAATTATGACTATATCATCATTGATGCTCCGCCTTTGGGAAGCGTGATCGACGCGGCCCTTATCGCAAGATACGCTGACGGCGCGATTATTGTTGTGGAAAGCGGTGTGATCAGCTATAAAATGCTGCAGCGGGTAAAGGAACAGCTGGAAAAAAGCGAGTGCCGGATCCTGGGAGCGGTGTTAAATAAAGTGGATATGGAGCATGATGCCTACTACGGGAATTATTACGGAAAATATTACGGCAAGTATTATGGAAACTATGGGGAGTCATAGGAATATAAAAAGAGGAGTCTGCCGGGGCAGAGAGAAAGTGTGCGGGTTTGATAGAAGGAAGCCCGCACACTTTATTTATTTGTGATTTCTCTTGACAGTGACCTTACGTCACCCTATATAATGTTCTTAAGAATAACAGGAAAGAAGGGTGATTTAACCGGTGGATCAATATTATACCTCAGGACAGTTCGCAAAGAAGGCCAATGTCTCCATACGGACCGTACGGTATTACGACAAGCAGGGGTTATTAAAGCCGGCCGGCATGAGCGAGAGCGGATACCGGCTTTACACGGATTCGGATTTTGCAAAGCTTCAGAAAATACTTTCCTTGAAATACCTGGGCTTTTCCCTGGATGAGATCCGTTCCATCACCATCAATGATGATGATAATGATTACGTTGAGGAGTCCCTGCGCCTTCAGCTGGACTTAATCCGGAAGCGGATCGAGCATTTAAAGCTGGTGGAGCAGACCCTTACGGAAACTTCCAAAATGGTGACGGATAAAAGGTCCGTGGACTGGAATAGAATTCTGCACTTAATCCATATTACCAATATGGAAAAGTCCCTTGTGGAGCAGTACAAGGATGCGGCCAACATAAAGATCCGCATCGGACTCCATAAAAAGTATACCAAAAACCCAACCGGTTGGTTTCAGTGGCTCTACAGCCTTATGGAGCCGCTTCATGGGAAACGGATTCTGGAGCTGGGCTGCGGAAACGGGGAGCTGTGGCGGGCCAACAAGGAAAAGATCCCCCAGGACGCGGATATCTGTCTGTCGGACGTGTCAAAGGGGATGGTGCGGGATGCGGAGGAAAGCCTGAAAACGGTTCCCGGGAATTTTGCCTTTGAAGTGTTTGACTGCCGGCAGATCCCCAAACCGGAGGAAAGCTTTGATATGGCGGCGGCCAATCATGTGCTGTTCTATTTAACGAACCTGGATGCTGCCCTTGCGGAAGTGGGGAGAGTCTTAAAGCCCGGAGGTATTTTCTGCTGCAGCACCTACGGGGCGGAACACATGAAGGAGATCAGCCAGCTGGTCAAGGAATTTGATTCCAGAATCGCCCTGTCCGAAGTAAACCTCTATGATGTGTTTGGCCTTGAAAACGGAGAGGAAATGCTGGAATATCATTTTAAGTCCGTAGAGAAAAGGGTATTTAAGGATTATCTGGAGGTCAGTGACGCAGGCGCTCTCATGGAATACATCCTGTCCTGCCACGGCAACCAGCAGGAGTATTTGAGTGACCGCTACGATGAGTTCAGGGCATTCCTGGAAAAGAAGATGGAGAAAAAGGGGTTTATCCATATTACAAAGCAGGCAGGGGCATTTATTTGCAAAAAATAAAAAAATATGGAAAAATGCTTGACCGTGACCTTACGTCACCCTGTATGATGGTATCATGAATGAATATGGAGGAAAGACGAATGAAAGGAATTATTCTTGCCGGAGGCTCCGGCACCAGGCTTTATCCGCTGACCATGGTAACTTCCAAGCAGCTGCTGCCTATTTATGACAAGCCCATGATCTATTATCCCCTGTCCGTTTTAATGAATGCGGGAATCCGGGATATCCTGATTATTTCCACACCGGATGATACGCCCCGGTTTGAGGCGCTGCTGGGAGACGGAGCCCAGTTTGGCATCCGGCTGTCCTATGCGGTGCAGCCTTCACCGGACGGTCTGGCCCAGGCATTTATCATCGGTGAGGAATTTATCGGAGGGGACAGCGTGGCCATGATCCTGGGAGACAATATTTTTGCAGGACACGGATTAAACAAACGCCTGTTAAACGCCGCCAATAAAGTAGAAGGGGCTACGGTATTCGGCTATTATGTGGATGATCCCGAGCGTTTCGGGATCGTGGAATTCAATTCCGACGGAAAGGCGATATCCATAGAAGAAAAGCCGGCCAAGCCAAAGAGCAATTACTGTGTTACCGGATTGTATTTCTACGATAATCAGGTCGTGGATTACGCCAGGAATTTAAAGCCATCCGCCCGGGGGGAACTGGAGATCACCGACTTGAACCGCATTTACTTAGAGGCGGGAAAACTTGACGTGGAGCTTCTGGGCCAGGGCTTTACCTGGCTTGATACGGGGACCCACGAATCCCTGGTGGATGCCACTGATTTTGTCCGGACAATGGAAACCCACCAGCACAGGAAGATCGCCTGTCTGGAGGAGATCGCCTATTTGAACCGCTGGATCACCAAGGACCAGCTCATGAAGAGCATTGAACCCCTTAAAAAGAACCAGTACGGACAATATCTGCTGGATGTCCTTGCCGGAAAATACATCGACAAATTACATGATTAAGCGTTAGCAGGAGGAAAACATATATGAAAATCATTGTTACCGGCGGTGCCGGATTCATCGGAGGAAATTTCGTACATCATATGGTGAACAAGTATCCGGATTACCAGATTCTCAACCTGGATCTTTTAACCTATGCAGGGAATCTGGAGACCTTAAAGCCTGTTGAGAATAAGCCGAATTATGAGTTCGTAAGGGGAGATATTGCAGACAGAAGCTTTATTTTTGAACTTTTTGAAAAGGAAAAGCCTGATGTGGTGGTAAACTTTGCGGCGGAAAGCCATGTGGACCGTTCCATAACTGATCCGGAGTCCTTTGTGAGGACCAATGTCATGGGGACCACCACCCTTTTGGACGCCTGCCGTACCTTTGGGATCAAACGCTACCATCAGGTTTCCACCGATGAAGTATACGGAGATTTACCCCTGGACCGTCCGGACCTGTTTTTTACGGAGGAGACCCCGCTCCACACCTCCAGCCCCTACTCTTCATCAAAGGCCAGCGCAGATCTTTTCGTGCTGGCTTACCAGAGGACCTTTGGGCTGCCCGTGACCGTTTCCCGGTGCTCCAACAATTACGGGCCCTACCATTTCCCGGAGAAGCTGATTCCCCTTATCATCAGCCGGGCGCTGGCGGATGAAGAGCTTCCGGTATACGGAACAGGAGAAAACGTGAGAGACTGGCTCCATGTTTCCGATCACTGTGAAGCCATTGATCTGATCATACACAAGGGAAAAGAGGGAGAGATCTACAATGTGGGCGGACACAATGAGCGCACCAATTTAGAGGTGGTGAAGACCATTTTAAAGGCCCTTGACAAACCGGAGAGCCTGATCCGTTATGTTACGGACCGCCCGGGACATGACAGACGCTATGCCATTGACCCGAAGAAGCTGGAAACAGAGCTGGGCTGGAAGCCCAAGTATAATTTTGACACCGGGATCCGTCAGACTATCCAGTGGTATCTGGACAATGAGGACTGGTGGAAGCATATCATCAACGGGGAATATCAGAGTTATTTTGGCAATATGTACGGAAACCGTTTATAAATCCCTTTGACGAAGTGAGGCAGTTATGAAAGTATTGGTTACTGGCGTAAAAGGCCAGCTTGGATTTGATGTTGTGTATGAACTGGAAAAAAGGGACCATGAGGTCATCGGCGTGGATATTGATGAGATGGATATTACGGATGAAGACAGCGTAAACCGGGTCATCCGGGCAGCCGCCCCCCATGCGGTCATCCACTGCGCAGCCTATACGGCTGTGGATGCCGCGGAAGATCATGCAGACCTGTGCCGGAAAGTAAACGCCGCAGGTACGGTGCATATAGCCAGGGTATGCCGGGAGCTGGATATCAAAATGATGTACATCAGCACGGATTACGTATTCAACGGCCAGGGGACCCGCCCCTGGGAGCCGGATGACTTCCGGGAGCCTTTGAATGTATACGGTCAGACCAAATACGAGGGAGAGCTGGCGGTGGAAGAAAACCTCACCAGGTATTTTATCGTCCGCATTGCCTGGGTGTTTGGGTTAAACGGAAAGAACTTCATAAAAACCATGCTGAACCTTGGAAAGACCCATGATAAGCTGACCGTGGTCGCAGACCAGATCGGCTCTCCCACCTATACCTTTGACCTGGCCCGTCTTCTGGCGGATATGATTGAAACGGAAAAGTACGGCCGTTACCATGCGACCAACGAAGGGCAGTGCAGCTGGTATGAGTTCGCCTGTGAGATCTTTAAGCAGGCGGGCATGAACGTTGCCGTAGAGCCTGTGACTTCGGATCAGTATCCCGCCAAAGCAAAACGGCCCATGAACAGCCGGATGAATAAAGATAAACTGGCGGAAAACGGCTTTCAGCCCATGCCGCCATGGCAGGATGCGCTGAAGCGGTATCTGGAGGTCCTTTCCCTGAACGGATAATCTGTAGGAGCGGATATGGAAATAAAGATTAACGATTACTGGGAGCCCGATCATTTCCGGGCCCTCAGTGAGGACAATTACAATATATCCAGAACCTGTGAATATAAGAAAAATGAAATGCATCACATTCATTCTGCCAGTGAGATCCTGTTTGTTGAGGGAGGCGCCGCAGAATATTATGTGTGCGGAAAAAAGTATCATCTGGAAAATGGTGATATTATGGTGATCGGAGGACAGGAGCACCATCGGAGAAGAATTTTGGAGCTGCCCTATTTAAGATATGGATTTTCCGTCAGGCCTTCCTATTATGAAAGCCTGAATCTGGGAGAAGATTTAAAGAAGGTGTTCCATACCCCCACGCCTCAGGCATTTCATGAGCATTATAAGAATGTGGATGCTCAGACCTTTCAGCATATTGTGACGCTTTTAAAGGATCTGTACGGTGAGCAGGCGGTTCACCGGCCATTCCGGTCGGTGATAGAAAAATCCATGATCACCCAGATTGCCGTGCTGTTATTCCGCGTGTTCGGCCTGGAACGGAGAGAGCATGAATTATCCGAGATGAGTTTAAGGATGATAGATATAAAAGAGTATATTGATGTACATTTCCGGGAAAACCTGGATCTGCAGATCCTCAGTGAGCTGTTTTACCTGCACCCGGCTACGATCAGCAGGGAATTTAACCGGTATTTTGGAAAGACCCTGATAAAGTACATCCACGCTGTGAGGATATGCGAGGCAGCGAATCTTCTTGAAAATACCAATGAGAGCGTCACCCGCATATCTGTGAAATGCGGATATGACAGTGTGAATACGTTTTTGAGACAATTTAAATCCGTTATGGAGACCACTCCTTTGCAGTACCGAAAGGCCATGCAGGAGTGGTTTGAAAAGAAACGGGAAGAATTTAAGGGGCTGTGAGCGATCACAGCCTTTTTTATTTGCCTGAACGAAAAAAGATCGTTGATGGATGTGATTAAAAAATGGTGATTATTGATTAAAAAATATACAGAATAAACAATGGCAATGGGCTATGATGATAACAGTTAAAAGATACCAGACAACGACTACAATGATAGGGAGGGATTATTTATGAAGAAAAGAATTCTTGCATTGATTCTTTCTGCTGCCGCGTCATTATCACTGATGACAGGCTGCGGAGGGAATGATCCGGGGAAGACATCTGCATCCGGGGAATCCGGAGGCGGGCAGACCCAGGGGGAAGCGGAGGCGCCGGAGGTTTCCATTACGGTTTTTGACGGGTATGCGGGGGAGGATCCTCACGGCAAGTACATTTATCAGTATGCAGAGGAGTATATGGCAGAGCATCCCAATGTGACGATCGAGATACAGGCCATCAGTACAAATGACATTTATACCAAGCTCTCGGCCATGGCGGCCGCGCCAGATGATGTGCCGACTTTATTTTTCACATCAGCAGACGCAATTGCCACCCTGCATGATCTGGGGCTGACAGAAGATTTGAAAGGGTTTGTTCCGGAGGATTTGAAAGGGGAATTTGCCAATGGTGTGGTGGATTCCTGTATGCTGGGGGACGAGATGGCATATTTCCCGGTAGCCGTTCAGCCCACAGCGGTCATCTACAGGACGGACAGATTTAAGGAGGCAGGTCTTCAAATCCCTGGCTCATGGGAGGAGTTTGTTGACTGTGCAAAGGCGCTTACCGTTGACACAAACAATGACGGCCAGATGGATCAGTGGGGCTTTGACATGGTGGGTTCCAACAATTCCTCGGGGCAGAGCCGTTTTATGGCATATCTCTGGTCCAATGGAATTGAGTGCGTAAAAGAAGAAGGCGGAAAATGGATCACAGATATTTCCGCTGATGAGAAGTTCATGACTGCGTTCTCAAGATGGACCAATATGAATACGGAAGGAATTGTCCCAACGGGAATTACGGAGGTGGATTATCCGACGGCAGCCAATTATTTTGCCATGGGATATACCAGCATGTTCCTGACCGGACCCAACGCACTTGGAGTGGCATATTCCAACAATCCGGATTTAAAGGGGAATCTGGGGTCCTTTAAAATGCCGGGAGATTATCCGGGAACCATGCTTGGAACGGAAGGCTACGCGGTCAGCGCACATGCCACCGATGCAGAAAAGGAAGCAGCCGTTGATTATCTGAGATTTTTTGTAGAACATGATGAGGAAATGGCATTCTGGCAGAGCAGCGGAAAGATCCCGGCGACTGTGGAGGGCCAGAAGGCTGAGTATATTTCCGGAGAGGATTATGCCGGATTTTTACAGCAGATCGCAGACGGGTGCCGCCCGACTGTCACATTTGCCGGTGTCAGCGGACTGAAAAGCGCTCTGGGAAATGCCTATGCATCCGTTTTCTCCAATGAAAAGACAGACGCGGAGGCAGTGGGGACACTGGTAAGCGATATTGAGGAATTGCTGGAGGATTATAACTGAGAATCAATGGAGGGAGGAACATTCCTCCCTCCATGAAAGAGGGGAGGAAACTGGTTTGATGAATCAAGGCGGAACCGTCCGCAGGAAAGTAAAGTCCCAGCATGAAGGATATTTCTTTACATTCCCCATTGTGCTCATGCTGGCCGCTCTTATTATCTATCCCATGGTATATGGATTCTATATCAGCTTTTTTAATACAAACCTTGTTACAAAATGGGATTTTGTAGGATTGAAGTATTATATGGCTGCATTTAGGGAATCCGCTTTTTACCAGTCCGTGTTTCTTACAACTGTTTTCATGGTGCTGGTGGTAGGCGGCCATTTTGTCCTGGGTTTCCTGCTGGCCAGCTTACTGAACAGGGAGTTTAAGGGGAGGACTGTTTTCCGGGTGATTTTTATGCTTCCGTGGTTTTTCCCGGAGGCGGTGGTGGCACTTCTGTTTACCTGGATCATGAACCCGATGTATGGAATATTAAACAGTGCCCTTAAAAGCCTTGGAATCATATCCACAAACATTTCCTGGCTGGGAAGCAAAGAGCTGGCTTTTCCGGCAGCAGTTTTTGTCTGTATATGGAAGGGGTTTCCGCTGGTCATGACGATGATACTGGCCGGGCTGCAAAGCATTTCAAGGGATTATTTTGAGGCAGCAGAAATCGACGGCGCCAGTAAATGGGCTCAGTTCCGGTACATCACCGTTCCTTCCCTGAAACCGATTCTGTCCACTGTCCTGATACTTGACTGCGTATGGTGGTTCAAACAGTATACGCTGGTCTATACCATGACGGCCGGGGGGCCGGGAACCGCAACAAATCTGATCAGCTTAAGCATTTACGGCACAGCGTTCAATGATCTGAGGTTCGGAAAGGCATCGGCATGGGGAATTCTTGTATTTTTTATCTGCTATTTCATCGGTCTGGTGAGCAAGGTGGTGACAAAGGAGAATGAATAGATCGAAAAAGGAAAAAATCAATCAGATTCTTACGTATGTTATTTTGACGTTTATGGCTTCTTTTATCGTGGTGCCAGTTTTATGGATGATATCCACGGCTTTTAAAACGGAACCCCAGACTTATTATCCTCAGCCGAAATGGATACCTGACCCATTTTCTCTGGAGTCCTTTCATAAATTTTTTAACACTTATAATTTTGGGCGCATGACGTTAAACAGCCTGACGGTATGTCTCTCGGCCATGGTGATATGCGTGGCATGTGCCTGCCTTGCGGGCTATGGAGTGACAAGGTTCCGGTTTAAAGGGAAAAAGCAGCTGATGAGCTTTTTGCTCATTACCCAGATGTTTCCCGGAGTAATGCTCGTTGTGCCGTTTTATGCGGTGCTTTCAAAGTATCACCTGATCAACACCCTGACAGGCCTGGTCGTGGTTTATGCGGCCACAAATGTGGCATTCAGCACCTGGATGATCGTTTCTTATTTTAAGACCATTCCGCTGGAGCTGGATGAAGCGGCCCGGGTGGATGGGGCTTCCAGCTTCCGGATATTCTGGAATATCATCCTTCCCCTGATCGTTCCGGGGATTGCGGCTGTGGCCATGTTTGTGCTGTTTAACGGATGGAATGAATATATGTATTCTTCTGTGCTGATATCCAGGGATGAATTAAAAACTCTGACAGTAGGGATCATTTCACTGAATTCCCAATATCAGATCAAGTGGAATGACCTGATGGCGGCATCCAGCATTTCCAGTCTGCCGCTGGCTGCCTTATTCGTGTGCTTCCAGAAATACTTTATTGCAGGAATGACCGGAGGGGCGGTAAAGAGCTGAACTGCCCATAATATGACTTACGGAGGTAATAAAAATGGATAATATCAGGATCCATGACATTAAAGTTTTTGTAACAGCGCCGGGAAACATCAATCTGGTGGTGGTGAAGGTGGAAACCACGGAGCCCGAGCTGTACGGATATGGCTGTGCAACGTTTACATGGAGGCATAAGGCGGTGGTCACCGCAGTCGAAGAATATCTTCGCCCAATGCTTAAGGGAATGCCGGTGGATGATATCGAAGGCATATGGCAGCTGATGACGGGCAGTTCTTACTGGAGAAACGGCCCTGTCTTAAACAATGCCATTTCCGGTGTTGACGAAGCTTTGTGGGATATCAAGGGGAAACGGGCGGGACTGCCTCTCTACAGCCTTCTGGGAGGAAAATGCCGTGAGGGAATTGCCGTATACCGGCATGCGGACGGCAATTCCATAGAAGAGGTGGAGGAATGCATTCATGGATATCTGGATGAAGGCTACCGGTATATAAGGTGCCATATGGGTACATACGGCGGAAACTTTGACGGGAAAAGACAGAAGATCGTAAGTCCGGAGAATGCTTTGGCGGGGGCATATTTTCATCCCAGGATGTATATGGACAGCGTCTATAAGCTGTTTGACAGAATCCGCAGGGACATCGGCTGGAATGTGGAGCTCATGCATGATGTCCATGAACGCCTGACTTTTGCTGAAACCCTGGAATTTGCCTGTGAAATGGAACCGTATAAACTGTTTTTCCTGGAGGACTCTCTTGCTCCGGAACAGGTGGAGTTTTTTAAAACCCTGCGCTATCATACAACCCTGCCTCTGGCCATGGGAGAACTGTTTACAAATCCCAACGAATGGATGGCAATTGTACAAAACCGGTGGATTGATTATATCAGAGTACATTTAAGCGACATCGGCGGGCTGACGCCTGCCAGAAAGCTGGCCTATTATTGTGAGGCCTATGGCGTTCGCACTGCCTGGCATGGTCCCAATGATTTATCTCCCGTGGGAATGGCGGTGCAGATGCATCTGGATCTCCACAGTCATAATTTTGGGATACAGGAGTTTTCCGGGTTCAGCCAGGAAGAGCAGGAGGTATTTCCGGGCTGTCCACAGATCCGGAATGGCTACGCCTATGTGAACCCACAGCCGGGAACCGGAGTCGGTTTCAACGAAAAGGCTGCGGAGAAATATCCTGCGGTCAGTATGGACCATAGCTGGCTGAGTGCCAGACTTCCGGATGGAACGCCTGTCAGACCGTAAGAAAAAAACATAGAATACCGGATGAATCACTGGCGGTAAGGCCATCACTGTTCCAGCAAAATTTAAAAGACAATAACACATGGGAAACTTTTTTACTTGCTTTTTTAAGTTTCCCGTGTTATAATGTCAGAACGCCATAATTTCAGAGGTTTTTGTAAAAAAAGATTGACGAATCCTGCCCCATATGTTATAGTAATTGGGCGAATGGAAGAGCTTAGGTCTTTTTTTTATGCTCAAAATTGTTTGAGGCAGAGAAAGAGACTGAAACACAACAACGAAAATTTAAGTGGAGGTGGAAGTCGTGCGCACAAAAATCACACTGGCATGTACTGAATGCAAACAGCGTAATTACAACATGACCAAGGATAAGAAGACTCATCCGGACAGAATGGAAACCAAGAAGTATTGCAGATTCTGTAAGAGTCATACCCCGCACAAGGAAACGAAGTAATCGGTTTGTAAAGGACGTGAAATTATGGGAGATACAGTGAACAACGAGGGCGCCCAGAAGAAGAGCTTTTTTAAAGGTCTGAAAACTGAGTTTGCTAAAGTCGTTTGGCCTGACAAAGAAACCGTAACGAAACAGACGATTGCTGTTGTATCAGCATCGGTTGCTTTAGGACTGATTATCGCGATTCTTGATTTCATTATCAAGTTTGGTCTCAGTTTTATCTTATAATTCGTAAGGGTTAAGGTGAGTTTATGTCAGAAGCACATTGGTATGTAGTCCATACCTATTCAGGTTATGAGAACAAAGTAAAAGTCGACATTGAGAAAACAATCGAAAACAGAAACTTACAGGATCAGATTCTGGAAGTATCGGTTCCTCTCGAATCCGTCATCGAGCTAAAGAACGGCGTTGAGAAAAAGGCCGATAAAAAGATGTTCCCCGGCTACGTACTGATTCACATGGTCATGAATGATGACACATGGTATGTGGTGCGTAATACCCGTGGAGTGACAGGCTTTGTAGGTCCTGGATCAAAACCGGTTCCTCTGACAGAAGAAGAGATGGAGAAACTTGGATTCAAGAACGAAGAGATCATCGTTGGCTTTGAAGTGGGAGATACCGTTGTGGTAACTTCCGGTGCATGGAAGGATACCGTTGGTGCCGTCAAGTCCATCAACGAAGGTAAGAAAACCATCACCATGAGCGTTGAAATGTTCGGCCGGGAGACCCCGGTGGAATTGAGTTTCGGCGAGGTGAAAAAGATGTAACAAGTAAAAGCGGCTTATACCGGTGTATAGGCTCGTGGGAGGGAAATCCCCGACAATACCACATTTATTTAGGAGGTGCCTAATTATGGCAAAGAAAGTAACAGGATATATCAAATTGCAGATTCCGGCAGGAAAGGCTACACCAGCTCCTCCTGTAGGTCCGGCACTTGGACAGCATGGTGTGAACATCGTACAGTTTACAAAGGAATTCAATGCAAGAACAGCTGACCAGGGAGATTTAATCATTCCGGTTGTTATCACTGTTTATGCTGACAGAAGCTTCAGCTTCATAACCAAGACTCCGCCTGCTGCTGTATTATTAAAGAAGGCTTGCAAGATCAAATCCGGATCTGCAACTCCCAATAAGACAAAAGTAGCTACGATTTCCAAGGCTGAATTACAGAAGATCGCTGAACTGAAGATGCCTGATTTAAATGCAGCATCCGTAGAGACAGCTATGAGCATGATTGCCGGTACCGCAAGAAGCATGGGTATCACGGTTGCAGAGGCATAAATTTCTTCATGAGGGCGGCAAATCCGCGGCCTGAATTTAGAAGACCAGCCGTTTGATCAGCCGTCGGGCCGGTCGAACGGACTCATCTGTATGCAGTTGACGAAGTTTTAAGAACGTGGGAGGGAAAATCCCCGACAATACCACTAGGAGGTTATTTAGAATGAAAAGAGGAAAAAGATACGCAGAGGCAGCAAAGGCAGTAGATCGTACTGTTCTCTACGATGCACCGGCAGCGATCTCTTTAGTTAAGACGAATGCAAGTGCTAAATTTAATGAAACCATTGAAGCTCATATCAGAACCGGTTGTGACGGACGTCACGCAGACCAGCAGATCCGTGGTGCGGTTGTACTTCCCCACGGTACAGGTAAGACTGTTCGGATTTTAGTTTTCGCCAAGGGACCTAAGGCTGATGAAGCACAGGCTGCAGGCGCAGATTACGTTGGAGCTGAAGAACTGATTCCGAAGATCCAGAACGAAGGCTGGCTGGATTTTGATGTAGTTGTTGCTACCCCGGATATGATGGGTGTGGTTGGCCGTCTGGGACGTGTCCTGGGACCCAAGGGCTTAATGCCGAACCCAAAAGCCGGTACCGTTACTATGGATGTAACAAAGGCCATCAACGATATCAAAGCCGGTAAGGTTGAGTACAGACTTGATAAGACAAATATTATCCACGTGCCAGTTGGAAAAGCTTCTTTCACAGAAGAACAGTTAGCGGACAACTTCCAGACGCTTGTTGATGCGATCGTAAAGGCAAAACCAAGTACAGTTAAGGGTGCTTATTTAAAGAGTGTTACACTGGCTTCCACTATGGGACCTGGCGTAAAGCTCAATGTAGCAAAGTTAATGGGCTAGTTTTGTTTTGTGGTTGACATCGATTATAAATAATGCTATACTATTTCAGTATTGACTGCCGAAGACAGCAGGTGCCCCCAGGGCATAAGGTGTTAACGCCTGCCGAGGAACGTACAAGAATCATTTTTTATAAATGAATTGTATCCCTCTCTGTCCGCGTGGCAGAGAGGTTTTTCTTTGCGGTTTATACGAGCGGGTCCCGGGGGCAGCCGCGGGGCTCAGACTAAACAGGAGGTAAACCATAATGGCAAAAGTTGAATTAAAGCAGCCAGTTGTAAACGAGATCAAGGAATTACTGGACGGCGCCGAGACCGCAGTCGTTGTAGACTATCGAGGTATCACCGTTGCTCAGGATACCGAGCTTCGTAAGAAATTAAGAGAGGCCGGAATTTCCTACAAGGTATATAAAAATACCATGATCCGTTTTGCAGCCAAGGGTACGGCATTTGAAGCTCTGGACCCGAATCTGGAAGGACCTACGGCAATCGCAGTGTCCAAGACAGATGCGACAGCTCCGGCAAGAATCCTGGCTGAATTCGCTAAGACAGCTCCCGCATTGGAGATCAAGGGCGGCGTTGTTGAAGGCGTTTACTATGATGCAAAAGGCATGGAGCAGATCTCCAGCATTCCGTCCAGAGAAGTTCTTCTTGGAAGGTTACTGGGAAGTATCCAGTCTCCTATCACAAATTTTGCCCGTGTGCTCAAGCAGATCGCAGATGCTCAGGGCGGCGAGGCAGCAGAAGCATAATTTTCTTAATGAAGGCGTGCAGAGCGCGCCTGAGTTTAGGAAATTAGCCGTTCGAGGAGCCGTCAGGCGAATCGAACTTCCTTAAAAATAAACATATTAAATACGGAGGTATATTATCATGGCAAAGTTAACAACAGCTGAATTTATCGAAGCGATCAAAGAATTATCTGTATTAGAATTAAACGAACTGGTAAAGGCATGTGAGGAAGAGTTCGGTGTATCCGCAGCAGCAGGCGTAGTGGTTGCAGCAGCAGGCCCTGCAGCAGCAGCTGAAGAGAAGACAGAATTTGACGTAGAATTAACAGAAGTTGGTCCAAACAAGGTTAAAGTTATCAAGGTTGTTCGTGAAGCTACCGGCTTAGGCTTAAAAGAAGCAAAAGACGTAGTTGACGGAGCTCCTAAGGTATTAAAGGCTGGCGCTTCCAAGGAAGAGGCTGAGCAGATCAAGGCTTCTTTAGAGGCTGAAGGTGCAAAGGTTACCTTAAAGTAATTAATTGCAGATTGATACCCCTGAACCCCTGTGATTATCCGGGTTTCAGGGGTATTGTTTTGTCCTGCGGTATTTGTCCGGTCTTTAACACTGCTTTGTTTTTCATTTATATCCCATAATTTCAGAGAATTCTTGAACCTTCATATTTTATTTTCCCGGTAGAATTCCTTTGTCTTTAAAGCTTATCTTATAAAATTTCTGTATTTTCTTCCGTTTATTATATTTCTCCATTTTTTAATCCAATGGCTGCTGTTTATTGTTTTTACTTTCTTTTCTTTTTTCTGCACATGTCCCTTTTCTTTTTTTCCGCCAGCTGTGATGGAACAACTTATTATCGGTGTAAAAATGCACTTTCTGTAAATGAGTGAGAAGGTAAGAGGACTTCCGGAATGTATTTCGGCCATAGAATTTGCCACTCCTGTCAAATCAAATGAAGTGCCAAGCGGCACAGAGACGGACCGGCTTTCATACTGCAAGCGTTAGGGAAAGCAGGATCTGTTTTATGAAAACTTCCGGAACTGCTCCAGGAAGCACTTTTTAAGAAAATGAGAGTCCGGGATATTCAAAACAGGTTTAGTAATATAGAGGAAGCCGGCAAGATCAGGGGGTATCTTGCCGGCAGCATGAAAAAAAGATTTATATGCAAAAGGCTAATGGCCTCTTTGTGATTATTAATATACCGAAAAAATGTGACGAGAATTTGATGAAAGTGTGAAGTGTTTGTGAAAGGAGATATTAATTAAAAAAGGTCCAACCAAAGGTTGAACCTAATTTAAAACTATTTGCAGAACTGGGAAATTAAATCTAATAAATCGCTAATATTACATGAGCTAAAGTCAAAAAACATGATAGCAATCCCCCTCCTCATATTATTTTATGCTCTCTTTGAAACAACTTCATTGTAACACTTATGTAATAGAAATGTAATATATAAAAAATGGAAAGGAAAGCAGTAATTGGTAAGCAAAACGATTCTGCTCTGTGAGGTTGAAGACTATTTATAGCTGATTCAAACAACACCGTTATCAACAGGAGTTACAGAAGCAATTATTGATGATTTGAAGCGGAAACAGAAGCATAAGGGATAAGATCATGAGTGCTGTGATCACACAAGAGCGCCCTGTTTGCACAGCTCCGGAAACGGGCATCGGAAAGCGCTGCATGCGGCTAAGATCTCACAGTTTTGCAAGGGGTCAGCCTTTGGGCTGCTGTAAATAAAATACTGGGGAACTATAGCCGGTTTTGGAGTTTTTCAATTAAGGCCTTTTGCTGAACTTGTGTAAGATATACGCAGGAGTCAGCGGAGTAAGGAGAGGCTTCTTTTTTTCTTTGCTGTTGGGAGAGGCATTGATCAGACCACTAACAGACATCTCCTTAAAAATATGAAACAATAAAAACAATGGTTCGCTTGCAGAAAAGCAGAATATCATTTTAAAAATATCTTTTGACCAGGTGTCAGGAAAGCATTGACTAGTATGTTTAAAACCTCTGTTTTGTTATAAATTTATCAATAAGGATTTTAGTGATAAGATATTTTCATTAGCCGGATTGACGTATAAATGGGGCAATGGTAAAATTTGGGTTAGTTTGTGCTAACTAAGACATTTATTTAGCATGAAAATTTTATGACTGGGAGGACAAGCGTTTGAGATTTAATGGGAGTAAGAAAAGGTTGAAAAAGGGATTGAGCACGGCACTGGTTTTCATCATGGTAAGTTCATCCGTTATGCCTGCATATGCAGACGGTATTGGTTTGAATTTATCGGAAAATAATTCGTTTTCTAATGAATACTCATCAGAAGAAACGATATTTGAGGAAGCAGAAGGAGCGGATCAGGAAACGGGAGCAGAACCTGGCGGAACAGAAGAAAGCCAGGAAGAAACGGGGGAAGAGTCGGGGAAAACAGAAGAAAGTCCGGAAGGATCCGGAGAAGAAACAAAGGAAACGGAAGAGAATCAGGAAGAGACGGGTAAGGAGTCTGAGGAAGCAGAAGAGAACCCGGTAGAAACAGAAGAAGAACCTGAAGAGCCAGAAAGCGGACTGGAAGAGACGGAAGAAGAGTCCGACGCTACAGGAGAGGGCCAGGAAGAGCCAGAAGAAGAGTCTGAGGCTACAGAAGAGGATCAGGAAGAGACAGAAGAAGGGTCTGAGGAAACGGGCGAGAGTCAGGGAGAAACTGGAGAAGAGCCTGGAGAGACGGAAGAAACAGAAGAAGCTGCTGAGAAGACGGATGAAGATAATATAGAAGAATCCGAAACAGCGGCGGAAGCGCCCGTGGAAGGAGCAGAAAAGAAATTAGAGAATGCAGAGCTGCTTGCCGTCCAATTGAAAAGCATAGAACTGGAGGGGGAGTATGCGGATGGTACCTATACCGGCAGCGGCGGTGGTTATAAAGGTACAATCACATTAAAGGTCACAATCGCTGATAATCAAATTACGGATATACAGGAAGTCTCTCAAAGCGAGACTGCAGACAGATGGGAAAAAGCAAAGAAACTGTTTGATGAAATAATCAATACAAATTCCACGGATGTGGATGCCATAAGCTCTGCAACGCGCAGCAGTGAGGGCATCCTGGAAGCGGTAGAGGATGCCTTATCAAAAGCTGCAGTCAGTGATGAACAGGTATTTGAGGACGGAAATGGAAGCAAAAAGGATCCTTATATTATTGCAGATGATCTGCAGCTTGAACGGTTTGCAGGTAAAATAAATGAAGGAAATGATTACAAAGGAAAGTATATAGAGCTTTCCAATGACCTGGAGCTAAGCGGAGAATGGATTCCTGCCGGAACAAAGGAAGAGCCTTTTGCCGGATTTTTCAGCGGGAAAGGCTATACCATCAACGGATTGAGCATACAGGATCAAACCGTGAAATATGCCGGTCTTTTCGGTTATCTGGCAGCGGGAGCAAAGGTTTCCGATGTGAAACTGGAAGATGTGAATATATCCCGGGATGCGGAAGCCTCTGAGGCAGGCGCTGTAGCGGGAAGCACGGATGCCGGGGTTTTCATAGACAATTGTGAGGTATCCGGAAGCGTTGAAGCCGGTAATCTCACAGAAATCAACTATGCCGGCGGTATAGTCGGAAAGTTGGGCAGCAGTTCCGTGGTATCCAATGTTTATGCAGATGTGTCGGTTGCTGCAGTCTCAGAAAGCAAAGGTGCTTATGCCGGAGGAATCACCGGGCTTTCCGGCAACAAATGCATTCTGATCAACGGAGCCTCCTTTGGAAGTGTTTCCGCCCAAACAGATGCCGATACCATAGCCGCTGCAGGCGGCCTGTTCGGATCCTGGTCCGGTACGGCATATAATGTTTTCAATGACTGCCAGGTCACCGCTGAAAGCGGGGGGCAGAGCAAAGCGCTGGCCGGCGGAATCTGTGGTATGGCAACAAAGAATACTGCCATCATCAATGGTTACTTTAACAGCAGCATCCCAAATGCATTGATGACGGCAACCAGCGCGATTACCGGCTATATTACGGAAAATGTGGAAGGCCTGCCGGATTCGGAACTCAATGATTCGGACATGGTGGATACATTAAATCGCGGCCTGACAAGATCGAAAAGAGCGGAAGCCATTGCCCGGATCTCAGAAGCGGGTAATCAGAATATGGGAGACCTTCAAAATGGGTTTGATTCTGTTGATGCTGTTTATGCATGGGAATTCAGCGGCAGGGTGACCCTTTCAGGAGAGGCCTTTGTGGATGACAGCATTGATACAGGCATATTTGAAGGAGGAAGCGGAACAGAAGAGGATCCTTATCTTCTGAAGACTGAAGAACAGCTCAGGACATTCGCAAAGTCGCTTTCAGAGGAGGTGACTTATTCCGGCATTTACATCGCCCTTGATGAGGACATTGATGTTTCCGGTGAAACATGGCTTCCCATTGGTCTTGGTCATTATGATTTTAAGGGGATCTTTGACGGAAACGGGCACAAGATCACCGGGATCCGCATAGGTTCTGAAGACGTTCCTTATGAAGAAGAATCAGGCGACAGCGAGAACACCGGCAAAATGACAACCTTTTATGGCCTTTTTGGTGTCGTCGGTGAAAATGCGGTTATTAAGAATCTCAGTATAGAAGATTCCGTAATTTCTGTAAAGAGGAGTACAAATGTATATGCCGGACTTCTTGCAGGAGTTACGGACAGAGCCTATATTGACAGCTGCCACGCAGCCGGATATGTCTTTGCCGAAACCACTCACAGCAAAGCAAATGCCTGGGCGGGCGGTCTGGTGGGCCAGACCATAAAAGGCGGAATCATTAACTCGTGGACCGATGCGGAAGTTTACTGCACGGCTGTTGGCGGTCTTGCCGAATCCGGTGCATTTATAGGCATGACAAACAGAAGTGTTGTCGCAAGCTGCTTTGCATTGGGCAATGCGGGCGGAAAAGCGAGCAGAGAAGACGGCAACGAAGGGATGCCTGCGGTTTCTTCCTTCATTGGAGTAAATGGGGGTAAGGTAGCAAACTGCTATGCCGTTGGAGATATGACAGCGGATTCCTTTTCCACCTATGTGGGTTCTTTTTCAGGCTGGTCCACGGGAATTGCCAGACAGTTTATCTCTTATTACAACGCGGATGCGGTTCAAAACAGCAACGGCACCATAAACCGTCCGGTGATCAGCGTTGGATTTATGGTGAGCGCCGGAGTAAATGATGAAGGCGAAGCCTACGATGGGACTTATCATGTGGGAATCGAGGCAAAAGAACAGTCGTTTATGGAGAGTCAGGAGTTTGCCGATCTTCTAAACAGCAATTACAATGCCTTTCCCCTGGATATTGAAAACGGAGAAAGCTCCAATGTGGGAAATCAGAATGCCATGGGCCTTCCTGAATTTATGAAGCTGAAGGAATGGCAGCTGGAAGATGGAATCGTTATGCCGTCGGGAGAAACGGTGTCCACCACTTATAAGGATATGACTCCGGAATTTGAACCGGATACTCTCGATATGGCAGACGGCACTTATTATGGAAGAGCGAAGGGACTCGGCGGAGAATATATTTATGTGAGCGTATCGGTAGCTGAAGCGCGTATTTCAGACATCCGTATAACGAAGCACAGCGAAGGAAGCCAGCTGGATTCCATTTCTGCAGAAATCATTGCTTCTGTAATAGAGACACAGAATTATTCCCAGTCCGGCAGTGACAGTGAGCTTCAAAAAGCACTGAAAAGCGCCATTGCCGTTGGAGCCCAGAAAGCTTCCATTCGGGATCTTACCGGATACGGGTATGTATCTGATTCCGTATTTGCGGCTGGAAAAGGCACTAAAGAGAATCCGTACATCATAAACACGGCCGAGCAGCTGGTGGCGTTTGCCGGTTCTCTGAATGAGGATGAGCATTATGCCGGAAAGTTTGTAAAGCTTGGAGAAAATATTTCTCTTAATGGTATTGAATGGATTCCTGCAGGGGGATCGGGGGCCTATGGTTTCCGGGGAACCTTTGATGGAAACAATAAGGTCATAAGTCATATGACGGTGGGCTCTTCAGAAAATCCGGAAATATACTGCAAATCGGTTGGCCTTTTTGCGAATCTGGAAGCAGCCAGGATCAAAAATCTCGGAATCGAAAATGCGTCAATTCACCATAAGTATTTGGGTGATTCCATTGCCTATGCCGGAATTCTGTCAGGATATTACATAGAAAATGCAGGAGACGGCGGATATGTTGATTTCTGCTATGCAACGGGAACTGTGAACAGCTACAGTGCAAAACAAAATGACAGTGCCGGACTTATCGGGGCCATCAACAAAGGAATTATAGCCAACTGCTATGTAGAAATCGATATCCGTAGTGAAAGCAGGGATGGCTATGCGTATGCCGGAGGGATCAGTGCCCTTCCCAACAGAGCTCTGATCATTAATAATTATGCTTCAGGAAACATCAAGGGCAGCGGAAACGGAGCCAGAATCCAGATCGGCGGTATTTCCGGCATGAATGCAGGCGTTGCGGTCAATAATTTCGCTGATGTCGATCTGGTTTCAGCAAACACCACCGTGGATGTGGGAGGCTTTTCAGGAAGAGTTTCAGGAATCGCATATGTTGAAAAGGCTTATTATAACAACGAGGCGCAGCAGATAAGCGGTTCCCGGGTAATCCTTCCGGCCAGGGGCGTCGGCACTGTGGTTTCAGGAGCCAATTATGGGAAAGGGACAGTCGTGGATCTTGAGGGAAAAACCTTATCTGAGCTGAATCAGCCGGAGTTTGCAAAGATCCTGAACGAAAATAAAGCAGATGCGAAGGTTCTGGAAAGAGCGAATGGCATTTTAAAAGAGCTGGGCTATGAGATGTCCTCCGAAATTATTCTTCGCGATTTTCAGTATTCCTCAGACGAAGGCGGGGTGGTATTCAGGGACAGGGTGACCGGCAACGGGGATGGGGGCTCTTCCGGCGAAAATCCTTCCGGTGAGAATCCTTCCGGCGGCAATCCCTCCAATGGCAATCCCTCCAATTCTGATTCCTCGGATGATGACTATGACGCAGGTACCGGCTTGAGATCCTCTGCCGGCCTGGAGGATCAGCCTGTTCAGGGGAATATTACAGTCACAGCCAACCGGGGGGAGAACGGTTCTGCCGGTGTCTCCATTTCAGACCAGACCATTGCGGAGGCAATTGCCAGGGCACAATCCGATGCCAGGGTCCAGGGAAAGGCAGCAAACGGAATCTCCATAGAAGTGAACATCGCTCTTCCAAAGGATGCCAGATCGCTGACCGCGGCATTTTCAAGAAACGCCCTGGAGAGCCTTGTGAGCGCAAATGTACAGAACCTTGATATAAATGGAACTCTGATAAGGATTGCGCTCAATAAGAAGGCTGTGGAAGAGATCTGCAGGCAGAGCGGGGATGATGTTACCATTTCAGTGGAACCTGTGGAGGTCAGCGGTGTCAGCAGCTGCTATGATATCACCATTCATTCGGTAAAGGAGGAAGGAGCCATAACCGTTACAAGCCTGAACGAGGGGTCTACTGTCATTGGAATTCCCTTTACACCGGAAAATAATGAAACGGAAGGCTTCCTGTGCGGAGTATACGTAGATGAAAACGGAGGGATAAGCCCTATTGCTGATTCTGTCTATGACAGGCATAGCAGACAGATTCTCTTCCGTACGAATCATTTTTCCATCTATGGTGTGGGAAATACGGCTCTCATACCGGCATTTACGGATACTGCGGACCATTGGGCCGGAGAATCCATTGACTACGCGGCGGCACGGGGATTGCTGGAAGGTACTTCCGATTCCGTGTTTGATCCGGAGGCTGTGCTGACGAAAGGAATGCTGATGACTGCGCTTGGAAAGCTGTCAGGAGCCGATGTGAGCAGCTATGAAGGCATAACCGGCGGGTCAGGTAGCGATACCATGCTTTACATGGAATGGGCCCGTCAGAATGGAATCATTCAGGGAGATAACCACGATCTGTCCGGGGTGGATGGGGCAGTGACCCGTGAAGAAATGGCGGTGATCATGCAGAACTATGCCAGGGCCACCGGCTTTTCCCTGCCTGTCACCCGTTCAGCAGTCAGTTTTGCCGACGATGGAAATTCGGACGGAGAGGCAAAGCCTGCGGTAATGGCCATGCAGAAGGCAGGGCTTATGAGGGGAGAAAGAGACGGTAAGTTCAATCCCAAAGGCAATACTACCCGTGCCCAGGCGGCTGCCATTCTGGAACGGTATGTTAAACTGACCGTTGATTCCGGAGCAGCCGAGGGCTGGGAGAAAAACGATGCCGGTCAGTACTTATACTATAAAAACGGTCTTGCCGTCACAGGAACCCAGAATATCGACGGCACCGTTTATCACTTTTCTGCAGAAGGTATTCTGCAGGAGAGCGGAGAAAAATAAGAGCCTGTATCAATGAGCAGGCGGAAATCCCCTTTCTTTTGTTTTTTGAATTTTGCCCCATGGCATGATTTTACAGCAGAAGAAGGGGGATTTCTTTACAGATGGGGTTTTGGGGGAAATCTGTTTATCAGACAGAACATAAAAAGACCGGCCTTTCAAAAAAAGTGGAAAAACTCAAAGAAGAATAGTCTTGACAATCTTTCATATTCGCGTTAGAATGTACGTGTATTATCGAATGGAGTTATGATTTCACATATTTTTGTAAGTCATTATTTTCGGATGATGATTTACAAAAATATGTGATTTTTTGTTTCAGGCGATATATCAAATAATTTTTTTATTTCATAGGAGGTACGCGTTATGAACAACGGTACAGTAAAATGGTTTAATGGTGCTAAGGGGTATGGTTTTATCGTAAATGACGCAACCGGCGAGGAAGTTTTCGTACATTTCTCCGGTATTGTTTCTGACGGTTACAAGACTCTGGAAGAAGGCCAGAAGGTAACTTACGAGACCACAGAAGGAAACCGTGGCCTGCAGGCAGTAAACGTTTGCATGGCTTAATGAAATCTTTGATTTTATAGGTGATCTGCAAGGGCTGTCCCCCATTTTCAAATGGAGGGGCAGCCCTTGTTTGTATAAGCTCAAGGGGAAAATAAGGCGGAGAAGATGAATAATTCGCTTTATTGCTTGAAATAATTCGAAATTATTACGTGAATTCGGGGGAGAATGCAGAAAAAAACAGAAAAGTTTAGGTTTTATTTTTCCGTTAAGCCCCATAGATTTAATAATAATAGTAGAAAGCCGGGCTTATGAAATTATGAAAATCAGGTGGAAAGCAGCCTGCTTTTTGGCTGTTTTAATATTGGATGTTTTTTGTTTGAAAGCGATGTATCATTCTTATACTCAGACAAAGGATACTTTGTTTCTTCCCGCGGATGCGGGCGCTGAAGCCAGAGATGAGGTGAGAAAACAGTTTTCCGGGGATAAGCAGATTGCGCTGACCTTTGACGACGGGCCCCACTCCGTCTATACGCCCCGCCTCCTTGACGGTCTGCGCAAACGGGGAATTCACGCCACCTTTTTTCTTCTTGGAGAGAATGTGGACGGAAAGGAAGCCGTTGTAAAACAGATGCAGGAGGATGGACATTTAATCGGCAGCCATGGATACAGCCACGTACAGATGAGCAAGGAACTGGTGAAAACGGCCTGTGAGCAGATCGATGAGAATAACCGGAAAATCGAAGCCATTACCGGTGTGAAGCCACAATACCTGCGCCCGCCTTATGGCTCCTGGAACGAGGAGCTGGAATGTACCACCGACATGACGGTGGTGCTGTGGGATGTGGATACCCTGGACTGGAAGACGAAAAACACCAGAAAAATCGTGCGCCAGATTGTTAAAAATGTGGAGCCCGGGGATATTATCCTTCTTCATGATGTTTTCCCGACTTCGGTGGAAGCTGCCCTGGAGGCTATTGACACATTGACAAAGCAGGGCTATACTTTTGTTACAGTCGATGAGCTTTTGGTGGATTGACCGGCGAAGGGCATTTATCGAAGGATTTTAAGACACGGGAGAATGAGAATGGATTTGTTTGATTATATGAGGGAAAACACCATGGAAAAAGAGTCGCCCCTTGCGTCCAGGCTCCGGCCGTCGACGCTTGAAGAGGTAGTGGGGCAGCAGCATATCATCGGCAGGGATAAGCTGCTCTACCGCGCCATTAAGGCGGACAAGCTTGGTTCTGTGATTTTCTACGGCCCTCCCGGGACCGGAAAGACCACACTGGCCAGGGTGATCGCCAATACCACCAGCGCGGATTTTAAGCAGCTGAATGCCACGGTAGCGGGAAAAAAGGACATGGAAGAGATCGTTAAGGAAGCGAAAGATTCCCTGGGTATGTACGGCAAGAAGACCATACTGTTTGTGGATGAGATCCACCGCTTTAACAAGGGGCAGCAGGATTATCTGCTTCCTTTTGTGGAAGATGGGACGATCATCCTCATCGGGGCGACCACGGAAAATCCTTATTTTGAGGTAAATGGGGCCCTTCTTTCCAGATCCCGGGTATTTGAACTCAAATCTCTGGAAAAAGACGATATCAGGGAGCTGATCCGCAGGGCCGTTTATGACCGGGAAAAGGGCATGGGCACTTATAATGCGGTCATTGACGAGGAAGCCATGGAATTTCTGGCGGATGTGTCCAACGGAGATGCCCGGGCCGCATTGAATGCGGTGGAGCTGGGGGTCATGACCACGGGGCGGGATCCGGCGGACGGAAAGATCCATATTGATATTGAAGTCGCCCAGGAATGCATCCAGAAACGGGTGGTCCGGTATGATAAAGCGGGAGATAATCACTATGATACCATATCTGCATTTATTAAGAGTATGAGGGGATCTGATCCGGATGCGGCGGTGTACTATCTTGCACGGATGCTGTATGCGGGAGAGGATATCAAATTCATTGCCAGGAGAATCATGATTTGTGCCGCGGAAGATGTTGGCAATGCTGATCCCCAGGCGCTTGTGGTGGCGGTGGCTGCAGCACAGGCGGCGGAGAGGATCGGGCTTCCGGAAGCCCAGATCATCCTTGCGGAGGCAGTTACCTATGTGGCTTCCGCGCCAAAGAGCAACGCGGCCTGTGTCGCGGTGTTTGAAGCTCTGGAGGCCGTACGGAATCAGAAGACCATGCCGGTTCCGGTCCATTTACAGGATGCCCATTATAAGGGGGCGGCGAAACTGGGCCATGGGCAGGGCTATCTTTACGCCCATGATTATCCCAATCATTACGTAAAGCAGCAGTATCTTCCGGATGGGATGGAAGGTACGGAGTTTTACCGGCCTACGGACAACGGATATGAAAGGAATATCAAAGAGCACTTGAGCTTTCTGAAAAAATAACTTTTCTTTTTTCACATAAAGGTATATAATAGGCATATCGTACAACCTGATTTAGCATGATTTGGGCCGGAAGGCATTTCCGGCCATCTGTTTGCGATATTCTATCGTAAATCATTCCCAAGCTTACGAAACAACTGATATAAGGAATCATGAAGGAGAATAATATGCGTGAAAAATTACAGACATTGCCGTTAGCGGAATTAAAGGAGCTTGCGAAGGCCCAGGGGATCAAGGGCTGCAGTTCCATGCGTAAAGCTGAAATTATAGATTTGCTTTGTAAAAAAGAGGAACAGGCGCCTGCGCCAGGTGTTTCGTCGGGGAGCGCTCCGGCAGAAAGAGAGGAAGAGCCTGTCAGAGAAAGGACCAGGGCAGCCGCCCCGGCAGCTTCCGGTCACGTCCAGCAGGGAACTTTAAACCAGCAGAGCCAGACAACGGGCAGCAGCCAGCAGTATCAGAGCGGGAACGGAGCAGGCCAGCAGAACCAGAGCGGGAACGGAGCAGGCCAGCAGAACCAGAGCGGAAACGGCGGTTCAGGCCAGCAAAACCAGATGATCATGGATCAGCAGGGGTTATCCGCAGGGAGCGGCCAGAGAAAGACCATTGTCCGTTCCTACCGCCCGGATGCCCAGCAGAGACCGGCAAGCTATCGTCCGGCGCCGGGGAACGGAGCGGAAGCTCCTGTGAGAAGTGAGGCACGGCAGGAATCCGTACAGGAAGAGCCAAGAGGGGATTTTCAGCCAAGTCCTGAGCTGCAGGAGCTGGACAGCGGCATAGAGGCCCACGGCATTCTGGAGGTCATGCCGGATGGCTTCGGCTTCATCCGATGCGAGAATTATCTTCCCGGGGAAAATGATGTTTATGTGGCGCCTTCCCAGATCCGCCGGTTTAATATGAAGACGGGCGATATCATTCATGGAAGCCGCAGAGTGAAGACAGCTGCGGAAAAGTTTGCCGCCCTGCTGTATGTAAGAAATATCAACGGATATCCGGCCAGCGTGGCGGAACGCCGCCCGAACTTTGAAAATATGACGCCCATATTCCCGGATAAAAGGCTTCATATGGAGACTCCGGGAGGTAAGAGCACCACTGCCATGCGGGTCCTGGATCTTCTGGCCCCCATCGGAAAGGGGCAGAGGGGTATGATCGTGTCCCCGCCGAAAGCGGGTAAGACAACTCTGCTTAAACAGGTGGCAAAGGCCATAACCGTGAATCATCCGGAGATCCATCTTATGATCCTTTTGATCGATGAGAGGCCGGAGGAGGTTACGGATATCAGGGAGTCCATCGTGGGAAATAATGTGGAGGTCCTCTATTCAACGTTTGACGAGCTTCCGGAGCGCCATAAAAGGGTTTCCGAGATGGTGATCGAGCGGGCCAAACGCCTTGTGGAGCATGGACGTGATGTGGTGATTCTTCTGGACAGCATTACCCGACTGGCACGTGCCTACAATTTAACCGTGGCCCCCAGCGGACGTACCCTGTCCGGCGGTCTGGATCCTGCCGCGCTTCATATGCCGAAGCGTTTCTTCGGAGCGGCCAGAAACATGCGGGAGGGAGGCAGCCTGACGGTTCTTGCCACCGCCCTTGTGGATACGGGAAGCCGGATGGATGACGTTATCTATGAGGAATTCAAAGGAACCGGCAACATGGAGCTGGTGCTTGACCGGAAGCTGTCCGAGAAGAGAATTTTCCCTGCCATCGATATCCTGAAGTCAGGTACCAGAAGAGATGATCTGCTGCTCACCAGGGAAGAGGCGGAAGCGGTGGACGTGGTCCGGAAGGCGACCAATACGCTGAAATCAGAGGAAGCCGTGGAAAAAGTACTGGACTTATTCTCAAGAACCAGGAACAATCGGGAATTCGTGGAAACCTCCAAAAAAATGCGTTTTTTCTAGAGATACCGGGTTTTAATAGAAATAAATGCTTGCATTAAAAAATATTTTATGTTATACTATACAAGCTGTTTATTAGACAAAGTCGGTTTATTGACCGCGATTTAATAGAAATCAGATGATGTGAGGTGAAAGTCATGAAAGAGGGAATCCATCCAAATTACTACCAGGCAAAAGTCGTTTGCAACTGTGGTAATGAATTCGTAACTGGTTCTACAAAGGAAGATATCCATGTAGAAGTTTGTTCTAAGTGCCATTCATTCTACACCGGTCAGCAGAAAGCTGCTTCCGCACGTGGACGTATTGATAAATTCAATCGTAAATATGGCGTTAAGGCTGAATAAGTTTGGAGCAAAGAAAAGGTTGAGTTTGGTGGAAACACTTTAGCTCAACCTTTTTTGAAATTACAATGAGTGAAGTGCTTCCATTTATAATAGAGAGGTGGTTGAGCGTATGAAGTATTCAGGAATCGGCGGACAGGCCGTGATTGAAGGCGTAATGATGAAGAATGGGGATGAGTATGCCACCGCTGTCCGCAAGCCGGACGGGACCATAGAAGTTAAAAAAGATGCTTATGTCAGTCTGGGAGAAAAGGTAAAGTTCTTTTCCCTGCCGTTTATCCGGGGAATATTCAGTTTTGGGGATTCCATGGTGCTGGGCATGAGGGCGCTGACATTTTCTGCCAGCTTTTTTGAGGATGACGAGGATTCGGAGCCCGGCAGATTTGAAAAGCTGTTGGAACGGATATTTGGAGAAAAGATGGAAAAAGCCTTGATGAGCATGGTAATGGTATTCTCCGTGGTGATGGCGATCTGCATCTTCATGGTGCTGCCCATGTTTCTTGCCGGTGTGTTCCATGGCTTTATTAAGTCTCAGACAGTCATGGCAGTCCTTGAGGGATTTCTCCGTATCGGAATCTTTATCGCATATATCAAGCTTGTTTCACGAATGGAAGATATCCGACGGACCTTTATGTATCATGGAGCCGAGCATAAATGCATAAACTGTCTTGAGCATGGTCTTGAGCTGAATGTGGAAAATGTCAGAAACAGCTCCAAGGAGCATAAGCGCTGCGGAACAAGTTTTCTTTTGATTGTCATGGTCATCAGCATTCTGTTTTTCATGGTGATAAGGGTGGATACATTGCCTTTACGGATCCTCAGCAGGATCGTGCTGATCCCGGTAATTGCCGGAGTGTCCTATGAATTCCTGCGCCTGGCCGGGCGGAGCGATTCAAAGCTGGTGGATTTATTAAGCCGGCCGGGCATGTGGATGCAGGGACTGACTACCAAAGAGCCGGATGATACCATGATCGAGGTGGGAATTGCTTCTGTGGAGGCTGTCTTTGACTGGAGGGCATTTCTTGACAGAAACTTCCCGGAGAAAGGGATATGAGTCTGACATTACAGCTTTTATTGGAAGAAGGAACGGCAAAGCTTGAGAAGGCGGGAGTGGAAGAGGCATCCCTCGATTCCAGATACCTGCTCTTTGAGGCGTTTCATACCGATATGGCCCATTTTCTGCTGGACAGGAACAAAAGGCTTTCCGATGAGGATTCCGTTCTTAATGCCGCAGCAAACTACCGCTCCATGATCGAAAAGCGGTCAGAAAGGATTCCCCTTCAGCAGATTACAGGCAGCCGGGAATTTATGGGGCTGGAGTTTTATGTAAATGAATATGTGCTGATCCCCAGACAGGATACGGAGACACTGGTGGAGCAGGTTTTAAGGGATTACAAGGGAATGAAGCCGGAAATCCTGGATATGTGCACCGGAAGCGGCTGCATTGCGGTCAGTCTGGCCCTGCTTGGCGGTTTTGACAGGGTGACGGGAGCGGATATTTCCAGGGAAGCCCTTCAGGTGGCTGAAGTAAATGTGCGGCGGCTCATGGGGGATGATAAGGTCACCCTGATTGAGAGCGATTTGTTCACCGCATGGGAAGAAAACAGGAAATTTGATGTCATTGTGTCAAATCCACCCTATATTCCCACGAAAATAATAGAGGAACTGCAGCCGGAGGTCCGGGATCACGAACCCATCCTTGCCCTTGACGGCATGGAAGACGGCCTGCATTTTTATAGAAGGCTGGTTTTGGATTGCCGCCGCTTTTTAAAGCCCGGGGGGGCGGTTTATTTTGAAATCGGCTATGACCAGGGGGACGCCGTGAGCGGCCTGTTAAAAGAGGCCGGCTATCAGGAGATCCGGGTGGTAAAGGATGCGGCGGGACTGGACCGGGTGGTGTGTGCGGTCCGCGTTTAAATACGGGCGGCGGCCCTTTGTGTGGAATTCAGGAGGATACCTATGTTTGATAAATTGGATGATATTTTAATTCATTATGAAGAGCTGATGCAGGAGCTAAACAATCCTTCCGTAGCGGAGGATCAGAACCGTTTCCGGAAGCTGATGAAGGAACAGGCGGATCTGGCAGAGCTTGTGGAGGCTTATACCCAGTATAAGAAAGCAAAGCAGACCGTGGAGGACAGCCTGTCTCTTCTGGAGGAAGAGAACGACGAGGAAATGCGGGAAATGGCGAAGGAGGAATTATCCGATGCCAGGAAGCGGATCGAGGAACTGGAGCAGGAGCTCAAGATCCTTCTTTTGCCAAAGGATCCCAACGATGACAAGAACATCATTCTTGAAATCCGTGCGGGTGCGGGCGGAGATGAAGCAGCCCTGTTCGCTTCCGAGCTGTACCGGATGTATGTGAATTACGCCGAAGGACAGCATTGGAAAGTAGAATTGATCAGTGTGAATGAGAATGGGATCGGCGGCTTTAAGGAAGTGGTAGCCATGATCACGGGAAAAGGCGCTTATTCCAAAATGAAATACGAGAGCGGAGTCCATCGTGTTCAGCGTGTGCCGGAAACTGAGAGCGGAGGAAGGATCCATACCTCTACCGCAACCGTAGCGGTGATGCCCGAGGCTGAAGAGGTGGACGTTGTCATTGATGACAAGGATGTGAGGATCGACGTGATGCGCGCATCGGGAAACGGAGGACAGTGTGTAAATACTACCGACTCAGCCGTCCGGCTGACCCATATTCCGACCGGTATCGTGATTTACAGCCAGACAGAAAAGTCCCAGCTTCAGAACAAGGAAAAGGCCTTCCGCCTGCTGCGCTCCAAGCTTTATGATATTGAGCTGGAAAAGAGACAGAATTCAGAAGCGGAAGCAAGAAGAAGCCAGATCGGTACCGGGGACCGTTCCGAAAAGATCCGAACCTATAACTTTCCTCAGGGCCGGGTCACGGACCACAGGATCAAGCTGACCCTTTATAAGATCGATTCCATCATGAATGGCGATATTCAGGAACTTCTGGATTCGCTGATAGCGGCAGATCAGGCAGAAAAGCTGGCGAGAATGAATGAAAATTAAGGCGAATCCTGTAGTAGTTTGGAGTATTTTGTAAGGGGAAGCCGATGTTGGAAAGGCCGTAAAAAAGGCATTTTGCTGAATATATTGATAAAAAGGCCTAAAAAATAATACAGAGTTGACGAAATAAGCACATGTACTTGTAATATTTCAAATATTTGTTATAATATAATTAATAAAGGCAATCGCCACAGGGTGGTTGACCAAATAGAAAAGTGAAAAACCTTCCTGACCGGCCAAAGTACAGGGAAGGTTTTTTAGTTTATTGACATATCAAAAAGATGAATGTCAGTAGTGCTAAGAGGAACATGCCAAAGGACATCAAATCCTTAAAGTCAAAATTCTTCATAAGCAACACCTCCATTCTATGTATAATAGAGGTCAACTACCCTATACGCGATTGCCAGCAGTTGGTATCTGCTGATATAATTATATGATACCAAAACCTAGAATACAAGTATGTTCAGGAAATCGTAAGCCATTAGCGGCCCTTATTTCCATATTTATTCCCCCATCATGATCTTAATGATTTCTTTATTGGTCTTTTTCATCCCCTCGCTCCCCAATCTGCCCACATTTTTGAGGGTGGCTTCCACTCCTTTGGTGACAATGCCATCCCCATCCAGAAACTGTTGTCCGTGCTTATACATGGTGTAGCCGAAAATTCCGGCCTCTACGGAAGAAGCAATTTTTGCCGCGCAGGAAGCCTTTGCACCATCGCATACGATGCCGGAAACAATGGCCAGGGCATTGACCGCACCACAGTAAGCGGATAGTCTGCCGATGGGAGTTTTCTGGTGGATCGCGGTCAAATTTGCCAGTGCAAGGGCCCGGTATAACTTATCCCCTCCGGATTTTAATTCTTTTGCCTATACGATAACAGGCACGGAAACGGTGATCTCCTGATTTCCGCTTCCTGAGTTTATAATGACCGGAAGTTCGCAGCCGTTCATGCGGGCATCCGAACCGGCTGCAGCCATGGCTTTTGCCTTTGCGGAAATTTCTCCGCCTGAGGTTTTGAGAAGTACTTTACCGATATTGGCTCCGTAATCTCTCTTAAGCCCCTCTTCGGCAATGGTCCAGTTATAACGGATCTGGCGGTCCAGGATCTCCCTGATGTCATTGATCTCCACTGTGTTGATAAAATCCCAGATCTCTTCCATGCTGAGCAGTTTCCGGTCGGTCAGCGGTTCTTCCTTTGCAGTTAATTCTTTCTGCATCCGTATGTTTCCATCCTTTTCAATGAGAACAATATTGGTGTGGTAACCTGCAATGCGGACTTTGCAGCAGGAAGCGTCTTTATGCAGAGTGATGAGAATGTCAAAGGTAAGTTCGCTGTTGATATGTTCAACCCTGATTTCCATTTCTTCCATGAATTCCTTCATCAGCATGATCTGTTCTCCTGTGACCTCTCCCAGGACCTCCAGTTCCTTTTCCGGTTTTCCTGCCACAATACCGGCGGCAACTGCTGCGGCAATTCCTTTTAAATGGCCTGTATTTGGAACGATTACGGATTTTACATTTTTTATGATGCTGCCGCTGGCGCCAACCACCACTCTGTCAGGCATGCCTCCCAGGGTTTTTCTTGCGACGGCCGCGGCGTAGGCCAGTGCAATGGGCTCGGTGCATCCCATGTCAGGAACCAGTTCCTCTTTCAGTATCTGCACAAAGGCCTGATATTTATGGCTTTCCTTTTCCATATTGGTGTAAAATCCTTTCTAAATATACTGATCTTTTGAAAACACTCATGGAAGGGGATTGATTTCCCTTTGGCTTTAATGTGTCATAAAAAGGTATATATGTAAAATTTAATGTTTTTATAATAACGTTTAATAATTTTAAATCAAGGGGAAACAGGGATGGAGCTTCGGGAAATAAAAACATTCATAGAGGTGGCGGATTTAAAAAGCTTTTCCAAAGCTGCCGGGAAGCTTGGGTATTCCCAGGCGGCTGTAACCATACAGATCAAGCAGCTGGAAAGGGAGTTAAATGTTCATTTATTTGACCGGATCGGAAAACAGACAACCCTGACCCATGAGGGGGAAAATTTTATGAATATGCCAGGGATGTCATGGGGGATCTGACTCATGTGAAAAATATTTTATCAGAGTCTTCCGAGCTTACCGGAAGGCTGGTTATCGGCACCATCGAATCCATCTGCGCCTCCCTCCTTCCTCCGTTGGTTCAGGAGTTCCACAGGCTTTATCCGGGGGTCAATGTGAGCATTGTCATAGATTCTCCCGATACCCTGCTTGCCATGATGAACAATAATGCTATTGACATCGTTTACTTTCTTGACAGACGTCTGGATGACACAAAATGGGTGAAGGTGATGGAAAAGCCGGAAAACATCATTTTCGCAGCTTCCAGCCGACACACCTATGCAAATGAAACAGGGCTTGAAATCGATCAGGTAATTTCACAGCCCATGATCCTGACGGAAAAGGATGCCAGTTACCGGCTGCTTTTAGAGCAGTATCTGGCTGCGGACGGAAAAAAAGTGTACCCATATCTGGAGATCGGAAATACGGAGTTCATCATCAGGCTGCTCCGTGAGAATGGGGGAATCTCGTTTCTTCCTGAATTCACCATCCGCAGGGAAATGAAAGCTTTTATAGAACTGGTCCGGAATGTGGAAGAGATGCCTGATTTTTGAAAAAATGTCTGCCGGAGATTTTTTCCAAAAAGGCTATTGATTAATTCTGGAAAATCAGGTATACTCAATTCAAGGTATCTGCCTGTCTTTCTTTTAAATTCTTTTGATGGATCAGCCTTAGCTGCTGAGTCTTTGTATTTCCGATATTTTTCAATTGTTCCCACAGTGTTTTTTGAAATTTTATTCTTTATGTCTGATTTTTTATTTACTATCTTAACTTTTTGATTTTTCTAAATTCTTTTTACTATTCCACTATTTTGAAATGAATTAAATATTTACTTTATTTGTTGTAATTCTTCAACTTTATAAAAACAGGAGGTGTCAGATGCTGTCCGGAAACAGGGGGGTCCTTTTGTTTGCTGTATTTTTCACTTTCCTGCAGAACGCTGCTACGGGAAATATGGTCCTGGCGGAAGTGAAGGGAGAAAGACCGGAACATGTTGAGATATCCGGAAAAGGGGAAAGTGAGGTGATAAGGGAGTCGGAAATCCTGTTTGAGGAAAGGGAGGGGTATTTGCCGGAAGGGGAGTATATGGATCAGGAAGGGAGGCAGTATTGGCTGAAGGAATGGCATCTGGAACCGTATAAGATACCAATGCGCAGGGAGAAGGCGGAGAGGATGGTATTTTACGAGGAGGTGGAATGGGGGGAGCAGATTCCCGGACAGGCAGCTGTTACGGTCAAGGACAAGGCAACCGGTCAGCAGTTCTGCAGTGAGTATCCGGTTCTTAAAAAGAGGACTGAAAGGGAGCGCTGGATCCCGGATTTTAAGTTTACGGCAGTATTCCATTCCTATGACGCCGATTGTTTTCGGTTAGGGACAAAGAGGGTGCCTTATAACAGTCTTAAACCGGAACTGGAAGGCTGTGAACAGGAGCTTCTTGCAGAAATCGGGGTGAAGCCGGAACATTACCGGATCCTTCATGCAGTCTGGAAGGGCGGTCCTTATTTCGATGAAAATGGAGAGCTTTGCAGGGACGCGGAAGTGACAGGAGAAAGAAAGGTTGCTGATTATTATGTAACCTATGGAGGAGAAATGACGTTGCCTGAGGCCGCCGGGGTCAAATGCATAGCGGTATACCGGGGGTTTGATGCCGTAACCGACGGCTGGATCCAGGCAGAGGAGAGATCTGTGGAGCTTACGGATTTTCACTCTCGGCAGAATAGAAAGAAGGAGCTGTGGCTGGTGAGCCGAAAAAGCATAATAATAACCCTGTCCATTGTGCTGGTAGCAGGTGTGATATTTTTATGGGTTCTTTTGGTGAGAAAGGCTTTTTGCAAAAAAGGTGGGAAAAGGAGCTGACGTATGAGGAAGACAAGTAGTTCCAAAGTGAAATAAGGACTGTTGGCAGGTATGAATAAAAGAAAGTGGATTGCCTTATTGAGTGTAACATTAACAGCAGCAACGGATGATGGAATCCGAAATAATGACAAGTACATAAATATACGGGGGGAAGCGGAAGCCGGGGTATGGCTGTTACGGTAAACGGCAAGGATAAGCTGGAAAATCAGGCATCGGCAGTGTGCCGGATAACAGTGATCTTTGTAACCGATGACCGGACCGGGAGAGCGAAACTTTTGATCTGGTTCTTTCGAAAACGGGAAAACGAAGCAATCGGGCTCTTTCATGGTCAGGACTTGAGGGCAAGAAATTCGATGCTTCCGTTTATTCCGGTAACCGGGACAGTAAGATCGTTCTATGGCGTTTATCCGTTACAGGAGTTTCAGATGGAGATGATCCGTCTCTTCTATGGGTGGACGCAGATGGAAATGTGGTTCCGGTGGTTTTAAATGAGAAACAGCAGTTCTTCCGGTGGAAGCGGCAGACGTTCTGTGGAAGTAAATGAGAAAGGTCAGTGGATCTCATGAAAAAATACAACATTGCAATTTTTCTTATTCACGTAACAGCAGCTGTATTTCAGGTATCTTATATCGTTATCCTTCTTTTGGGGAAAGAAGAATGGAAATGACAGGTTGGTGCCATAAGTCTGAATATTGGGCTGACGATTATGTCGATAATTGCTTTAATTGCATTATGGATTCAATGTAATGAGTTTAAGGAACAATTCAAATAACACAACTAATAGAAAAAAATCTCCTCTGACTTTTGGCAGAGGAGAAATGGAGGAAGATAAAGATATGAATCGTGTGATTTTAATGGGCAGATTGACCCGTGATCCAGAGGTGAGATATTCCCAGGGAGAACCTGCTATGGCGATTGCAAAATATACGCTTGCCATTGACCGGAGAGGAAGAAAAAATGCAGATAACAACGAGCGTTCAGCGGATTTCATTAACTGTGTGGCATTTGACAGAAGCGGGGAGTTTGCAGAGAAGTATTTTAGTCAGGGCATGAGAGTTCTGGTGTCTGGAAGAATCCAGACCGGCAGCTATACCAATAAAGATGGAATTAAAGTTTATACAACAGATATAATCGTGGACGATCAGGAGTTTGCGGACAGTAAAAGTTCTCCTTCTTATAATGATAATTCGTCCTTGAAGACGGAAGCCACCAATGGAGGGGGCGGTTTTATAAATATTAGTGAAGGGATTGATGATCCGGATTTACCATTTAACTAATAAAATAATTGAAACAGTTTGTACGTTGAAAAAAGAATATGTTTTATCGATAGTTGCTGATCAATTCTTTCTGAAGCTCGGCGATGCGTTTATCAGGTGCAGATTTGTCATCACTTCCTTTTTTGAGGCTGTAAAAATAATGGATGTAGTTCCTGCGTTTCTCTCTGATGATATCTCCTTTGTAAGGGCGCTCCTGGCTATAATTTTATTCTGTGCTTACCGTATAACCATAAGTGTTGATACTTTCATCAAAATACATAACCATACGGATATGATAATAGACCTTATCAAAATTTTTCTTTATAAAAGACAATGATGTCCTTACACAAACAGGAAACTTGATGTGCTTTAGAGACAAACCATTAATGTTCTGCTCGGAATAAAGGTCTCTGACTAAAAAGTTCGCTGCATCTTGGAGAATGAATATCTTCTCCAAAAGGATGCCAGTGGATAAAATCCCATTTTTCAATACGATAAAGAAGATTGTTGTCCTCATGTTTCAAATAAAAAACAATGGAAAAAAGCTGCCTGCAGGTATCAGAAAAGCAGGAGCGCAGATCTGCAGTAAGCCTTAATTCATCTGCAGCAAAAGCTTTCAGCAGACAGGTTGCTCCATAGCATATATGCCAGGAATGCTCAGCTGGAACTGGTCCTGGCTTTCCAACAGCCGCAGCAATTCTGTTCTCCAAATCGGTCAGTGGTTGTACGTAACACCTTTTTATCCTGCGGCATTGATATTGGCATGAGAAAGTGTGGCTCACATAGTCTGCGGCACTCCCTCGCTATCGGTATGATCAATAAAAGACATTCTGATTTTTACAATAACAAATGCATTAGGGCAGACATCAGCAGAAACAGCACACCTATTTGCAAGAATTGATATTTCCAGACTATTGCGCTTTGCATAGGAGGCGCCGTCCAATGAATAAACCAGAATACAAGAGTTGTCTGAAAGATATTTTTATGCAGTTTATTGGATACAAGAAATTATCCGGCAGGAAAGAACGACTTTATATTTCTGAACTGAAAACATTTAATAATTATTGTGTTTTACATTCAAAAAAGTATTTTACCACCATTTTTATTTTAACTTTATGGATAAGAACTATGAAAAGCCAATCACAAAGCAAGTGAAGAATTCAAAGGGTGAGAGCCTGAATATCCTTTTTAGAATACATATCTGATCCATTTAATGCAGAGGCGTTTCCAGATGTTGAACAGTTATTAAAGGAATATTTGAGAGTGCCGGCAAAGAAAAAAAGACGCTGGTTTACAATAAAGTAAAAATAATTGTGTTGTACATTGAAAATTTCATACGCAATAGTTCTATTGGAAAGGAAAAACAATGAAAAGATTTTTCCATTTTGCACGTTTCTTACTATGATTGGAAGTATAATCTGTTTACTGATATTAGCCCTATCAGAAGACGGAGGAAAAGGTATGAAAATGGATACAGCTATTATTGTTGCAGTGACAGGTGTCGTAGGTTCATTGCTTGGTGATGCAGGAGGAATTTGGAGTCAGGTAGTTTTTTTTAGGATTCAAATAAAATAGGAGAAGTAAAAGCGGATACATCTGAAATAAAGCCTCAAGTTTTTAAATATTGATGATAATGTGAAGAAAGTAAGACATGAAGTTGTTGGGAAAGTTGTTCCGGGTATCAGTAATGTAGAAAAGTCCGGTGATAAATCATTGACTGATGCGGGAGGGCTTGTTACAGAACTTGAGTTAGAGGAAAGATTAAAAAGAGAGTCGAGTGGTACATTGGCTACACCAGAGTATCTTTTGTAAGGAATTAATAGTATTTATGAAAACAATGCTTTATTGAATCGGACCATAAAGGACAGGGAAAGAAGAATAAAGGAATTAGCAAGGCAAAATAGGAATTTAAGTAATCGGTTAATTGGGGCTAAAAAAAAGAATTCGAGAGTTAAAACCTGATCGGGGAATTCAACGATAATCATAATTGTAAAAGGAACTATAGCATGTGAAATGATAATAGTTCCTTTTTTTATACAAAAAATACTTGAAGGAGTGATGAATACCTGAAATGAAAAAGAGAAAATGGATTGCTTTATTAGGTGTTGTATTAACGGCTGCAGCCATTCCAATGCCGAGCTATGGCGCCTGGATGCAAAAGGATAATCAATGGCTCTATGAGGAAAACCAGAGTTATGAAAAGAATTTATGGAAGCTGATACCCGATGAGACGGGGCACGCTGCTGCCGGAGCATGGTATTACTTTGATGAAATTGGTTACATGGCCACCGGCTGGCAGCTGATCGCCGGCAAATGGTATTTCTTCAATCCAATTTCAGACGGGACTAAAGGGAAGATGCTCACCGGCTGGAAGTGGATTGATGGACGTTGCTATTACCTGTCTGCCCAATCCGGAGACAGCTATCCGGAAGGGGCGATGTACATAGGCCAAAGAACGCCAGATGGGTATGCGGTAGACGCCTCCGGAGCCTGGACGGACGAAAACGGTACCGTACAGTATGTATCTGGAAAAGGCATACAAACTGTAGTGATCTCAAAGAAAACATCAACAACTAGTTCTTCTGGCGGTGGATCAGGCGGCGGCAGTGGAGGAGGTGGCTCAGAAAGCCGAGGTAATGGTACCAAGCCAAACAATGGATCCGAAAATCCCATGGAGGAAGTTATGGAACCAGAAGTTAAACCAGAGGCACCTGAGCCTGAAGAAACTGATGGATACAATGAAACGCCGGCTGATGAAGTGGATCAGTATGGGTATACAGTCCGTTATATGGACATTGCAGACAAGGCCATCCTCCAACTGCAGGCAGGAATGGGAAAAGAGGGAGAAACCATTGATATTACGTTGCCGGATATTGCCGGGTATCAGATATGCAATGGACAGAAAGAGAGTTTTGGTTTGTCAGCCAGGAACATGATCATTCACATCTATTACGAAAAAGTAAGTCCGGCCTCCCCATCGGAAGCCCGAAAGGTTGACTGGAGCCTCTGTTTTGTTGAGGAGGGTAACCACAGCAATGAAATATTTAAGGCCCAGCGGGGGCAGACGGAGGAAGAAACCGAACTGATCATTGACTTTCCGGAAACCATATTAGGGTCTGATAAGTACTATTACCATTCTCTGGTTTCCAGCCCTTGGAGCGTAATTGTAAGCGGAGCCGGAACGCAAAAGTATTACATCGAGTTTAGGAAGGGAGAAAGGCTCCCGGATGAGGCTGATCCGGATCAGGAAGCAAAGGAAACACTTTTAAAATGGCTGGAAATTGTGAAAGAATCGGATTATAAAATTACGGGATCAGAGCCATTGGATGTGCAGATCATAACGGAGAGCATGGAAGAAAGCAATGATCGGCTGCTTAACCTGGTATCTATGGCTGATAGCGGAAGACGCCAGGAAGTTTATCTCATAGCAAAAGGACATGCTCCCAGTACTTTGATCATAGGTCAGACCTTCCAGGACGTAAAGAATATATCGGAGCTGATCCGGGATGAATTTACCATTGCTGGTGAAGCATATACGGTCCTGCGTGTGGGATTTGAAAAAACTTATGATGAAGAGACCTGTAATCATGATTACGAGGTATTTGACCGGATGGAATCTACTTGCACGGAAAATGGATACATAACAGTGAGATGCCGGAAATGCGGAAAAGAAGAAACCATTATCCAGACGGCCACCGGCCACCAGGATGCGGATGATGATGGGATCTGCGATATCTGTTATGAGCCAGTGGGTGAGGAACCGGAGGCTAACCATTATAGCATAGGTGATGTTCAGGCCAGGACCATAGGGGACAAGATCTATCTGTTCCGATGCATCGATGATGATTATGAGGACGCTATGGATAACAGCCAGAAAACAGCTCTGTTTCTCAGTGACAGAGTGATACGGTCGGATATCATTGGAGCATCAAAAAAACTGAATTTCGGTGATAACAATAATTATAAATATTCCAGCATCCGGGAGTGGCTGCTTGATAATGCCAAAGCTGACTTTGTCCACGAAACCTATATAGGGATCACTCAATCATACATGGGTGCAACGGATAAGGGGACATGTGAGCAGCTTGATGATAACAGCCTGGTGGGGATGAAGCAGATGTTCCAGCTTCTTCAGGACAGAGTTTTTATTTTATCGGTAGATGAGGCGTTGAAATACAGGGACTATCTTTGGAAGTTTGTAGGCAGTGAAACGAACAATCCGGAATCACAGATTTCGGCTTATTCCAAAGGGTATTATCTTCGTACTCCGCAGGCTGTAGGATCAGATGATTTCAGTTATGGAGAAGGGATCTATACGGTCAGCCTGGCAGACGGTAATATCCAACCGGTTAATGTGAATGAAACCAGTGTAGGAATCCGGCCAGTAATGGCTGTCCCGCAGGGATAGGAGGACGTGATGGTAAAAATTAAAAAGTTGTTAGATGATACACCCCAGGGATAAAGGAGGAATTTATGACAAACCTTATTGTTTTATTTGGAATTGCAGCGTTGATTTTATCCGGTTTCCTTCTTGGATGTATTCTCACGGTGAATCCGGAACAGAAGAGATCGGAAGATAAAGAGCAGATGGAATGGCTGAGAAAATATCAGGAAACCAGGTGAACAGGATAAATCTACAGGAGAAAGGAAAATGAGGAAAAGAGTAAAAAGAATTTTAAGCTTGTGCCTTGCAGCCGTGATCGTGGCAACGTCAGCTGGGTACTCGCCGCCGGTGGTAGGAGCCGCAATGGTTACGCTTTCCGCATCGACCCAAATTACGGAACATATGGCCACTCCTTCCGAGGCCACCCCCTCTGAAGAAAAATCCACTCCTTCCGAGGCAGAAAGTAAATTTGTAAGAGTGGATCCGGAAGAAATTCCGGAATATTACTCCCGGGAATCGAAGTCAGGAACGAAGTTCTGGAAATTCGAGGACCGCAATGGTAATCTTCAGTACCGGGATTACGGCTTTATACAGGGAGAAGCGGAGTTTCCCCTCTGGTATGAGACAGATCAGACGGGGACGGTAGAAGATTTAGGGGCTTCCGTCAATCTGGATGAGGAATACTATGATCTGGCACCATACCTTTATATAAGCGTGGAACCGGGTGATGAGAACTGGAAGGAACTTGAACTTTTAGTCAGTATTGATTTGAATAACTCTCCCAAGGAGGTCTTAGGCGGATTCGAAAACTGGGATAGAACCCAATATGGTATTTGGAGTTTGAAGACCGGGACAGAGCCGGTAGAAGATTTGGGATTTTTCTTCTATGGAAGCATACCGAACGCTGATGAGTCTGGTAATTGCTGGAGGTATTCCGATAGGGATGGAAATATCGGAGGAAAGGTTGAATCTCAAAAATTAATCTATAAAGCTTCCCTTTATGCGAATGAACAGACCGTTACCTTAACACTTCACGGTGAAGGAGGCACTGTATACGGAGAAGATACTTATACATTGAGTTTAGACTATGAAACAGATATAAGATCTTTACTTAAGGAAGCTTATGCCAATGCGATTCGGACCGGGTATAAAATGTATGGCAGTGACACCAGCTGTTGGTATTATGGTCCAAACGGAACCGGCAATTATTTTAGCAATGTTTACAATGGGGACTGGAAAATAAGGGAAGATCTGGACTTGTATGCCTATTGGAAACCCGTATCCTACAGAAGTGATTTTTATTATAAGTTAGACCATAGTTCCAGTTACAGTACCTATGCAGATTATGGAGATTATGTAAAAGTGACTGCCGGTGTACCGCCCAAAATAGAAGGATATATTTTTCTTGGCTGGTATACAGAGAAAACCGGCGGATATAAATTAGAGGAAAATACGGTTGTGCAGGGTGCAGAGGTTAACAAGTTTTATGCTCATTATGCTGAGGACATGATAGAAATCACCTTTGATGACAACATATCTGGAAAGCCGCATACTACCACTGTAAATACTCAAAGAAAAGGTACTATTAGCAATTTGAATATTACTGAACCTACGAGGGATTATTATTGGGGGATTGGCTGGAATGATAAACCGGATGGTTCGGGGAAGAAATGGACATCCATTTCTGAAATGGTGGGAGATTCGATTATTTTATATCAGATGTGGCAGGGAAAGGATACCATAATCAGATTTTACAATAATACGGGGGATGAATACGAATATCAGGCATCAACACTTTGGGTAAAATATGGAGATACCATTGGAGATAAGGTGACAGAACTCCCGGTGGGAGTTAATGGGGATAAGGTATTTTTAGGCTGGTATACAGAAAAAACAGGAGGAAATGAAGTTAATTTAGATTCTGTCGTAATTAATGAAAGTATATTTGGTTCAATACCCGGATATGAAACGGATCCGTATTTTGGCGAAATAAAGCTGTATGCACATTATGTAAGGTCCTCTTATTCAGTAACATTTGCAGATTGGAATGGGACTGTGATCGATGTGCAGGATGTAGCCATTGGAGCTGATGCAGCACCGCCCGCAGATCCTGCCAGGATAGGATATACGTTTACGGGCTGGGACAAGCCCTCTGCCAATATTCAAGCGGATACCGTGATTACAGCTCAATATTCCATTAACAGTTATCAGTTAATCCTGGATGGAAACGGCGGGACCGTAAACGGAAGTTTAAGCCAAGAGCGTACCATTGTTTTTAAAGAATCCTATGATCAGGAGCTTATCGACGGAAAAGATTCTGCTGTCCGGGAGGGATATACCTTTGCAGGATGGTATACAGTCCCTGAAGGAGGAACCAAGTATGCCGACACCGGAAATACAATGCCGGCCGCTGAAGTTACTGTCTATGCCCATTGGGTAGAAAGCAACCATACGGTTATTTACAAAGATTGGGATGGCCGGATATTAGATGAGCAAAGTGTGATTTTCGGTACAGATGCAACGCCGCCGCCAGCACCGGCCCGGCCCGGGTATACGTTTACAGGCTGGGATAAGCCCTCCACCAATATTCAGGCAGATACCGTAATGACTGCGCAGTACATAATTAACAGGCATAAACTGATCCTGGATGGGAACGGTGGGAACATCGGAAACGAAGCCCAAAAAGAACAGGAATTTGATTACAATGAATCCTTTGATCAGGCTCTTACAGATGGAAAAGATTATGCAAACCGGAAGTTTTATACCTTTGACGGCTGGTATACAGCTCCTTCCGGAGGAAGTAAATATCCGGAAAGCGGAAACCAGATACCAGATGCAGATTTGACGGTATATGCCCATTGGGTTCGCAGTTCCAGTGAGGTTATTTATCAAGATTGGGATGGAAGAGAGATCGATAAGCAGAAGGTGGCTATTGGAGCAGATGCAGCACCGCCCGCAGATCCTGTCCGGACCGGATACACGTTTACGGGATGGGACAAAACTTCCACCAAAATCCAGGATCACACGATCATAACCGCTCAGTATGGGATTAATAATTACAAGCTGATTTTAGATGGAAATGGCGGAACCATAGGAGAGGAGAGTTTAAAAGAACAGGAATTTGATTACGGAGAATCCTTTGATCAGGCTCTTGCAGACGCAAAGGACCATGTGAGCCGAAAATATTATACCTTTGATGGCTGGTATACAGCTCCTTCCGGAGACAGCAAATATCCGGAAAGCGGGAATCAGATGCCGGATGCCGATGTGACCGTGTATGCGCACTGGATCCGCAGCTCCAGCCTGGTTACTTATAAGGACTGGACCGGAAACACGATTGATGCCAAAGAGGTGGCCATTGGAGCAGACGCAACGCCTCCGGCAGCACCGGAAAGGCCCGGCTATACATTTTCTGGCTGGGATAAACCTTCCACCAATATTGAGGACCATACAATTATAACCGCTCAGTATACCATTAACGGATATTTACTGATACTGGATGGGAATGGGGGAACCATTGACGGGGAATCCACCAAAGAACAGGTGCTTTCCTATGACGATTTCTTTGATCAGATCCTTACGGATGGAAGGGATAAAATCAGCCGGCCGGGATATACCTTTGAAGGCTGGTATACGGAACCTGAAGGAGGAAGCAATTATTCTTACACTGGAAATAAGATGCCGGCTGAAGATGTAACCGTATATGCACATTGGACAGTTAACACCTATGAAGTAACCTTTGACCCGGATCATGTAAGGTGGGACGGAGGAGTGACCCAAAGAGATTATACCTTTGACACCATGCTTGGAACGCTTCCGGCACCGGAAATTTACGGCTGGGAATTTACCGGCTGGTGGACAGGGAAAAACGGATCAGGGACAAAGATAACCGATGAGACCATGGTGGAACCCAGGGATGCAGCCTATTACGGAAGCTGGAAGCCGGTGACATACCAGATTGAGTACATATCAAGGGCAGAGCAGCCGGGAGGGGAATCGGTTCAGACGTTTACCAGAAGTCAGGAATATGATCATTCACTGGGAGCTTTACCGGAGCCGGAGGAGAAAGGCTATACCTTCACCGGCTGGTATGATGAAAATAATGAGAAAGTAAGCGCTCAAACGATCTTCAGCCCTGATTCCGGAGCGGAAGAGTGCACCTATTACGCAGGATGGGCAGCCAATACCTATAAAATACGATTTATTTACAATGATTCTAACGGGATCCCGGTCATCATTGAGTTTGACGGAACTTATCATACGCAGATCGGAGAGTTTCCGGTACCGGAAAAGCCGGGATATATCTTCATTGGCTGGTATAAGGACAATGGAGAGGAAATCACATCGGGAAGCTGGGTGGAAGCTGGTGATGCCGAGTATAAAGCCCGGTGGAAAGCAGATCAGTATACGATCAGCTTTAAAAGAAATCTATCCGGAAGCATGGAGGGAGATCCGGAAGATAAGACTGTGACCTATGGGATGCCAATCGGGGAACTGCCTATACTGCATGAGAAAGGGTATGTTTTCCTGGAATGGTACACCAATGCAGTTAGCGGAAGCCGGATTAAAGAGACCACGCTGGCGGCCCTGGGGGATCAGACCTATTATGCACATTGGACTACCGGATGGATCGATAACGGAAACGGAACATACAGCCGTCCGGGAACGGATGGAACATGGAATACGGAAGATGATGAGATCTGGTGGAACGGCCCGGATGGGATATCAGGGACAGACGATGACAAAATAATTCTTATCGGAGGCCCCGGTCCGGCTGGAAAGCCGATCTATTACGTTGACAATGGGGATGGGACCCATATCCGGCCCGGAACCGGAGGAAACTGGAACATCGGAGATACGGAGCACTGGTGGAATGGATCTGACGGCCAGCCGGGGACAGACAATGACAAAATAATCATTATCGGAGGTCCCGGCCAGGATGGAAAACCGATTTATTATGTTGACAATGGGGATGGGACCCATATCCGGCCCGGAACCGGAGGGAACTGGAATATTGGAGATACGGAGCACTGGTGGAATGGATCTGATGGCCAGCCGGGGACAGACGATGATAAGGTAATCCATATCGGTGGTCCTGATCCGGATGGGGATCCAATCCATTACATTGACAATGGGGACGGAACTCATACCCGGCCCGGTACGGATGAAACATGGAGGACGGCTGATGATGAGATCTGGCACGATGGACCGGATGGTTTACCAGGGACATATGACGATTACAAAAAGAATCCTACTCCAGAACCTACGGAACCGAAGCCCACAGAACCGCAGCCTACGGAACCGAAGCCTACAGAACCGAAGCCCACAGAACCGCAGCCTACGGAGCCAAAACCTACGGAGCCGGAACCTTCTAATCCGGCCCCCACGAAAGAGTCAGAAGAGGGCAGCGAAGAGAGCACAGAGATAACAACTCCTGTAATCCCGGTAATTGACAGTAAGGAAAAGCCAGCCGTTCCGGATACCGGGGGAACCTTCACGGTAAATCCGGATAATCCTTATGAAGTAACCTACACAAAGCCGGACGGGATGTTAGCAAGTGACGAGTGGGTCGGTGATGGCGAAGACTGGTATCATGTTGATGTAGATGGAACACTCAATTATGACTGGTACTTAGAGGGCCAGAAAACCTGGTATAAGCTCAATAAGGAGCTGGGGGATAAGTTTGGAGCTGCATTAATCGGCTGGAATTATGAGCCAATGGATGATAAGCGGTATTTCTTTAATCCAAGTACCGGAACAATGCTTACAGGCTGGCAATTGATTGATAATGAGTGGTACTACTTCACCAAACAGAACGAAGCCCAAACCTATTTTGGAGACAACCGCAAAGGCTGGCTGTATGATCCAACAAAACCGGGAAAGCCATATGGTTCCATGTACCGGGATGAAAGCACGCCAGATGGATATTATGTAGATGAAAACGGGGTTCTGATTAACAAATGAAGTAAAAACAGGAGGAACAATGGCAGAATTTTGCAGGAGTAAGAAAGATTTATATTTGAAGTTTCTGGCAGCTATGTTAACTGGCGTTATCCTGGTAACAGGAAGCCTCTATGTTTGGTTCAGCGGCATGATAAGCTATGCCGCTGAGGTAGGGGATGCAGTAACTTCAGAAGCACAATTTTCAGCAGGGGATACGAAGTACCCGGCGGACAACGCCACGATTGTCAGTATCACGCAGTCTTCGGAAAAAAAACCTAAATATACGTTGTACAGTGACGGGACCTGTGTAATTACAGATGGAACCTACTCATCTACAGTGTCATCAACGGTCACATCCGACATGGTGAGTAATGCCAGGACGGTGATTGTGGATACCGAATATAAGCTGAGTCTTAATTTTAAGACAGAAACGATATACATCACAAGCAACGCTACCCACTATACCACATCCGCTTATTGCTATGCCGATCATATTTACTTTGCAGAGGATGTAAACAATGTTCCTGACTTAGCCTTTACAAATCTAAAGAAAAATGATGGAACCGATAAGCTGAATATTTATTTCTTAAGTAAAACGGGGGTTTTCACCATCGGGAAAGGTTCCTTTAATACATCAAACTACATTAATCTGTTTATCAACAGCAATTTTACTTTTACTGTCAACAATGTCTCCGGACAATACTCATTCCCATTTTTTGTACAGGCAGATATTTATTGTCCGGCCATATATGTCCAGGGAATTGCTGATAAGTTTGATAAATTAATGGCCTATACATCAACAGCAGGCCGGTACTGTACCTTCCATACGCGGGCCTCTGATTATATGTATGAGAATCCTGACGGGGATTCCATACCGGTATCATTATTAAACGAAAACGCTTTATATGTAGACAGCTATGTGGGAGAGGATACGGCATATCTTTCATATCCAAATGTACGGTATGACTTATCCGGTATGGACCTTGATGATCTGATCACGGACACAGGAGCGACGAAGCTGGCTTCCTATGCGTTTAAAAATCACATATTACCAGCCGACATCGTTGTCAATCCAGCGATTGCTGAAGTAGGCCGTGAGGCTTTTTCCAGTAACAGCGGTTTAGAGACTCTAAGGCTTAATGAGTCCATAAAAACAATCTCCAGTGATGCCCTGTTAAATAATACGACTATAAGCACGCTGTACTACAATGCGGATGCGAAGTTTGAACTTAATTTAGCGGATTGCAGCAACTTAGAGAAAATTTACATACTGTCATCGATGAGCTCCGGCTACGATAAGGCAAATTTACCCGCCATGGCCATGGTGTACTGCGAAGAAGGCTCTCTGGTGGAGAACTGGTGTATAAATAATTCCGTGGCATACACATCAATGACGGCAGAAGAGATCGCCGGGATTTTAAACGGCGAGCTGCCAACAATGAGGGCTGAATCCTTTCTGTTTGATGCAGAGGATGCCGGTGACATTTCCATCACCGTAGATTTAGGCCGGAAACCGGCCGGGGCAGATGGAATAAGCAAGGTACTGATAGATAGTGTGACGCTTAAAGCTGCTGACTATGAGTTTTTAGGATCGGACACGGTAGTCATAAAGTTTGATTACTTAAAGACTCTCGCAAATGGGATGCATACAATCAGCGTCCGGTTTGATAACGGTACGTTCCGGTCCGGAGCTTCTGTGATGATTGCAAATTCGGATGTCCCGGATAGCAATACACAGCCGCCAACGGCCCTGGATACGATTAAATATGAGTTTTACAAGGATTACCCGGATTATGTCATCATTCCTGTTACTTTAAATGGTGCCACATCCATAACCAGCCTGCGGATCGGCAGCAATACACTGGATTCGGAAGATTATGAGCTTCAGGATGCGGCCATCATTATTAACTACGATTTCCTTGAAACGCTTGATCCAGGAAAATATAGAGTGTTACCCACCTTTAATGATCCGGGCAAGACCACAATAAGCAATTTGCAGCTGATCGTTTACAATCAGGCAGCGGACAGAGCGGCACCATACTTATTACAGTCACGCATTTTATTTACCGGAAGTCCTGTCACTTTGAACTTTGATCCCGGTGCCGGCGAATTATTTACGACAAATGTTTTGGCGTTGGTCATAGATGATCAGCTGATTCTGCCTAATGGAGATGTTTCCCCGTTTACCTCTGGTAAGGTGGCAACGTTAAAAAAAGAAGCGAAGACGGATTTTGAATTGGAGTTAGAGGAAGCAACACCCAGCGAAGCGGAAAAAAATGAGGCTATCAATGAACCTATGGAAGAACCCGAGCCAGATATCCCCAACATAGCGACAAGCAGTACGGCATTAAAAGCTTTTGGTTCATTTATTTCCATACCGGAGCAGGCGGTCCCTCTTGACAGTAAAGTGGCATTCTCTGTGTCTGATACTTCCATTATTGTAAGCGGAGAATATATCGAAAGCTTACATTTATCGGTAGGAGACCATTTAATAGGAGCTATTTTTGAAAATACGGAGAGAACCACGGATGTTAAAAAGGTCATTTTAACAATCTCTAAAACAGATGATAACGACGGAGAAGATCCGGATCCTGTAACTCCGAATGAACCATCAGACGGAGAGGATGATGATTCCGGTGAAAACCCTTCAGAGCCGGGAAGTGGCGGTTCCAATGGAAGCAATGGCGGTTCCGGCAGTGGTGGAAGCTCTGGCGGCTCCGGTGGAAGCAAGGCACCGTCAAACAGCACGCCGCCAACAAATGACAGCACCGCAAAGCCGGCTGTTCCGGATACCGGCGGTTCCTTTACCGTTAATCCGGATAATCCGTATGACGTAACCTACACAATGCCGGATGGATCGCTGGCAAGCAATGAGTGGGTCGGTGACGGCGAGGACTGGTTCCATGTTAATGCAAACGGAAAAGTGGATTATGACTGGTTTCTTGATGCCGGCCCTGATAAATGGTACATGCTCAACCGGGAGCCAAACGGAAAGCTGGGAGCCGCTAAATACGGCTGGTACTTTGAGTCAAGAGATAATAAATGGTATTACCTCAATTCAAAAACCACCGCAATGCTGACCGGATGGCAGTCTATTAACAATATCTGGTATTACCTTACTGCATTCAATGAAGGCCCAACTTATTTTGGAAATAACTATGAGGGCTGGTCCTATGATCCCACGAAGCCGGGGAGACCCCTGGGATCCATGTATGCAGATGAAAGTACTCCGGATGGATATCGTGTTGACGGAAACGGGGCTTGGATCAATTAAGAGGAGGAAAAATGAAGAAACAATTTATAAGGGAGATAGCATACGCCTTGTGTGCCTCTCTGGTAATAAGCGCAGTACCGTCATGGACAGTGTATGCAGAAATTGGAGAAACCCAGGAAAAGACGGCAGCCACGGCTACCCCTTCCGAAGCAGACCGGAATACAGGAACGGATGAGGAAGATAATACAGGAGAAGAAATAAGTGAGGAGCCGGAGGCCGGTTCTGAAGCCGGAGAAGTGGAAGAGGAGCCGGAAGCCGGTTCCGGGGCCGGAGAAGTGGAAGAGGGGCAAACGGAGAAAGCCCCCCATTCTGAAGCCGAGCAGCTACCAAAAGAAATCCCTGTGACTATTCTTCCGGCGGCTAAGATAATGGCAGTCACCGCATCCAGCTCCCTGGGGGATATATGGGATGCCTGGTCCGGAAAAACAAGCTTTGAGTTTTTAAGCGGAGGCCAGGGAGAAGGAAGCGAGGAAAAGCCTTATCTTATCAAAAACCGGGAACAGCTCATGGGCCTTTCGGAGCTGGCCGCTATGGGCATGATGGTGCCGGAAGCGGAAGGGGCTAGCTATGCCGGTGATTACTCCGGATGCTATTTCGCTCTTGGAGGAAACATTGACTTACAGGGAGTGGACTGGATCCCCATAGGCTTTTACCGGGATTCATCGGAAAGGGCAGGAAACGTTCCTTACCCATTCAGCGGATATTTTGACGGGAAGGGCTATACCATAAAGAATTTAAAGCTTACTTCCTTTGCCGGTTATGACAATGTGGGACTTTTCGGAGCAGTTACGGGTGCCGTGATTTATGATCTGACGATCATTCTGGACAGCAGCGAGATCAAGGGAAATGACCGGATCGGAGTACTGGCTGGATACGCAGAGGATTCTGAGATCCGCAATGTAACCGTGAAAAATGCTTATATCCGTTCTACCGGAGTTTCCGGAGGGATTGCAGGGGAGATCAGCGGAACGGTCATTGAAAATGCCACCTGTGAAAAAGTGATGATTGATGCCACCGGCGGAACGGATGTGATTTATGCCGGTGGCATCGCCGGGATCGCATCGGATTCCTATATCGTAGACTCTGGTGTGTCGACTGGGGATGGAAGCACCGCAAGGATCCAGGGAACCGGCTACATCGGGGGGATCGTAGGATATCAGAATGCAGCTTATATCTATAACACCCATGTAAGCGGAACCATTGGGGGCTATCATTCAACGGCCATTGGCGGCATTACCGGAAGATATGCGGCCGGAAAAATAAAGGTGGCATGTTTTGAGGGGACCATCGGAAATTCCCAGCTTGGGTCCATGGCAAGGGAAGGAACCTTTATCGGCACCAGACAGGGGGCCGCAACCAACTTTAATTATATCGATGATGTGGCCTATCTGTTTGCGGATTCCGAGAGCAAGATCAGCGCGAACGTGTGCGGATCGGAAATTTCAGATGATAATGATTATACCTATGCGGCCCATGTGGGCTACTGGCATACCGGAGATCTGTATTATACCTTAGTGCAGGGCGGTGCAAAAAAGGTTATATCGGATCAGTATTTTTATGAAGAGCTGGAGTATGGCATCTTAACCGTCATGGATCAGGAAGAGGGGGATTATACGCTGGATCATTTCGCCCCTAATTCCCTGGGCCGCTCGGTAAGAGGGTATCTGCTGACCGTGAACCAGATCGACACAGTAGCAAACGGCCAGAACTATTATGATATCGCGACCCTGGAGGTAAGAGGGAGTTCACAGTATTCAAAGTCACTTGATAAGGAAAAGCGGGGAGCCATTGCGGCCGGGACAACGGTCAGCGTCATCACGGCTCCGAAGAACACGGATACGGAAAAGTACCAGATGGAAGGCACTCCAGCTTATACCAATGGGAAGGGGATAAAGAAGAGCACTACTTATTCCGACAGCAGCCATGCCTATACTTTCACTATGCCGGATGAAGATGTCTCCGTGTCGGCAATCTATAAAAAAGTAGCTGTTTCCATCAAAGTGGAACCGGAAAATTATACCTTTGCTGTGACACAGACCAGAACCGGAAACCGGAAAAGTCCGGTAAAGACCACAGAGATCCGGAATAAAGAAGGAAAACTCATAGCCCGCTACATAAACGGGGTGCTGGAGCAGGGAACCGAAGTGCAGCCGGTGAATATCAAGGCCGTGATTGATGCCAATAATGACGTGGAAGATAACCGGGTGAAATGGAGCATTGACGATCCGAAGCTTATCGGCCTGGCAAAGAACGATGATGAAGAGACAGATGGCTATACGGCCAAATCTGCAACTCTTTCTGTTAACCTTTTAGCCTCCTTCTTTCAGACGATTATAGAAGAGGCCGAAAGAAAACAGGCAGATGAGAACTATCAGTATAAGATCCCAAACACGATTTACGGAGCCGGGCACCAAAACGGCGGCGTTGCGGTCCTGACAGCACAGACCAGGCCCTCCGATTCCTTTGAAGGAAAGCCGTGTACGGCCAACAGCCGGATCAATGTAACATTTCAGATCATTGACAATACCCTGGTAGCAACGGAAGGAGCGGTCCTTGATAAGCAGGCCCTTAATTTTACCGTGATAAGGACGCTGACCGGGGACCGGACCAGTTCACAGGAAACGGTGACGGTGACGGCTCCACAGTCATTAACAGCAACCTTTACTCCGGACTTCTTTTCCAGAGATGAAGTGACCTGGACAAGTTCGGACACCTCGGTGACCCAGGTATCCCAGGATGCAGACGCGTATCGGGAAGCATCAGTTTCAGCCCTTAAGGATTCCGCTTGGATCAGAAATATCATGGCAACAGACAACGGAATCCGAGAGAGTGATAAGTACGCAAAGATATCCGGAAGCGGAAGCCGGGACGTGACTGTCACGGTAAATGGAAAGGATAAGCTGGGAAATCAGGCAACAGCGGTCTGCCAGATAACGGTGAATTTCGTAACCGATGACCGGACCAGAATCGTTCCGGAAGGAATTACCTTAGGTCAGACAGCAATTTCCTACGACCTTGGCTATCAGATGGCAGGAGATATTCAGTCTCAGGCGGTGAAAAAAACCGGATTTGACACAAAGAAGCTTTCGGCAGCCCTCCTTCCGGCTGTGGAAGAGACAGAAGAACATAAACCATATGATCAGACCGTCACCTGGACCTCTTCCGATCCGGAAGCGGTAACGGTGGATCCGGGAGGAAATGTTACTCCGGTTGACGGAGCAGACTGGATAAAGGAAGCTCTTGCAAAGGCACCATACCGGGCAGAAAAGAACGTGGAGATCACAGCCGCCACAAAGGACGGCCAGAAAGCCGCTTCCTGTAAAGTATCCTTAATCTTCCAGGTAGAATGCATTGAAGCGGACCGGGAGAGTGAAAGCTTTGACCTGGTGCTTACAAAAACCGGGAGACGAAGCAATCCGGTTCTTATTTGGACCGGGCTTGAAAGTAAGAAATTCAGCGCTTCCGTTTACGCCCGGGGCGGGGCGGACTCTTCCGGAAGCCAAAAGAGTATTGCATGGCGTTCCTCCGATACCGGGATACTTATAGCAGACAATGAGGGAAATGTGGCACCGGTGGCCTTAAATGAGAAACAGGAGGTCATAGCCAGCTGGATCAAGGAGGCTATGGCGAGGTCCCCGTATACCGGAACCGTGACGGTCACAATTTATGCAGTCACAGGTGATGGAAAGCAATCGGATCCGGTCACTGTAACCCTTAATTTTAAAGTGATAGATAATACGACTTTCAGCAGTTCTTCAGGAGGTGGAGGCGGTGGCGGTTCTTCAGGCGACGGAGGCGGCGTTGGGCGGTCCGTGGGAGTGACAATCGCAGGGAGCACCCATGGACCGGCAGCTTCAGCTGAAGCCGTGACGGGAACCTGGACGCAGACGGCAAATGGGAAATGGATCTTTGCATCAAACCGGACGTACACGAATGAATGGGCATATATCAGCAACCCATATGCAGCGGGAAGCCAGGAAAAAGCTTCCTGGTTCCTATTTGATAAGGACGGCTTCCTGATGACCGGCTGGCATACAGATGCAGAGGGGAACGCGTATTATTTAAGAGCTGCTTCCGATGGAACCCAGGGACAGATGCTTACCGGCTGGCAGTACATACCCGGTGAAGGAGGGGATGCTGCAGAGGGAGCCTGGTATTATTTTAATCCCGTCTCCGATGGAACAAGAGGAAAGTTGGTGACCGGTACGGTCATTGAAGGAAAGTATGAAGTGAATGAGAAAGGCCAGTGGGTACAGGGAGGAGAAGTAGTTGTTTCCAAGCAGTAGCTTCCGCCCGGCCGAAAGGCCATTGAACCTTGACAACCGAATATGTTTAACCGATAGAAAAAGGCCGAATATTTAGAAATAAATGGTAATAAAGTTTGAAAAAAAAGGTTGCAGCATGATATAATATGAAATAAGGTAGTCAATCTGCCGGGTGGTTTCCATCTCCGAAGGGAGGTGGTTGTTATTAGCACTTATGAGGAGTTTATAATTATTATAAATACTGCAGCATTGATCGTTGCGATCCTTACCTACGCGAATAACAAAGATAAAGATACAAAAAAATAACCACCCTGCCTACCAAAGCCTTGGGTGATTATTTTTAAATCAAACAAATAATTTGGAAGCCACTCTGTGGAGTTGACTACCCTTTTGTATCTTTAGAATAGCACGAAAATATAAAATTGTCAAATGTGAGATTATGGAATAGATTCAAAAGGAGGGCCTTGTATGAAAAAGAAATTAATCGGATTAATTTTATCGACCATACTTACTGTAAGTATGGTAACGCCGGCGTTTGCGGAAATTATCTGGACCCCGGATAAGCTTCCGGCTGGGTATACAACGAATGAGTGGGAGAATAAGGATTTTAGTTTCTACTCTGGGAATGCGATTAAAAAAGATACTTATACGTATTACGTGAAGGATTTGCAAGGTGATTTTATGAAGGATGCAGTGTTTGCAAATGGATCTACTACAAACGCTGAAGGCGTTGCCATAGACGGTTATGGTCATGTTGGTAATTTTGGAACAGAACTTGGTTTGATTGAATATTTTAATTCTCAACCATATCAACAACTTTTGTGGCAACAGGATCCTTCAAAGCCATTAAATGAGAATGGGATAAGTAATTACTGGTATGGAAACAAAATAGACTTTTCTCATAGTAATTGGGAATGGCTAATGCAAGCTCCTGATGGAACAAAAGATGGCCTCAAATATGCCTACTGCTTCAATGAATACGGCTACCTTTACACCAATACCATTACTCCAGATGGATATCAAGTCAATGATCTTGGCCAGTTAATGATAGATGGGCAGGTGAAAACAATAGATCCAAGAACAAATCCTGGAAATAAGTGGTATGGCTATGCATACTTTCCAATTGGAGCCTTGGGCTATGATTATGAATCCTGTGAAAGAGCTGCACAACTTTGGGGAACGCCTAATCCATATTTCTAAATCATATATAACAATAAAATAATGTTTTTTATAGAGACTATCGGTTAATTCATAATCGGTAGTCTTTTTTTGTTGTAAATATAAGGAAAATAGAGAATGAAAAAACTGTTGCAAAGACTTGATATAAAGAGAAAAACAGCTATAGGCATGGTTGTGATTCTGACCGTAATGGCTTTTCTCCCATACATTCCAGAAAACATGGTGTCTTTTGCAGATTATGCCCAGATCATTGAACCAGCAGCCTGGACATCCTGGGATTCCAGTATTTATAAGGAAGAAGCAGACAGAAAGAATTACAAGCCTACTGGACTGATGTATGAGACAAAAGATTTTCATTTGGGAGCACCTGTAAATGAGGGGAATTTCCCAGCAGGAGCTAAACAATATCTGGTGGAAAATAAACAGCATAGTGATGGTTCTTATAACGAGTTTGATAAAACCTTTCTTTACTGCGTACAGGGCCACACTGCAAATGCCATGATATATCTTGGAAGTCAGGCTTTTTTTCAAGATTACTGGACTCCAAGCAAACTGCCCGATGAGTTTCCTAAGAAGATCAATGATAAAGAACAAAGAAAATTTAACTTTTTAATGAATGTTTATGCTTCACATTTGGGAAGCAATGACAGTATAGCTGCCTGTAATGACGCTAACATAGGAACCGCTAAATATATTGTTTCTTCTGTTATTAACTGGCTGGCTGCGGATGACTGTGCTTTTACAGGTAAAGACTGGAACGCGGATTTAGATGCATTTCGAGACAGTGATGATTATAAGTCCGTGCTGAAGCAAATGAATCCTAATTCTGTAGGAGACCGATCCGTTTACAACCAATTGGCCAGTACACAGATCGCTCCGGAGTATGCAGCCAGAGGATGTAAGAACTGGGCGGAGTGGATGTTTGGTAATGTATGGGATGCGGCTACGATCACAAGAGAATTTGAGGAAGATAATGGGGAAACTGTTTACTATGCAAAAATGAATCTTTCCACAGAGACCTATACCATTACCATTCCATATCCCAATGATGTTGTAAAGGATTATTATCAGAGACTTTCTGTAAAAGATCTCTATGGTGATTGGACCTACAATGGGCCTACGGAGGCAGGACTTGTATTCACTTCCATGTCTGGTGAAATTCCCACAGATGGAAAAGGGATTGGAACCCTTTATTGGGCAAACCAGAGCCAAGTGGGAGCGGTTTTGGCAAAGGATCTTGGCTCTGCCCAACTTACAACTTTTAAGTTTTATACAAGAAAACCAGGAAGCTATACAGATTATGCTTTCGACACTTCCCAGACCTACTTTGCTGCCAAAATGGACAAGGACTTAGAGGTACATGTCCGTGTAGGAATTGGAGGTGCACAGGAAGTCCAGAGATTCAAGCATACAGAAGGATTCGGGGCCAGTTATGACGTGGGTCTTTTGAAATATGATTCCGAAACAGGAAAGCTCCTGGCCGGTTCCCATTGGGATATTTTAGAAAAGTTCGACGATTCCCAGCTTGACAGTACGGATCTGGATCTAAGAAGTCCGGGGGATTATTCCTCCAATACCAGTTCCTTAACAGGCGCTTCCTGGGAAGAAGATATTGGAAGTGATGAATACCGGATTTCTACAAACTACAGTGAGGACATGGGACTAAATGATTCTGATGCAAATCTCTATAATCAGGCCAATTCTTCCGGCTCCCAGTTTGAGCGGTGGGATGACCCGGAAAATGACCCCTGTAACGCCGATGAGCATATTACCGATGAAAACGGAGAACTTCATTACTTAGATTCCCAGGGGAACATTCATAGTAAAATCGCTCATTCCGATGCAAGAAGCTATACCTACGAAAAGGGCTATTGCAGTGGCCATCCGGCTCCTGTTGTAGAGTATGAAGAGGTCCCGGAACCGGAATATGACGAGAAAACCGGAGATCAGACCAATGAACCTGAAATTGAAGCCGTAGAGGAATATAACCAGCAGCTCCATGACAGTGCATGGGCACAGTGGCTTGTCGGCGTGGAGGAGTGCGAGAGGCTTGTAGAGGAAGGCGGTTTCTTCCATGCCATTGATCCAACCGGGAAAACACAGAGGGAAGCCCTGGAAGCGGATCGGGATCGATTTTACCAGGATTTTATTTCATTGACATATGAATATTCCGCAAAGGAAACCACCCCGGCCCCCGGCTATTCCCTTCACGGAAGCCATCCGGATGATATTCCCATGGAATGGAGGACCGTTACATCCAGCGAATACAAGGATTACCAATCCAGTGGCCTTGGCCACACAGGCGGCGGATCCGGTGAGGGGCCGGATGTGGAAGGGGACAGCTTGAACACAAATGCCTCCATAAAGCCGCTGAACCCGGAAGTATTGGAAAAAGTGATGTTTACCAGCTTTGGAACATCAAACAGAGTGAAAGTATTTCAGAAAGAGATAACCGAAGTGCAAACGGATAATGATACGGATGGTGCGGAGCATTCTGAGGAAGAAACAGCAGAAGATCCGGAGCAGGATATCACAGAAGAAGCTGGGAAGGAATCAGAGCCTGAACAGGAAACGGCAGAGGAGGCACCGCAGGAGGCCGAAGAGGAGACAGAATCGGAAGCGACACAGACAGAAGAAACAAAGCCGGAACCGGGTGAAGAGAATCAGTCAGACTCCAAGGATGAGACGGAACCGGAATCTGAAACGGAGACCACATCCGAAACGATAGAGGAATCTAAGGAAGAGACGGAACCGGTAACAGAAGAGGAAACCATTGAAGAAACTCAGCCGGAATCCCAGGCAGAAACCAAAGCAGTGGAACCAGAAGCGGTCCCAAAGAAGAAAAAAACCGCTACGGATTCCGAAGCGGAAAGAGTGAATGGCGGCGTTAGCCTCACCGGCCTTCTGGAAACGGTGGTTTCAAGCTTACGATCCGTGGCAAACAAAGCCGTATCTTTCTTCCGCTTGGGAGAAGATGATGAGGATTCAAGAAGCGGAAGCTCCTTAAAGGGCCTTCCGGAATCAACGGAAACAAGCCGGTTGGATCCGCTGGATTCGTCCATCAGGGACTGGACCTTTATCGCCTATGACCATCGGACGGAGGGAGAGATCCATTTCAACAAAAAAGATATGGATTTAAAGGCCGGGGAATCCGATTCTTACAGTGCTTTCGGAGACAGTCAGGGGGATGGGACTTTAGAGGGAGCGGTTTATGGTTTGTTTGCAGCAACGGATATCCCCCACCCGGATGGGCATTCCGGTGTTCTCTTTAAAAAGGACAACCTGGTATCCGTAGCAACAACAGACCGGAACGGGGATGCGAGTTTTCTGGCCATTACCCAGGCTCCCGGCTACACATTCAATTACCAGACCGGAGCAATTGGAAGAACACCTGATGGCTGGGCGGATGCTGCGCCAACGAATCTTTACACTGCCATGGGAAAGGCCATCGGAAAAGAAGCTGATGCAGAACGTTTTACCGGCCATACGGAACGGGGAAGCAGCATTTCCCTTACGGACAGCCGGAACGAAACCTCGACAGGCTATGAAAAGCTTTCCTCCAATCAGGGAAAGGATGGAACAGGAGGGAGCGGCCATTCCTATCCCATCCAGAACAACGAAGCATTAAACGGAAACTGCTGGATCGGGCGGCCTCTGATCGTCAATGCAGATGGGACCCAGTATTACATCAAGGAGCTGACCCGTTCGGAAGGCTATGAGCTTTCGGTTTACGGAAAGGATGCAGCCGTCAGCAACAAGGATGCATTTGAAGCCGGGGGAAATCCTTCAGCAGAGGGAACCGTATCTGCCGGAAGCATCAGAACCGACCGGGTAAAGCATGTCAATACCTTTACGGTAAAAAGCAGCGGAACCACAAACGGGTACAGGATCTATGCACAGAATATCCCGGAGGGAGCCACCTTTTATATCACCAGAAGTGAAGTGGTGGAAGATCCAAACGGGACCCATACGGAATACGTATCCAGAGAGGAAACCGCCCTGGCAGAAGAGGAAGGGGCCAGAGTAATCCTAAACGGATCGCCGGTGAAGGCAAAGGCCGGGGATACCATTTCCCTTCCAAACGGGGAAACCGCCATCGTAAGCAAGGTTTCCGATCCTGAGTATGATTACACAGCCGTCCGGCCGGACAATGCCCTGCGCTATACAATTCCTACGTTTCAGGACAAGGAAAATACCGGGGATTTAACAGAGGACGCAAACGCAGCACTTAAAAGAGCATCCTTTAAGGAACCGGATGAGGGGGCTCCCTGGATGCTGATCCCGATAGAGGGAGAAACCTTTGAGGAACAGGCAGCCAGCCTTTATGAAGGTATTGATGCAGCCGGACTTTCCTTTTTTAACTGCTTAAGAGTACAGGAAATCAGCGATGGAAAGGCAGTGATCCGCTATTCCTACCAGGTGGGAAGCTCTGTGTCAGCAAGTGTTTATGATGAGGTTTCCAGGATTCTCTATATAAAGAAGGGCATTGAGTATGACATCAATGGAACCATAGTCAGCGGTTATCTCTATGCGGCGTATACGCCGGATCAACTCGAGGATTATAAGGAGAATGGAAACGGATTTGTAACCTATGCAAAGGTCAAGGCCGGGGAGCTGTCAAAGAAAAAGGCTGTTTATCCGGAAGATCTAACCGGTATTACTGTTAATGAGGGTCAGGAACGTACCTATTGGGTATACAGCCAGGGTGTACCGCTCCGGAATAATGACGGCAGCATTAAGAAAATCATGGTGGAAGAAGAAGTCCAGGTTGCGCCGGGATATGAGCTGAAGGATGTGGACACGCCGGTAACAGCTGTTTATGACGGAAAAGGCTATACCATTGATGTAGAGAAAGAAGAAGGAACTAATTCGGTAGATTATAAGATCAAATATCAGGATGATTTTGTAGAAGGGACCAATATCACTCCGGAGGAATACGCCGGTTATTACGGGAATATTTCCGTATCTCCCAACATGGCCGGAGCCGGAACTTTTATCGAAACAGTGACCCTCCGGTATGACCGGAACCGGACCGATTCTGACGGCGGAACCTGTAAAAATAAAATTTCCGTTGTGGAGAGGCCCATCCTTCAGAAAGTTAAGATTACAAAGGACATTTCCGTCAAAGAGAATGGCACTTATGAAAATAACACCTATGCAGGAACCGGCTACGAGGACCGTTATTCCGAAAATGGAGGCGGAACAGAAGAAAATACCAGGTATATAAAGAACTTCCGTTTCAAGGCTTACCTAAAGTCAAATCTGGAACGGCTCTACCGGGCAGAGGACGGAACCGTGATCTGGCAGGACCGAAACGGAAACACCGTGGATATCCATGCATTCCGGAACGATTTTCCCCAAAAGGTCCAAAAGCTCTATACGAGGGTGGGTCATCGGACGGATCCGCTTACCAGAGATTCCAACAAGGCAGCAATCGCCAATACCGAGCTTTACAGCTACACAAACAATTATATTAATACGGATCAAAACCCAGGGTATACGGCTATTTTGGAAAAAAGTCTACAGAAGGTCAAGGATAAGACCGGAAATGACTGGGATGTCAGTGGTTACAATTATGAGAAGTTCTTTGAAGCCATAAAAGTGGCCAACAATGATAAGTGGGACCGCACGGAAAATGGAAGCACCTCCTTTAAGCCCTTTGCTTTTCTCAAGCAGCTCTTGTTTGGAACCGGAGGGGCGGACAGCGTGCCCCATGGGTCAAAGCAGTATCCGGCTATCCATAACAATTCAGACATCAGAAACAGTATTAATACATCGGATACAGCCACAGATAATGCCCTCCGTTCCGATCACGTCCGCCAGTTTGCCATCACCTGGTATCTGGATGACGAGGTCGCAAAGCTTGTGAAGAAGAATCCGGCCGGGGAAACAGAGAGTGCTGCTGAACGTGAAACATATTCCGATGAGATCTACGACAAAGCCCTTTCGGAGGCCATCCGGAAGGCGGAAAACTACTTAAAACCTTTCTTTTCCTACGATCTGGATGAAATCTATTCTATCAGCTGGGATAGTGAGCCAGACGGGGGAAAGGATCAGGACAGTTCTACCTTAAGCGCCGATCAGGAAGATGCAGGTGGTTACTATTTTGGAGTATCAGAATATCTTCCCTACGGAACCTACGTGGCCGTGGAACAGCAGCCCTTTAACAAGGACTTAGGGGATCTTTTCAATAAGCATTACAAAACCGATTCTCCGAAAGAAATTGAACTTCCAGCTGTCTATGAAAGCGGGAAATCCGGAGCAGACAAAACACCGGAGGAGCTGGCCAGCTATTACCGCTATAACGCCGCAGATACGGCTTCCCAGCTCTCTTCCAAATACCACATCCGTTTTAATGAGGAATGGCCAGGAGAGAACGGGGAAGATTTAAGAAAGTATGTGATCCGGGCCCATAATCGCTTGGGTGACTATGAGATCTATCAATACGGCCTGGATCTTGACAAGCTTTCCGGAGCGGCAACCGGTGATCCCTCCGGCCGTGGACATTTCACCATTACCCAGGGAGTGAATGACCCGATAAAGGATTATTACAACACTCTGGTTGATCCGGAAGAGGCAGGGGGAAACCCAAACAGCAATTACCTGGCTGATGTTGGAAACTCCGGAAAGGGAACGGCCAATGGCTCCACCTATGAAACAAATGGAGTGGAAAAGATTTACCGTTACGGCTCCCTTTCCGAGGATAAACAGATTTATGATAACGTTCCATTCCCAACCGGAACCGGCGAGGTCTACCGGGACCATGTGACGGCTATGGAGGGGATGCAGACAGCCTTTGACGGGAAATATGCCACCATGCTGGTGCCGTGGACGGTGGCAGAGCCCGCCGATGAGGCAGAGGATACCGTACAAAATGGGGATGGAACATCAAGCTATAAAGGATATGCATACCGGAAATACCGGAACACCTTTTACACAAGCCGGTTACGGATTGAAAAACTGGATTCGGAAACCGGGGAAAATCTCCTTCATGACGGAGCCTTGTTTGCCCTTTATGCAGCTTCCAGGGAGGACGGAGAAAATACGGACGGCCTGGTGAAGTTTTATGAAACAGATACCAGGATCGGGGGATCAAAGGAATTTTTAGAAGCTATGGGAGCCAGGAACATGACTCAGACCGGGGATAAATGGACAGGAACCGTCCCGGCAGGAACGCCCATATGTAAGGAATCAGAACAGGTGATCCTTACGGATCAGAAAGGGCAAAGGACCGGCCAGTTTGAGGCATTTACAACCACCAGAGACGGCATACAGGCAGAAGAGAGTGATTTGACAAAGACTTCCTATCAGAATCAGAACACCGGCTATTTAGTAACACCCCAGCCCCTTGGAGCCGGAACTTATGTGCTCTGTGAAATCAAGCCCCCGGCCGGATATGTAAGGACAAAGCCAGTGGCCATTGAGATTTATTCTGACCAGACCACCTATTACCTTGATGGCAACCGGGACAGCCGGGTGTCGGCCGCCATTTTTGACAGCGTGCCCCGCTCCATCGGGCAAAACCAGGAAGGGGAAGGCCCCCAAGGGCTGACAGATACGGCCAGGATCTACATAGGCAATACCCCGGTCCGCCTGGAGGTATCCAAAATCAAGGATTCTAATCAAACGGTCACATATAAAACCAATACCAGACTGGAAGGAACAGAGCTGGAATTAAAGAAAAAGTACGGGACCGAAAACCTGGAATTTGCTTACAAGAACGGAACTTATTTAGGCTATGCCTGGTACAAGGGAACCATAGAAACCCTTCAGGCCCGGAAGGCTGCCGGCGAAGATGTTGAGCTGGTATATATTGACAGCGTGTTTGCCGGTTACGGCCTGATATCCAGGCCCCTGGATACCGCTGATGATCAAAACCGCTACGTTGCCGGGGCGCAGATGGCCCTCTATGATGCCATAGAGATCAAGGAGAACGGGGACAGCGGAGATTATGGATATGACGGCGTAGAAGTTACCCGGGACCGGAACAACAATGTCCAGTCCATAAAGGTATTGAAAGGCCACGCCGGAAGCACTGTAGAGTTTATCCGGAAGGACACCGTGCCCCGTTCCAACGAAAAAGATCCGGAGGGAAGCCTTGCAGGAGAAAACGGAGAGGGAACCTGGACCTATGAAACCATAGACCGGGAAGATACGGATATCCTGTTTTACTCCCTTGGAAACTTGAAGGTAACAGAAACCGGAACAGATGGGAAACTATATGGCTATAACCGGAAAGGAAATAAGGTACAGGTAAAAAATCAGGAATCCATCTATGTGCTGAAAGCCGGTCAGCCGGTCTTTGAGCTGACCGGAGGGGATCTGACTGCGGTGAAGTATTCAGCAGCAGATAAAACCTTCTCTTTAAGCTCCGGGACTGTCATGTACCATTTGGACAGTGACGGGAACAGGGATGCGTATGTCAATCCAACGACAGGCATGGCTTTTGCCCGATGTAACGGGGCAGGCCCCACGAAGGAAGGGGACAACGTGCTCCACCCCAACGGGAAAAAACTTCTGGTATGGCCGGTAAAGATATCCCGGACAAAGAACGGGGCGGTCATTGCCAGAGAAAAGATCAAAACCTGGAGAATTGCTTCTGTCAATGCCGATTCGGATCAGGAATACATCACAGGAACCTATATGCCCGGTGAAGCGTGGCAGACCCACGGAAACAATCTGGCTAAAAGCATGAATCCGGTCCTGAATAGCCATGGCCTTCCGGAGTATTACCAAAAGTCGGAAGAAACCTATAAAAAAGGGGATCCCGTTTATGACATAGACGGCGATTATGTCCGCTACAAATTTGATGATCTTCTTTCCCCTTATAACGATGCTGCCTATAAAATCAACGATAATACCGGCATGGAAGACATCGGGGAGGCGGAGGATACTACAGACGATAAAAAGCTCTACCACCGCCAGGGCGAGACCTGGATCATGGAAAACATCTGGATCACCGGAGAAAAGTATCCAAACGATCCATTTCAAACGGATGGACCCGAGGGGCAGACCCTGGCAGTGGGACAGGCAGACATGCTGAAAAGAGTGATCCCGGGGATCTACATTATGGAGGAAGTCAAAGCTCCTTCAGGCTACACAAAGGGCTTTCCGGAAGGAATTACGGTTACCGAAACAACAGAGGTCCAAAAAGCCCTTATGGAAGATGAAAAAATCAAGATAGAAATTGTAAAAACCAATGCATCGGAGGAGTACCGGATCGATGTGATATCCGATGGTGCGTGGCATGCTGTCAGTGACGATCAGGAAGTCCTTACACCCGGTGAAGCGTGGCACACTGCTGTTACAGAACCCAAGGGAGCCTACAGTTACAGCCAGGTATCCGGAGCTCACCTGGTACTTTATAAGGCTAAACGTATCTATACCACAGACAGTGAAAGGTATCCGAAAGGATATTACCTGGTGAAAGCAGAGTCTGCCCCGGCACAGTGGACGGTGGAAAACTCCACTGATAATACGCCGGTGACTGTTACCGCTGACTGGATCACAGACGGGACCCCCAAATACTTTGAAGGAATCCCTGCAGGAGATTATATCCTGGTGGAATCGGAAGCAGCAAGCGGTTACGTCCGTTCTTCCATGGAATTGTCCGTAAAGGCGGCCGGGGGTGTTCAGACCTTTAACCTGAAAAACGACCATACCAAGCTGGAGGTTTATAAGTACTATGTACCCGGTGGATCGGGGCAGTCTCAGAACGGCAAGGGAAACAAAGTGTTGCTTCCAAACGATCATGCTGCCGGTCTGGTACTTTATGAAGCGAAAACAGACCAGAACGGAAACATCATAACGGAAGGAGGAATCCCGTTATATGATGAGACGAAAGTGATAGATACATGGACTACCGATGATCTGACCGAGTATACGGAAAAAATTGAAAAAAGCATCGGTTTTATAGACCGCATGAAGGATTTTTTTGGTCTTTCAGAAAACCATTCCAGCTTTATTGTGGATTTTGAAGCGGCCTACCGGGAGAAGGGAGAGGATCTTACTTTCTTCACATGGTACACGAAAGAGGGAAAACGAACGGCGGAACGAACAGAAAGCCTGCGGACAGGAAAATGGGAAGGAATACCTGATGGAGCGGGGCACACTGCGGTTCAGACCTGGACCACCGATGCCGGAAAAATCATCCGGATCACCATTTACCGGAATGTGAAAAACGGCTCCCTTGACCCGGACGGCAAACTACCCCTGAACTTTGAATATCAGTTAAATTACAAGAATAACAAGGGAATCAAAAGCTATGACACTTTGGAAGGAATGCACCGGATCGACTACTTACCCCTCAATGCAGAAAAAGACGGAGAAAGAGCAGGGCATTACGTCCTGGTGGAGCAGAAGGTTCCGGATGGCTTTGAAGCGCCAGATCCCAGGGCCATAGTCCTCACTGAAACCGGAGACGTACAGAGAATCAGCTTAGAGAACAAGGAAAAATACATCAATGTCTTAAAGGTTGTCACCGATGGAATCAATGATTATGCCGTCGCAGGAGCCAGGCTTGCTTTGTACCGGGCGGATGAAGCCGGCGATTTTGTGGAAGATGAAGCTCTTTTAATTGAAACCTGGATATCCGGATCGGATGGAATGTATACAGAGGAGGACGGGTTTAACGGTGAGATATCAGATAAAGCGGGTCACCCTGTCCCGGAGGGATTTTCCGCAGGGGATTTAAAGCCCCACCGGATCAGTAAAATTCCTTATGGAACTTATTATATCGCAGAACTGGAGGCCCCGGCTTACATGCAGAAGGCGGAGCCGGTGAAAGTCATTGTAGATTCAGGTAAGCTCTCATTTTATCGTATCGTAAATACTGTTGCCATTGGAAAACTGGAAATCATCAAAAAAGCGTCAGATACCGGTGAGGGCCTGGAAAACGCCAGATTTAAGGTGACGAATCAAGATACCGGAGTAACATGGCATATGGCAACCGGTACCGGCGGAAAGGGCGAATTGAATCAACTTCCCGTGGGTGCGGTGCAGAAAGACGGAACCATAAAGCCTTATACCTTTGTAATAGAAGAAATTTCCCCGCCGGATTTCTACCGGATTTCCGGAGGAATAAAGAAATTCCAATTTGACGTAAAAGAGAGCGGAAAAGAAATACTTTATATCTGTGAAATTGAAAATGAACCATCAAAGATTCATTTTAAAAAGACGAACTTTGATACCGGGATGGCTGTGGAAGGTGCGGAAATAGCCCTGTATGAGGCGATGGACGTTAATGGAGAATACCGGAAAATTGGAGAAGCCATTGAAACCCTTCATTCCGGACCGGATGGTTTTACCCTGACAAAAAAACTGTCAGCAAACCGGGTCTACATAATAGAAGAGCTGAGTGCCCCGGCCGGATATGCTGTTTCAAAGCCGGTGATCTTTACCGTTAATAGAGCCGGCACCGGGATCTGCAATGTCTCAAACAACTTCAGCGTCATAAAGCTGGCCAGTGATAACGGTACTATAGAAGCGCTTACTGTAACCGGACGGATGCCTGTAAAAGTATATACCATATTAAAAGATTTAGACACAGGAACCGAACGATTGCCCTTTATCGGAACAGGAAGCAGCAAGACACTGACTGCAGAGGCCGGCATTATAAACAGTCACTTATATGAAATTACCGAATATACCAGATATTCCGATGGCAGGACGGAAAAATCCTTTAAGGAAACAAAACGGATTTATTTTGATGAAAACGGATCTTATACCTTTCCTACCAGAACTTATTTGGAAACCAGGCAGGAGCTGACGGATGCAGATGGAAAGGTCCTTGCCGAATGGGCCGTCAATGAAGACAATTGTGATTTTACAATTAAAAATCCGGTCACAAAGGAAACACCCATTGCCCGGGTAACCGGAACTGCCGGAACGGATCACAGCGCGGTTAAAAAGAACAGCGTCATAAAATACACCGTTGCATATGCCAATCCTTACGGACATCCTGCAGCGGTCCGGGTGAAAGCGGTTCTTAGTGAAGGACTGGATTACTTAAGATCAACAGATCATGGCAGGGAGTCAAATGGAAGCGTGACCTGGGATCTTGCCGATGTTCCGGCTCATGGGAGCGGTACGGTGGATGTTGTGGCCGTTGCAAACCGAGAAGAAGGTACCTGTGCGAAAGCGTACTTTGAAACAAAAGTGAATGCCGTGTCAAAGCGTACGGATCTTATGAGCCCCATTGTCCCGGATGGTTCCATTACCATTATAAACAAACTGACCGGAACAGAAAAGGATGTATCCGATGGATTCACCTTCCATGTGAGGTTTACGGGCAGAAATGGGAACATCCTGACAGGATATCAGGCATACGGCGGTTCTTCCGAAGGAAGGATCAAAGGGGAAGGATGCATTTCCGTTACCGGCGATGGATTCCTTACCTTTGCCGGGCTGCCTTATGGAACCAGGTATGAGATCACACAGGAGCCTAAAGACGGCTACGCCAGTGTACTGCATTCCGCCGGGCAGGACGATGGAGGGGCAGCAGACGGAGAGATTATAAAAACCTTTCAGAGCGCGGTATTCATAAACAATCGGGACAATAAAACGATCCGGGAAACCCTGACGGCAGGAGGAAGCTACCGGCTCATTGAAACAACAGCTTACAGCGACGGAGAAACCCTGATAAGCGGAATGTACCGGTTCCGGTTAAACGCTTCTGGAATGGTTGATAACGTGGATATGGAGGACCGCCCGTCCCATTTATATTTCTCCAAGGTGGATTCTGAAACAGGAGAAGAACTTGCGGGAGGCCAATACAGCCTTACGGATGAAGAAACAGGAGGCGTGATCCATGAATTTGCAAAAGAGAAAAGAGAGAAGATTGTCATTCCGGACGGACTCATCCATCCGGGCAAGAAGTACATGATTAAGGAAGAACGTTCACCTGAAGGTTATGCCTATGAAAATGATATCCATTTTACAGCAGAGGAAAGCGGCATACCGGAAACCATCATCATGCAGGATAAGCAGACAGAGATTGAAATCATAAAAACAGATGAAGAAACAGGTAAACTCTTAAAGGGAGGACGTTTCTCTGTCCGTGAAAAAGAAACCGGCACTGTGATCGCTGCTTTTACACCAAATGGAAAGCCGGTGCAGATAAAAGGACTCCTGGAGGCCGGAACAGCCTATGAACTGACAGAGGAGGAACCGCCCGACGGTTATGCCTTCAGTCAGAGCGTGGATTTCACAGTTCCGGAAAAAGCAGAACCGATCACTGTTACCATGAAAGATAAGAAAACAAAAGTGCTCATTAAAAAAGTAGTTCATGGAATCATAAAAGGCCCCCCTTCGGAAGCAACCCCGGCCGAAGCGGACAGACAGCTGGCCGGATGCGTACTTCAGATATTAAATGAAGATAAAACCCCTGTCAGGGCACTCAGGGACGGTGATGGACGAAAAGCCGGCGATGTCCTTGTTTTTACCACCGGACAGCAGATGGAGGAATTGGAAGGCCAGCTGAAAGCAGGGAGAAACTACTGGCTGCATGAAGTAAAACCCGCGGACGGATATGCATATGCTGAAGATATTTTCTTTTCGGTGAGCTTACACGGAGAAAAAGACATTGTTTCAATGTTTGACATGCCAACCCGTGTGATGCTGTCTAAAAAAACCATGGCAGGCCATGAAGAGCTTCCCGGAAATCACATGAGCATAAGGGATCTGTCCGGTAATGTATTGGAGGAATGGACTTCGGGGGATCGGCCTCATCAATTGAACGCCAGGCTGACTGCGGGAGGACGCTATTATTTCTGTGAAGAAAAACCCAGAGCCGGATATGCCTGTTCAGATGCCGTTCCATTTTCTGTGAGCAGGGATGGAAGTGCGGATATGGTTGAAATGAGAAATGACACAACAAAAGTCCGGATTCGTAAAGTGGATAAAGACGGAAAAGCGGTGGCAGGGGCAATACTCTGCATACTGGATGAAGAGGGAAATGTCATTATACGGGAATTGAAAACAGCGGATAAAGAAATTGACATCACCGGAGTCCTGGAAGCCGGCAGAAAATATTTTCTTCGTGAGGTAAAGGCGCCGGAAGGGTATCTTCCTGCCATGGATAAAGCGTTTGTCGTTCCCCGGGGCGCCGGGCGGCTGGAGGTCACTATGATTGATTTAAAGAAACCCGGGAGAAAAAGAGAGCTGCCTTTGCCGGAGACAGTGCCGGTTCCTTCCCTGCAGTCACAGAAAATGGGTACAATAACAGCTCGTTATGAAATACCTCCCCTTAACCCGGCTTGGCTGGAACTGGCATATGGAAAGAGAAGCGGAAGGCGTGGGGAAAAGACCGGAGATCTGACTCCGGTCGGTTTCTGGATTTTTGGAACAGTGATCTGTCTTTCCGGATTTCTTCTGACCGTGAAAGGAAGGGGACAAAAAAGGAGGAAGTGCGGTGAAAGAGGAAGGAAAAAAAGAAAAGAGAAGCATTAGAATAAGACAGATATTTGCCCTGCTGTGTCTGGCCGGATTTCTTGGATCCGGTTCACGCCTGCTTCCCTGCGCGCTTGAGTATGGGCAGGGAGCAAAGGAATACAGGAACTTAAACGTTATGGTACGGGAATATGGCGCCCGTAAGGGGGAGAGAACAGCCGGTGAAAAGGAGGAGATACCTGAATCGTACTTAAGAAAAATAAATCCGGATTATATATGCTGGCTCCGCATTCCGGGAACTGCGGTCGATTATCCGGTGGCGGGAAGCAGCCGGCCGGGCTATTATTTGAACCATACCTTTCAGGGGAATCCTAATTCCTGTGGAAGCCTGTTTGTACAGGAAGATATAAAACGTCTGGAGAATGGAAATACGGTCATATTCGGACATAACAGAAAGGATGGAACCATGTTTGCGGATCTCAAAAACTACAGAAGCGCGGATTTTTATAAAAATCATCCGATCATCCGGATCTATTACGGCAGGAAGTGGCGGGAAGGCGTTATTTTTTCCTGCCAGCTGAGGGGAGAGGAAGATCTGGAGTATTGCCGGACCGGTTTTTCAGACGAGGCAGAAAAGCAGGGATTTATCAATGAGATGAAGGAAGCATCCCTTTATCCCATCCCATTCAATCCGCCGGTAAATGGCCCGCTCATTACGCTGTCAACCTGTTATGGGAGAACCAAAAGAATGATTGTACAGGCTGTTTTGATGTGATATACTTAGGGTGTGTATGAAAACTCATTGAACCGTTCTGAACGTCCCGCTTCCCGGTATGCCGCGTCGCAATTTTGGGAACGTAGCCCACTACGCCTCTAAAATCGCTCCTTGCCTCCCGCAAATTGGAACACTCAGTCCGGCACAAGCAGTTTTCAGACACACCCTGATAAAGAATAAAGGTTTGAAATAAGTATATGGAGGTCTGTAATATGGAGCCGTTAAAAATTGGAATCATGGGAACCGGCAGAATTGCGTCAATACTGGCTGACACGATGGTACGCATGCCACAGGTGAAGCTGTATGGGGCGGCTTCCAGAAGTCTGGAGAAAGCGGAAGCATTTGCTGCCCGTTTTTCCGTGGAAAAGGCCTATGGATCCTATGAGGAACTTGCGGAGAATCCGGAAATTCAATTGATTTATATTGCCACTCCCCATTCTGAGCATTGCAGCAATGCCAAATTATGCCTGGAGCATGGGAAGCACGTGCTGTGTGAAAAATCATTTGCAGCCAATTATGCTCAGGCTGAGGAGATGATCGCCCTTGCGGAAGAAAAGCAGCTCATGATTACGGAAGCCATGTGGGTGCGTTATATGCCTATGGCTGAAACCTTAAGAAGCGTCCTGGATTCCGGCATTATCGGAGAACCCATGACACTTACGGCCAATCTCTGCTATCTGGTTTCTGAGAATCCACGGCTTATAAAGCCTGAATTGGCGGGCGGTGCGCTTTTGGATGTAGGGGTCTATACCTTGAGCTTTGCTTCCCTGGTTTTTGGCGATGATGTTACGGAGATTCAGTCCAGTGTGATCAAGACGGAAACGGGAGTGGATGCGCAGAACAGCATAACCCTGTGTTATCCCGGCGGAAAAATGGCGGTGCTCAACAGCTCGCTGCGGGTGCTTTCTGACAGGCAGGGGATTGTTTACGGAACCAAGGGATTTGTTGTGGTCGAGAATATTAATAATTTTGAATCCATACGGGTTTATGATACCGGCCGGAAGCTGGTTGAGACCCATATCAGACCGGATCAGATTTCAGGATATGAATACCAGATCGAAGCCAGCGGGGCAGCGATCAGGAATGGCTGGACAGAGTGTCCCCAGATGCCCCATAAGACTACGCTTCATGTGATGAAGATCATGGATGAGTTAAGAAGGCAGTGGGGAATCCGCTACCCGTTTGAGATGCAATAAAGAGGAAGCAAAATGTTTAGTAGAAAAGATTTAATGAAGCTGCTTGCCCCTCTTATTGTGGAGCAGATCTTGATTGTTCTGGTAGGAATGGTGAACGTTGTGATGGCAGCGGCTGTGGGGGAAGCCGCTGTTTCCGGCGTTTCCCTGGTGGAGTCCATCAATATTCTGATCATTCAGATTCTGGCGGCGCTGGCAACCGGAGGAGCAGTCATTTCTTCCCAGTATCTCGGGAAAAAGCAGTCGGAGAATGCCTGCAGGGCAGCAGGGCAGCTCATTGGAGTCACGACCGTGTTATCTGTGATCGTCACATTGGTGGCGCTGGCAGGCCAGGGAGGGCTGTTAAGCGCCATTTTTGGCAATGTGGATCAGGACGTCATGAATAATGCCGTGATTTATTTCAGGATTACGGCTCTGTCTTATCCGTTTATCGCGGTTTATAATTCCTGTGCGGCTTTGTTTCGTTCCATGGGGAATTCCAAAGTATCCATGGTGGTTTCCCTGGTGATCAATACCATCAATGTGCTGGGGAATGCGGTCTGCGTGTACGGCCTCCACATGGAAGTGTCCGGTTTGGCCTATCCCACCCTCTTCAGCCGGGCGGTCGCCGCGGTTCTTATGCTGTTACTGATCCAGAATTCCAATAATACGGTGAGGATCCAGAGGCTGGAGGAACTGAGGCCCAACCTTCCGATGATAAAAAATATATTGTCCATCGGCATTCCAAACGGTCTGGAAAGCGGTATGTTCCAGTTCGGAAAGATTGCTCTGCAAAGCCTGGTTTCATCTTTGGGAACGGCGGCGATTGCCAGCTACGCGGTGGCCTCCAACTTAGTGACTCTGCTGTATCTGCCCGGCACTGCCATAGGCTTAGGGCTGATCACAATTGTGGGACAGTGTGTGGGAGCAGGGGAGAAAAAACAGGCGAAGCGGTACACCACGCTTCTGGTTTTGGTAAATTACGGAATTCTTCTTGTGCTGTGTTCGGTGGTGGTGATTTTTTCAGACCAGCTTGTATCTGTCTACAATCTTTCGGAAGAGGCTTCCATAATATCATCCCGGATGATCACGGCCCACAGCTATGCCATGATCATATGGCCGTTGTCTTTTACCATCCCCTATGCGCTGAGGGCGTCCATGGATGCCAAATTTACCATGGTGGTATCTGTATTTTCCATGTGGCTGTTCCGGATCGCCATTGCTTACTTTTTCGTCAGCTACATGGGCGCAGGGGTGATGGGGGTCTGGTATGGAATGTTCATTGACTGGATCTTCCGGGCCATCGTATTTAGCTGGAGATTTCGGGGAATTGTAAAAAGAGCGGCGTCCGTTAATTAAAACGGCACCGCTCTTTTTACTGAAGCTCATTCATCCGCCCGTTGGAATCCACATATGCGTCATCGATCATACGGTTTGCTGCCATGAGTCCGAGTACTCCGTCCGGTTCCGGGTTAAAATAGTACCAGTAGCCGTCAATTTTATGCCATCCTGTCACCATGATCCCGTTCCGGTTTGTATAAAACCAGCCGCCGTAAGCGTGGTCATTGATCCAGCCGGTCACCATGGAACCTTCCTGTTTTCCAGGATAGGGATTAAAATAATACCAGCGGCCGTTAAGCATATGCCATCCGGTAGCCATGTATCCGTTATCCATAAAATAATAAGAATTTCCCTGATATTCCGCCCATTTTCCCGCGGGAGAGGAAGAATTCCACTGGTTGAAGAATCTCCAGCCGTTTTCATCCTTCTGCCAGATGCCGGCCAGATAGATGGATTCATCCTTTGTGTGAGCGAAGCTGGTGATGAGACCGGTTCCTGAAGCAAGGAGCAGGAAAATGGATGCCGCTGCCGCACAGGCGATCCGGATATAAAGGGAAAGGCGTTTCATTGATTCGTCCACCTCCTGAATTTATCTGAAAAATATTTGTTTTGATTATACGTGATGGCAGGGGAAAAAACAATGTGTGAAAGAGAACCGTAAGATTTTCGCTTAAATTTGTTGGAAATTATCTTGACACATGATCTGGCATTTGTTATATTACATATATAACAGTTAAAGCAATATCCTTACATAGAAAGAAAAAAGGAGGATCCTATTTTGAACATCAATAAATTCACCCAAAAGTCCATGGAAGCCGTACAAAACTGCGAAAAGCTTGCATATGAGTATGGAAACCAGCAGATTGAACAGGAACATCTGCTTTACAGTCTTCTGACCGTCGAAGACAGCCTGATTTTAAAGCTCATAACCAAAATGAATATACAAAAAGAACAGTTTTTGAATGAAACCGCCCGGGCCATTGAAAAGCTGCCAAAGGTGAGCGGAGGACATCTCTACATCAGCAATGATTTAAACAAGATTTTAATCAATGCCGAGGATGAGGCAAAGGCCATGGGAGACGAATATGTTTCCGTTGAGCATCTCTTCCTGGCCATGCTGAAGCAGCCTTCAAAATCGGTAAAGGAACTGTTTCGGACATATGGAATAACCAAAGATAATTTTCTGATGGCTTTATCCACGGTAAGAGGAAACCAGCGTGTGGTAAATGATAATCCGGAGGCCACCTATGACACCCTGACCAAATACGGATACGATATGGTGGAACGGGCCAGAGACCAGAAGCTGGATCCGGTCATTGGGCGGGACAGTGAGATCCGCAATGTAGTCCGGATTCTTTCCAGGAAAACAAAAAACAATCCGGTTCTGATCGGTGAACCGGGAGTTGGTAAAACTGCTGTGGTGGAAGGTCTGGCCCAGCGGATCGTCCGGGGAGATGTGCCCGAAGGACTGAAGGATAAAAAGCTGTTTGCCCTTGACATGGGCGCCCTGCTGGCCGGAGCCAAATACCGGGGAGAATTTGAGGAGCGCTTAAAGGCGGTACTGGATGAAGTGAAAAAAAGCGACGGACAGATCATTCTGTTCATTGATGAGCTCCATACCATTGTAGGCGCCGGAAAGACGGAAGGTTCCATGGACGCGGGCAATATGCTCAAGCCCATGCTGGCCAGAGGAGAGCTTCACTGCATCGGAGCCACCACTCTTGATGAATACCGACAGTATATTGAAAAGGACCAGGCCCTGGAACGGCGGTTCCAGCCCGTCATGGTGGAGGAGCCCACGGTGGAGGACACGATTTCCATCTTAAGGGGACTGAAAGAGCGGTATGAGGTTTACCATGGAGTGAAGATCACGGACTCCGCGCTGGTATCCGCTGCCACATTGTCGGACCGCTATATCAGTGAGCGGTTTCTTCCGGATAAGGCCATTGACCTGGTGGATGAGGCGTGTGCCATGATCAAGACGGAGCTGGACTCCATGCCGGCGGAACTGGACCAGCTGTCCAGGCGCATCATGCAGATGGAGATCGAAGAAGCAGCCCTTAAGAAGGAAACGGACCGGTTAAGCCAGGACCGTCTGGCGGAGCTTCAGAAAGAGCTGGCGGAGCTCCATGACGAATTTGCCTCCCAGAAGGCACAGTGGGAAAATGAAAAGGCATCCGTGGACCGGTTATCCTCTTTGAGGGAAGAAATTGAAAGCCTGAACCGGGAGATCCAGGCGGCACAGCAGAAGTATGACCTAAACAGAGCGGCTGAGCTGCAGTACGGAAAACTGCCTCAGCTTCAGAAGGCTCTGGAGGAAGAGGAAGAACGGGTGAAAAACCAGGATTTAAGCCTGGTGCACGAAAGCGTGACGGAAGATGAAATCGCCAGAATCGTATCTAAGTGGACGGGAATCCCTGTGGCAAAGCTGACGGAGGGTGAGAGGAACAAGATCCTTCATCTCGACAAGGAACTCCACAAGCGGGTGATCGGCCAGGAGGAGGCTGTTTTAAAGGTGACTGAGGCCATCATCCGGTCCAAGGCAGGGATCAAGGATCCCACAAAGCCCATTGGTTCCTTCCTGTTTTTAGGTCCCACCGGCGTGGGGAAAACAGAGCTTGCCAAGGCGCTTGCGGAAAGCCTGTTTGATGATGAAAACAATATTGTCCGGATCGATATGAGTGAATACATGGAAAAGCATTCCGTATCCCGACTGATCGGAGCGCCTCCCGGATATGTGGGCTACGATGAGGGAGGGCAGCTGACCGAAGCGGTCCGCAGAAAACCTTACTCCGTCGTGCTGTTTGATGAAGTGGAAAAAGCTCATCCGGATGTGTTCAACGTGCTGCTGCAGGTTCTTGATGACGGGCGGATCACGGATTCCACCGGTAAGACTGTGGACTTTAAGAACACCATCATTATCATGACCTCCAATATCGGATCCCAGTATCTGCTGGCAGGCATTGATGATGAGGGAGAAATCAGGGAAGAAGCGGAATCCATGGTAATGAATGATTTAAGGAACCATTTCCGTCCGGAATTCTTAAACCGGCTTGATGAAATTATCCTGTTCAAGCCTTTAAATAAGGAAAACATCGGAGGAATCATTGATCTTCTCATTGCTGATTTAAATAAACGGATGGAGGACCGGGAATTAAAGCTTGAACTCACCGGCCAGGCCAAGGATTTTGTGGTGGAGCAGGGGTATGACCCGGTATACGGCGCGCGCCCCTTGAAGCGTTATCTGCAGAAGCATGTGGAAACTCTGGCTGCCAGGATGATACTTGGGAATGAGATCCAGGCGGGAAGCACCATTGTCATTGATGTGTCGGAAGACGGGGGACAGCTGATCGCTTATCTGGAATAAGGAGAAAGAAAACAGAAGGCTGTTTTGCACGGGCCTGAGAAAAAGGAGGAGGAGCGTCTCCTCCTTTTTCAGGGCTTTCAGAAGATGGCTTGAGTCCGCTTTCAGAGCTTTCAGAAGATGGCTTGAGTCCGCCGGAAATGCCGGAAATGCTTATTGTTAAATTCTATAACCGCCATAATATATCCCGGTTAACCGTACGGTAAAACAGCTCCCGGATTTCATTCATATCCTTTGTCTGTCCCAGGATCCACATCAGCTTTGTCACCGTGGCTTCCAGTGTCATGTCATAAGCTTCCAAAAGACCGAATTCCTTTTTGATGGTATGCCCTACTTCATAGACGGACATATTGCTCCCCTCGTTGGTCACCTGAGTGGTCATGACCACCGTTTTTCCAAGGGAGATCCATTTCTCTATGGCCTTGTAAAAATCCCCGGAATCGTAGGAAGGAAGGCCGCCCACTCCGAAGGATTCTATAATCACCGCATCATAATGCTCCGCCATATAATCCAGAACATCAGCCGCCATGGAAGGGATCAGCTTCAGCAAAGCCACATGAGGATTCATATTGTGAAAGAAACGTACCTTTTCCAGGCATGAATTTTTATCATCGAGGTAAAATATAACATGTCCATCCTGAATTGTCGCAATGTAAGGGAAATTAATGCTGGAAAAGGCGTTGTAGCTTTTGGTGCGCTCCTTTTTCCCCCGGGTGCCTGCGATGACCTTGCCGTCAAAAACAATGGTGACGCCGTGAGCCCGGTCATCAGCCGCAAAGCGCAGGCTGTCCGACAAGTTGATGCGGGCATCGGTATTTTCCATATCAATGGGCTTTTGAGCCCCGGTAATGACAATGGGCTTTTTCGAGTTTTGTACCATGTAGGAAAGAGCCGCGGCCGTGTAGGCCATGGTGTCCGTACCATGGCAGATGACGAAGCCGTCAAATTCCCCATAATGCTCTTCAATGGCTTCCGCTAGGGCAAGCCAGTGCTTTGGCTGCATGTTCGTGCTGTCTATGTTAAATAACTGCAGGCTTTCGGCCCTGCAGAAGCTGGCCGCATCCGGAACATAGGATAAGAGCTCGTCAGAGGTGAGGAGGGGCTTTAAGCCGGTTCCGCCCCGCTTGCATGCGATGGTTCCGCCTGTTCCGAGCATCAGTATTTTTTTCATAGGATCATACCTCCTGAAGGATTCTGAACCGATTGTAGCATTTCTTCCTTCATTCGTACAGGCAATTTCTTGAAAATAATAAAAAACTGTGATAAGATAAGTTCGAATTCAGATACAGGAGAATCGACAAATGTCTATGATACCAAAGGATCCCGTAATTTTGCTGAGCTACATCAATACCCAGTTAAGGGATTTTTATCCTTCTTTGGAAGAATGCTGTCATAGTCTGGGAATCCAGGCTGACGATCTGATCCGTCCGCTGGCTGCAATCGATTATCATTACAGCAAAGAGAGAAATCAGTTTATATAACGGGACAAGCATGGAACCGGTGAATCGTGGGATAAAAAGCTTAAAAAGGGTCGTCGCTGCAGCGGGGGCCCTTTTTGAAAAATACTATTTATGGGGCAGAAACCATAAAATATGGAGAAGGAAAGAAAGGTGGGATCGTCATGCAGTCATTCTGGGCACAGACAGTGGATGTGTGGAACTGGTTAATGGATCATCTGATTTATATTAATCTGCTCCTTTCAATCATAATCGTTTTTTTTCAGCGGCGTGACCCGAAGGCGGTCTGGACCTGGCTTCTGGCACTATACTTTATTCCGGTGTTCGGAATCCTGTTTTATCTTCTCCTCGGTCAGGATATGCGCAAGGGCAAGATGTTCCGGGTCAAGGAAATTGAAGACCGCATGCGTTATTCCGCTAAAAATCAGGAAGAGTTTTTAAAAAGCCATGATATCAGCCTGGTGTCTTCCCTGGCACAGGATTATGAAGATCTGGTGCTGTACAATTTAGAAATATCGGGAGCCGTTCTTACGGTGGATAACAGCGTTAAGATTTTTACGGATGGAGAAGAAAAATTCCATGATTTGAGAACAGAGCTCTCTAACGCTTCCCATTTCATCCACCTGCAGTACTATATCATCAAGGACGACGAACTGTTTGATTCCATCATTCCGATCCTGATCGACCGGGCCAGGGCAGGAGTCGAGGTCCGGATCCTGTGCGATGGTATGGGAGGCCGTTTCATGCCCAAATCCAAATGGAACAGGCTTAAGGAAAACGGCGTGAAGCTGGGAATCTTTTTTCCGCCCATACTGGGCAGGCTGCAGCTTCGTGTAAATTACCGCAATCACAGAAAGATCGTTGTGATCGACAACCGGGTGGGGTATGTGGGCGGCTTTAATATCGGCAGGGAATATATTTCCAAAGATCCGAAATTCGGGTATTGGAGAGACACCCATTTAAAGATTCAGGGGGGATCGGTTCTGAGCCTTCAGATCCGTTTTGCTCTGGACTGGAATTATGCGGCGGGAGAAAATTTATTTAAGAATATGAGATACTTTTGTGAGGATGAGGATGGAAAGTGTCTGGATACCTTTGATTTTGATGTGGTGAACCAGGAAGAAAGGCATCTCGGAATCCAGATCATCGCAAGCGGCCCGGATGCGGGAAGCCGCCAGATCCGGGATAATTATATCCGCCTGTTTTCCAAGGCCAGGCACCATATCTATATCCAGACCCCCTATTTCGTGCCCGATGACGCCGTGCTTTCCACGCTGCAGATGGCCGCCCGCTCCGGTGTGGATGTCAGGCTCATGATCCCGTGCAAGCCCGATCATCCCTTTGTTTACTGGGCTTCTTATTCCTATGTGGGCGATTTATTGTCCGCCGGCGCCAGATGCTATACCTATGAAAACGGATTCCTTCATGCCAAGGGCGTCATGACCGATGGAAAGGTCAGCTCCTACGGCACCGCCAATATGGATATCCGGAGCTTTGAACTGAACTTTGAGGTCAATGCGGTCATCTACGATGAGGAAACCACACGCAGGCTGGAAGAGCTGTTCCTGGAAGATTTGAAGGTCTGTAAGGAAATCACTCCGGCAATATATGAGGAGAGAAATCTAATCATCCGGATCAAGGAACAGGGGAGCAGGCTGCTGTCGCCTCTTTTATAGAATTCTTTTACAGAGGAACATAATATTTTCATAACCGGCGCATAATGAAGGTTATGAAGACACTAACACAAAACTTTAAACAACTGCCCCTTAATTTCTGCAAATGCGGGGTGACAGGCTGGTGCCTGGAGGTTATTTTTACTTCCACGGAATCCATCCTCCGGCAGGACTGGCGGCTGATGGGCCAGACCTCCCTTTTAATGTTTCCCATCTACGGATGCGGGGCTCTTTTAGGCCCGATCGGCGGCCTGATCGATCAGTGGGTGACTCCGGGAGCAGGGCTCGCGGCAAAAAGAACGGACCTGGCGATCCGCCACGGATTTCTTTACATGGTCCTCATTTTCGTGGCAGAGTATTTAGCCGGATCTCTTCTGCGCGGCAGAGGGATGTGCCCATGGGATTATACCGGGCGCAGCACCAACATTGACGGCCTGATCCGTCTGGATTTTGCGCCGCTGTGGTTTGCCACAGGACTGTTGTTTGAACAAATTACAAAAAAGAAAGGCAGGTAGTATTGTAATTGAGGACTCCATTTTATATAATAGATGAAATGGAGGACTAGACCAATGATACGTTTTATTCTTGTTGCAGCAACAGTCATTATTTTTTTGGTATTGAGCATACCGGTCATGGTTCTGGAATGGCTGATCGGCAGAAAGAACCGACCTCTGCGGGACCGGCAGAGCCTGGCGGTGGTCCGGTGGATCTTCCGGATTATCCTTGGGTTTGCCGGGGTGAAAATCACGGTAAAAGGAAGGGAGAGGATCCCTTCAGACCGGGCCGTTCTGTATGTGGGAAATCACAGAAGCTATTTTGATATTCTTGTGGGTTATACTACGGTTCCGGACCTTATGGGGTTTGTGGCGAAAAAGGAGATGGAAAAGATCCCCCTTTTGTCCACCTGGATGAGGTATGTGAATTGTCTGTTTCTGGACAGGCAGAATTTAAAAGAAGGTTTAAAGACCATTCTGGCAGGCATCGATCAGGTGAAAAACGGAGTTTCCGTCTGGATCTTTCCCGAAGGGACCCGGAATAAAGAGGATAATCCCCTGGATCTTCTGGATTTTAAGGAAGGAAGTCTTAAAATCGCAGAAAAAAGCGGCTGCCCGGTGGTGCCGGTGGCTATAACAGGAACTGCGGAGATTTTCGAAAAGCATTTTCCCTATATCCGTCCCTCCCACGTGACCATTGAATTTGACAGCCCTTTTATGACCAGGGAACTGGAGCCGGAATTTAAAAAATTTCCGGGATCTTACGCAAAAAAAAGGATAACGGCCATGCTGGAAGAAGAACTGAGTGCGCAGGGAAAACTTCCGGGCGGCATTTCCCATATACAAACAGATAAGGCAAAGGAATGACAGGAACCCATGAAAACATTAGATTTGCAGGAAATCAGAGAACATCTGGACAGGATTGACAAAGAAATAGTCGCTTTATTTGCGGAGCGGATGAAGCTCGCCGGCGATGTGGCGGAGTTCAAGATCGGAACAGGGAAGCAGGTTTATGACGGAGAAAGAGAGCGGCAGAAGATCGAGGCCGTGACCGGCATGGTGGGAGATGAATTCCAGAAACAGGCGGTCAGGGAATTGTTCACCCAGATGATGACCATAAGCCGCCGCTTCCAGTATAAGCTCATGGCGGAACATGGGCTGACGGCTGAAAACAGCTTTCGCCCTGTAAAGGAACTTCCCTCCAAACAGGTGCGTGTGGTATACCAGGGAGTGGAAGGCGCTTACAGCCATGGGGCGGCGCTCCAGTATTTCGGAATGGATGCGCAGGTGTATCATGTGCCTTCCTGGGAGGATGCCATGAAGGAGGTTACATCCGGGAGAGCTGACTATGGGGTGCTTCCCATCGAGAATTCATCGGCGGGAGCGGTCATGGATAATTATGATCTCCTCATCAAATACCATAACTATATTGTGGCTGAGACCTTCCTCACCGTGAACCATGCGCTCCTTGGGCTCCCGGAGGCGGAAGAGGAGGACATCCATACGGTGTTTTCCCATCCTCAGGCATTGATGCAGTGCTCCGAATATTTAAATGCCAGCCGGCACTGGAAGCAGATCAGCGTGGAGAATACGGCTGTGGCCGCGAAAAAGGTCATTGAGGATGGAGATCCATCCCAGGCGGCTGTGGCCAGCGAGATCGCGGGTAAGATATACGGCCTGAAGGTTTTAAAGCCTTCCATTAACCACAACAAGAACAACACCACCCGGTTCATCATCCTTTCCAGGGAACCGGTATACCGGGAAGATGCAGGGAAGATAAGCATAAGCTTTGAACTGCCTCATAAGAGCGGCACGCTTTATAACATGCTGAGCAATTTCATCTATAACGGGGTCAATATGTTTATGATCGAATCAAGGCCCATACAGGAAAGAAACTGGGAGTACCGGTTTTTTGTGGATATTGAAGGGAATTTAAGTGACGCCTCCATTCAGAATGCTTTAAAGGGCATATCCGTGGAAGGACGCAATATGAGAATTTTAGGAAATTATTAGAGCTTACTTTTGGGTTCGGCCTGACACATCAGGTCGGACTTAAATTTTACACAAGGAGGAAATTATGAAATCCCGGGAATTAATTCTGTACTGCAATATGAATCACCGTGAACTTTTTGACCGCATCGCAGGACTTCTGGCCATGAGGCAAGAGGAACGCCCTGTGGAAATGACGGATTCCTGTGCCTGTGCAGGACAGCTGGCCGAGCTGGCCTCCTGTTATGGTTTTGAGGGAAATCTGTGGCATTGTTTTTTGGCATTCTGCCTGGCAAACAATGAAAATGCCTACAGCACCTCCTGCGAGATCGTGGGACTGATAAAAGGAACCTTAAATGAACTGGCGGCCCATGATTTCCGGGTGATAAAGGGATTGTTTGACATAGACATAAGGATCCTTGACGGCCCGGAGCAGTCGGAGGGGATATGGACCGCCCTGTCCTGCTACCGCTCGGCGGACGGCATCAGCAAGGTCTGCAATAAGCGGATCCGGGACCAGATCGTGGCTCTGGCCGTGGCCCTGGACCAGGCGGCGGATGAGAAGGAATTCGCCTGTGAGGTAACGGAATTTTACCGCAGGTTCGGCGTGGGGAAATTCGGCTTAAACAAAGCGTTCCGGGTAGAGGACGAGGGCAGTGAGCCTCAGATCCTGCCCATTACCAACATAGAACACATCTTTTTGAGTGATATTGTGGGATACCGTCTGCAGAAGCAGAAGCTGATCGAGAATACGGAGGCATTTTTAAACGGGCGGGCGGCCAACAACGTCCTTTTATTCGGGGACAGCGGAACCGGAAAATCCTCCAGCATCAAGGCCATTCTCAATGAGTATTATGACCGGGGGCTCCGGATGATCGAGGTGTACAAGCACCAGTTCAAGGCCCTTTCCAAGATCCAGGAGCAGGTCAAGGACCGCAATTACAAATTCATCATTTACATGGATGATCTGTCCTTTGAGGATTCCGAGCTGGAATACAAATATTTAAAGGCCATTATCGAAGGCGGCCTGGGGAAGAAGCCGGGCAATGTGCTGATCTATGCCACATCCAACCGCCGCCATCTCATACGGGAGAAATTCAGCGACAAGAGAGATCTGGCGGATGATTTACATAACAATGACACCGTCCAGGAAAAGCTGTCTCTGGCCGCCCGTTTCGGAGTGACCATCTATTACGGATCGCCCGACAGAAAGGAATTTCAGGAAATTGTAAAAGAGCTTGCAGCCCGCAGCGACGTGAACATGCCCATGGAAGAGCTGTATGCAAAGGCAAATGTTTGGGAGCTGCACCACGGCGGACTGTCGGGCAGGACGGCCAGCCAGTTTATCACCCATCTTCTGGGAAAAGAAAAAGAATAAAGTTAGACAGATTTTACCAGAATTTGACACAAAGTCCGGAAAGTTATTGTAAAATACTAAAAAACTGCCCGGACAGCGGGGAGTAAGGAGGACAAGTATGGCAATTAAAATATTTGCCGCAATCGATGTGGGATCGTTTGAGCTGGAAATGGGTATTTATGAGATTTCAGCGAAAACAGGGATCCGCAGGATCGACCATATCCGTCATGTCATCGCCCTTGGAAAGGATACCTATAAAAACGGAAAGATCAGCTACGAGCTGGTGGATGAAATGTGCCGTGTGATCAAACAATTCACCGATATGATGCAGTCCTATAAGGTGATCGGTTACCGTGCTTATGCCACCAGCGCCATGAGAGAAGCAAGGAATAACCAGATCGTGCTGGATCAGATCCGGGTGAGGACCGGAATTGAGGTTCAGATCATCAGCAATTCCGAACAGCGGTTTATCAGCTATAAGGCCATTGCATCAAAGGATGCGGAATTCAACAGGATCATACAGAAGGGGACAGCCATTGTGGATGTGGGCTTTGGAAGCATGCAGGTGTCCTTATTCGACAAGGATGCCCTGATTTCCACCCAGAATCTCATGCTCGGCGTCTTAAGGATCCGGGAGATGCTGGGAAATGTCCAGGTCAACGCCAGGATGCAGAATACCCTGATCGAGGAAATGGTGGACAATGAATTGTATACCTTCCGGAAGCTCTATCTAAAGGACAGGGAAATCAAGAACTTAATCGGGATCGGAGAGAGCATTCTCTATCTTTCCCGGGGCCCCCGCGGAGGGAAAACCGTGGAGAGGATCACCGCTGAGGAATTCATCGGCTTTTATGAGAAGATCGAAGCCATGTCTCCGGATCAGATCGAGGAGAGGTTTGGTGTAAATGCCGAATATGCGGCGCTTCTGATTCCGGCAGCCATTATCTTTAAACGGGTTTTGGAGCTGACGGGAGCGGAGATGTTCTGGATCCCCGGGATCCGCCTTTGCGACAGCATTGCCGCGGAATACGCGGAAGACTCAAAAGCTGTGAAATTCAATCATGATTTTTCAGAGGATATTCTGGCAGCCTCCAGAAACATGGCAAAGCGCTACAAATGCCACGGTCCCCATACGATGATCATGGAAAAATATGTCCTTGATATCTTTGACAGCATGAAGAAGTACCACGGCATGGAAAAGAGGGAACGTCTTCTCCTGCAGATCGCGGCGATTCTTCATGCCTGCGGCAAATTTGTCGCCATGAGGAAACCCAGCGAATCAGCCTACAATATTATTATGTCAACGGAGATCATCGGACTCTCCCATATGGAACGGGAGATCATAGCCAATGTGGTCCGGTATAACGGGGTGGAATTCGATTACAGCCAGGCCCATCTGAATGAGGATTTATTCCGCAATACCAAAGGGGAGAAATCCCATGAGGACATTATGATTCTGATGGCAAAGCTGACAGCCATTTTAAGGCTGGCAAATTCCATGGACCGGAGCCATAAGCAGAAGCTCTCGGAATGCCGCATGAGCGTGAAGGAAGGAAGGCTTGTGGTGGTCACTTCTTATGAAGACGATATCACACTGGAAGCGGTTGCATTTGAACAGAAGGCGGATTTCTTTGAAGAAATATTCGGAATCAGACCGGTGTTAAAACAAAAAAGGAGGTTATCCTGATGGCAGAAACAGAAGAGAGATTTTATAATCCGGAAAATTATGTTAACCGCGAACTGAGCTGGATTGAATTCAATCACCGGGTCCTGGGCGAAGCCAGGGATAAGAGCCTTCCCCTGTTTGAGCGGCTGAAGTTTTTAAGCATCACAGCCTCCAACTTGGATGAATTCTACATGGTCCGTGTGGCTTCCTTAAAGGATATGGTCCATGCTAAATATACGAAGCCGGACATTGCCGGCCTAAAGCCGTCGGAGCAGCTTGAAAAGATCAGCGAACGGACTCATGAACTGGTGGCGCTGCAGTACTCCACCTACAACCGGTCCCTACTCCAGGCATTAAGGCAGAACGGCCTCCGGGTCATTTCAAACCATGAGGATCTGACCGAAGAGGAAGGAAACTACGCGGACCGGTATTTTGAAAGGAACGTATATCCGGTCCTGACCCCCATGGCCGTGGACTCCTCAAGGCCCTTTCCATTGATCCGGAATAAATCCCTGAACATAGCGGCGCTTCTTCAGAAGAAGAGCGGAGAAGAGGATCTGGAATTCGCAATGGTCCAGGTGCCCAGCGTCCTCCCCAGAATCGTGGAGCTGCCCGCGGAAAAGGAAGGAGAGCGGGCGGTCATCCTGCTGGAACAGATGATCGAACGGAATATGGGCAGCCTGTTTTTAAATTACAATGTCATAACAGCCCATCCGTTCCGCATAATGAGAAATGCGGATCTCACCATTGACGAAGAGGAAGCCGTGGATTTGCTGGAGGAGGTCCAGAAACAGCTGAAAAAACGGCAGTGGGGGGAAGTGATCCGGCTGGAAGTGGAAGAAAAGATGGACAGGCGCCTGCTTAAGATCCTGAAACGGGAGCTGAGCATCGGTTCCGGCGATATTTTTGAAATAGCAGGTCCCCTGGACTTAACCTTTCTGATGAAAATGTACGGGCTGAAAGGCTTTGACCATTTAAAGGCTGTGACCTTTATTCCCCAGCAGGTTCCGGAGCTGATGAACGAGGAGGATATTTTCACCAATATCCGTAAGGGAGATATCCTGCTTCACCACCCATTTGAGACCTTTGACCCTGTGGTCAATTTTGTGAAAGCCGCGGCAAAGGATCCGGAGGTTCTGGCCATCAAGCAGACCCTTTACCGGGTCAGCGGCAATTCCCCCATTATCGCCGCTCTGGCGGAAGCGGCCGACAACCGGAAGCAGGTGTCGGTCCTGGTGGAGCTGAAGGCCCGTTTCGACGAGGAAAACAACATCAACTGGGCAAAAATGCTTGAGAAAGCGGGCTGCCATGTGATCTATGGCCTGGTCGGCTTAAAGACCCACAGCAAGATCACCCTGGTGGTGCGCAGGGAAGAGGACGGGATCCGCCGGTATGTTCACCTTGGAACCGGAAATTACAATGATTCCACGGCAAAACTTTATACGGATTTCGGGCTCATGACCTGCAATCCTCAGATCGGAGAAGACGCGACCGCCGTGTTTAACATGCTTTCCGGCTATTCGGAACCCCTTCACTGGAATAAGCTGGTGGTGGCGCCCATCTGGCTGAGAAACAGATTTTTAAAAATGATCCGGAGAGAGGCAAAGAATGCCCTGGCGGGGAAGAGGGCCCATATCATAGCAAAAATGAATTCCCTTTGTGATAAAGAGGTGATAGCGGCTCTTTACGAAGCCTCCTGCGCAGGGGTGCAGATCGAGCTGCTGGTCCGGGGAATCTGCAGCTTAAAGGCCGGGGTCCCTCATTTAAGCGAAAACATCACCGTGCACTCCATTGTTGGAAATTTCCTGGAGCACGCCCGTATTTTCTACTTTGAAAACGACGGAAGCACAGAGCTTTATTTAGGCAGTGCCGACTGGATGCCGAGAAATCTGGACAGGCGGGTGGAGATCATGTTCCCTGTGGAGGACAACAGGCTTAAGGAGCAGATCATGCATATTATGAAGATCCAGCTGGAGGATAATGTGAAGGCTCACATATTAAAACCTGACGGAACTTACGAGAAACCGGATAAGAGAGGCAAGGTTCTGATCAACAGCCAGGAGTACTTCTGCGAGGAGGCGGTTTCAAATGTCAGGGAGGAGCTGGTCCGGCAGGATCCTCTGGGGAACCGGGTGTTTCAGCCGATCGAGAGCCAGGGCTGAGATGGGAACTCTGAGCGCTTAAAAAATACCTGATTATAGCTTTTTTGTAAGAAAATAGTAAGGCAAAGATACCTTTCTTGTGGTAAAATGGATGCAGGCTTTTCCTCTTAAAAACAGAAAAGCCGCTTACATAACGACAAGGGAGGTATTTTTTCATGTCCGAAACAATAAGCATTCTGGTTGTGGATGATGAGAAAGAGATCGCGGATCTGGTGGAAATCTATCTGGTCAGTGACGGATATAAAGTATTCAAGGCAAACAATGCGGAAGAGGGACTGGATGTCCTGGAAAAAAACCAGATTCACTTAGTCCTGCTGGACATTATGATGCCCGGAATGGATGGTCTGCAGATGTGCAAGAAGATAAGGGAGACCAATAACATTCCCATCATTATGCTGAGTGCCAAGTCTACGGATCTGGATAAAATCCTGGGACTCGGAACCGGGGCGGATGATTATGTGACAAAACCCTTTAACCCATTGGAGCTGACCGCCCGGGTGAAATCCCAGCTGCGCCGCTATACCCAGTTAAACCCCAACAGCTCGGTGAATGAGGCCGCCAGGAATGAGATCGCCATACGCGGGCTGACCATTAACAAGGATAACCACAAGGTGACCGTTTACGGGGAAGAGATCAAGCTGACTCCCATTGAATTCGATATTCTTTATCTTCTGGCTGCCAATCCCGGAAGAGTTTTCAGCACGGATGAGATATTTGAAAAGGTCTGGAATGAAAAGGTTTATGAAGCCAATAACACGGTTATGGTACATATCAGGCGTTTACGCGGAAAGATGAAGGAGGACACCCGGCAGAATAAAATCATTACCACTGTTTGGGGGGTAGGATACAAAATTGAAAAATGATATTAACCGTCGTTTTCATACCCGTGTCATTGCCAATATTTTTTACAGCGCGGTGGTTACGGTTCTGATTGAAATATTTCTCGTCACCAACGTATCCCTGGTAGCCTCCTATATGAGAAATACACAGAGAGACAATGCGTTTGTGGAGATGCTGACCACCTTTGACGTGGTGGTGATCCTGATTTATGTGGTGTTCGGCATCGGAATATTTACAGTCACTTTTCTCATTCTTCAGGAAAAATCCATGCGCTATATCAGCAGGATTTCCGACGCCATGCACAGCATTTCGGAAGGAGACTTAAATGTGACCGTTGACATTGAAGGTGACGATGAATTCTCCGTTATGGCTGCAAGCTTAAACAAGATGGTGGGAGATTTAAAGGGACTGATGGATAAGGAGCGGGAAGCGGAACGCACCAAGAACGAGCTCATCACCAATATCGCTCATGATTTAAGAACTCCGCTCACTTCCATCATCGGTTATCTGGAACTTCTGTCCGGAGATACCCATCTCAGCCCGGAGGTCCGGAAAAAGTACATAGGCATTGCATACGTGAAGACAAAGCGGCTGGAAAAGCTGATCGAGGATTTATTCGGATTTACAAAGCTGAATTACGGCAAAATTTCCATGCACGTGGCACGGGTGGATGTGGTGAAGCTTTTAAGCCAGCTTCTGGAAGAATTTTATCCCAGTTTTGTGGATAAGAACCTTTCCTATGAGCTGCAAAGCAATGTCCCCGCCCAGATGATCTCGGCGGATGGCAACCTTTTGGCGCGCCTGTTTGACAATCTGATCAACAATGCCATCAAGTACGGTGCGGATGGAAAGCGCATTCTGGTAAAGGTCCATGGCGGAGAAGAGCTGGTCACCATTCAGGTGGTTAATTTTGGCTATGTGATACCGGCGGATGAGCTGCCGCTTATTTTCAACAAATTTTACCGAGTGGAACAGTCCCGCTCCACCAATACGGGAGGGACCGGACTGGGGCTCGCCATCGCGAAGAATATTGTGGATATGCACGGCGGCACCATTGATGTGGCCAGTGATTTATCCGGCACGGTATTTACGGTGATTCTGCAGGTGAATTTTGATATCAATAAAGAGAACTTTGGAAAGATAGGGTGACAGAGGATGAGATTCAGACAGGTATCCCTGATCTGTGCCATGGCACTCACCATAGCAGGCAGCTCTGTGCTGCCTGCTTTCGGGATGACAGCCTATGGTGAGGCTTATGGAACGGAAGCGGGGAATTCTTTAACAGACGAATATTATGCGGTTTCCGGTTCCGCGGTCTCCATGGATGTTTCCTTCGGATATGAGGGGAACGCCAAAAGCGGGCGCTATGTGCCTGTGAACTTCACGCTGAACAGCCAGACAGATTCCTCCTTTGAGGGAACGGTGAGAGTCACGGCCATGGAATCCGATTATGACATTTACGAATATGACTATCCGGTTTCCTTAGAGGCCGGCGGGGCGCTGGAAGAATCCCTGGATATTCCGGTGGGAAGAGCGGAAGTCCTCTTTGTAAAGCTTTTAGACTCCCGGGGAACGGAGCTGATCCGCAAACGGTTAAAAATGAATGTCTCAACGGACACCGCGGAGCTGTTCGTGGGCATTCTTTCGGATGATCCCGATGAAATGGGCTATATGGATGGAGTCGGGGTGAATTACAGCTCTGTCCGGATCAAGACTTTTGAGATGGACAGCTCCAAAATGCCGGATACCGTGATCGGTCTGGATCTTCTGGACGTACTTCTCATTACGGATTATGACACCGGCCGGCTGTCGGAAGAACAGGTTTCCGCCATCTGGGAATGGGTGAAAGGCGGAGGGATCCTTCTCATCGGCACCGGGGCCCGTCCGGATGAAACGCTTTCCGCCTTCCGGTCCGAAATTCTGGAAGAAGGTTACGCGCCTCCTTCGGAAAAATCCGTGGAAATGGGAGTGGAATATGCCACCAACGGCCCGGGAGATTCTTTCCTGAATCTGGTATGTACGGATGTTTCCTTAAAAGGGGGAACGAGCGTGCTCTCCAACGATGAATTCCCTGTGCTCACCTCTGTGATCAAGGGAAAAGGGAGCGTTGGCGTGGCCGCCTACGATTTTGTGGACATCGCTTCCTTCTGTCAGGTACAGCGCTCCTATGTGGATAAGCTTTTTACGGCGCTTTTGGGGGAATCGAAGTTAAATAACCTGTCCTCTTACTTATACAGCGGCAATTCCGGCCAGTACTGGTCCGTACAGAACATGCTGAACACCGGAAATGTGGATAAGCTTCCCAATCTGTTCATATACGCAGCCGTGATCCTGGGCTATATTCTGCTGGTGGGACCGGGCATGTACTTGTATTTAAAGAGACAGGAGCGGAGGCGGTTTTACCGGACCGGGGTGGTGGCGGTTTCCCTTTTGTTTACGGCAGCCGTGTATCTCATGGGAATGGGAACCAGATATAAGGATACCTTTTTTACATACGCCACCATTTTGGATTCCACGGAAAATTTTGTGGATGAATACACCTATATCAACATGAGGACGCCTTACAATAAGGCCTATACCATTCCCCTGGATCCCACTTATGACCTCCTGCCCATAACCAGGAGCAATTCCTTTGAGATGACCCCGGTTCCCAAGTTTTCGGGGAATGAGGATTATAAGGTGAGGATATCCTGCGGGGAAGAGGATACCAGGGTTTCGGTCCAGAACGCCGCGGCTTTTACCCCCAAATACTATTCCTTGAGAAAGAAAACTCCCAATACGGATCACAAGGGCCTTATAGGCGATATTACCCTGTTTGAGGGAAAGGTCTACGGTACCGTGACCAATGAATATCCCTTCCCTGTGGAAAAGGTGGGGATCCTGATGTATGGGAAAATGGTGGTCATCGAAGAATTATCTCCCGGAGAGACCATGGATTTAAAAGGACTTTCTGTCATTAATTACCCTGTCAACAATGCGTATCTGGTATCCGCCAGGGTGACGGGAGGCTACCAGTATTCCAAAGCGGATATTGAAGACCCTGATTATATGCTGGCTCTTTCCAGAACCAATATTTTAAGCTTTTATCTTGACAGGTTTTCATCCTTCTACAATCCGGAAGCCAGGATCGTGGCCTTCAGCCGGGATCAGGATGGCAGCCAGTTCCTTGCCGGGGGTGATTATGAAACCTATGGAATGTCCATGTTTACGTCCACCATTGACGTGAAGACGAAAATAGATGACAGGGCCTACCGGTCCGCTCTCATGAAGCCGCCCAAGGTGGTCAGCGGGCAGTATTACGGGGATTCCAATGCCATCTACGGCGTGGATCCGGTCACTCTGGAATATTTCCTTGGAAATGACCTGGATATGGAGGTGCTGACCTTTGAGAATCCCTCGGAAGAATTTTTAAACAGCGAGGCCTCCAATTACATCACAATATTTAAAGGAAATATTTATTTCTATAACCATGACACGGGAAATTATGATGCCATGGATTCGGATCAATCGGTTTATAAGGCCAGTGAGCTCTCCCATTATCTCTCGCCGGGCAATACGCTGACCGTAAAATATGTCTGCGACAGCACGTCCGGGAATAACTGGTATGTGACTCTGCCCATGCTGACTGTGGTAGGGAGGGATAAATAATGCTGGAAATTAAGGATCTAAGAAAAAAGTTCGGTAAGTTCCATGCCTTAAACGGCCTGGACTTACGTATTCCCAAGGGCGCCCTTTACGGCTTTGTAGGGCCCAATGGAGCGGGAAAGACCACGACCATCAAGATCATGACCGGACTGCTTTTAGCGGACGGCGGCCAGGTGATCATAGACGGGTCGGATGTGTCGGAAGGCCTCGATGAGCTGAAGCTGAAGATTGGCTATGTACCGGATTTTTTTGGAGTTTACGATAATCTAAAGGTCAGTGAATATATGGAATTTTTTGCTTCCTGCTACGGGATCTGCGGCCTTAAGGCCAGGACCCGGTACATGACCCTGCTGGAGCAGGTGGGCCTTGATGATAAGGTGAATTTTTATGTGGACAGTCTGTCAAGAGGGATGAAGCAGCGCCTCTGCCTGGCAAGGGCTCTCATACACGATCCCCTTCTCCTGGTTCTCGATGAACCGGCTTCGGGACTGGATCCAAGGACCCGGTTTGAATTCAAGGAGATTTTAAAAGAGCTCCGGGAACAGGGAAAAACGATCTTCATCAGCTCCCATGTGCTGTCGGAGCTGTCCGAGATGTGTACGGACATCGGCATCATTGATCAGGGGAAAATGGTTTTAAGCGGAAGCATGGAAGATATCCTGCGCCGGGTCAATGCCTCCAATCCTTTGATCATTTCCGTGCTGGGCAGCCGGGAAAAGGCATTGACCATCTTAAAGAGCCAGCCCTGTGTCCAGACCATAGCGGTGAAGGATGAAGACATCCGGGTGAACTTTATCGGGGATAATCAGGATGAGGCCCTCCTTCTGCAGCAGCTTGTGGATGCGGATGTGATGGTGCACGGGTTCTGCAGGGAGCAGGGAAGCCTGGAATCCCTGTTTATGCAGATTACGGACCCGGATAATGAAAAGGCGGTGATTGTACATGAAATTGAATCCGGTCTATAAAAGAGAGACCACGGTCAGCGCCAGAAGCTTCCGCCTGGCCCTGATTCTTGTGATATTTAATGCCATTCTGGCTCTTGTCGTGCTGCTTAACATGTATTCCGTTCTGGAGCGGGTGAAGCTGACGGCTGAGATCCAGTATTCTTCTTTTACAACTCTGTATGTTTTTGTTGCGGTGGTGGAATTTGTCATGCTCATGTTTATCATGCCCGCCCTGACGGCGGGGAGCGTCAGCGGGGAGAGGGAACGCCAGACCCTTGACCTCCTTCTTACCACCACCATGAAACCGTCGGAAATTGTTATGGGAAAGCTGACCTCATCCTTCAGCACCATGTTTCTCATGATCATGTCCAGTTTTCCCCTTCTGGCCGTGTCCTTTGTATACGGGGGAGTGATGTTTTATGACGTATTCCTTCTGCTTTTCTGTTATCTGGCGGTGGCGCTTTTGTGCGGAAGCATGGGAATCTGCTTTTCCTCCGTATTCAAGCGTTCCACCATTGCCACTGTTGTGAGCTACGGCGTGCTGGTCCTTATTGCCGCAGGCACCTATGCGGTCAATGTGTTTACCCTGTCCATCGCCCGGATGAACATGAACAGCACGTATGTTGCGGCGGTTGGCCAAATGGCGGACCAGGCCAATTCCGGGGGATTTTTGTATCTGCTTCTCTTAAATCCGGTGGCAACATTTTATGTAATGATAAACGGCCAGACTGGGGATAATCAGGTAATGAACCGTTTAAACAGCTGGTTCGGACCTCATCCAGAAAACTTTGTCATGGAAAACTGGGTGGTTCTCAGCATTTTGATCCAGCTTGTGCTGGCGGCCGTATTCCTGTTTATCGCCATAATGGCCATCACTCCGGTAAAAGGAAAAAAGAGAAGGAAAATAAAATAACAGGAGGCTTTTATGCTTACAATCGGATGCCATCTGTCTTCAGCGAAAGGATATCTGGCCATGGGAAAAGAGGCTGTGAAGATCGATGCCAATACGTTTCAGTTTTTTACCAGAAATCCCAGAGGGATTAGGGCAAAGGCCATGAATCCCCATGATGTGGAGCAATTTCTTCTCTACGCGAAAGAGCATGGGGTCGGGCGGATCCTGGCCCACGCCCCCTATACCCTAAACGCCTCTTCAGCCGATGAAGGGCTGCGGACCCTTGCCCGGGACACCATGAAGGATGACCTGGACCGCATGGAGTATACCCCAGGAAACTGTTATAATTTCCATCCGGGTAGCCATGTGGGACAGGGTGCGGAAACAGGGATCAGTTATATTGCCGGCATGCTCAACCAGATCCTGACTCCGGAGCACCGTACCACGGTCCTGCTGGAGACCATGTCAGGAAAAGGCAGTGAAATAGGGAAGGAATTTGAGGAGTTAAGAGAGATCCTTGACCGTGTGGAACAGAAGGAACGCATGGGCGTCTGCCTGGATACGTGTCACGTATGGGATGCCGGTTATGATATCGTCCATGATTTGGACGGCGTCATAAGCCGGTTTGACCGGATCATCGGGCTGGAGAAACTGAAAGCCATCCATTTGAATGACAGTCAGAATCCTCTGGGCGCCCACAAGGACCGCCATGCCAGGATCGGGGACGGCTTTATCGGATTCGAAGCCTTAAAGCGGGTGACGGCCCACCCGGCATTGAAGGATCTTCCCTTTTATCTGGAAACGCCCAATGACATTGACGGATATGCCAGGGAAATTGCCATGATGCGCAATGCGGTATAGCCAATTTTTTTATCATATAGTATAATAATTTAAATAAAACAGTTGAGGAGGAAATGATATGGGCATTGTGAAAGCGCTGACCACCGCAATAGGCGGTTCACTGGCAGACCAGTGGCTTGAAGTGATAGAAGCCGGTAATATGGGAGACCAGACCGTATTTGCCAGCGGTGTGAAGATCCGGAAAGGATCCAATACAAAAGGAACGGATAACACGGTATCGGACGGTTCCGTCATTCATGTTTATCCCAATCAGTTTATGCTCCTGGTGGACGGAGGAAAGGTGATCGACTATACGGGGGAGCCCGGATATTTCACGGTAAGGAATTCCTCCCTTCCCTCTCTCTTTAACGGCCAGTTCGGAGAAGCCTTGAAGGAATCCTTTGACCGGGTGCGCTATGGCGGCCAGACACCTACCGCCCAGAAGGTATATTTCATCAATCTTCAGGAAATCAAGGGGATCAAGTTCGGAACCCCCAATCCCATCAATTATTTTGACCAGTTTTATAATGCCGAGCTCTTTTTACGGGCCCATGGAACCTATTCCATCAAGGTGACGGATCCGCTTTTGTTTTACGGGGAAGCCATTCCGAAAAACGCTTCCAGGGTAGAGGTGGATGACATCAATATCCAGTATTTGTCTGAATTTTTAGAGGCTCTTCAGTCCTCCATCAATCAGATGTCCGCGGACGGGATCCGCATATCCTATGTGGCCTCCAAGGGGAGGGAGCTTGGCCAGTATATGTCCGATGTTCTGGATGACCAGTGGAATGCCCAAAGAGGCATTGCCATCCAGTCCGTGGGGATCGCCAGCATCTCCTATGATGAGGAATCCAGGGATCTGATCCATTTGAGGAACCAGGGGGCCATGCTGAGCGATCCCGGCGTTCGGGAAGGCTATGTCCAGGGCGCGGTCGCCCGGGGCCTGGAGAAGGCAGGAAGCAACGCCAACGGATCTCTGGCCGGTTTCATGGGTATGGGCATGGGAATGAACACGGGGGGCGGTTTTATGGGAGCCGCTTCTGGCGCCAATTTACAGCAGATGAAGATGGATCCCAGGACCGGTACGGATGGGGGAAGTCAGCACGGGGGAAATCAGCCGGCGGAAGAACCGTCCGGGGCCGGGAGTTCTGCATGGGGAACCTGGACCTGTGCCTGCGGAAGCGTGAACAAAGGCAGGTTCTGCCCGGAATGCGGGAGCCCAAAGCCGGCGGGCCCCTGGGCCTGTGAGTGCGGAACTCTCAACAGCGGCAAATTCTGTTCCGAATGCGGAAAACCAAAACCATGAATGGAACCATAACCTATAAATGTCCCAATTGCGGCGGTCCTGTTAAGTATGACCCGGAAAAAAAGAAATACGCCTGTGAATACTGCCTGTCGGAATTTACCCGGATCGAGGAGGCAGGACCGGAAGAACCGGTGGCGGAAAAGAAAAAGGGCGGCGGGGAGCCTCTGCTCTACACCTGTCCCAGCTGCGGGGCGGAAATCGTGACAGACGGTACCACCGCAGCCACGTTCTGTTATTACTGTCATAACCCGGTCATTCTCTCCCGCAGGCTTTCCGGGGATTATCATCCGGACTATGTGATCCCTTTTGCCATTGAAAAGGAAAAGGCCGTGGATATTTTTCAGCTCTGGATGAAAAAGAAGCGGTTTGTGCCGAAAGCTTTTTACAGTGAAGATCAGATAGAGAAGATATCCGGCGTATATTTTCCTTATATGCTCTACAGCTGCCGGGCGGAAGGAAGCCTGGAGGCCAGGGCGGACCGGCTGCGGGTGTGGGTGAGCGGGGACCGCCGTTTTACGGAAACCCAGACCTATGAGGTCCGAAGGGAAGGTTCCATGCCGGTGAAACTGGTTCCCCGCAATGCATTGAAAAAAGCCAACCGTGAGCTGGTGGAAGGCGTCCTGCCTTACGAGACGGAGAAGATGAAGCCGTTTTCCATGACCTTTCTTTCCGGCTTTATGGCGGAGCGCAGAGACATGGGAGAGCAGGAGCTTGGCAGCGAAGTGGTATCTGAAGTGAGGGCGTTTGCCGAAGATTCCTTAAAGAACAGCATTACGTCCTATGATTCGGTCAGGATCCGGAACAACTCGGTCCGCCTGGAGGATGAAAAATGGGAATATGCCCTTCTTCCGGTGTGGACGCTTACTTATCATGACGAAGCAAAGGATCAGATGTATTATTTCACGGTTAACGGCCAGACCGGAAAGGTTTGCGGCAGGCTGCCTGTGGATAAATTGAAACTGATGATCCTGTTTGCGGAAATATTCTTTCCGTTATTGACTGTCATGCTGATTGTGGGGTATCTGATATGATGAGGATAAAGGGAATACATCTTTTAACGGGGCAAAGAGCGGTTCTTCTGGCAGTTCTTATGCTGGTTCTGACAGTTTTTGCAGGGAATATGAGGGTCTGGGCGGAAAGCCCGGAAACAGGGGAAGGCTCTGCCGGACAGCGGGTGTTTGACGAAGCGGGACTGTTTTCCGGAAAAGAGGCCGAAGAATTGGAGGCACGGATCCGTTCCATGAAAAATGAGATGAACATGGACGTGGTGATTGTGACCGCGGATGATGCCGCCGGAAAGACTGCGGGCGGGTATGCCGAGGATTTTTACATTGACGGCGGATTCGGCGTGGGAAAGGATTACAGCGGCGTTTTGTTTCTGATCGATATGGATAACCGGGAACTGTATATCCTGCCGGTGGGCAAGATGAACCGTTTTCTGACGGATGAGCGCTGGAACGCCATTTTGGATGATGCCTACCAGGCCGTAAGCAATGAGGAGTACGGCGTCTGTGCCGGGAGCTTTTTAAGCGGCGTTTCCAAATATTATGAGGCCGGTATTCCCGGAGGACAGTATAATTATGATAAAGAGACCGGAAAGATCAGCGTTTACCGCAGCATCAGATGGTACGAAGCGGCCCTGGCGGTCCTGACGGGACTGATTGCGGCCGGAGTGTCCTGCGGCAGCGTTGTCCGGCAGTATTCCATGAAAAAGGAATGGGGCCGGGCGCAGAATTCACTCATGGCCTACCGGGCGGACTGCCGGTTCCTGTATTCGGACCAGGCCGACAATCTGGTTAACAAAACCGTGACCCATGTGATCATCCCCAGGAATAACGGGGGCGGAGGCCGGGGAGGCGGAGGCGGGTTTTCTTCCGGCGGACGGAGTACCACCCACACTTCCTCAGGGCGCACCATGGGAGGCGGGGGCCGGAAATTTTAATCTATGACAAGAGGCCCGGCAGGAGGGAAACTTTCTGCCGGGTTTTTATATTTGATTTCTATATATAGAAGAAACAAACTATAAGCATACGGGAACCGGCCGGTCTATGGAGAGAGAATCCTCTGTAACGGCGCATTCATATGCCAGAATATGGACTCCTTCCTCACCCGATGCTTTCAGGGCTTCGGCGAACCGGGGATGGGTCTTTTTGTTGGGGGCAAAAGCCTCCATCCCCCTCATCTGGATAACGAACAGGATAAAAGCTTCAAAACCTTCCCGGCGGGCGTTCATCAGCTCCAGAATGTGTTTTACCCCCCGTTCCGTAGGAGCATCCGGGAACATGGCAAGGTTGTTTTCCTCCAGAGTGACGCCTTTCACCTCCATGAATGCGGAAATCTCCGGCCGCGTTTCCTTAAGGCTTTCCGGGAGGGCGGCCTGGAATGCCAGATCAAATCTTGACTGGTCATAAACGACTTCCCGCCTGATATTTTTTATGGCGGCGCCGGAAAGGGCCGGAAGGTCTTCCGCCTGATGAATGGGAAGACCGGGGCAATGGCCGTAAGACCGGAGCCATTCATAAGCCACCTGGTTGGGAGCCTGGGAATCCATGTTGATGAGAAGGGGGCCGTCTGACCGCTCCTTCCAGACGCTGATCAGGGAATATTCGGTTTTTCTTCCGAGAGCAGCGGCCTCCGGATGAAACTGTACCAGCACCATAACGCCGGGGATGAGAAGTTCCCGGCACCGTCCCGTATTTTTAACATGGCAGACCACGGCCTTCTCAGCTTCCCCATCCCGGGTTATCAGCACATGGGCGATAAAGCGGTTGGGCCGGCTTAAAAAAATACCTTTTATAATATGTTCGTACTTCATGAAACAGATTTCTCCTTCTTGTAACCATGAAAGTATCTTACCACATCCGGGAAGAAAATGTAAGTCCCTGAATGTCTTTGCAGCAAATACATTTGTTTGTCTTATGAAAACTGTTTCATCCTTTTTTCTTGCGCCATGGAGTAAAATATGCTACAATGCTGGCAAGGTTTTTATCCATTCATAAATATGAGAGAGCAGGAAAGGAATAAGATACCATGGAAATATCCTATCAAAGTACACGGGGCGGCGAGGTCAATGTGACGGCTTCCCAGGCAATCTTAAAGGGGCTTGCGGCTGACGGCGGCCTGTTTATGCCAAACTTCATCCCAAAGCTTGACAAAACCATGAAGGAGCTGTCAGGAATGACATATCAGGAAACAGCCTATGAGGTCATGAAGCTGTTCCTTACGGATTATACACGGGAAGAACTGAAAAGCTGCATTGAGCGCGCCTATGACAGCAAGTTTGATACCAGGGAAATCGCCCCCCTGTCTAAGGCCGATGGTTCCTATTATCTGGAACTATATCACGGAAGCACCATTGCGTTTAAGGACATGGCGCTTTCCATTCTTCCCCATCTGATGACCACGGCTGCCAAAAAGAATCAGGTGAAGAATAAAATCGTGATCCTGACCGCCACCTCCGGAGATACGGGGAAAGCAGCCATGGCAGGATTTGCGGATGTTGAGGGGACGGAAATCATCGTATTTTATCCCAGGGATGGGGTGAGCCGTGTCCAGGAGCTTCAGATGGTGACCCAGAAGGGGGAGAACACCCACGTGGCCGCCATTCACGGCAACTTTGACGATGCCCAGACCGGTGTCAAAAGGATCTTCGGTGATAAGGAATTCGCCCGGGAGCTTGATGAAAAGGGCTTTCAGCTGTCATCCGCCAATTCCATCAATATCGGAAGGCTGGTTCCCCAGGTGGTGTATTACGTCTACGCCTATACCAAACTCCTTGCCAATGAGGAAATTGCCCAGGGAGAGCCCGTCAATGTAACCGTTCCCACCGGAAACTTCGGCAATATTCTGGCCGCTTATCTGGCAAAACAGATGGGAGTTCCCATTAAGAAACTTATCTGCGCCTCCAATGAGAACCGGGTGCTCTATGATTTCTTCCGGACAGGAACCTATGACAGGAACCGGGACTTCATTCTCACAAGCTCTCCCTCCATGGACATCCTCATATCCAGCAATTTAGAGCGCCTGATCTATTTAAGCGCGGGCAGCGACGGAGCCGCCAATGCAGCGCTCATGAAGGAGCTGAATGAGACGGGCAGTTATAAGGTGACGGCTGAGATGAGGGAATTTATGGAAGACTTTTACGGCGGCTTTGCGTCAGAGGACGAAAACAAAGCCACCATTAAGAAAATCTTTAAAGATACCGGTTATCTGATCGACACCCATACCGGAGTGGCGGCGGCCGTGTATGAACAGTACAATAAGGCCACCGGAGATGAAACCAAAAACGTCATTGCGTCGACGGCAAGTCCCTATAAGTTTTCCAGAAGCGTTCTGGAGGCCATCGAGGGAGAGCAGGAGACAGAGGATGAGTTCCGGATCATCGATCATCTGGCCGGGCTTTCCGGCGTGAAGATCCCTCAGGCGGTAGAAGAAATCCGCACCGCTCCCGTACGTCATCATACGGAATGCGATGCGGATAAGATGAAGGAGGCTGTTACGGCATTTCTCGGCTAATAGAGATTCCGGTTGGCGTAACGGCACCATTTTCCGCTCAGGACCCTGCTGCTGAAGAAAATTGCGCGGACCAGCCAGTCAACGGTCATGGCGATCCAGATTCCCATGAGTCCGAGGCCGAAGCTTAAGCTCAGTATGTAGGCAAGAACGATGCGGCAGATCCACATGGAACAGACGGAGACGGTCATGGTGAAGCGGACATCGTTGGCGGCCCGCAGGCCGTTTGCCAGGCAGAAGGCCTGCGGATGAATGATCATGCAGCATATGCTGTGATAAAGCATGAGCCGGACCGCCAGGGCGCTGGTTTCGCCGGAGAGCTGGAACAGGCTGCAGATCGGGTTTAAAAACGGTATGATGGCCAGATTCAGGGCCACGACCCAGATATAAGCCGTTTTTAAAAGCTTTCCGATGTATCTGCGGGCCTGCTTCGTCTCTCCGGCGCCGATGCATTGCCCCACCACAGTCACCATGGCAATGCCGATGGCATTGGCCGGGATGACTTCCAGGTTGCAGATGTTGCCGGCCACCGCGTTGGCGGTGATGGCCACCGTCCCGAAGCTGGCCGTCAGGCTGGAGAGCAGAAGCTTTCCCAGCTGAAAGATGCTGTTTTCCAGGCCATTGGGCACGCCGATGTACAGGATCTGGCGGAGAATCCTCTTATCCGTGCGGAATGTAAACTCCACCGGCAGCTGGTTCTGCCTGCGCAGGAGGATGAGAATAATGGCCGCCGATAAGAATCTGGAAATCAGGGTGGAGATTCCCGCTCCGGCAACTCCCATATGAAAGATAAAGATCAGCACCGCATTTAAGGCGATATGAAAAACATTGGCGAACAGAGAGATCGACATGGACACTCTGGAATTACCCACGGCGCGGAAAAGCGCCGCCGCGCTGTTATAAAACGCCAGGAACGGGTAAGAAAGGGATGACAGATAGAAAAAGGTTCTGGCATTGCTCATCACATCCCTGTCAATGGCTCCGTAGATAAGCCGTAAAAGCGGCTGATTAAAAATGAGGGTGACGGCCATAAGCACTATGGAAAGCCCTCCCACTGCAAGAAAGAGCTGCCCTGCGGCTTTTCCGACATTTTTTTCATCCTGTCTTCCCAGGTATTGGGCGGTCACCACCGATCCTCCGGCGGCCATGGCCCCGAATAAGCCGATTAAGAGAATACTGATGGTATCCACGATGGAGATTCCCGATACGGCGGCCTCCCCGCAGGAAGCCACCATTATGGTATCCACCATTCCCATGGCAACGGCCAGGAACTGTTCGATGACCAGCGGAAATATCAGCTGGCGCAGCTGCTTGTTTGAGAATATGTCCGGCGCTTCCGTCTTTTGGTGAATGTCCGCGGTTTCAGAGCCTGTGCTCCCGGAGCTGTCTTTTTTGATTTTTGGCTTCATAAACTCTCTCCCGTTTTCCATTTATGTGTTTGAAATGATACATTCATTATAGAACAAAATCGGGATGAAAGCAAAATGTAACTTTGTTATAAAAAAAACGATTAGGAAAAATTATTCTTTCCAAATAAGGTAAAATAGTATATAATGAAAAAATGTAAGATAAAAAATAGAGATGGAGGTTTGTGATATGTTAGTTTCAGCAAAAGAAATGCTTGAAAAAGCAAGAGACGGAAAGTATGCAGTTGGACAATTCAACATCAACAACCTTGAGTGGACAAAGGCTGTTTTACAGACGGCACAGGAGCTTCAATCCCCTGTTATCCTGGGTGTTTCCGAAGGCGCCGGCAAATACATGACAGGCTATAAGACCGTAGCTGCTATGGTTAAGGCCATGATCGAAGAATTAAATATTTCAGTTCCCGTAGCCCTTCATCTGGACCACGGTTCTTACGATGGCTGTTATAAGTGCATCGAAGCAGGCTTCTCCTCCGTCATGTTCGACGGTTCCCATTATCCCATCGCAGAGAATGTTGAAAAAACCACAGAGCTGGTAAAGGCCTGCGGAGAAAAAGGTATTTCCATAGAGGCTGAGGTCGGTTCCATCGGCGGTGAGGAAGACGGCGTTGTCGGTATGGGAGAGTGTGCGGATCCTGATGAGTGCAAGCAGGTCGCTGATTTAGGCGTTACCATGCTGGCAGCAGGCATCGGCAATATCCACGGTAAGTATCCGGCGAACTGGGCAGGTTTAAGCTTTGATACTCTGGCTGCCGTAAAGGAAAAGGTAGGGGACATGCCCCTGGTTCTTCATGGCGGTACGGGTATTCCCGAAGACCAGATCAAGAAAGCCATCAGTCTGGGCGTTGCGAAGATCAATGTAAATACGGAGTGTCAGCTTTCCTTTGCAGAAGCTACCCGCAAGTACATTGAGGCAGGAAAAGATCTGGAAGGCAAGGGCTTTGACCCACGCAAGCTTCTTCAGCCAGGTACGGAAGCAATCAAGGCGACCGTGAAAGAGAAGATGGAATTGTTTGGATCTGTTGGAAAAGCTTAAGCAGATTGCCACCGAATAATAATTTTTTTCGAAAAAGTACTTGATTTTTTTAGGAAAATGGTTTATTTTAATTAAGAACGATGGCGTTCTCCTTAGGATGGGAGGGCGCCTTTTCTGATATATGCGCATATTCAGATATTGAGGAGACCAAAAAAGGCAATTTGACTTAATGATATTAAGTGGAAATTCGTATGAGAGGATGGAAAATTTATGAGCGAAGTTGTGAATGTAGCCGAACTGTTCGGTAAGAATGTATTTAACGAAACCGTAATGCGAGAGCGTTTACCCAAGTCAGTTTTCAAGAAATTAAAGAAAACCATCGAGGATGGCGCTGAGCTGGATCCTTCCATTGCTGATGTGGTTGCACATGCAATGAAGGACTGGGCGATTGAGAGAGGCGCAACACACTATACCCACTGGTTCCAGCCATTGACCGGCATCACCGCTGAGAAGCATGATTCCTTTATTTCTTCGCCCACGTCAGAAGGTAAGGTGATCATGGAGTTTTCCGGCAAGGAGCTGGTAAAAGGGGAGCCGGATGCATCCTCTTTCCCTTCCGGAGGTTTAAGAGCGACTTTTGAAGCCAGAGGATATACGGCATGGGACTGTACCTCACCGGCTTTCTTAAGGGAAGATGCCATCGGCGTTACCCTTTGCGTTCCCACCGCATTCTGTTCCTATACGGGAGAAGCGCTTGATAAAAAGACACCTCTCTTGAGATCCATGGAGGCCGTTGACGAGCAGGCCTTAAGAATATTAAGGTTATTCGGGAACACCACTTCCAAGAGAGTGGTTCCATCCGTTGGCCCTGAGCAGGAATACTTCCTGGTGGACCATGAAAAATATTTACAGAGAAAAGATCTGATCTATGCCGGACGCACCTTATTCGGCGCCATGCCCCCCAAGGGACAGGAGCTGGAGGATCATTATTTCGGATCCATCCGTGAGAGGATTGCGGCTTTCATGAAAGAAGTGAACGAGGAGCTCTGGAAGCTGGGTGTTCCTGCAAAGACCCAGCACAACGAGGTCGCTCCCGCACAGCACGAGATCGCCCCCATATATGAGCAGGCCAATGTGGCTGTGGATCATAACCAGCTGGTTATGGAGACTTTAAAGAAGGTGGCCGGACGCCATGGACTCAACTGTCTGCTTCATGAAAAGCCCTTTGCAGGCGTCAATGGTTCCGGTAAGCACAACAACTGGTCCCTGACCTCGGACAATGGGATCAACTTATTAAATCCGGGTGAGACACCTCATGAGAACATCCAGTTCCTGCTGGTGCTGTCCTGCATCTTAAAAGCAGTTGACAAACACGCAGGCCTGCTCCGTGAATCCGCAGCGGATGTTGGAAATGACCACAGGCTCGGAGCAAATGAGGCACCGCCTGCCATCATTTCCGTATTCATCGGCGAGCAGCTGGAGGATGTGGTGGATCAGCTCTGCAGCACCGGAGAGGCCACTCATTCCAAGTCCGGCGGCACCTTAAAAACCGGCGTAAGAACATTGCCTGATTTATTCAAGGATGCGACGGACAGAAACAGAACTTCACCATTTGCGTTTACAGGCAATAAGTTTGAGTTCCGTATGGTCGGTTCTTCCGATTCCATTTCATCACCGAACGTTGTATTAAATACCATTACGGCGGAGGCATTTAAGGAAGCCGCAGATATTCTGGAAAAAGCAGATGATTTCGATACTGCAGTACATGATATGATTAAAGAGCAGTTAGCCGCACATAGAAGAGTGATTTTCAACGGAAACGGTTATTCCGATGCATGGGTGGAAGAAGCTGAGAAACGGGGACTTCCCAACATCAAGTCCATGGTGGAAGCGATTCCTGCCCTTACGGCGGATACTTCCGTGAAGATGTTCGAGGAATTCAAGGTATTTACAAAGGCCGAGCTGGAATCCCGGGTTGAGATCGAATATGAGGCCTACAGCAAAGCCATTAACATTGAGGCAAGGACCATGATCGACATGGCCGGAAAGCAGCTCATTCCCGCGGCAGTGAAATACGCCTCCGTACTTGCTGATTCCCTGGGTAAAGTAAAAACAGCGTGTCCTGCGGCCGATACCAGCGTGCAGGAGGAGCTTCTCACAGAGGTCAGCGCATACCTTTCCGATATGAAGGTAGCATTGTCCGCTCTGTCAGAGGTCACAGACAAATGTTCCTCCATCGAGGGGAACAGGGAGCAGGCAGCTGCTTACCACGATGAAGTAGTGCCTGCAATGGCAGCTCTCCGTGATCCCGCCGACAAGCTGGAGATGATCGTAGACAAAGAACTGTGGCCGCTGCCGAGCTACGGTGATCTGATATTCGAAGTATAATATACCGTGCGCCATGAAAGGCGGAAAGAACTGCTGCGGAAAAGAGGATCCGTATCAGATGCTGCAGGCGAGATTCGCTTATGCACAGCATCTGATATCCGGTTCTCTTTCCGCAGCAGTTCCTTTTGATTTACGGCAAAGGCCCCGGGCTCATGGCCAATATGGTAGCTATTTCCCTGAAAGTCTGATAAAATAAAGAAGAATAAAGAAAGAAGAAGGGGAATCGCCATGGAAACGATGTCGTATGTAATATCAGTACTGGAAAAAATAATAAACATCCCGAGCCCCAGCGGCTACACCCGGGAGGTCTTAAAAGCGGTGGAGGAAGAAGCCTTGAAATTTGGCTTTTCCTCCGCATATAATCGAAAAGGCGGGCTCATCATAGAGGTTCCCGGAAGAACTAAAGAGGTCCTGGGTCTGTCCGCCCACGTGGATACCCTGGGAGCCATGGTCCGTTCCGTCACTTCCAGAGGCATGCTCACTCTGGTTCCGGTGGGCGGTTACATGATGGAGACCATAGAAGGCATGTACTGCAAGGTACACACCAGAACAGGGAAGACCTACACAGGGACCATATTGACAAAAGAACCGTCGGTCCATACCTATGACGATGCCAGGACCCTGGAGCGGAAGGCGAAAAACATGGAAGTACGTCTGGATGAAATGGTGGACAGCGCCGACGACGTAAGAAAGCTTGAAATTTCCCCCGGTGACTATATAAGCTTTGATCCCATGTTTGTCCATACGGAAAGCGGATTCATCAAATCCCGCCATCTGGATGACAAGGCCTCCGTAGCCCTGCTGCTGGGGGTGCTGAAGGACATTTCCCAGTCAGGCTGCCAGCCGGAAAAGACTCTTAAGCTGGTGATCACCAATTATGAGGAGGTGGGATTTGGCGCAAGCTGGATCCCGGAAGACATAGAAGAGTTCATTGCCGTGGATATGGGAGCTCTGGGTGATGATCTGACGGGAGGCGAGAGAAAGGTGTCCATCTGTGCCCATGATTCTTCCGGTCCCTATGATTATGAAATGACCAGCCGGCTGATCGAAATTGCCAGGGAGAAGGATCTGGATTATGCGGTGGATGTATTCCCTCACTACGGTTCGGATGTGGGGGCAGCCATCCGGGGCGGTCATGATATCCGGGGAGCTTTGATCGGACAGGGGGTTCACGCATCTCATGGAACGGAGAGGACTCATGTGACGGGAATGGAACAGACCCTTAAGCTGATTGAAGGTTATATTGGGATGTGAGATCCTGTTGAAAAAGTAAAAGAGCCCCGCCGGTCTGGCACAGGATCATGACATCATGTCATCATCTCTGCCGGCCTGGCGGGGCCCGTTCATTTACCCTTCAATCGCAATGTAGTTATTCTGTTCTATGGCTTTCCCAGCCTTTCCCGGAATAACCAGCTTTAAAATTCCATTTTCAAACTTCGCGTGAATATCCTGCTCCTTCACGCCTTCTCCCACGTAGAAGCTGCGGCTCATGCTGCCTGCGTAGCGTTCGCGGCGGATATAGCGGCCGTCTTTATCCTTTTCCTCTTTATCAAGACCTTTTGATGCGGAAATGGTTAAGTAACCGCCGGATAGCTGGGCGTTTATTTCTTCTTTTTTAAAGCCGGGAAGATCCATATCCACCTCATAGCCGTTCTCCGTCTCCCTTACATCGGTTTTCATCAGGTTCTTACCATGTTTGCCGTACAGTGGATTTTTTTCACCGAAGAGCGATCTCTCAAAGGGGAAATCCATCCAGTCATCAAATAAGTTTTCTCCAAAAATACTAGGCATCATCATAAGACATATCTCCTTTCAAATGACATTTCTGCTAACACTGTCGGAGAAATCCGGGGTGTTGCTTGTTTACAGTTCTGGAACCGGATCTGAAAATATCTGTTTATTTTCATTTCCTTTGTTCTATATGTAATATAACACGCAATATAAATGATGTCAAGAGAGGAGGGATGATTTTATAAAAAATTTATAATTCACATGACAGAGCATAGTTTCTTATGGCCCAGGCAACGCCGTCTTCGGCATTTGATTTGGTATGGTATTTTGCGGCATCCCGGATGCAGGGCATGGCGTTTTCCATGGCAACCGTCCATCCGAATTCAGGGGTGAACATGGATAAGTCATTGTCGCTGTCGCCCAGAACCATGATTTCTTCAGGAGAAATGCCTTTTAAGTCTGCATAAGCCTTTAACGCCGGGCCTTTTTGTGCTGCGCTGTTGGTCAGCTCAATGTTGGTGGGGAAAGAGGATGCGGCAGCCAGGTCCGGATAATGGGAAAAGATCTTCTTCAGCAGCATCACCTTGTCAACAGGAAGCCCGTTGCTGCATATCTTAAAGATGGTTTCCTCCGGCGGCAGTTCTTTTATGGAGGCAATGAAGGTTGTAGATGCCGCCCTCCTCCGGACGGCGGCCTTGAGTTCCTGGAACATGGTGAGAGGGGAGTCATTTCTATCACGCAGGAAGGAGTAGGCTTCCTTTATTTTCTGTTTTTTTGAGGCCGTGGTATAACGTCCATGGGCAGCCAGTATATCCAGGGCTGCGTTCTGTTCCGTAAGGATTTTTTCAATATCGAGGATATTGCGGGAGGTGAGGGGGATCTCATTTAATGTTGTACCAAACTGGTCGTAAACAGCAGCTCCGCTTAAACAGATGTAGCTGCAGGTGATGCTGCAGGCTTTTACGATGGCTTCTGCATCGTTATAATCCCGTCCGGTGCAGATTAAAAATTCTATGCCCGTACCGGAGAGCTTTTGAATAGCGTCTATGCTGGCCTGTGAAATCGTTCCCTTGGGTGTTAAAAGTGTGCCATCCATGTCGGAGGCGATTAGTCGGATGCTCATGGCAGGTAATCTCCTTTGTCTGGTTTATGTTTCTGTAGATAAGCTTAACTTAATTTACTCCATTCGTCAATGCAATGGTCCTGGACCCATAATTTCTTTCAAAATAATGAATATGGTGGAATGTTATGAGGTTTTTATGGTATAATCATAGCCAGACTATGGAAAAACCACCAGGAGGCAAAATATGAAACCACATGCATTTGCAGTCTGCGCATATAAGGATTCGCCTTACCTGGAAGCGTGTATCCGCTCCCTTAAGGGGCAGAGCGTGGAAACCGATATCCTTCTGTGCACATCCACACCCAGCCCTTATATCAGTGAGCTGGCGGACAAGTATGGGATCCCGGTATTCGTAAGGCAGGGAAAAAGCAATATACGGGATGACTGGAATTTTGCATATCACATGGCGGATGCCCGTTTTGTCACCATTGCCCACCAGGATGACTTATACCGGAAGGATTATGTGAAAAAGCTTTTGGAATGCTATGATAAATATCCGGATATGACCCTGTTTACGGGAGGATATGCCGTCGTCAGGAGGAATGAGCCGGTTGTTTTTGAAAAGGTGGAATTTATAAAACGCTTTCTGCGTTTCCCCCTCCGTTTTCGCAGCCTCAGCCATTTATCCGGGGTGAAAAGGAGCGTGCTGATGCTGGGAAATTCCATCTGCTGTCCGGCATGTGCATATAATAAGGAACAGTTAGGAGAGCCTCTTTTTACCTCTCCTTATAAGTTTGCTCTGGATTGGGATACGCTTTATAAGCTCTCCGGGCTTCCGGGGCGGTTTATCTGTGTGGAAAAGCCCATCCTGTTTTACAGGGTCCATGAAGAGGCGACCACAAAGGCGTGCATCACGGACAACAGCAGGGCCAGGGAAGAAGCCCATATGTTTGCTAAAATGTGGCCGGAGCCGGTGGTAAAGGCCCTTATGCGTTTATACCGGAAGGCCTATGAGGAATATGAATAAAGAACTCAGGAGGAAGAAGCGATGAAAGTTGTATTATTAGCGGGGGGATTTGGCACCAGAATCAGCGAACAAAGCCATTTAAAGCCAAAACCAATGATAGAGATCGGAGAGAAACCCATTTTATGGCATATCATGAAGTATTATTCCCAGTATGGCTTCCATGATTTTGTCATTTGCCTTGGATATAAACAGTATGTGGTAAAGGAATTTTTTGCGGATTATTTCCTTCACACGTCCGATGTGACCTTTGACCTTGCCAATAACAAGATGGAGGTACATAACAATTATTCCGAACCGTGGAAGGTGACTCTGGTGGATACCGGTTTAAATACCATGACAGGGGGACGTATCAAGAGGATCCAGCCCTATATCGGGGAGGAACCCTTTATGCTGACCTATGGTGACGGAGTCTGTGACGTGAATTTAAATTCTCTTCTGGAATTCCATCGGAGCCATGGAAAAATCGCCACCATGACCACAGTGAATATCTCCCAGCTCAAGGGCGTCCTGGATATCGATGAGAGCGATGTGGTGCGCTCCTTCCGGGAGAAGGATGAAGCGGATGCCAGTCTGATTAACGGCGGCTTTATGATCATGAATCCGGAAGTCTTTTCTTATTTAAAAGATGACAAAACGGTATTGGAACAGGAGCCGCTGCAGAAGCTGGCGGCGGAAGGCCAGCTCATGAGCTTTCATCATACCGGCTTCTGGCAGTGCATGGACACCCAGAGGGAGATGAAGAAGCTGGAAGATTTGTGGCAGACCGGCAAGGCGCCCTGGAAGATATGGGAGAATTGATATGACAAGTTGGACAAGCGTAAAGTGGAAGGAATTCTGTGATTTTTATAAGGGGAAAAGGGTCCTGGTCACCGGGCATACGGGCTTTAAGGGTTCCTGGCTGAGCCGTCTGCTGGTGAATGCGGGCGCATCGGTGACCGGCTATTCCTTATTGCCGCCTACGGATCCCAGCCTTTTTGAGACTGCCGGGATCCATACTGTCATGGATTCCGTGACAGGTGATATCCGGGATCTGGAGCATATAAAAGAGGTGTTTTCAAGGGTTGAGCCGGAAGTCGTATTTCATTTGGCCGCCCAGCCCATTGTCCGGGATTCCTATAAGGATCCGGTTTATACCTATGAGACCAATGTCATGGGAACAGTCAACGTATTGGAATGCATACGCCTGTCCTCTTCCGTAAAGTCTTTTTTGAATGTCACCACCGATAAGGTGTACGAAAATAAGGAATGGGAGTACGGTTACCGGGAATGCGACCCGCTGGACGGATACGATCCCTATTCCAACAGCAAATCCTGTTCCGAGCTGGTGACCCACAGCTATGCCAGATCCTTTTTTGCCGATGGCAGCGTGGCCGTATCCACGTCCCGGGCAGGCAATGTGATCGGGGGAGGGGATTTTGCCAATGACCGGATCATCCCGGACTGCATCCGGGCGGCATCGGCCGGGCAGGACATCATCGTGAGGAATCCTCATTCCACAAGGCCATACCAGCATGTGCTGGAACCTCTGGCCGTATATATGACCATTGCCATGAAGCAGTATGAAGACCCGAAGTTTCAGGGATACTATAACGTGGGCCCGGACGACAAAGACTGCGTGACCACCGGAAGGCTGGCGGACCTTTTTTGCGAGGCATGGGGTCAGGGCATCAAGTGGATCAACCGGTTTGAAGGAGGTCCTCATGAGGCCGGATACCTAAAGCTGGACTGCTCCAGGATCAAAAGGGTCTTTGGCTGGTGCCCCAGGTACGGGGTAAAGGATGCGGTTTCAAAGACTGTGGAATGGACCAGGGCCTATCTGGAAGGAGAGGACATGCTGGAGGTAATGGACCGCCAGATCACCGAGTTTTTTATTTGAGATGAGCATGAGAGGAACTGCCCCGGGGGCACTCCTTTATGCCCAAAGAGCACGGCAGGAAAGAGGAGAAATAGAATGTTTGAACACAAGACAGAAAATGAGGCGCGGCAGGAGATCCTGGCGCTGGTAGAAGAATATTGCAGCACTTACCACAATCAGGGAAAACCATTTGAAGAAGGAGACAGGATTTCATATGCCTCCCGCGTGTATGATCACCGGGAGATGGTCAATCTTGTGGACAGTTCCCTGGAGTTTTGGCTTACTTCCGGACGGTATACCGATGAATTCGAAAAAAAACTGGCGAAATATTTAAAGGTCCGGTTCTGTTCCCTTGTTAATTCCGGCTCTTCCGCCAATCTGGTGGCGTTTATGACTCTGACCTCCCCGCTTTTAAAGGAACGCCAGATCAGGCGCGGGGATGAGGTGATCACCGTGGCAGCCGGATTTCCCACTACGGTGACTCCCCTGATCCAGTACGGGGCCATCCCCGTGTTTGTGGATGTGACCATCCCCCAGTATAACATTGATGTGACCAGGCTGGAGGAGGCGCTGTCCGAAAAGACAAAAGCGGTCATGATCGCCCATACCCTGGGAAATCCCTTTGATCTTGCGGCAGTGAAGGCATTCTGTGATAAGCACGGCTTATGGCTGGTGGAGGATAACTGCGATGCTCTGGGGACCAGATACACCATTGACGGCGAGGAGCGTTTTTCAGGAACCATCGGCGACATGGGGACCTCCAGCTTTTATCCTCCCCATCACATGACTATGGGAGAGGGAGGGGCGGTTTACACCAATAATCCGCTGTTGAATAAAATCATCCGTTCCCTCCGTGACTGGGGCCGGGACTGCGTCTGCCCCTCCGGGCGTGACAACTTATGCGGACACCGCTTTGACCGGCAGTATGGAGAACTGCCTCTTGGCTATGACCATAAATATGTTTATTCCCATTTCGGCTATAATTTAAAGGCCACCGACATGCAGGCTGCCGTGGGCTGTGCCCAGCTTGAGAAGTTCCCTTCCTTTGTGGAACGGAGGCGCCATAATTTTGACCGCCTGTACAAAGGTCTGGAAGAAGCTGCCGGCCAATTGATCCTTCCCGAGGCCTGCCCCGGTTCCAGACCCAGCTGGTTTGGATTTTTGATCACCTGCCGGGAAGGGGTGGACCGGAATAAAGTGGTTCAGTATGTGGAGTCCAGGGGCGTACAGACAAGAATGCTGTTTGCCGGCAATTTGACAAAGCATCCCTGCTTTGACCAGATGAGAGAATCCGGGGAAAGTTTCCGGATCGCAGGAGAACTGACCAACACCGACCGAATCATGGAGGATACCTTCTGGGTAGGTGTTTATCCCGGAATGACCGATGAGATGATCGATTACATGGCTAAGACCCTAAAAGAAGCCTTAAGCCTGTAGGAGGCGGGAAAGAGGAAGCACCCTGCGGGCATACCTTTATGCCCAAAAAGCATGGGCAGGAAAGAGGAAATATGGGAGAATATGATTTAACAGAAGTGCATCAGGCGAATCTGGCGATTTTAAAGGAAATCGACCGGATATGCCGGAAATATAAAATTAAGTATCTTCTGGATGCGGGAACTCTTTTGGGAGCGGTAAGGCATAAAGGCTTTATTCCCTGGGATGACGATGCGGATGTGGCATTTACCCGTTCCAACTATGATGCTTTTTTAAAAGTGGTGCGCCGGGAGCTTCCGGAAGGCATGGAACTTCTTGAGCCTGGGGATCTCAGGGGCGGAAAAGCTTTTTATGACTTTACAGCCAGGATCATTTACAAAAACAGCCGTACCCATGAGGATTCGGAAGAAATGAGGTTCTATGAAGGAAAGTTAAACCATCTCTGGGTGGATTTATTTACCATTGATGAGCTTCCGGAGAACAAGGCGGCTTCTACCTTTACTTTGCTGATCCAGACGATAATCTATGGCCTGGCTATGGGACACCGTTACAAACTGGACTTTAAAAAGTACAGCCTGATCAATAAAATCTGTGTGGGCGCCCTGGCACTTCTGGGGAAACTGGTTCCCATGAAAACATTGAGGAAGCTTCAGCACAGAATGGCGGTGAAGGACCGGAAGGGAAAGAGCGGCCTTTGGTACTACAGCAATTACCAGCCGGATTATTTTTATGTAACCCTGAAAAGGGAATGGTGCGAGGAGACGGTGGATCTGGATTTCGAGGATACCAGGCTGATGGCTCCCAAAGGGTGGCATGAGGTGCTTACCTGGATCTACGGGGATTACCGGCAGCTGCCGCCAAAAGAAAAGAGGGTGCCTACCCATTCCAGCACGGAAATCAAAATATATCGCTGAATGATTACAGGAGACCGGAAGCAGATCTGTGGTGAAAATCTGTTCCCGGTCTCTGTTCATAGGAATTATTGCTGGTTTATATATTCCTTCGCATCTTTAAAGAAACTGAAAATAATAAGCAAAATGATGATTCCGATGGGAAATGCTGCAATGATCGATACAGTCTGCAGATTTGCCATAGAATTTTCTGAGAAAATAAGAGCAATGGGGAAGAGCATTAACAGCAGGGCCCAAAAAAGCTTCACGAATTTGTCAGGCTCCTCATCTTCAGGAAGTTCCTTATAGGAATAGGAGGAAGCCACCAGAGTCAGGGCATCAAAGGAAGTGGCATAGAAGGCAATCATATTGATGGCTAAAAAGATCAGACCAAACTCCGGCAGAGGTAAGGTTTCCATAATTGCCATAATTGTCTGGTACAGATCGCCAGTTGCTGAGTACAACCCCAAAACATCAAGTATTCCTTTGCTTTGCAGGGCGAGACTGTAATTACCTAATATGATAAAGGAGGTAAAGGTTCCGGAAATTCCGAAGATATATCCGCCCAGAATAGTCTGTTTAATGGTACGTCCTTTGCTGATTGTTCCGATAAAGAATGGGGTTGCCACGCACCAGACCATCCAATAGGCCCAGTAGAAGATCGTCCAGTTCTGGGGGAAAGAAGATGTCCGCAGGGCATCGGTCCAGGTGGACAGGCCGATAAAGTTTTGAACCAGATTTCCTACAGCCGTAATACCGGTTTCAATGGTATATCTTGCTTCACCTCCTCCAATCAGCACGTAGAGAAGTAATCCAAAAAATAAATAGGTGCAGGATGCTGCCAGTTTGGATACCCCTTTCATTCCAAAAAAAACTGTAATAGTGTAAACGATGCATATTATAATAAGAATGGCAATGGTGAGCATTCGGGAGTCAGGCAGCCCGGTCACCTTGCTGATAGACATGGAAAGGAGAGGAGTTGCCAGTGAAAATGTGGTTGCAGTACCAGCCAGAAGTGCAAATACTGCAATTAAGTCAATGAGCTTGCCCAACAGTCCATCCACATGCTTTCCAAGAAGAGGACGGCAGGCTTCCGAGTATTTTTGCTTTGTCCGTTTTTTCACATGGAGCATGAAACCAAATGCAACGGCAAGAACCAGATAAAAGCTCCAGGGAATGGGGCCCCAATGGAACAGCGGGTAGGTGGAGGCCCAGTCCTGCATGGTTCCCATGTCCTTAATATGAGGTTCTCCTGCATAGAGAATCCACTCACAAAGAGAATAGAACAGGATATCTGCGGCCAGTCCCGCTGTAAACATCATGGTTCCCCATTTGAATGACGAGTATTGGGGTTTCTCCAGGTTTCCCAGTCTGATGTTCCCATATTTTGAAAAAGCCAGATACAGGGAACACAAAAATGTAAAAAGTCCGATTATGAGATAATAGCTTCCTAATTCGTCCCCCAGGAATGAACGGATGGAAGCCAGTGCGGCTCTGGAATGATCGGGAGTTATCATGAATATGAGGCATAAGATAACAATACTCGTAAAAGGAATCAGCGTTGTCACCCAGTCCAGCTTTTTTATTAAAGTCTTTTTTTCATTGCGGTCCATGGAACCTTACCTCCTAAGAATGTTCAAAAATATTTTGTTTATATTAATATTGAACATAATACCATGGATATCCAGGAAATGCAACAAATAAATGTGAAGATTTTTAATAAAATAACCGGGCTTTTATTATGGAGGTTTCTGGTTCTGATTTTTACTGTATGATGTTTATCACCCGTTTTTAATGTAATTGGAAATTCCTCTTTGAATCGTCATCATTAATCATAAAAAATAATCCATATTCAGAAGAAAGGCTAGAAGTACGCCATTTGTTAAAGTACAAAGAAGTTTATAAGTTTCTTTGAAAATAACACTGTAAAACTGTTTACCCTCCTATCGGAGTAGACTCTATAGTAATGAGTCATTCATATTATCGAAAGTAGCACAGAAATAACTGCGGCAGCAGAAATTTCCACATGCCACAGTCAGTTCAGCAATCATGGCCTTACCATTAGAGGTATTTTGCTGTTCTAAAATTTGAATGGTCCATAAACCGGCTTTCTCTTTTGGTGACATAAAACTCCTTCTTTGCTACGAATTATTATAGCGAAAAGAGGAGGTATATGCATTACAATATTTATTGCACCGCTTACCATTTATTATTTCCTTCAAGTTAAGTTTTGATTTAGGTATTCTACATCACATTTTTCAATGGCTGTGGCTGCATGCATCAGGACGGTTTTTTTTACATTCTTCTACTAGAGTGTCTATAAGAATATCAGTAGGAGATACTTCCATTTTCTTTTTTACCAGCTCGAAGTCTTGTGGTAAATCATGAACCAGATTACATACGTCTGTTAAATAATCTGTATCATCCAATCTATCTGTATTATCCGAAAGTAGATAGAGTAAATTTCGATTTTCCTCAAAAATGATAATTACTATATCAATATTGAGACAATTATTCGTTTTACTATAAACCGTCCAGCCTTCAACATTGCTCTCTAATAAGACTCTCCGAAGTGTAACATCCATAATAAATATCTCCTTTATAAGAAAAATCAAAACCCCATCATGACTGAGGGCCGGAGACATACGGTTGTATCAGCTGCACTCAGGGCTTTTTTGCTAAATACAAAGCAATTGTGTCGTTAAGTATTATTTTATTTCCCGCGTTCATGACAGCCTCACGGACTCCGGCATAAAAGCCTGATTTATACGGTTCTTGCAAAGTGATATGTTCCACCTGCGTACTGGCTAAGTATTCGGCATATTCATCGGCGGTATAGACTCTTGTTTGTTTCCAGTCGCAATAATTAAAATCAACAAAACCGTAATTAACAGCATTATCGTAATTCAATCTGCATGTATACTTTGTTTCAACATGAAAATATTCATCATAAACTTTCTGGATCGCGTCATATAATGCTCCGTTTGGTGTTTTTTCATCGGTGTATGTCATAAACATCGCTAATGTTCCGCCGCTTTTAAGAAGATCGAATGTCTTGGGAAAGCAGATCTTTTCCGGTATCCATTGTATCGTAGCTGCCGAAAAGACCAGATCGAATGTTTGATTGCCGAATTCATAAGTTTCAAAGTCATCGTTTACTATATTAAAATTGCTGTATGAATTAAATTTGTTTTTTATAAATTCCACAAAATGTTCACCAAGTTCAATGGCAGAATAATTACAGCCGGTTTTTAAGAACGGCTCGGTGGCCTGCCCTGTTCCTGGACCGATTTCAAGTACGGATTTACCTGCATCAATTTTTGCATAATCAATTATATGGGCAAAAAGTTCATCACAGTAGCGAGGTCTCCATTTATCGAATGGAACCGGAATTGTATCAAATGTTTTTCTGAAATCCATACCATGCACCTCCGCAAAATATATATAATTAAAAACTGAGTTTATTCCGAGGATTTCTATTTTCTCTTAATGCTTATCTTACCATACGGGCCCAGGCATTACCCCATAAAGAATAAGAATTCCGATTAAATACATGGTATTCAAGGAAATACAAGGCATTCATACCAGTAAAAACACTGAAGTATTTGTGAAGATTTTCTGACATTTTGCTGAAACCACTACAAAAAAAGTTAAACATCCGATATAATGTTAGATGTTTGATAAGGAGGAAATTATGATGAAGAACAAAGTATTCATGATATGTGCGATATCGGCAGTTCTGCTGACCGGATGTACGGAAAGCCATATACTTGCTTCCGGAGGCCCTGCGGAGCCGGTTTTTGAAACGCAGGAAGGAATTGTTCTGGACTGGACTCAGATTTATAATGATGTGGATGAAGAATTTGTTGACAATGAGGAATACCCAATGGCATTAAGTGTCAATTATAAGTTGGAGCCGGAAGAGAAGAGCATTGATATAACGCTGATAGTAAAAGAAGGGACCACGCCCGAGGAGGCGGTGGAGTTTGCCAATGCGGCGGTGCGGTTTATTAATGATGAGGCGGCCATGCAGGATTTTTCCTTTGAAAAATCAAGCGATACCTCCTATGGCGGATTTTTTAAGGAATATGATGCCCACCTGATCGTAATGCCGGATTATACAATGAATGCGGAAAAGTACTGGCTTGTGGATATGGATATCCCCAAAGGCACCGATGAGAAGATCGTTCCCAGGGAAGGTGCGGAGATCATGGAGACTACGGCGGCAGAAGAGGATGAAGAATCCGAGCCGGAAGAAGATGAGGATTCTGAGCCGGAAGAGGATGTGTCAGAGACGAAAGCGGCTCAATAAGAGATACATAAGCCATGAAAAAAGAAACATGAGTGGGAAAATGATCCGGTTCCTTCTCATGTCTCTTTTTTTTGTTTTCTAAAATCAACTTCTACTCCGTATCGAGTGCCAGCCCGCTGTGATAGGAATAATTTCCCAGTTCTTTTAAAAGCTTGTTGTGGTCCAGGCTCTTTAAAGGGACCGTCGACGTCAGCTCGTCGTTTAGCAGAAAGAACACATCATTGCATTTTCCCATGGACTGGTGGAAAAGCTGCGGGAAGGATGCCTGGGATGCCAGACGGCGGTTCCAGGGATTGCACCAGGTTTCATGGTTCAGGTTAAAGGTTATGACCGGGTCAGGGGGAATATCCGTCACCAGTTTTCTGGATGCCATGGGAGTGCGCAGAAAAAGGGATTCCACAAACTCAATGCTGTATTTCTTGCGGCTGGAAGGATCCGCAAGGGTGCGGCAGCCCAGACGCATTGCCAGTATGGAGCGGGAAACCATTTTGGGGGTCACCCGGAAATTGTTCCGGTAATTTAAAGGGTAATAGGCCTCATTGATGCATACAGACAAAAACCCGGAGATGAACTGCATCTCCTGGCCGTTTAAACAGATAGTAGCCGCCTGGTTGAACTGGGATGGCTTTTTCTTTTTATATTTCATCAGCAGCAGAGCGTCAATGTCATTCTCCAGCATGGCATGGAGGCCGTGATGATAGTTGCCGGAATTTTTTACATCATATTCAATTCTTCCGTATACATATGGGTGGCAGATGGAATCTCCGATGTAATGACAGAAAAAGCCGCTCATATAGGATATGGCCTGTTCCCGCTGCTGTCTGGATTCGATCTGGGATAAGCGGTTCAGACAGGAAACAAAAAAGTCATGTACATGATTTTCATGCATATAGGAACCGACGTTACGGTAGTCCCGATGCCTGAGAATAGGTATATTATAGAAAAACATATCCGGACCCTGAAGGCCAAGCTGGTAAAGCCAGCGGTATTTTGAGATGATGCGTTTCAGAGGATTGTTTGGCATATCATTGAAAACCCTGACTCCTAGCAGATAGTGGGTGGTAAAACCGGGCATATTGTTCACCTCGCATAATATTTAAAAGCAGTTTCATTTTGATTATACCATAGGATATTTTATTTTGTATAAAAATCATTGGAAATTTTCATACCAACCGGCCGGAACGAATAAGTGTTAAGGAGAGCGTTGGGGAGCTGATCCTATGATACATAGCATACATGAATTGGTGTGGGGGCCCTGGCTGCTGGTTCTGTTTCTTGGAATCGGAATCATCTATACGGTGAAGTCAGGCTTTTTTCAGATACGAAGGCTGCCTTACTGGTGGAAACAGACCATGGGAAGCATACAGGAGGAAGAGGAAGGAGACAATGGTGAGGTCACGAAGTTTCAGACCGCATGTACGGCTCTTGCAGCCACCATTGGCACCGGAAATATTGTAGGCGTTGCCACGGCCCTGACCGCAGGCGGGCCCGGAGCCATATTCTGGATGTGGGTATCTGCCATCATCGGTATGATGACAGGTTATGCGGAAACCATGCTGGGGATCCGCTACCGCTACCGGGATAAAAACGGCGCATGGATCTGCGGCCCCATGGTTTATTTAGAGCATGGTCTGAAGCTGCCCGGGCTGGGTATGGTCTATAGCTTTCTTTGCATCATGGTCTCTCTTGGTATGGGAAGCATGGTGCAGTCCAATTCCATTGCCGAGACCCTGGAATACAGCTTCAGCATTCCGTCGGTGTCCATAGGAATCCTGTTAACGGGAATCGTGCTTTTGGTGATTATGGGAGGGATCGGGAGGATCGCCTTTGTGTCCGAACGGCTGATCCCTTTGTCGGCCGGCGTCTATATGTTATTTTCCATGGTTGTTATTATGTCCTGTTATGACAAAATTCCGTATATTTTTCAATGCATTTTTCAGGACGCATTCCGTCCGGTATCCGTTGTTTCGGGAGCGGCCGGCTTTGGAATCAGCAAAAGTCTGCAGTACGGCGTGTCCCGTGGAGTATTTTCCAACGAAGCCGGGCTGGGGAGCATGGCGGTGCTGCATGGAGCCGCGGAAGACACTACGCCCCATAAGCAGGGCATGTGGGCCATGTTTGAAGTGTTCTTTGATACCATTCTGATCTGCACCATGACCGCGTTCGTGATTCTGTGCATGACGGAAGGGGATGCGGCCGGATCCGGCTATGACGGGGCGGCTCTCACCGCTTACAGCTTTTCCAAACGGCTGGGCAGCCTTGGAGAGTACGTGGTGTCCGGTGCCATGCTGGTGTTCGCCTTTGCAACCATTATCGCCTGGTATTATCTTGGGCGCCAGGCTGCCGTTTATCTGGCGGAGAGCTTAAAAAAACGGAAGGCGCTGTATTTTGTTCAGCGCATTCTGAGAGGAAAGGTATATACCTTTCTTTATCTGGGAGCAGTGTTTGCCGGCTGCCTTGCAAGACTTGAAACCGTATGGGAATTTTCCGATATCTGGAATGGGCTCATGGCCCTTCCCAATATTACGGCCCTCATATTTTTGATGAAGGAGGTGACATTCCCGGAATAACTGCAAACAGGTCTCCGGAGAAGGAGCAGAAGCGTTGCACGGGATAAATTTTTCATGTATAATGGATGATATGTGGACGATAAAAGGAGAAATTGAAAATGGCCGTAACGTTACAGCAGATTGCAGAAAAAGCGGGGGTCTCCAGAGGGACCGTGGACAGAGCTTTAAATAACAGAGGCAGAATCCGGCCGGAAGTTGCGGAAAATATCCGTGAAATTGCAAAACAGATGGGGTATCAGCCGAATAAAGCAGGAAGAGCTATGGCCATGGCGAAAAAGGGACTGAAGATTGCCGTTATTGCGCAATCGGTTGAAACTCCTTTTATGAAGGGAGTCATAAAGGGGATTGAGATGGCCAAAACTGAGGTGGAAGGCCTTGGCGGGACCCTGGAGATCCATAAAATAAAAGGAATCGATGCGGGAAAGGCAGTACATATCATGGAGAATCTCCGAAAAAGGGAGTTTCATGCCATTGCTCTGATGCCTTCCGAAGATCATCTGCTTAGAAGGACCATAGATAAGTTTGTCCAGAAATATGAAATCCCTATCGTGACCTTTAACGCAGATCTGGAAGATACCAGGAGAATCTGTTACGTGGGGCAGGATGCGATACAAAGCGGGTGGCCGCCGGACTTATGGGAGAGATTGTGGGAGAGTCCGGGAAAGTGTGTATTTTTTCCGGAAATGCGAACAACAAAGCTTTAAACAGCCGTTTATCCGGATTTGAAGATGTGATGAAGGAAAAATATCCTGAAATAGAGATATTGGAGCCAAGATACACCTATGATGATGACTGGGTTGCAGAAAAGATCATGGAAGAAATTTTAGAAAATCACAGTGATATCAAAGGGGTGTATATTACCGGCCATGGAGAAATAGGTGTTTGTGAGTGCCTCAGGAAGAAAAAGTTAAATCTGAAAATAAAGGTTGTGGCAAATGATCTGGTAAAGGAGAACCTTCCTTATCTTGAAAACGAAAGCATTAATTTTCTTATAGGGCAGGACCCTTTTACTCAGGGGTTTGAACCGTCAATGATTCTATACCGGTTATTGTTTGAAGGAATAAGTCCGGAAAAAGAACTGCAGTACACAGACATTATGATTAAAACAAAATATAATATTTAAATTAAGAAACTCTTTGAATTTACATTTGAAGAGTTTCTTTGCGTACGCGTGCACACGGATGAAATAGGCAAAAAGAAGGGGAAAAGGTAGGGGGTTCCGGACTGCAGACAGTATGAGCAACAGAATAAAGACTTGAATTTTGGATACAACCCAATAAAAAGTATAGTGGCACAAATAAGATATGGTAAAAAATAACAAAAAATTCATGTTAAAATTGGAGGTTTTGCAAAATGTGTTCACGCGAACGCAAATGATATAATGCACTTGTAAGAAAGATATCCCCAAAACTATTAAATGGAGGAGAAAAGATGTTAAGAGTAGGTATGATCGGATGCGGCGGCATGGGGCGTGACCACATTAAGAGGCTGACCGGCAAAATCCAGGGGGCGGAGGTTGTGGCAGTTACGGATGTATCCGAAGAAAATGCGAAAGCTGCAGCCGCTTTATGCGGAGCTAAGATTTACAGGGATGGGTATGATTTGATCCATGCTCCCGAGGTGGATGCAGTGTTTATTGTTTCTCCGGGATTTGCCCATAAGGAGCATCTTCTTCAGGCGATTGATGCAGGGAAAAGAGTATTCTGTGAGAAACCATTGTGCACAACGGCGGAGGATTGCCTGGAGGTGGTAAAGGCGGAGGAGGCTTCCGGAAAGCACTTGATCCAGCTTGGATTTATGAGACGGTATGACAGAGGCTACCGCCAGGTGAAGGCAGCGATTCAGTAGGGGGAATACGGAGAACCGCTGATGCTGCACTGCACACACCGGAATCCGGAGGTGGGGACCGGGTATACCACTCCCATGGCCGTTCATGATACCGCTATTCATGAAATCGATGTGCTGCACTGGCTGGTGGATGATGAATATGAATCCGTTCAGGTCATTATGCCCAGAGTGACGAAGTATTCCCACAGCAGATTAATGGATCCGCAGATTATGCTGATGCGTACCAAAAAGGGAGTGTGCATTGATGTTGAGGTATTTGTGAACTGCAAGTTCGGGTATGATATTAATTGTGAAGCGGTTTGCGAAGACGGAGCGATCCGGATGGCGGTTCCTAATTACCCGGCTGTCCGCAGACAGGCAAAGCTGTCTACCACAATTGATACCGATTGTTTTGTAAGATTTAAGGAACTGGTAGCCGTAACAGCGGATGCGCTGGTAAGGGCGCAGGAGACAGGCGGAATCGAACCGGTTGTGACAGCAGTTAAAAAACCGGATTTTTATAAATAAAAAATATGATCGGAAGGCGGAGAAAAAATATGAAAATCGGATTTAATGAAGCAACAGCGCTGGAGTGTGAGGGACAGTCTCTGATTGCAGATCTTGAAATGTGTGAAAGGTATGGATTTGATTACATAGAAATACGTTTTGACTGTATCAGGGATTACTTAAAGAAAAATACATTAACAGAGCTTGCCGAATGGTTTAAAAATCATCATTTGAAACCATGGGCATACAACACTCTGATATTTTTTAATCAGAGAGATAAGGCCGGGGAAAAGGAAATTGATGATGAAGTGGATTTCATCATGGAAGTATCCGAGGCCATTGGAATGAAAATGCTTATCACGGTCCCGTCTTTTGACGTGAAGAACAAGACCGTGCCCGAGATCAGGGAGGAAGCGGTGGCCAGGCTCCGGTATCTGGCGGATAAAGTGGGGCCGGATATGAAAATATCCCTTTAATTCTGCGGTGCGCCTAATTGCTCCATTAATCAGTTTGGAACAGCCTACGACGTTGTGAAAGCGGTTAACCGTGAGAATGTGGGGGTGACGGTGGACACATTCCATTTCCATGAGATGTGTTCTAAATTGGAAGATTTAGAGAAGGCTGACGGAAAGAAAATTTTTGCATATCACTTAAATGATTGTGAAGATCTTCCCCTGGACTCCTGCGGAGATGATAAGAGACTATGGCCGGAAGAAGGCGTTGTTGATCATAGGGGAATCGCAGAGGCGCTTAAAAAAATCGGATTTGACGGTGTGTGTACCATTGAAGAATTTCGCCCTGAATACTATAAGCTTTCTCACGAAGAGAATGTAAAAAAAGCAGCCCAGGTGACCGGAGCATTCGTAAAAAAATATTTCGGGCAGTAGAAGGAGTGGTTATTTGGGGCATTACGTTCTTTATGAGTTAAGGGAGAAGACGTGAGGGTTAAGATGGGTGGAATAGCGGAAATTCTGAATTTCAAGCAAAAAAATAAAGATATGAATGAATTCATTCAGGTTCCGGTATCGGAAAAACTGGCGTATTGTTTCGGGGATCCGGCACTGACCTTAATGTATACAATGACAACAACTCTTCTGATCTATTTCTATACAAATGTCGTAGGTATTTCGGTTGGCGCAGTGGGAAGGATTATGCTGGTGTCCCGTGTATTTGACGGGACAACCAATACAGTGATGGGGACAATTATTGACAGGACTCATACAAAATACGGAAAAGCCAGGATCTGGATTCTGCGGTTCACAATTCCCTTTGCTCTGGCAGCAATAGCCCTGTTTACGATGCCGCCCTTAAATGATACGGGTAAAATTATCTATGCTTTTGTGACATATAATATCATGATGGTTGTAGTCTACACGGGAATCAGCCTGCCGTTTCATGCTCTGGGGTCCCTGATGAGCAGGGACAGAAGAGAGCGGGATGTGATTTGCAATATAAGAATGATTCTTTCTATTTCAGCGAGTATGGTTATCACGGCATTCACTTTGCCGCTCATTAATTGGGTGGCCGCGAAAATAGAAAACCAGCAAATGGCATGGATCATTGTAACTGCAGGATATGCGTTAATTTATGTTTTTATATTAATTAATACATATGCCACCTGTACAGAGCGGGTTCAGGCGGATAAAAAGGAAGAGTCCAGGATTCCGTTTTTGACGATGCTTAAGGCGACGTTCACCAACCGGTATTTTTTAATTGCGCTGGGATTAATGATTTTTTATACGGTGTACCAAATCATTATCGGCACTGACTTAACCATTACTGCCAGTATGTATTAAATGATGTGGATCTGGTGATGCCGCTTTCAGCATCTGAAAAAGTGGCGACCATCATTGGAATTGTACTTTTGCCCAGACTATTGCCCAGGTTCGGAAAAAGGAATTTAATAGGTGCGGGGTGTTTGCTGGGTATTGCGGGACAGCTATTATTTCTTTTGGATATTAAAAGCATTCCTCTGGGAGTTGTAAGCTGTATTATGAGAGGGTTTGGAATTGCACCTTTTTATGGCGTGCAATATTCCCTGCCGACCGATGCCATTGAATACGGACATTGGAAGAAGGGACTTCGTGTGGAAGGACTGATGTTTTCCTCTGTTTGTATGGGGCAGGAGATCGGCAGCGGACTTACCGTTGCTGCCATGGGAGCGGTTCTTTCTATGGCTGCCTTTGACGGGAGCAAAGCAACTGCAGCGGAGCAAACCGTAGAAGCGATTTCCGCAATTAAGGGATTTTACTTATATGCACCCATTATCATCTGGGTCATTATGCTTTTGATCACGGCATGCTATAAGCTGGATAAAGTGTATGACCGGATGATGAAAGAACTGGTTGCGAGAGAAGGAAAAGAAGTTTTGGGAAATGGAATGGAGAAAGCAGCTTTCTCAGGCAGCACGAACCATTTGAATGTTGCGGTATGCCGTCTCTATGGAAGCAGCGGCAGAAGGGTCGCGGAAGGGATCGCAGAGGCTTTGGGGTGCCGGGTGTATGACCGTCAGATTATCTGCCTGATGGCAGAAGAGCTGGGAATGGAAACCGCCAATCTGGAAGAGGTGCAAAAGTATCTTAACGATGACGGGCTGAGTAAGGATGTGACATTTTCTCCTTATTCCTGCCCTGTTTCGGGCGCGGCGCGGGATTACAGTGATTTGGAAATTTTTGAAAAGCAAAGCCGGCTGATATTAAGCATTGCAAAAAAGAGCGCTGGGGTGTTCCTGGGAAGATGTGCCAATTTTGTTTTATCTGATATGCCTCATACATACTCCTTCTTTATTTATGCGGATGATGAATACAGAAAACAGGAAGGAAAAGAGTACTATAAGGGGCAGAGCCTGGAAGAGCTGAAGAAAAGGGATGAGCAGAGAAATGAGTATTACCGCAGATTCACGGGTATGGACCGGAATGACTTAAAAAACTATGATCTGGTCGTCAATGTATCCAAAACCGGAGTAGATGGTGCAATACAAATGATATTATCTTACATTGGGAATAAGGAAAAGGAAGGTGAAAATGATGTTGAATAAAGATAAGGTGAAGCTGGGAATTGCCCCGATTGCATGGACCAATGATGATATGCCGGATCTGGGAAAGGAAAATACCTTTGAACAATGCGTCAGCGAAATGGCTCTTGCCGGATTTACAGGCTCCGAGATAGGAGGAAAATACCCGACTGATGTGAAGGTCTTAAAAAGGGCGCTGGATCTTCGGGGAATTCAGATATGCAATTGCTGGTTTTCTTCCTTTCTCATATCAAAGCCTTTTGAGGAAACGGAAAAAGAATTTATCAGGCAGATAGATTTTCTGAAAGCATTGGGCGCGGAAGTGATCGGAGTATCCGAGCAGAGCTACAGCATTCAGGGCAAAATGAACCAGCCTGTCTGGGAAGGCAAATATGTAATGAATGATGAGGAATGGAAGCTGCTGACCGAAGGCTTGAACAAGCTGGGGAAAACAGCAAAGGACCGGGGAATGACCCTGACCTTTCATCACCATATGGGAACCGTTGTACAGACGGAAGAAGAAATTGACCGCTTTATGCAGGAAGTGGATCCCCGGCTGGTATACCTTCTCTTTGACAGCGGACACTTGTCCTTTGCCGGTGTGGATCCGGTAAGGGTGCTGAAAAAATATGCCGGCCGGGTAAGGCATGTGCATCTAAAAGATATCCGTAAGGATAAGGTGGAAAAATCTGCGCGAGAGAGATGGAGCTTTCTAAAGGGTGTCAGAGAAGGCGTCTTTACGGTGCCCGGTGACGGAGATGTGGATTTTGACGGCATTTTTAATACTCTGCGCGAAATGAATTTCGCAGAGAAGCAGCTGAGTCAGAATGCCCCGAAAGCGGGAGGAGACAATATTGCCTGTGTTTCTATGTTCGGATTTCCGGAGAAGATGGAAAAACAGGCCCCGGAGGCAAGAGAGCGGATCGAACGGGAGCTTTTGGGAAAGTAGACGGATCAAATGAGGTTTAGGATTCATCCGGAGATGAATCCTAAACCTATGTAAATTTTCGTATCCCATGGAATATGTAATGACCTGAAGCGTATCGTTCATTTATAAATGGGGACAATACCGGTAAAATATTCAAATAAAGGAAGTGATCCGTATAGTATCAGAGAAAAAAACACCCAATCGCCTGATTTATGAAAAATCCCCTTACCTGCTCCAGCACGCCGATAATCCGGTCCAGTGGTTTCCCTGGTGTGAGGAAGCCTTTGCAAAAGCAAAAGCAGAGGATAAGCCGGTTTTTCTTTCTATTGGGTACAGCACTTGTCACTGGTGCCATGTCATGTCTCATGAATCTTTTGATGATGAAGAGGTGGCAGAGGCCTTAAATAAGAATTATGTGGCGATCAAGGTGGACCGGGAAGAGAGACCGGATATTGATTCGGTATATATGTCTGTCTGCCAGGCCCTTACCGGTTCCGGAGGCTGGCCTCTGACGGTGATTATGACTCCGGAACAAAAACCTTTTTTTGCTGCAACCTATTTACCCAAGCATTCCAGATGGGGCACATCGGGACTCATGGAGGTGCTGTCGTCCATTGGGAAGCTCTGGGATCAGGAAAAGAACCGGCTGCTGGAAGCGGGAGATCAGCTGACCGGATATTTAAACGGAGAAGAAGAGGCTGATTCCGGTGAAAAAAGAAAGCTGACAAAAGAATTATTGCGTTCGGCCGCAGATCAGCTGAAGAGATCCTTTGATGACATATGGGGCGGCTTCGGCAGAGCGCCCAAGTTTCCCATGGCCCATAACCTGATTTTCCTTTTAAGGCATCATTCCTTTGAAAAGGATGAGTCTGTCCTTCCCATAGCGGAAAAGACCTTAAAGCAAATGTACCGGGGCGGCATATACGATCACATCGGAGGAGGGTTTTCACGTTATTCCACCGATGAGAAATGGCTGGTTCCCCATTTTGAAAAAATGCTTTATGACAATGCGCTCCTTTTGTACGCCTGTTTAGAGGCCTGCCAAATAACGGGGAACAGGTTTTATGCCGCCGTATCCAGAGGGATCCTCCGCTACGTTCTTTCCGTGCTGACCGATGAAAACGGCGGATTTTACTGCGGTCAGGATGCTGACAGCGAGGGCGTGGAAGGAAAATTCTATACGTTTGAAAAAAAGGAAATAGAAGATGTCCTTGGAGGAGAAGACGCAGATCTGTTCTGCAAATGGTTTGGCATAACGGAAGCGGGTAATTTTGAAGGAAAAAATATTCCGAACCTGATCGGTAATGAAGATTTTGAAGCCGGCAATGAAAAAATAGACGGCCTGTGCCGGATACTTTACGATTACCGTTTGAAAAGGACAACTCTTCATACGGATGATAAGGTATTGACATCCTGGAACGGACTGATGATAGCCGCAATTGCTAAAGCCCATAAGCTTCTGGGAGACAGTGCGTACCTGGAAGCCGCAATCAAAGCGCAGACCTTTGTGGAAAGCAGACTGACGGCGGAAAACGGAAGACTTTATATCCGTTACCGGGATGGGCAGGCAGCCCACGATGGCCAGCTGGATGACTATGCATTTTATGCGTTTGGACTTCTGGAGCTGTACGAAGCGTCCTTTGATGTCAGGTGTCTGGAAAAGGCCGTGAAAATTTCAGAAAAGATGCTGGGGCTTTTTTTTGATGAAGACCATGGAGGGTTTTATATGTATGCCCATGACCGGGACAGGCTGATCAGCCGCCCGAAGGAACTCTACGACGGTGCGCTTCCATCGGGCAATTCCGTGGCTGCATATGTGCTGAGCAGGATCTATCACCTGACCGGAGAGATCCGGTGGCAGGAGATCCTTGATAAACAGATGAATTATCTGGCAAGGGAAATACAACGGAGCCCTGCAAGCTTTTGCTTTTCAATGCTTGCGGTTCAAAGCATTTTATATCCTTCCACTGAAATCGTATGTGTCTCCGCGGAGGAATCGGTTTTAAATGAACTGAAGGATCTGCAGAAAAAAATCATGCCTGATTTCAGTGTGATTTTAAAGACCCCGGAGAATGAAAAAAGGTTGTCTGAAACGGCTCCCTTTACAAAGGATTATCCCATAGATACGGCCGCAAGTAAATATTATGTCTGCCGCAACGGTTCCTGTATGCAGCCCGTTGACACCATGGAAGCGTTAAAAAGCTTATTGGTAACCATATAATCTGCCTGTTTGAGAGGGTATTTCAAGTTGATTCATGACTTTTGGCATATCCCTTCTCTGCTCCCATATAAATAAATAAGCAGTTTATGTTTATGGGAGGTACATCATATGTGTACGGCAATCACACTGCAGACTCAGCAGGGGGAAACATTTTTCGGAAGAAATATGGATTTTTCTCATGATATCGATCCCCACCTTTTTGTTGTTCCGAAAAATTATGAGTGGACGAACAGCCTTGACGGGAGAACGATCATGGATAGCTATTGTTTTATGGGCATCGGACAGGAACTTGACGGGCTTCTCGCTTTTTTCGACGGTGTAAATGAAATGGGATTTGCGGCAGCAGCCCTCTATTTTGCCGGTTATTCAAAATATGATGACAGGAACAATTCCGGATCTGCGGAGCAGATCGTATCCTTTGATTTCCTTCATTATATATTAGGAAGCTGTGCTTCCGTAAAGGACCTGGCCCCGCTTTTACAAAGGATTTCCGTCACAGGTCTGGAAGATCCGGTGACCCATACTGTGGCTCCGCTGCACTGGATTGCAGTTGACCGCAGCGGGGAATGCGTTGTCATTGAGATGACGGAGAAGGGGACGGAACTGCTGGAAAATCCAATCGGCGTTATGTCCAACAGCCCTGATTTCAGCTGGCATATGACGAATTTAAGAAATTATATGGAGGTGACTCCCTGGCAGAAGGAAGAGGTCTACTGGGGAAATGTGCGCCTGACCCCCTTCGGGCAGGCGGGAGGCACCCAGCCCCTTCCGGGAGGCTATACCTCTCCGGAACGTTTTGTCCGGACCGCCTATTTAAAATCCCATATTCCGGTCCCGCAAAACCGCAGGGAAGCAATTGTTTCATGCTTTCATATCATGGAAAGCGTGACCATACCCAAGGGAGCGGTCATAACCGGTTGGGATACTTACGACTATACCAAGTACACCGCCTTTATCAATACAAATACCTGTGAATATTTTTTCAAAACTTATGACAGCATTCAGGTGGAAACCGCCAGTCTCTTTGAAAACTGCGGTCAGATTCCTCTGCTTTTGAATCTTGGGGCGCTATAGCGGAAAAACATCATTTTCACGAAAATAAAAGGACGCATTGCCTGGCTGAGCGTTGAGTCAGTCCAGGCAATACGTCCTGCAAAAAGTTCTTTCAAAAAGGGAGGAGAGCTGATAATAAATTATCAGCTCGAGTATTATGAAAAAAATCTTATAAGCAATTTGTATTTACATTCTAAGTATATCCATGAAACATGAAGAAATCATGTTATTTGTGTAAAAGGTTTTTGAATAAGTTTTAAACAAAATATGAACAGCTGGACAAAAACAGGAGGATTTGATAAAATACACTCATATGTGAAATCTGACGCAGGAAAGGGAAAAAATATATGAAAAATCCGATTGTAACAATTACAATGGAAAACGGTGATGTGATGAAAGCGGAACTGTTTCCGGAGACCGCACCCAACACAGTGAATAATTTTATCAGCCTGGTAAAGAAAGGTTTTTATGACGGGCTGATTTTTCACAGAGTCATAAACGGTTTTATGATACAGGGCGGCTGTCCGGAAGGAACCGGGACAGGCGGTCCCGGCTATTCCATTAAGGGAGAATTCAGCCAGAATGGCGTTTCCAATGCGTTTAAGCACTCTGAGGGCGTGCTTTCCATGGCAAGGGCCATGCATCCGGACTCAGCCGGATCCCAGTTTTTCATCATGCATAAGCCGGCTCCCCATCTGGATGGATCTTATGCCGCATTCGGCAAGATCACCGAGGGCATGGATATCGTAAACAAGATCGCGGAAGAGAAAACGGATTATAATGACCGGCCCTTAAAGGAGCAGAAGATTCTGTCCATGACGGTGGAAACCTCAGGCGAGGAATATCCGGAACCGGAAACGTGTTGATCCGATGACTTTGGAACGGGAAATTAAGGTAGAAGGAAAAGTTTTTAAGATCACCATATCCGATGACTGCACGGTCCTGCATTCCGCTTATGCGGAAGGCAGGGCTGTAATTGGTTTATGGGACAGGCAAAAAGCAGATGGGTGTCTTGCTCCGGCACGCTATGTGGTGGAGAAGGCTGAGGACGCAGATGATGAATTTCTGGAACGGGTCGTCCGGCGGATGGAAGGACTTCCGTTGCACATCGCCGGCACGGAGCGGATTCTGATCCGGGAACTGGTCCCTGAAGACTGCTCCTTCATGCCAAAAGAGGATGACGGAGGGGAAAATAACGGTCTGTTTTCAGAGAGAGAAGCTTTAAAGGATTATATCCGCTGCCAGTACGGATTCTATGAATATGGGATCTGGGCCCTTGTGGACCGGAACACCAAAAGGCTGGTGGGAAAGGCCGGTCTCCGTAATCTGGAATTATTTGGACCGGATGAGTTTTTAGAAGCCATAAAAAATAATGATACCCCTGTGGAGCTGGGATATCATATCTTTTCGGCTTTCAGGCAGCAGGGCTACGGTAAAGAAGCCTGCCGGGCCATCCTTCATTATGGAGCGGAGGCTGTTGCTGACAGGATCTATGCAAGGATCCGTGAGGACAATCTGCCTTCAGTAAAGCTGGCAGAGAGCCTGGGATTCAGGCTCATAGCCCGAGCAGATAGCGGATCAGATTCACGCATGTGTCTGTACGGGTGGAATTGCTCAGGACGGCAAGAATCGGCCCATCCATGGTAAGACCCGTCTTTTTTAAAAAATCCGTTTCATCCAGGTAAATGCCGCAAGCCACTTTTTCACCGGTTTCCTGGTTGGTGGCAAAATAGAGCTTATCCTCCACTTTCTCATAGAGTTCCCCAGGGAGAAGCTCTTTTAAATCGGTAAATCCGCCCATTGAGCCGTAATGGTCCATGGCATCCTGTTTTCCGATCATGACATCCAGCTCCTTACTGGATATCATGGCGGTGATCTTGGCCAGTTCGGCATAAGTGAACTCGTTCATGGAGGATTCGTCAAAGCTTAAGGACATGGAATAATCCACATCGATTTTTACTTCTTCCCCAAGGCCGGCGTACTGACGGAATCCCTGGTCAAAATATTCGTTTACAGAATCTCCTTCAGCAGAAGGCCGGCCATTTAAGATCACGCAGGACAAGGCTGTTTCAAACCGGTTGTTATAGATGGCGGAGCCGATGGAGGAGATGAGGATTGCGGCCACGACCACGCTGATGATGGGGATCTTATAGTATTCCCAGATGTACCACACCTTGTCCTTAAAGCTCATGCCCTTTAACTTGCGCCGTTCCTCCTGTAAGGAATCCTTTAGAGTTTTGTCTTCGTAGGGGGTCATAATTCGCTCCTCTTTCTTTTTTATTGCGTATACTTCACTGATTATACCACACGGCAGCGAAATTTCCTTAAAATATTTATGAAATTTTGATGAAATAATGAAGAGTGTTTGCTTTTTACAGGTAAATCCGCTATAATGTTCTCTGATGCTATTATGAGAAGGGGTATGACATATGTTATCTGGTTTTTTTAATTATGATAATCCGGTATGGCGGTTCATCGGCAAGTTTGGGGATCTGATTCTGCTTAATATCCTGTGGCTGGTCTGCAGCATTCCGGTGTTTACCATCGGCGCGTCCACTACGGCCGTATACTATGTGACGCTGAAGCTGGCCAGGGATGACGACGGGTATACCATCCGGTCTTTTTTTAAATCCTTTAAAGAGAACTTCAAGCAGTCGACCGTCATCTGGCTGATTCTTCTGGTGGTGGGAGTTGTCCTTGGGGTGGACATGTATTTCTTTACCAGGCTGTTTACGGGAGCCGGAACCGTAAGGACCGTGATGCTCACCGTATTTCTTGCGATGATCATCGTTTACGTGGCTGTTTTTACCTATATTTTCCCGCTTCAGGCCAGATTTTTCAACACAGTGAAACGCACATTCTTCAACGCATTTTTCATGTCGCTGCGCCATTTGTTCCGTACCATCGGAATGATCGTGATTGACGGGGTTTTAGTGGCCGCCGCTTTTGTGTTTATGGTGCCGCCGGTGATGATGATTTTCATGCTGTTCGGGTTTCCGCTGCTGGCATTTATAAATTCCTATATTCTGACTCCGGTATTTAACATCTATACGCCGGAGGAGGAGCATGGAGAGGAAGAGTTAAGGCCTCTGTTTGCGGATGAGGAGGCTGGAAACAGCATCCTGACGGCAAAGGGGGACGGGCCCCGGGAAGAGGCGCCTGACCCGGAAACAGAAGTGGAAGAGACGCAGGAAGGACAGGACTAAAGCCTGCAAAAGCCGGCCGGGAACGTGAAGAACATTCCTGTCCGGCTTTTTTATGCTGCTGCCGTTGTTCTTCATACTTTGGACACCATATGGACACAAAAAAAAGATATACTTATTATTCGTGATGAGGAAATGTCTGGGAGGTGGAATATGACCGAAGAAGAGTATCTCTGTTTTATCCAGCCTTATGAGGATGCGCTGAAAAACATCAATGTCAGAGTGGATGTGCTGAATAAGGATTACAGAAGAAAATATCAGAATTATCCCATTCACCACGTTCAGCACAGAATCAAGCAAAAGGAAAGCGTTGAGAGGAAGCTGGAGAAGAACGGATATGAGATCAGCATAGATTCAGCCAGAAACTATTTGACGGATATTGCCGGGATCCGGGTCATCTGTTATTTTGTAAGGGATATATACGGGATCGTCTGTCTGCTTAAGAAGCAGACGGATATTGTGGTCATCAAGGAATGTGATTACATTGACCGGCCGAAATCCAACGGATACAGGAGCTATCATATCGTCTTCGGTGTTCCTGTCTACCACACGGATGGAATGGAATATTATCCGGTGGAAGTACAGCTCCGCACCATGTCCATGGATTTATGGGCCAGCATGGAGCACCGCATATGCTATAAGGGAGAGCAGACGAAGCGGGCGGCAGAGGAATTTAAAGAATATGCCGACGCTTTGAAGCGGATGGAGGAGGAGATGGAAGGATTTTTATGACGGACAGAATAAAAGAGACCCCCGGCAGTGTGTCCTGCCGGGGTTTTTAAAGCGCTTCACGTCCATGCTGTCCGGTACGGATCCGGATGGCATCCTGCACATCGTAAACGAAAATCTTGCCGTCACCGTAATTTCCGGTGTTGATTTCCTCGACTACCGCGTCAATGATCGGATCAGCCAGCTCCTTGGGAACAATGGTTTCAACTTTAACTTTGGGAAGCAGGTTCACATGATACATGGTGCCCCGGTATACCTGGGTGTAGCCTTTCTGATTGCCGTATCCCATTACATTGCTGATCATGAGTCCGTTGATCTTGCAGCCTTCCAGAACTGCTTTCAGGCTTTCCAGCTTATCGGGTCTGATAATGATTTCCAGTTTCTTCATGCAGAACAATCTCCCCTTTCTGAATAAGAACAAAAGAGGGCAGTTCCGGTTTGGAACGCCCTCGTTCAGTATATCAACATTATACATGATTGATTTCATTTGTCAAATACATTTTTATAAATAATATGTAAAACCCTTGTACTTTTCCTGGTTTCGTTATATACTAAATACTGTATACAAAAAAATCTAAAAATACAATCCGAAAAAACAAAAAGTGAGGGATGTTTGCCTATGATAAGACATCTGGGATTAAAAGCGTATGGAAAGATTAATCTGGGGCTTGATGTTTTGAAAAAACGGGAAGACGGATACCATGAGGTGCGGATGATCATGCAGACCGTGGGCCTTTACGATAAGATCGATATTTACTTAAAAGAGACGCCGGGAATTGAAGTGGTGACCAATCTGTTCTATCTGCCTGCCAATGAAAACAATCTGGTTTACAAGGCGGCCAGGCTTTTGATGGACGAGTTTCATGTGTCCCACGGCATCCGCATTCACCTTAAGAAATTCATTCCTGTTTCCGCGGGAATGGCAGGAGGAAGCAGTGACGCGGCGGCCGTGCTGTTCGGAGTCAATAAAATGTTCCAGCTCGGCCTCACCAGAGAAGAGCTGATGGAACGCGGAGTGAAGATCGGGGCGGATGTGCCTTACTGCGTGATGAGAGGAACTGCGCTTTCCGAAGGGATCGGAGAAGTTTTAACTCCCCTTCCGGACATGCCCCAGTGCCAGGTGCTCATAGCAAAGCCTGCGGTCAGCGTGTCCACAAAATTTGTCTATGATCATCTGGATGCAGCGGGCTTAAAGGCGGAGGACCATCCGGACATTGACGGAATGATCGAAGCCATCCGGAGCCATGACATCTACCAGGTGTCCAAACGCCTGGGGAATGTGCTGGAAACAGTGACCATCCCCGAATATCCGGTTATTGCGCAGATAAAGAATAAGGTAAGGGAGCTGGGAGCGGTGAATGCCCTGATGAGCGGAAGCGGTCCCACGGTCTTCGGAATTTTTACCAGCCCCAGGGCGGCGGACAACGCCTATGAGGAACTGAGGTACGGCTCAGGGAAGGCTATGGTGAAACAGGTTTATCTGACTAATTTTTATAATACAAAGGAGGTTACCAATGGGAAATGATTTAAAGGTCAATATGAATGAATATCTGCCGCTTCGCGACGTGGTGTTCAACACCCTGCGACAGGCGATTTTGAAAGGAGAACTGGCACCGGGAGAGCGTCTTATGGAGATCCAGCTTGCCGAACGCCTTGGAGTCAGCCGGACGCCCATCAGGGAAGCCATCCGAAAGCTTGAACTGGAAGGGCTTGTACTCATGATGCCGAGAAAGGGCGCAGAGGTTGCAAAGATTTCAGAAAAGAGCTTAAGAGATGTTCTGGAGGTCCGCAGGTCCTTGGAAGAGCTTGCAATTGAACTGGCCTGCCGGCGCATGACATCCGAGTCCGTAACGGAGCTTGAAAAAAAGCAGGATGATTTCCGCGCGGCCATATTAAAGGGAAATGCCATGGAAATTGCCGAGACCGATGAGGCGTATCATGATGTGATCTATAAAGGGACCTGCAATGACAGGCTGGTACAGATGATCAACAACCTCCGGGAGCAGATGTACCGCTACCGTCTGGAATACATCAAGGATGAGGATAAGCGCCAGATTCTTCTGCTGGAGCATGACAACATTTTAAACGCGGTCAAACAGCGGAAGGTGGAGGAAGCCAAGGAAGCCATGCGGGAGCATATTGATAATCAGGAGATTACTGTTTCAAAGAATATCAAGGAACAGGAATGATGAGGAGAGATGATATGGCGTTTAAGGAAAGATATCTTGCCGGTGAAATCGAGTTTGAAGCCATTGATGATTATATTGAAGAGTGGAACAACAGCGACACACCGGAAACACTTGCCCGCTTTCTGGGACTTGACGGGGAAGAAGAGGATGTGTGGATTGAGGAAAGCGATGAAGCCCTTAAGGAGCTGCTTGACAGGAAAAAATAAACGCAGCTGGAAAAATTATTAAATAAATATAACCTTTATTGACAAGGTGACAACATGTCATTATAATAAATGACATGTTGTCACCTTTGTGCGTTTCGGGGTGATTGCAAGGGGAAAAGAGATGAGAGAGGTGAAAAAATGCCGACGGAACGATTTTATAACCTCCCGGCAGGAAAAAAGAAACTGATACGAGAAGCTGCAATAAAAGAATTTACCCGGGTACCCTTTGAAAAAGCTTCTATTAATAAAATAATAAAAACTGCGGGAATATCGAGGGGAAGCTTTTATACGTATTTTGAAGATAAGAATGATGTGCTGGGATATCTTTTTGAGGATGCTGCGGAAAAATTTCAGAACAGCTGGGTAATCTGTGCCGGAAGACATAATGGGGATTTATGGAAAACGGCGGAAGCGTTTCTGAATTACAGCATGATCAATACAAAAGAAAACGTATTGCAGCTGGTAAAGAACATTGTGGACAGTGAAAAGATGTTCGGTATCACCCATCATCTGCGTCAAAATAAGGACCAAAACCGGGAAATTCTGCAGGAGGTAATGTACCAATCCATTGACACGTCTGACTTTAAGGATCAGAGCATCGAGACCTTTTGTAAGCTGCTGTCAATGATATTTTTTGAATTGGCGCATTGCATGGGCTGGTATTATCACCATCTGGAGGATGCGGAAAAAATTAAGAAATTATTCCGCGAAAAATTAGAAATTTTACAATATGGAATTCGTAAACAGTAACTACAATTATAATGTGGCTAAATTAAGGAGTTCAACATGAAGAAGAAGAAAGTATTAATCATTGCAGGTGCAATTGTTATTGCTGCCGCCGCGGCAGGACTCATCCTGCCGAGAATTCTGGGGAATAAGGAAGAGATTGTGGCTGATGTTCCCCCTGCCGTGACGGTCGAAAAGCCTGAAGTCCGAAGCATTGAACTGAGCAATGAGCTGATCGGAACCATTGAACCAGACAGCATTGTGTATGTAACACCTCTTGGCTCAGGAGAGATCACGAACATAAGCGTACAGACCGGGGATAGGGTTTCTGCCGGCCAGCTTCTTTGTGTCATTGATACGAAGCAGGTGGAGAGTTCCAGAATCTCTGCTGAGACGGCCAGAATCACCTATGAAGACGCCAGAAAGAACCTGGACCGCTATTCGGTCCTGTACGCGGCAGGCGATGTGGCGGAAGCGGATTACCAGTCCCTTGTGGATAAGGCCGAGATGGCGAAGCTTCAATATGAAAATGCAAAGATCGCCTATGACATCCAGCTGGAAAGCAGTCAGATCACGGCTCCTATTGCCGGACGGGTGGAAAGCCTGAGCGTGAAGCTCCACGACATGGTTTCTCCCCAGACCACCCTCTGCGTCATTTCCGGCGATGGGGGAAAGGCGGTGACCTTTTATGTGACGGAGCGGGTTGTTTCCGGACTGAAGGCCGGTGATACCATTCAGGTGGAAAAGAGCGGAACCCGGCACGAGGCGGCCATTACGGAAGTCAGCACAATGATCGACGAGGAAAGCGGTTTATTCAAGGTAAAGGCTTCCGTTCCCACGGGAGAGAACTTGGCGACAGGCACTTCGGTAAAGCTTTACGTCATATCCCAGAGAGCGGACAATGTCCTCACAGTTCCGGTGGACAGCGTCTATTATGAAGGAGGAAAGCCCTTCATTTATACATATATCGATGGAATCTTAAAACAGAATGAGGTGACCATAGGGCTGGCCGATGACGCGTATGCGGAAGTGCAGGAGGGAATAACCGCCGATGACCAGGTGGTGACCACCTGGACCAGAGAGATGTTTGACGGTTCCAGAGTGACCCTTGTGGACGCTGCAGGGCAGGAACAGGCAGAAGAAGGACAGACAGAAGAAGGCCAGACCGCGGAAGAGACAGGCGAAACGGAAACAGAAGGAACCGCAGCCGAAACTTCCAGTTCTGCACAGTAAGGGGGCGGCAATATGGGAATTGTAAAAGCAGTTTTAAAACGCCCCATCACAATGGTTCTGGCCATTCTCTGCCTGATCGTGTTTGGTTTGTCCTCTGTGCTTAATGCCAAGATGGAGCTGACTCCGGAGATGAATTTCCCCATGATGCTGGTCAGCAGCGTTTATGCCGGAGCCAATCCGGAGGATGTCAATGACCTGGTGACCAAGCCCGTGGAAGAGGTTGTGGGAACCCTGTCCGGAGTGAAGAATATCCAGTCCATTTCTCAGGAGAATGTTTCCATCCTGATGCTGGAGTATGAATACGGCACGGACATGGATAAAGCCTATTCCGATTTAAAGAAAAAGATCGACAGCGTGGAGCTGCCCGATGATGTGGATACTCCCACGATTATGGAGTTCAACATGAACGACATGCCGGCTGTGACGCTGGCCGTGAAGGATCCCACCCAGGAGAATCTGTATAACTTTGTAAACGACAAGCTGGTACCCGAGTTCGAGAAGATCTCTTCCGTCGCCAGCGTGGATGTGAGCGGAGGCCGGGAAAGATACGTCAGCGTCCGCCTGCTTCCGGAGAAAATGGATCAATACCATCTGACCATGAATTCCATCAGCCAGGCCATCAAGGCGGCTGACTTCACTTATCCGGCAGGAAGCACTGGAGTGGGTAAGAGGGACTTGTCCGTCAGTACGGCGGTGGAAATCAAAACCGTGGAAAGCTTAAAAAAGGTCCCCCTGGTGGCAGGAGACGGAAAAACCATCTACTTGGAGGATGTTGCCGATATTTCGGAAACATCGAAGAAGCAGGAAGCCATCGGAAGGTACAACGGGGAAGATACCATTACATTGTCCATCAATAAGCAGCAGAAGAACAGTGCGGTTGATGTTTCAAAAGGCGTCACAAAGACGATGGATAATATAAAGCAGGAATATCCCGGCGTGGAGTTTATCGTGGTCGACGATACCAGTGACCAGATCCTTTCCGCCTTAAATGATGTAAAAGACACCATGATCACGGCCGTCATCATAGCCATGGTGATCATCTTCCTGTTTTTCGGGGACTTGAAGGCTTCCCTGATCGTAGGAAGCTCCATGCCCGTTTCCATGCTGATCTCCCTGATCATGATGTCAGCCATGGGATTTTCCTTGAACCTGATCACCATGAGCAGTATTGTTTTAGCGATCGGTAACATGACGGATGACTCCATCGTCGTGCTGGACAGCTGTTTCCGAATGCAGAAGGGAAAAGGCTTCAAGGCGTATATGGAAGCGGCCGTCGGCGGAACCAGCGAGGTGTTTGCGGCTATATTGGGCGGCGCGATCACAAACAGCGCCGTGTTCATTCCATTAGCCTTCTTAGAGGGACTGTCGGGGCAGCTGTTCATGCCTTTGGGCTTTACGCTTATCTTTACTTCCCTGGCATCCGCAATTTCCGGTCTGACCATTGTGCCCATGTGCTATACCAGGCTCCGTCCCACGGAAAAGCACAATTCACCGGTGGGAGGCATTGTGAGAGTATTGCAAAGCGGCTACACCCGGCTGGTTTCCAAGCTCCTTGACAGAAAGGCTCTGGTCATGGTCGTTTCGGTTCTCCTTCTGGTGGTTTCCGTTATTTTTGCAGGAAGGCTGGGATTTGAACTCATGCCTGACACGGATGAAGGAACCATTGCCGTTTCAGTGGACGTAAAACCCGGCCTTAAGGTGGAGGAAGTGGATAACATCCTTCATGAGGTGGAAAACATCGTGACCAGTGAAGCGGATCTGGATTCCTATATGACGACCTACGGCGGCGGAGGCTTAAGCATAAGCGGCGGAAGCACCGGCACTGTGACGGCTTATCTAAAGGATGACAGGAAGCTGTCCACAAAGGAAATCGTAAATAAATGGAAAAAAGAGATGAACCAGCTCCCGGACTGCAACATTACGGTGGAGTCCTCCTCCAGCATGAGCATGATGGGGGGAGGCAGCAATGATTTTGAAATAATTTTACAGAGCGCCCAGCTGGATGAGCTGAAAAGTGTGTCAGACCAGATGGTGAAAGAGCTGTCCAGCCGGTCCGATTTGATCAAGGTGCATTCAGACCTGGAAAATGCGGCGCCGGTCATCAAGGTTCGGGTGGATCCCATCAAGGCGGCTGCGGAAGGGGTCACTCCTTCCAACGTAGGTGCCATGTTAAACGGCATGTTAAGCGGTGTGGAAGCGACGACCATGGATATGAACGGAGAGGAAATTTCCGTCCAGGTGGAATATCCGGAGGATTATTACGATACGCTGAATAAGGTGGAAGGGATTCTGGTTCCCAACAGCTCCGGCGGTTCCGTTGCATTAACGGACATCGCAGATCTTGGATACGAAGACAGCCCTTCCGCCATCAACAGAAAGAACAAACAGTACCTCGATACAATAACAGGCTCCTTTACCGATGAAGTCAAGACGGAGAAAGACAAAGCTGCTGTGACAAAGTCCATCGATGAGGACATTGTCGGAAAATATCTGGATACTACGGTCACGAGGGCCAGAAACAGTGAAGATGAATCCATGGTGGAGGAGTTTACAAACCTGATCATGGCCATTGCCACGGCTATTTTCCTGCTCTTTGTGGTCATGGCGGCCCAGTTTGAATCAACCAAGCTGTCCCTGATGGTCATGACGGCCATTCCGTTCAGTCTGATCGGCGCCTTCGGCTTGATGGTGGCAGTGGGCATCAAGATCAACATGCCTTCCCTTTTGGGCTTCCTGATGCTGGTCGGTACGGTAACCAAGTCCGGTATCCTTTATGTGGAGACGGCAAGCCAGTACCGTATGACCATGGATAAACGCACGGCCGTGGTCCAGGCCGGAACCAACAGATTCCGTTCCATCCTGATGACGACACTTATCGCTATCGTTTCCATCGTCCCCATGGCCATGGGAGGCGGGGACAGCGGAGAAACCATGCAGGGACTTTCCCTGGTCAACGTGGGAGGGCTTACCGCTTCTACCATCCTGACCCTTCTGCTCCTGCCCGTATATTACACCATTATGACAGGCAAGACGGATAAGCATGAGGATCTGGATTAAGAGGCCGAAGAAAATCTGTTTTCTGGAATGCCGGCCCTCAATTGAGAAAAAATGGTTATAAAACTTTAGAAAAATTGTGGTAAGATTAAGACACGAGCAGAAGCATAAAAATCCCAATAAAGGAGGATTAAGGATGAGAAAATGGAAACAGATCAGCGCATGCTGTCTTGCGGCAGTGCTCACTGTTTCCGGGCCGGCGGCCACAGCCTGGGCCGGAAGCCCGGAATTCGCCAGGACCCCGGAAGAGTGGGCGAAGCTCAGAGACAATGTGATGGAATACGATGAACTGGCCGGCCTGGTCCGGGAATACAACGTAACGGTCCAGAAAAACCAGCTGGATATCAGCGACAAGAAGAACGACAGACGGATCACCAGCGACGAATATGCCCAGTATTACCGGGATGCGGCCAGCGATGCCCGAAGCAACATCAGCGGAGATGATCCGGTCACAGATGCCCAGAGCGCGGTCAATGCCGCGAAGGCAGATGAGCAGGCAGATAACAACGTGGAAGATTTAAAGGTATATCAGTTCACTTATGATCAGGAGGAGGCAAATCTGGTGGCGACTGCCAGGTCCTCCATGATTTCCTACTTTCAGCAGACCTATGAGCTGGAAAGCGCAAAGAACAGCCTGGAGCTTTTAGAGGCACTTTATCAGTCCGCCCAGACCAAAAAGAATGTGGGCATGGCGACCCAGATCGATGTGCTGACGGCACAGGAAGATCTTCAGAACGCCCGGACCTCCATAGATAAGCTGACCGCCTCCATTGAGGAGACCCGGCAGAAGCTGTGCATCATGCTGGGCTGGAAGTATAATGATATGCCCGAGATCCGGGAGATCCCGGCCGTGGATATGGAGCGCATTGCGGCCATGAACCCGGAGACCGATAAGGAAACCGCACTTGAGAACAATTACACCTT
>JBCLPO010000009.1:0-195154 GCA_041223105.1 Lachnospiraceae bacterium 54-53
AAAGACTGGGAGGTTGCAAGAACGTGTTTCATAACCTCATCGGTGCCTTTCGCAGAAAGGCGGATTTATAAAGATGAAGATTGCATTAATCAATGAAAACAGCCAGGCGGCAAAAAACGGAATGATTTACAACGCCCTGAAAAAAGTGGTGGAGCCCATGGGACATGAGGTGGTCAATTACGGGATGTACAACGCGGAGGATGAGGAACAGCTCACTTATGTACAGATCGGAATCCTGGCGGCAGTACTGCTGAATTCCGGAGCGGCAGATTATGTGATTACGGGATGCGGCACCGGAGAAGGCGCCATGCTGGCGTGCAACTCTTTTCCAGGCGTGATCTGCGGACATGTAGAGGATGCGCTGGATGCCTATACCTTTGCCCAGATCAATGACGGCAACGCCATTGCCATACCGTTTGCCAAAGGCTTTGGCTGGGGTGGTGACTTAAACCTGGAATACATCTTTGAAAAGCTGTTTGTGGAAGAGAGCGGCCAGGGGTATCCCAGAGAAAGGGCTGTACCGGAAAAGAGGAACAAAAAGATTCTTGACGAGGTGAAAAAGGAGACTTACCGTGATTTAAATACCATTCTGGTATCCTTAGACCAGGAGCTGGTAAAAGGAGCTCTTTCAACAAAGGGAGTTGAGAACTATTTCTTTAAAGACTGCAAGGATGAGACCATTGGGAATACGGTTAAAAAGATCCTTGGCAAATAAACAGAACGGTCAATCGCACAGGAAATCCGCAGGCTGAAAATTAAAGGGACATGTTTTATAAATCTATTGATAAAAATAACAGAATATGCTATAAAAGAAGCACAGTGATGTAAAAGGAGGTGATAGGATGGGAAAGTATGTATGTGAACCATGCGGATATGTATACGATCCTGAAATCGGTGATCCGGATTCCGGTATTGAGCCGGGAACCGCATTTGAAGATTTGCCTGAGGACTGGGTTTGCCCGGTTTGCGGAGTGGGAAAGGACATGTTTGTGGAAGAGTAAGACTGCAGCCGTTTCACCGGAATGCAGATAAACCTTCAAGCTGTTGGCAGGTAGCTGCCGGGCTTGAAGGTTTTTTAGATTAAAAAGGGCTTTTACAGGCTGGTAAAGCGCTCAAACAGTCTGTTTACCTCAATTTTTCCATAACCCCATATTTTATTTGGATATGTAACCGCCGGGTTTCGGACCGCACTGCTGATGAGAAGACGGTTGACGTCATTTCCGGTCATTCTTGGATAATTTCCCCTGACAATCGCCCATTCAAAGACCATTGCGATGATGCCGGCCGCCTGGGCCGCCGCGGCGCCGGTGCCGGTTGCCGTTCCGTACCGGTCCCCGGGAACTGCGCAGGGAATCTGATAACCGGGAGCGGCAAGATCGGGCTTGATCTCGCCGGATCTTGTATAGCCTCTGCTGGATTCTGTCAGTATGCTTTCATTGAACGGATTATAGGCCGTGACGGTCAGCTGATGTCTGGCGTTTCCCGGAGAGGTAGTGGTTGTATCGGGATTGGAATTAAGAAAAAACGTTTCATTGGAAATAAGTTCTCCGGAAGGCAGCCAGGAATGGAAGGAAAAAGACTCGTTTTCAGGGTTTTGAACGCGCAGATACCAGATTCCGGGAAGGGGATTTTCAAAGCGCAGCAGGATGAGCTGGTCCCCGGTTTCTTCTTCAAAAATAATATTGTTTACATAGATGGTCGTCTGGTTGAATATGAAATGAAACCTTCTGCACTGATCCAGGGAAGGAAAAACCGGCTGGGTGGATTCCCTGTTTGGGGAAGAGATATCGATGGAAAGTCTGGCCGGGGAATAGGACCAGATTTCCATGGAAAACCTGGTGTCCGGGGCTCCGACTCTTAATTCGATATCATTGTAATAGGGGGCTTCGGCAATGGCGCCGAAATAGTGTCTCTGATCGTTCCCCTCGTTTCCGGCGGCAACGGAGACCGCGCTTGCGGGAAGCAGGGAAAGGTGGTCTATGTAGCTGCTGAGGGCGCCTCTTCCGTCGTGGCCGCCCTGGCTGGTTCCCAGAGCCAGACATATGACAAGGGGGCGGTTTAAGCGTTCCGCCGCAGAAACAGCGTAACGGATGCCCAGGATGATGTCGGATTCCTGATAGCAGACGGCGTTTTCGGGAACAAAAAAGATGTTTTTTAAGATTTGTTTCGCTTCTTTCAGTTTAACGACCACAAGATCGGCCTGGGGCACGACCCCGCTGAAGGATCCGTCTTCATTGGGAGTGCCGGCCAGAATGCTGGCTATGGCGGTTCCGTGCCCGTTGGTGTCCGCTGTGGGGACCACGGCCAGAGGATCTTCTGAACTCAGCGCTTCATTGATTTGTTCTCTGCTGTATTCCGAGCCATAGGTAAAGGATTCGGGAATGGAGCCGCTCTGGTCCGTCTGGTCCCACATGACAGCGATCCGGGAAGTCCCGTCATTGTACCGGAATGCCGGATGGCGGTAATCTATGCCCGTATCCACAACGGCTACCAGAACCCCCTGGCCGGACAGAGATAGATAAGGGTTTTGCTGAACTGCCGTAACACCGGATTTTTCCAGAGCAATGGTGGAGTCAAGGGTGAAGAGTGTCGGAAAGCCGCTGTAGGAATGCCGGCCTAAGTCACATGGGTTTGGGCTTCCGGACGGTATGTGCAGCAAAGAATGCCGTAGGTTTAAATAGGTCACATTGTCACCGGTATCATAGGATGGAGCCAAGACGTTGCTGATAATCAGATCGTAATAATTATTATCCAGTATTTTTACCAAAATCAACCCTCCCTGTCAGCCTGGGGCAAAGCATATAATACATTTTATGCTTAAGGGATATTATTATGAGCTTCGGCCGGCGCCGGGGCTTTTGCTTTTCCTGCTTTTTGCAGATATTCCATGATGCCTCTGGCGTCAGCTTCCCCCAAAGCCCTGTATTGTTCCTCTGTGGACAGGTACAGGGTTAAATCGCTGGTATGATTGATAAAGCCGTGCTCAATGATGAAGCCCCTTATGCCGTACATCTGGGAATACCGGGGAATGGCATAGTAATCGGCCTGGGTACCGTCCGGATACAGGGTGCCGTTTTGTGAATCCCGTAAAAGCAGCCCCCGGTTATAAAGGCCCAGCCCGTTTAACTGGTTTAAAATGGTGTTGGCGGCTTCCTGGGACTGAAGGGCGATATCGTTGTTGTAGCGGCCGGTTCTGGGAGCCATGGAGCTCACCCCATAGGCGTTTTTCACGGTTCCGTTGCCTGGTGCCGAATCCACATGCTGGCTTACGAATAAATCCGCGTGGACCGAAGCGGCAAAGGCGGCCCGGTCCTGCAGGGCTACGGTCTTTTCCGCGCTGTCCTTTGTTAAGTAAACCGTATATTTGGATGACTGCTCCAGATACTGTTTCGTATAAGAGGCGATTTTCATGTTGATTTCATCCTCATAATAAATGGCCCCGTTATATTCAAAGCTGCATCCCGAATAGCGGCCGTCTTCTTTGCCGTGACCGGGATCAAGAACGACCACGAATTTGGAACTGTTGCCCATTCCCGGACCGATTTCAGGAACAACAGCCTTTATTACGGGCGGAGCAAAGGCCGGACCGGACTCTTCCTCCGCCCATGCGGAGGAAACAGAGACAGCGGAAATGAAGGCGGCAAGGAAAAGGGCGCTGACAGCGGAAGGTAAAATGTTCTTGATCTGTATCATGAAGGATCCTCCTGAATTAGGGCATTTTATACTATATTATAACATTTTTTGACAGATGCTGTAAATGGTTTTCTTTGAAATCAGCCTTTGCTGTGGTAAAATAAAGCAATGCAGATAAAGCATAAAAAGGAGACGGCATTTATGAACTATTATTTCGCCCCGATGGAGGGGATCACCGGCTATGTTTACAGGAACGCCCACCGCCGGTTTTTTAAACACACGGACCTTTACTTCACCCCCTTTCTCGTCCCCACTCAGAACCGGAAGTTTTCCTCCAGGGAAAAAAATGACTTTCTGCCGGAGCATAATGAAGGGCTTTCTGTGATTCCCCAGATCCTTACCAATCAGGGGGAGGATTTCATATGGGCTGCAAAGGAACTGAGAGGATACGGTTATGAAGAAGTGAACTTAAATCTGGGCTGTCCCTCCCCCACGGTGGTCTCCAAGCGCAAGGGGGCCGGTTTTCTCGGGGAGCCGGACAGGCTGGACCGCTTTTTGGAGCAGATCTTTTCGGCTCTGGACATGAAAATTTCGGTAAAGACCAGAATCGGAAAAGACAGCCCGGAGGAATTTTACCGGCTCATGGAGATCTATAATAAGTATCCTCTTGCAGAACTCATCATCCATCCCCGGATCCAGAAGGATTTTTATGGGAATGAGCCCGATCTGGAGATCTTTCAGAAGGCGGTTTCCTTAAGCCGGAATCCTCTGTGTTACAACGGGGATCTGTTTTCGGCGGAGGATTACCTTAAATTTACGGCTCTTTTTCCGTCTGTGGACCGGGTCATGCTGGGAAGAGGGCTGGTGGCAAATCCGGGTCTGGCAGGAGAACTGAAGGACGGGAAAAAAATGGAAAAACACGAGTTAAAGGCATTCCATGACGAAGTTTTAACGGGCTATGAACAGACCCTGTCAGGGGACCGCAACGTTCTGTTTAAGATGAAGGAATTGTGGGCTTACATGATCCGGATGTTTGACGACGGTGAAAAGTACGGGAAAAGGATCCGTAAATCCCAGCATCTGGCAGAGTACCGGGCGGCTGTGGACAGCCTGTTTCAGGAACGGAGTTGAACGGGCTGTGAATGTTAATCCATAAAAGGGATCCTGTCATGAAAATGATTTCATGCACAAGACCGTTTTATATTTCCAGATTGGGAAAAAGAGAATATTTTGTGATTGTATGGTTGAAATTTACCATATGTTGTGGTATATTTTTATATATAACACTTGATAACAGTTATTGATATTAATATATGAACCATGGAATGGCGGGAATAAAAATGGACAGAAAAAATGGTCAACAGGAAATTATGGAGTATTTTAAAGACGTGCCGGAATTGGAAGGGGTTTTAAAAGAGATCGGGATGGAGTGGGACACACCAACCTATGGTCTGGAACCGCTTTCTGTTAAATTTACGGCGTTTTGCAGAAAAGAGATGGATCTTCCGGAACGGTTGGGGGCGCTTATCCGGGCCGCGGTGGAGCTGACCACCCAGGAAGCGCCGGACTGGGAGTATATCGGAGCCAGGCTTCTGCTGCTGCGCTTTGAAACCGGATTAAAGGCGGAGCTTGAGAGAGCGCAGATCGGAAGCTTCTATGAAAAGATCCGTTATTTAACGGAGGACGGGCTTTATGGGGCTTATCTGCTGGAGAACTATACAAAGGAAGAAATTGACCGGTATGAAGCCTATATGGATCAGACCAGAAACCATCTTTTCAACTATTCCGGACTGGAGCTGCTCCTTGGCCGGTATGTCATACACAGCCGCCGGAATGTTCCTCTGGAGACGCCTCAGGAGATGTTTCTGGGAATTGCCATGCATCTTGCCATGAAGGAAACAGAGGACAGAGACGGCTGGGTGAAGCGGTTTTATGACATGCTCAGCACGCTGAAGGTGACTATGGCAACGCCCACCCTTTCCAATGCCAGGAAGCCGTATCATCAGCTTTCCTCCTGCTTTATTGACACCGTGCCCGACAGCCTGGATGGAATTTACCGCAGCATCGACAGCTTTGCAAAAGTCAGCAAGTTCGGAGGCGGTATGGGACTTTATTTCGGAAAGGTGCGCGCGGCGGGAAGCCCTATCCGGGGATTTAAGGGAGCGGCCGGAGGCGTGATCCGCTGGATCAAGCTGGCCAACGACACTGCCGTGGCAGTGGACCAGCTGGGTGTGCGGCAGGGCGCGGTGGCGGTTTATCTGGATGCCTGGCACAAAGATCTCCCCGAGTTTCTGGCATTGCGGACCAATAACGGGGATGACCGCATGAAGGCCCATGACGTTTTCCCGGCGGTCTGCTATCCGGATCTGTTCTGGAAGCAGGCGAAAGAGAATATGGAAGGAGACTGGCATCTTATGTGCCCTCATGAGATCCTGACGGTCAAAGGCTGGGCGCTGGAGGACTCCTATGGGGCCCTATGGGAAGAACGTTACCGGGACTGCGTCAGTGACAGCCGTATCCACAAGCGCGTCATTCCCATAAAGGATATCATCCGGCTGATCTTAAAAAGCGCAGTGGAGACCGGAACGCCCTTTGCCTTTAACCGGGACATTGTAAATGAAGCCAATCCCAACAGCCACAGCGGCATCATTTACTGCAGCAACCTCTGTACGGAGATCGCCCAGAATATGAGTGCCGTAAGAGAGCTGGAGCAGGAGATCCGGACGGTGGATGGGGAAACCGTGGTGGTCACGGTCACAAAGCCAGGAGATTTTGTGGTCTGCAATCTGGCCAGCCTGTCCCTGGGAAAGATTGATCTGAATGATAAAAAGGAATTGACGGAACTGACCCGGAGTGCCATCCGGGCGCTGGATAATGTGATTGATTTGAATTTTTTTCCCGTGCCTTACGCAAAGGTCAGCAATCTCCGTTACCGGCCCGTGGGGCTGGGAGTGAGCGGATACCATCACATGCTGGCGGGGAACGGGATCGCCTGGGAGTCTGAGGACCATCTGGAATTTGCAGACCGGGTATTTGAGGCAATAAACTATGCGGCCATTGAAGCGAGCTGTGATTTCGCCAGGGAAAAGGGCAGTTATGAGCGGTATGAAGGCAGTGACTGGCAGACGGGGGCTTATTTTAAAAAAAGGGGATATACCTCCCCGGAATGGAAACGCCTTCGTGAAAAGGTGGCTTCCTTCGGATTGAGAAACGGCTGGCTTCTGGCCGTGGCGCCTACCAGCAGTACCAGCATGATTGCAGGGACCACTGCCGGGCTGGATCCCATTCTGGACCGGTATTATCTGGAGGAGAAAAAGAACGGTCTGGTGCCGCGGGTGGCTCCGGGCCTGTCACCGGAAACCTTTTGGAAATATAAAAACGCCCATTATATTGACCAGAAATGGTCTGTGCGGGCAGCGGGAGTCCGCCAGCGCCACGTGGACCAGGCCCAGAGCATGAATCTTTATATAACCAATAATTACACCCTTCGCCAGGTGCTGGAGCTCTATCTCCTGGCATGGGAATGGGGCGTGAAAACCATTTATTATGTCCGCTCCAAGAGTCTGGAAGTGGATGAATGCGAGGCGTGCTCCAGCTGAAAACCGGCCGGAGCGCCCCGACAATACAGGAGAGAGTGGAAAAACATATGGAACAATTAAGAAAAAGGCCTCTTTTTAATCCGGACGGGGCCATTGATGTAAGAGAGCGGCGCATGATCAATGGAAACACCACCAATCTCAATGATTTCAATAACATGAAATACGGCTGGGTCAGCGACTGGTACCGGCAGGCAATGAATAATTTCTGGATACCGGAGGAAATAAACCTGGGCAGAGACCAGAAGGACTATCCGCTGTTAAGCCCGCCGGAGCGGAGAGCTTATGACAAGATCCTGTCTTTTCTGGTGTTTCTGGACAGCATCCAGACCGCCAATTTACCGGCCATCGGAGAATACGTGACAGCCAATGAGATCAATCTCTGCCTCTCCATCCAGACGTTTCAGGAAGCCGTTCACAGCCAGAGCTACAGCTACATGCTGGATACCATCTGTGAGCCCCAGACCAGGAACGAAGTGCTGTACCAGTGGAAGAGTGACCCCCACCTTCTGGCGCGCAATACCTTTATCGGGAATCTGTATAATGAGTTTCAGAAGGATAAGAGCCCGTCTGCCTTCATGAAGACGGTTGTGGCCAATTACATTCTGGAAGGAGTGTATTTTTACAGCGGATTCATGTTCTTCTATAACCTGGGACGCAACCACAAAATGACAGGCTCCTCACAGGAGATCCGTTATATCAACCGGGATGAAAACACCCATCTGTGGCTGTTCCGCAACATCATTCTGGAGCTGGAAAAGGAAGAACCGGAGCTGTTCACCGGGGAATGGGTGGATATGTACCGGGGCATGATCAAAGAAGGCTGTGAGCAGGAGATCGCCTGGGGCTGCTATGCCATCGGCGATGAGGTTCCCGGACTCACAAAGGAAATGATCACGGACTATATCAAATATCTGGGGAATTTACGGTGCGCAGGTCTTGGCTGGAAGCCCATTTACGAAGGCCATGATCAGGAGCCGGAAACCATGACCTGGGTCAGCCAGTACAGCAATGCAAATTTAATAAAAACCGATTTTTTTGAAGCGCGCAGCACGGCTTATGCCAAAAGCAGCGCACTGGTCGATGACTTATAACAGGTGAAACCGGAGTCTTGACAACCGGCTTCATTCGTGTTAGTATAGAAACACTCTGTAGAAGAGTGCCAGTCAGGGGCAGTACTGGTTTCGACAGGGGCTATGCAGCTGGTGAAGCTATCCGCATGCGATGCGTTAAATGGCAAACCTAAATATAAACGCTAACAATAACGAATTAGCATTGGCTGCTTAATGCAGCTTGTCGGCCTTAGGGCACTCACACCTTAAGATCCCGGCATCGACAATGTGAGAAACGACGTATGCAAAGCTTTGAGTATGCGGACGTATGATGAAGCTACTGAAGCTGTCAGGGTGTCAGTTCCCGGGCAGCGGAGGGAATGTCAGTAAACTGACTATGATAGTAGAAGAACAGGGAATTGGTTTTTGGACACGGGTTCAACTCCCGTCTGCTCCACTCAAAAAAGTCTGGTGAATGCCAGACTTTTTTATTTGAGTTCTGCAAATTTCTATAGGATAAACCACCAGACGACCGCCGCAAGTCCGGAACCGGCAATGCAGCAGATAATATCATTCATGGTATCCACAAGTCCGGCTGGCTGAATGGCTTTTTCGGATACATGATTCTCAGAGGCGTGCACCTTTTGCCATCGCTGTGCGTTTCCATGAAACAGACAGTCGCTTATATACTCAAGCACTTCCCAGAATATATGAAGCGTTATTGAAAAAGTAAAGCTGAAAATAAGAATCCCCATTTTTATAATGCCGGGGCTTATTTGGGCAAGCGCGATTCCAAAGCCGGCGAACCCGAAGCCCGCAAGGAAATGTATCACCCGGTCCCACCATTTGAATTTGTCATAATAACCGAGTGAACTGCCAAGGAATAATGCCATGAACAGGATGATAAAATACACCAGGATGCTGAAGGTATCGATTTTCATCTGAAGTACGGCATCTGAAACTTCAGGCAGGAATGACAATGCAAATACCAGAATGAGAGATGCCGTTACTTTAAATTTTCGTTTGCAGATGTAATAAATTGCCAATACAGATAACACACACCGGAAAATAATTTCAATGTAGTTCAAAATATTCATATCATCACCTCACGGTTTGAGTATGCGCGGCAGCAGGAAAAATTATGTATTGGCACGGTCCGTCACCTGATCCGGCTTCCGGACCCGGAAGCGGTAAAAAGAACATTGGCCGCTGCAAAAGAAACTGCACAAAAAAGAAACCCTGACCGGTTTATAAAAGCCGGTTTCAAGGTTTCTTTTTACGTTTCAGAGACTATTTATCAGTGACCAGATCGTTGTATTCCGGGTGCTTTTTAAACCAGCTTACAGCATAAGGACACGTTAAAACCGCCTTTTTTCCATGGGAACGCAGATGGTTTGCAGCAGCTTCCATAAGCTGTCCTGCCACCCCCTGCCCCCTGAGAGAATCATCCACAAAGGTATGATTGATGTTTACGGTGTTCTGGTCAATGTCCGGAAAAGTGACCTCGGCAAGCAGGTTATTATCGGAATGAAATAAAGCGATCTGATTGGGATTATAAATGAAATTCATAGGCGCTGCCTCCTGTTTTCAGAATAAAAATATTATATCATTTTCCAAAATTGAAATCAAGGCGCCGGCGCAAAAGGCCGGCGCCGGAAGGTCTGTGCAGGCCGGCCGGCGGCAATTCACGTCTTGTCTGACCGTCCCATATAATAGAGTATATTAAAAAAAGAAAGAGGTGTAAATGATGAGCTGCTTTTTCGGATCTTGTTGGAATAATTGCAGACGCAATTGTAACTGTAATTGCGGCTGTAACTGTGATAATGATGATAATGGTGATAACTGTGCGGAAGAAAGAAGAAGAGCTTACTGGGCTGGTTTCAGAGATGGGTGCAGAGATCCACGCTGCCGTTGGCGCGATGAAGATGATTGTGATTAATATAAGGGGGGCGGAAGTCTGCGGGAGACCGGGACTTCCGCCCTGTGTATTGGTATGACGCAAAGGGCGAAGAAAAAAGACAGACACAATCCAGGCAAATATGACATATTCTGAATGGTATGATAAAAATATCAAAGGAAATTCAGGACCATGGGCAGGGAGAAAATGCTACGAAAACGCCCGCCGGAGAGAACTCAGCACAGCCGCCGCAGAGCAGTATTGGAAGAAGCACATGCCCTTAGGGATGGGGAAGGATTTGAAGGAATCTATAACAGGGCTGTGGAATGTGAGCCGGAGATCACGGCAGAAGTAAAAGCTGCCGCAAAACAGGCGGGAATGGATATGGCCGGCGTTGAAAACCGGATTAAATCCAGGGATTCTTACTTAAATAAGATCACGAGAAAATATGATTCCAATGGCGGCCGGTATGAAGTAAAAGATATATTAAGATATACCTATACGGCCTCGCCGGAAGAGTTTGCGGAAAAAGTTTTAAAAGCGATTGAGCTTTATGACCGCTTAAGTTATAATACGGTTGAAATTAAGAATTATTGGCTTGACAGACAGAGCCCCTATAATGGAATCAACACCATTTTAAGGTCGCCCGGCGGTCAGGCCTTTGAACTGCAGTACCATACCCCTGAAAGCTTTCAGGTGAAGAATGGGAAGATGCATGAGCTTTACGAAAAACAAAGGCATGTAAAAGACGTGGGCAGCAGAGCGTACATAGAACTGGGAGATCAGATGTTTGAACTGTCCGATTCTATGGAAGTGCCGAAGGGCATAGAAAAGGTGAAAAATCATGAGTGATGTCAGGTTTCTGAAACTAACCGATCGGGAAAACCGAGGGACCGTTATAAAGCAGGAAGGAAGACAGTTTTTTGGATATGAGAACGGAGAATGGAAACGGCGGGGACTTTCCCTCGGCTACTTCTATCCGGAAGCTCCGGAATTTGACTGCTATGAAGTGATCACGGAAAAAGAGGCGGAAGAATTATTAAACTGGGAATGATGCACATCCTTTTATTTCCACTAGGAATCGAACATACATTCGGTTATCATATGAATTGAGGTGAATGTATGAATCGAGTGGTATTTCACATTGACGTAAACTCCGCTTTTTTGAGCTGGGAGGCGGTCTACCGGTTAAAGCATCTGGGAGGAAATCTGGATCTGCGCATGGTCCCTTCGGCAGTGGGAGGCGATGTGACCATGCGTCACGGTATTATTCTTGCGAAAAGCATTCCGGCAAAAAAATACGGGATCCATACGGGACAATCTGTTACGGAAGCGCTGAGAAAGTGTCCGGAACTGCTCCTGGTTCCTCCCAATTACGGCCTTTACCAGAAATCGTCGGAAGCGTTTATCCATATTTTAAAGCAATATTCTCCTGCGGTGGAACAGTATTCCATTGATGAGGCATATATGGAAATGACCGGCATGGAAGGGCTTTTTGGAAAGCCGGAGGAAGCGGCGGAAGAGATCAGAAAGAGGATCGGGAGGGAATTGGGATTTACGGTGAATATCGGCGTGGCAAACAATAAGGTCCTGGCCAAAATGGCGGCGGATTTCACAAAACCGGACCGGGTGCACACGCTGTGGACGGAGGAAATAGAGAAAAAGCTGTGGCCTCTGCCCGTGAGCAGTCTGTTTTTTGTGGGACGGGCCACCTTCCGGAAGCTGCGGAATCTGGGGATCAAAACCATCGGTGAACTGGCGGAGGCCGACCCCCGGATGATAAAAAGCCATCTGGGCAAAATGGGAGAGGTGATCCACGCCTTTTCCAGGGGCATCGACTGTTCTGCGGTAGAGCCTGTTCCGCCTCCCAACAAAGGGTACGGCAACAGCACCACCATAGCCTTTGACGTTCCGGAAAGGGAGACCGCCCATTTAGTGCTTCTGTCCCTTGCGGAAACGGTGGCTGCCAGGCTGAGGGCAGATGGCGTCCGGGCAGGTGTTCTGGCGGTGGGGATCAAGGATTGTGATTTCCGCTACTACAGCCATCAGATGTCCTTTCATTCTCCCACCAATATCACAGAGGAAATTTATGAGGCGGCCTGCCGGACCTTTGACCAGGCCTGGGATGGGATTCCCATCCGTCATCTCGGCATTCATATGAGTCACGTGGCAGCCGGCAATTCCAGACAGGCCGGCCTGTTTGAAAGGAAGGACTATGAAAAGCTGGAGCAGCTGGATAAGGCGGTGGATGAGATCCGGAAGCGTTTCGGAAATGATTCCCTGCGAAGGGCTTCCTTTGTGGAATCCCAATCCAACAATCAGGTCCGGTATGTGGATCATATGAGCGGCGGGATCAGCAGGGAAAAGAGAACCGTGGATTATAAAAAGCAGAATATCGTATAAAAAAACAGGAAGTGAAGTGTATGTCTTCATTTGGGATCGGAATCAACGCAAAGGAGATTGACAGCGGGGAATTAAAGGGTAAAATGTATCATATAGCCTGCAAAGCCTGGTTTACGGCGAGCTGCAGCCTCCAGCCTTTAAGCTTTAAGTTTGAAGGGGATGACGGGATCATCCGGACCGTGAAAAATATTACGGTGAGGTATGCCGAAGATAAGAATTATTCCGGTATTCCGTCCAAGGAGTATGTCTGCGAAGCCGTGATCGGCGGCATACGGCATGAGTTTAAGCTGGTTTTTTACATGGAAGCCTGCAAATGGGTTATGATATTACCGAAATAAAAGAAAACGGATGGCGGCAGAAAACAGGATGTGCGGAAGATATTATGTTGATGATGAAACGGCAAGGGAAATTGAAAAGCTGGTGAAGGAAATCGATGACAGGATCCGGCAGGAACGGTCTGGAAGAGATGTTCATCCCGCGGAGGAGGCTCCGGTGCTGGTAGGGAGAGAGGGCCGGGTGGCTCTGGCCTGGCAGCGCTGGGGCTTTGAGCGCTTTCAGGGAAAGGGCGTGATCTTTAATTCCAGATCCGAGACCGCCCTTCATAAGGGCATGTTCCGGGAGAGCCTTCTTCACCGCAGGGCGGTGATTCCCTGTACCTGGTTTTATGAATGGAACAGGGCAAAGGAAAAGGCGGCTTTTTTCCGGGAGGACGCTCCGGTGATGTTTTTAGGGGGATTTTTCAATTCCTTCGGCTCAGAGGAGCGCTTTGTGATCCTCACCACGGATGCCAACCCTTCCGTGGCTCCGGTTCACGACAGGATGCCCCTGATCCTGGAACGGGAGGAGATCAGAGACTGGATACTGGATGAGGAAGCGTTTAGGGACATGATCCGCCAGAGGCCGGTTGTGCTGAAAAAGCGGCAGGAGTATGAGCAGCAGGAGCTGAAGCTCTTTTGAAAATTCTGCAAAATTCAGACCGTATCTATGACAATTTATCTCAGATTTCTTTGGAAGAGGATATGACGGAAAGAGAGGATTGATAACTTGAAACGATATTGGAAATATATTAGGCCTTATCTTGGGTCATTTATACTGGCTCCGCTTCTGATGCTGACGGAAGTATTCGGTGAAATCATGCTGCCCAAGCTGACCTCCATGATCATCAACAACGGAGTGGCAGGCAGAGACCCGGGCTATATTTTAAAGATCGGAGCCGGAATGGCCGTCATAGCTGTTATCATGGCGGTGGGAGGGATCGGAGGCGCTTATTTCTCATCCAAGGCTTCCATCTGCTTCAGCACGGACTTAAGGAAGGATGTTTTTCACAAGGTCCAGCAGTTCTCCTTTAAGAACATTGATGATTTCAGCACAGGGTCCCTGGTCACCAGGCTGACCAACGACATCCAGCAGATCCAGAATGTGGTGATGCTGAGCCTGCGCATGATGTTCCGGGCGCCGGGCATGCTCATAGGAGGGATCATCATGGCGTATCTCATGAACCGGCAGCTGGTGATGATCCTGCTGGCGGTGATCCCGCTGCTGATTGTGGTCATTTTCATCATTTTAAAGGCCGCTTTTCCGCGCTTTGAGGCCATGCAGAAGAAGATCGACCGTTTAAACTCCGGCGTGCAGGAGGCTTTGACCAATGTGCGGGTGATCAAATCTTTTGTCCGGGAGGATTACGAGAAAGAAAAGTTTGAAAACACCAACCGGGATTTAAAGGAGGGCAGCCTTGCTGCCATGAAGATCGTAATCGCCAGCATGCCTGTGATGATGCTGACCATGAATGTGGCGACTCTGGCTGTGGTATGGTACGGAGGCAATCTGATCATCGGGGGCAGTATGCCCGTGGGAGATTTAACGGCGTTCATCACCTATATTATACAGATCCTCATGTCCCTCATGATGCTGTCCATGGTGTTTTTGCAGGCTTCCCGGTCCCTGGCCTCCTTAAAAAGGGTAAAGGAGGTCCTGGATACAGAGATCGACTTAACGGATGAACATGCGGCTAAGAGAGATGCCCGGGTCACCGAAGGCAGGGTGGAATTTAAGGATGTAAGCTTCCGGTATGCGAAGGAAACGGATGAAATGGTTTTAAGCCACATAAATTTCACCGCGGAACCGGGAGAGACCGTCGGGATCATCGGCTCCACGGGAAGCGGCAAAAGTTCTCTTGTGCAGATGATCCCCCGGCTTTACGATGCGGACGGAGGGCAGGTCCTGGTGGATGGCATTGATGTGAAGGATTATTCCCTTAAGAACCTGAGGGAAGGCGTGGGAATGGTCCTTCAGAAAAATGTGCTTTTTTCGGGCACCATTGAGGAAAATCTCCGCTGGGGAGATGAAAATGCCCCGATGGAAGAGGTGGTCCTCATGGCGGAAAGCGCCCAGGCAGACGGCTTTGTATCCGGTTTTAAGGATGGATATGATACGGATCTGGGCCAGGGCGGAGCCAATGTATCCGGCGGCCAGAAGCAAAGGCTCTGCATTGCAAGGGCGCTTTTAAAGAAACCGAAAATACTGATTTTGGATGACAGCACTTCTGCCGTGGATACGGCCACCGAAGCCCGGATCCGCCGGTGCTTTCAGGCGGCCTTAAAGGATACCACCAAATTTATCATTGCCCAGAGGATCGGGTCTGTGGAGGACGCGGATAAAATCATTGTGCTGGATGACGGGCGGATCGCGGGCATGGGAACCCACGGGGAGCTGCTGGAGTCCTGTGAAACCTACCAGGAGATCTATTATTCGCAGAGAGAACGGGAAAAGGAGACGGGTGCGTGATGGATGATCAAAGAAAAGCGGAAAGCCTGAAAAGGCGTTACGCCAGGGAGGCGGCGCCTGTAAAAAAACGCGGTCTCGCCGGCGGACCCGGAGGCGGAAAACAGATGAAGGCCGGACTTCCGAAGGACACCGGAGCGACCATCCGGCGCCTGATGTCTTATTTAAATGAATATAAGGCCTCCATGGGAGCCGCCTTATTCTGCATCATCGTAAGCACTCTGGCGACACTTGCCGGGTCCTATATGCTGCGCCCCATCATAAACCGGTACATCGCTCCGGCGGACGGAGGGCGGGGCAGTGTGTCCGGTCTTGCGGGGGGCCTTCTGGCGATGGCGGTGGTGTATCTCGTGGGAGTGATCGCCAATTATGCCCAGTCCAGAATCATGCTGACCATTGCTCAGAATGCACTCCAGAAAATACGTGACGACCTATTCGGCAAGATGCAGAGGCTGCCGGTGCGGTTTTACGACAGTAACAACAATGGTGACTTAATGAGCCGGTTCAGCAATGATGTGGATGCCATCGGGCAGATGTTAAGCAGCACCCTGGTCCAGCTGTTTACCGGAGCGCTGAGCATCGCAGGCACGCTGGCCCTCATGATCTATACCAACATCTGGCTGACCCTGGTGACCCTGGTCATGATACCGGTCATGATGAAGGCCGGCGGCTTTGTGGCCTTAAGGAGCCGGAAATATTTTTCCGCCCAGCAGAACTCTCTGGGGGCGGTCAACGGATATATTGAAGAAATAATCAGCGGCCAGAAGGTTGTGAAGGTATTCGGCCATGAGCCTGTGGCTGAGGAGGAGTTTGAGATCCTCAATGAGGATCTGAGGAACAACATGATCCATGCCCAGTTTTTCGGAGGCATCATGATGCCGGTCATGGGCAATTTAAGCCAGTTAAATTATACCCTGACCGCATGCATCGGAGGTATTCTCTGCGTCCTTAGAGGCTTTGACGTGGGCGGCTTAACCGTGTTTCTCACTTTTTCCCGTCAGTTCAGCCGGCCGGTCAATGAGATATCCATGCAGGTGAGCAATATTTTTTCCGCCCTTGCGGGGGCGGAACGGGTGTTTGCCGTCATGGATGAGGAGCCGGAGCCTGAGGATGGGGCGGATGCGGTTGAGCTGGAACCCATGAACGGATTTGTGGAATTAAAGAATGTGACATTTGGATACAATTCCGATAAGCTGATTTTAAGGGATATCAGCCTTTATGCCAGACCCGGCCAGAAAATCGCCTTTGTGGGCTCTACCGGTGCCGGAAAGACCACCATCACCAATCTGCTGAACCGTTTTTATGACATTCAGAGCGGTGAAATCACCGTTGACGGCAGGAATATCCGGAATGTGAAGAGGGATAACCTCCGGCGAAACATTGCCATGGTTCTTCAGGACACCCATTTGTTTACGGGGACGGTCATGGAGAACATACGCTACGGCAGGCTTTCTGCGACGGATGAAGAGGTCATACAGGCGGCAAAGACAGCCTCCGCCTATTCCTTTATCATGAGGCTTCCCCACGGATTTGATACGGTGCTGGAGGGAGACGGAGCCAATTTGAGCCAGGGGCAGAGGCAGCTTCTCAACATTGCAAGGGCGGCCATTTCAAAGGCGCCCATTCTGATCCTTGATGAGGCCACCAGCTCCGTTGACACCAGAACGGAAAAGCATATCGAACGGGGGATGGACCGCCTGATGGCAAACAGGACCACCTTTGTGATCGCCCACCGGCTGTCCACGGTGCGCAATGCCAATGCCATCATGGTTCTGGAAAACGGAGAAATCATTGAACGGGGAGACCATGAAGATCTGCTGAAGCAGAAAGGAAGGTATTATCAGCTTTATACCGGGGCAGTGGAGCTGGATTAAAACGGATTAAGCTCTTATCCTCTGATCAGGGGGCATGGAAAGAACATGATCGTACAGTTTTTATGATTTTGTTTTTTTTCATGCTCCCGCTTTTTATTAAATATTTTAATAAAGGAATAAGAACAGATAAGAAAAAATATAGAAAAGAATTAAAAAACATATTAATAATGGTAAAAATTAAATAAAAGTTTCACAAAGTAATGGAAATTAAATAAATAATTCTGTAAAAAAAGAACAAATACTGGTGGTAAGGCGATGTATAAAAGACAAATTAACCTTTTTCAAAAACATGAGGCTATTTATATCAAAAAGTTTTGTTATTTACTTAACACATTAAAAGCTGTTGTTATGGATTTTTAAATCATTAATAGGTCGAATTAAACTAAGAACACAGTATACAATATTTAAATTTCATTGTTTCAGGTTACAAATTATGGTATACTGTGCAAGATGGCAAAGATTATGGGATTTTGCCGGAGGAGACATAGAAATGTAGAGAAAGAGGGTTAGTTAAATGGGTTTGGCTACATTTAAGGGCGGTGTATTTCCTTATGAGGGAAAAAAACTGTCGGAAGATAAGCCTGTACAAGTGCTGCTGCCCAAGGGCGAAATAGTGTTCCCGCTGTCCCAGCATATCGGTGCACCGGCAAAGCCTTTGGTTGCAGCGGGTGACCAGGTGCTGGTCGGTCAGAAGATCGGGGAACCGGGAGGTTTTATTTCTGCCTGCATAATCAGCTCCGTTTCAGGAACAGTTAAAACAATCGAACCGCGAAGGGTTGCGAATGGTTCCATGGTACCATCCATCATTATTGTGAACGACGGGCATTATCAGGAGGTGGAAGGCTTTGGTATGGAACGGGATCCGAAATCCCTGTCAAGGGAAGAGATCCGCAGCATTGTAAAGGAGGCCGGTGTCGTGGGGCTGGGAGGCGCAGGTTTTCCGGCCCATGTGAAACTCACACCAAAGGATGAGTCAAAAATTGATACCATCATCGTAAATGGAGCGGAGTGTGAGCCGTATTTAACCTCCGATTACCGAATGATGTTAGAAGAGCCGGAGAGCATTATCAGGGGATTAAACATAATCCTTCAGCTTTTTGATAATGCAAAGGGAGTGATCGGCATTGAAAGCAACAAGCCGGAAGCGATTAAACGAATGACAGAACTTGTGAAGGATGAACCGAGAATCACCGTATGTCCGCTAAAGACAAAATATCCGCAGGGCGGAGAGCGTACACTGATTCATGCGGTGACGGGAAGGAAGATCAATTCTTCCATGCTTCCGGCGGATGCAGGCTGTATTGTGGATAACGTGGATACGGTTATTTCCATTTACAATGCTGTCGCAAAGAGCACTCCGCTGATCCGGCGCATTATTACGGTGACCGGAGATGCCATATCAAATCCTCAGAACTATAACGTGAGGATCGGAATCAGCTATACCGAGCTGATCGAGGCCTCCGGCGGATTTAAGACAGATCCGGAGAAGGTGATTTCCGGAGGTCCCATGATGGGACAGGCCTTATTTGATTTAAATATTCCGGTTACCAGAACTTCTTCTGCACTCACCTGTCTGACGAAGGATGAGGTCGCAGAGAACGCACCCACCGCATGCATCCGCTGCGGAAGATGCGTTAAGGTATGCCCAAGCCATGTCATCCCCCAGATGATGATGGATGCGGCAGAAAAATCTGACATGGAGCGGTTTATAAAATTAGATGGTATGGAATGCTGTGAGTGCGGCTGCTGTACGTATATATGCCCGGCCAGGAGACCTCTCACCCAGGCATTTAAAGAGATGCGTAAGGAAGCTGCGGCAGGCAGAAAGAAAACACAGGAGGGTAAAGCATGAGTAAATTATTGAATGTATCCTCATCCCCTCATGTCAGGGATCAGGTGACAACTCAGAATATCATGCTGGATGTCGCCATTGCCATGATCCCGGCGTCTGCCTACGGATTGTATCAGTTTGGAATAAAAGCGGCGCTGGTCCTGCTGATCAGCGTATTATCCTGTGTTCTCAGTGAATATGTATTTGAAACCCTGATGGGAAAGCCCGTTACCGTAAGCGACGGAAGCGCCCTGGTGACCGGAATGATCCTGGGCTTGAATATGCCTCCTGCCATTCCGTTGTGGATCCCATTTCTGGGCGGCGTTTTTGCGATCATCGTGGTAAAGCAGTTGTATGGAGGTCTGGGTCAAAATTTCATGAACCCGGCCCTTGCGGCAAGGTGTTTTCTGTTGATCTCGTTTGCAGGAAAAATGACCACATTTACATACAGCGACGCGGTTGCAAGCCCAACACCTCTGGCTGCGTTAAAGTCCGGTCAGGCAGTTGACGTAACGGCAATGTTTATCGGAAAGATTCCCGGAACCATTGGAGAGGTATCGGTGATTGCCCTTCTCATCGGCGGGGCATACTTAATCGCCAGAAAGGTGATTTCCATCCGGATCCCGGCGGCCTATCTGATTACTTTTGCTGTTTTTGTATTTGTTTTCGGACAGCATGACCTGACGTATGTGCTGACACATTTGTGCGGAGGCGGTATCATTTTTGGTGCGTTTTTTATGGCTACCGATTATGTGACAAGCCCGATCACCACAAAAGGCCAGATCCTTTTCGGCATCCTTTTAGGTGTACTGACCGGATTGTTCCGTCTTTTCGGCGGCTCTGCGGAAGGAGTATCCTATGCCATTATCATCAGTAACATTCTGGTACCCTTGATCGAAAAGATTTCCCTTCCGAAAGCATTTGGAAAGGAGGGCAGATAAGATGAAAAAAGGCGGATATATGAAAGACGCAGTGATTTTATTTGTCATTACTCTGATTTCCGGTTTTTTGCTGGGCGGCGCTTATCAGATTACAAAGGTGCCCATAGAGAAGGCAACACTGGCGGCAAATTTAAAAGCTTATAAGGCAGTATTTCCGGAAGCTGCGGATTTCAAGTCGGATGACCGAATGAAAGAGGCTGTGGATGCCTGCAATTCACAACTGCTTTCCCGGAGTTTTGGAAATGTCGGTGTGGAGAATGCCCTTTTAGCAGTGGATGCAGGCGGAACCGCTGTCGGTTATGTCATTACTTCCTATTCCGACGACAGCTATGGCGGAACCATAAAGTTATCTGTGGGCATCAAAGAGGACGGGACCGTAAACGGCATTGAGTTTCTTGAGATCAGCGATACGCCGGGGTTGGGCTTAAAAGCAAAAGAACCGGCATTCAAGGATCAGTATGCGGGAAAGAATGCCGGTTCCCTTTCGGTCACCAAATCCGGCAATGCGGTTGATGCTGAAATCAATGCCATCAGCGGTGCCACCGTTACATCCAGTGCAGCAACCAATGCAGTCAATGCCGCATTATATTATGTGCACAACTGCGTCAATGAGCAGGAGGTGGGAAGATGAACAACAAATGGACGGAACGTTTATGGAACGGAATGGTAAAAGAAAACCCTACCTTCGTGCTGATGCTTGGTATGTGCCCGACTCTGGCTGTCACCACATCGGCCGTCAACGGCGCGGGCATGGGGCTTTCCACTACCGTGGTTTTGTTGTTTTCCAATATGATTATTTCAGCTCTCCGTAAGATCATTCCGGACCGTGTCCGGATTCCGGCTTATATCGTTATTGTCGCGACCCTAGTTACCATCGTGCAGCTTCTGCTGCAGGCTTATGTACCAGGTCTGTATTCCGCACTTGGCATCTATATTCCTCTTATCGTGGTAAACTGCATTATTTTAGGCCGTGCGGAATCCTATGCTTCCAAAAACGGTGTGATGGAATCCACCTTTGACGGAATCGGTATGGGACTTGGATTTACCGCTGCTCTTACCTGCATTGGCTTAGTCCGTGAGCTTTTAGGGGCGGGTGCAATATTCGGCCGCACCATTGTCCCGGAGGATTATCATATCTCAATTTTTATCCTGGCACCGGGTGCATTTTTCGTGCTGGCTGTTTTAACGGCGCTTCAGAATAAGTTTAAGGCCCCATCCGCAAGCAATGGCTCTGCTTCCAAGTCTCAGCCGGCATGCGGCGGCAATTGTGCGGCCTGTACCGGTGAGGCGAAGAAAGCAGCGGATTCAGATGCTGCAGATTCCGGGAAAGACGAATAGGAGGATGGATAGATGAAAGAATTGTTATTAATTGCCATTGGCTCCGCATTGGTTAACAACGTAGTGCTCAGCCAGTTCCTTGGCCTTTGTCCGTTCCTTGGAGTTTCCAAAAGTGTGAAGACTTCTGCCGGCATGGGCGCAGCCGTTATTTTTGTAATCACCATTGCGGCTTTTGTCACCAGCGTGATCTACAAGGGAATCCTGGTGGGGATGGGCCTGGAGTTTTTACAGACCATTGTATTCATTCTGGTCATCGCGGCTCTGGTGCAGTTTGTAGAAATGTTCTTAAAGAAATCCATGCCTGCCCTTTATGAGGCATTGGGGGTGTATCTACCCCTGATCACGACCAACTGTGCGGTTCTGGGTGTGGCCCTGACCAATGTGCAGAAGGACTATAATATTCTGGAAAGCGTTGTAAACGGCATCGGTATATCCTCAGGCTTCACCATCGCCATCATTATGCTGGCAGGTGTCCGTGAGAGAATCGAAAATAATGACATCCCCCATTCCTTTCAGGGATCACCGATCGTCCTGATTACTTCCGGACTGATGGCAATCGCATTTTTCGGATTTTCCGGATTGATTTAAAAGGAGGAGACGGAAAAATATGATAACAGGTATTATATATGCGGCAGCCGTTGTAGGCATTATCGGTATTCTGATCGGTGTGTTCCTTGGGATTGCCAGTGAAAAGTTTCAAGTGGAAACAGATGAAAAAGAGATCCTCGTCCGTGACGCGCTTCCGGGCAACAACTGCGGCGGCTGCGGCTATGCGGGATGCGATGCTCTGGCAAAGGCGATTGCTGCAGGTCAGGCAGATGTGGGAGCCTGTCCGGTGGGAGGTTCTGCAGTGGCGGAAAGGATCGGCGCGATCATGGGGGTTTCTGCCGGCCTGTCTGAGAAAAAGACTGCATTTGTAAAATGCAGAGGAACCTGTGATAAGACAAAGCTGCAGTATCATTATTACGGAATTGATGACTGCCGGAAAATCTCCGTGGTTCCAGGTTCCGGTGAAAAAGCCTGTGCCTATGGCTGCATGGGCTACGGCTCCTGTGTAAAGGCGTGCGAATTTGGCGCGATCCGCGTGGCTGACGGCGTGGCGGTGGTGGATAAGGAGAAATGTGTTGCCTGCGGCAAATGCGTTGCCTCCTGTCCGAACAACTTAATCGATCTGGTCCCTTATAAGGCAAAGCATCTGGTTCAGTGCAGCTCCCATGATAAAGGCAAAGATGTGAAGGCCAAATGCGAGGCGGGCTGTATCGCCTGTACGCTGTGTACGAAGCAGTGTGAATTTGATGCGATCCATATGGATAATAATGTTGCGGTCATTGATTATGAGAAATGTATCAACTGTGGGAAATGCGCAATGAAGTGTCCGGTGAAGGTAATCGTATAACAGGTATAGCGTATTTTCAAAAAACAATCAGAGCCGGCACAGCCGGCGGCGGCAGAAAAGGCAGATCCCGAAAGACCTGCCTTTTTTGCTGTGCTGTGATTACAGTGAAAAACCAAAGTAATTCACTGCATTGTTGTAGGAGATCCCTTCAATGATTTCCTTCAGCGCTTTCCGGTCATCCGGATATTCTCCGTTTTCCACCCAGCCGCCGACCAGCTCGCAGAGGATTCTGCGGAAGTATTCGTGTCTGGTGTAGGATAAAAAGCTTCTGGAATCGGTGAGCATTCCGATGAAGTTTCCAAGGCACCCCAAGTTGGCCAGGGAAGTCATCTGCTCGGTCATGCCGGCCTTGTGGTCGTTGAACCACCATGCGGAGCCATGCTGGATCTTTCCCGGGAACTGGCTCTGGAAACAGCCGATGATGGTGCCGATGGAAGCGTTGTCGTTTGGATTTAAGGAATAAAGGATGGTTTTCGGGATCTCATCGGTTGCGCTTAAATCGTTTAAGAAATCAGCCATCTGTGCGGATGGAGCGTAATCATTGATGCAGTCAAAGCCTGTATCCGGTCCGATGGCCGCATGCATGAGGGCATTGTTGTCCCGCTTGCAGCCGTAATGCAGCTGCATCACCCAGCCCATGCGGTTGTATTCTTTTGCAAGGAACAGCATGAACGCTGTTTTGTATTTTAACTCGTCCTCTCTGGAGACGGCCTTTCCGGAAAGTCCGTTTTCAAAAATGACATCAAGCTCCACTTCATCGGCCGGTGCATACATGACAAACTCAAGACCATGGTCGGAAACGCAGCAGCCCCGGCTCTTAAAGAATTGCATGCGGTTTAACAGGGCCGCTTTTAAGGAAGCAAAGTTTTTGATCTCAACTCCGCTTACGGCAGACAATTTTCCGATATAGGCGGCAAAATCCGGTTTTTCGATGTTCATGGCCTTGTCCGGTCTCCAGGCAGGAAGCACTTTGACCTCAAAGGAGGAATCATCGGCGATTTTCTGGTGCCATTCCAGGTTATCGGCAGGATCATCGGTGGTGCAGATCAGTTTTACATTGGACTGCCGGATGAGGTTCCGGACACTCATGGAATCCTCCTGAAGCTTTTCATTGCACAGATCCCACACCTCTTGCGCGGTGTCCCCGTTTAAGTAGCCGGTATAGCCGAAATATCTTTTGAGCTCCAGATGGCTCCAGTGATACAGCGGATTGCCGATCAATTTGGGAAGGGTCTCCGCCCACTTCTGGAATTTCTCACGGTCAGAGGCGTCGCCGGTGATGTATTTTTCGTCTATGCCGTTGGAACGCATCTGGCGCCATTTGTAATGATCGCCTCCCAGCCATACCTGGGTGATCGTATCAAATTTCCTGTCTTCAAAGATTTCCTGGGGATTGATGTGGCAGTGATAGTCCACGATGGGCATTTTCTCCGCGTATGTGTGATAAAGGCTTTTCGCGGCATCGGCAGACAGTAAAAAATCCTCGTCCATAAACTGTTTCATATTGGTAAATCCTCCTTAAATATATAAAATTAAAAATCAGTAGTTCCTCGCTTTACGAGCTCCGGGGTAATTGTGGTTTTTGCCGGCACGTTTCTGCCCTCCAAAACCTTCATGAGCGTGTTTACCGTGGTGGTGCAGAGCGATTCCACCTTATTGTCCACGGAGGTGATTTCCGGCGTGGTGCATCGGGACAGTATGGAATTGTTATACCCGATGATGTTTAAGTCTTCCGGTATTTGAAAGCCGGCCTGATCTGCATATTTTACCGCACCCACGGCCAAAATATCCTCTGCAGCCAGGATCGCGTCAAAACGGATTCCGGAATCGGAAAGCCGTTTGAGCCGTTCCATAACCGCGTCCAGATCCTTGGGGCAAAGCACCATGAGCTCTTCCCGGAGGTTTAATCCTCCATCCTTTAAGGCTGCCCGGTATCCGGAAAGCTTACGCAGGTTGCTGTAGGAATTGCCGGAATAAAGATAGAGCACCGAGGTCCGCCCGGAGCGGCAAAGCGACAAGGCGGCTTCGTAGACTGCGGCATGGTCGTCGCAGACCGTGCTGTAGATCTGTTCCCCCTCCAGCCAGCCGTTGACCAGCATGACGGGAATGTCCCTTGCGGCCTCCAGAAGGTAAGCGTTGTCCTTTGCCTTTGCTTCCATGTAATGGGAGCCGGTCAGTATGATGGCATCCACACGCTTGGAACGAAGCAGCTCTAAATATTTCTTCTTGGTTTCCGGCAGATAGCCGCTGCAGCAGAGGATGGAATCATAGCCGTTGCTCCTTAATTCTTTTTCCAGATAATAAATGGCTTCCGCCAGCCAGGGATCGGAAGAATCGGCGCACATGATCCCGATGGTTTTCATCGTGTTTAACCCCAGGCTTCTGGCAAATACATTAGGGGTATAGCCAAGCTCTTTCATGACCTCCAGGACCCGTTTCCTGGTCTTTTCGCTGACATTGGGATTCCCGTTGATGACCCGGGAAACGGTAGCGATGGACACATGGGCATGTTCGGAGACATCGTAGATATTCAAAAGCATCACCTCCCGCAATTGTAAGTATTTACATACCCAATTTATTATACATAATTATGGTAAATAATACAATCCCTGATTTTTTATTTTGGTGAAATAAGAGGAGAAACGGGCATAATTTTGTAAACACTTACAAATACTTCGTATATGCGAAATTCATCTTGCTTTTTTTCCGGACAGGGGAGTATACTAGGACGTAGAAATGGAGGCCATACCATGAAACTGAACAGAACCACACAAAGAACCGTGGATATTTTAAAACTGATTTCCAGAACTCCGGATGGAGCCACGCTGGATGATCTCTGCGAAAAGCTGAAACTCCCGAAGACAAGCGCCTACGATATCGTGACGACCCTGGCGGAAATGGGCATGGTGAATGTGACCAGAGGGCAGAAGCAGAATTATACCATAGGCCTGATGGCCTATCGGATCGGGATCAATTACACCAATAACCTGGATTTTATAGGAATCATCGAGCCGGTGCTCAAGGCGTTTTCAAGGGAAGTGGGAAAAACCGTCTTTTTCGGAGTTCCCTCCGATCATCATGTCGTATACATATGCAAGTTCGAACCGGAGAATCCTATTATTACGACAGCCACCGTGGGTTCCAAAAATCCCATGTACTGCACTTCCCTGGGAAAGGTCATCCTTGCATACAGCGATGAAGAGACAAGAGAACAGATCATCAACCGGATAAGATTCGTCCGGCATACCGATCAGACCATAAGGGACAGGGAACAGCTTCTTTCCGAACTGGAAAAGGTGAGGGAGAGAGGATATGCCTTTGATGCAAGGGAGATGGAAGACCATATGCAGTGTGTGGGAGCGCCGGTTTTTGACCGGGATGGCAATGTTCTCGGGGCCATCAGCGTTTCCAGCCTTTATAAGCCCAAAGAGGACTATGAAGCCCTTGGAAGCCTGGTATCCCAAAAGGGGATGGAAGTTTCCCGCTTGTTAGGATTTCTTGGAAAAATATAAGGAATACCTGTTGACAAAACAGTCAGAAACGATTAATATTTCAAGTATAAGAATCGTAAATATGAAGCTGATTCGTATATGCGAATTTAAAGAAGGAGAGAAGATCAAACATGAAAAAAGAACAGGTTTTAACTAGGATGAAAGAAGATTGTCTGGTTGCTGTTGTTCGTGCGAAAGACTTGGAGCAGGGCGAAAAAGTAGTTGACGCTATCATCGCCGGCGGAATTAATTTCATTGAAATCACAATGACTATGGATGAAGGAAACCCCATTGAATTCATCGCAAAAATGTCTGAAAAATATAGTAAAAATGCCAATGTTGTCATTGGTGCAGGCACGGTCCTGGATCCGGAGACGGCAAGGGCGGCAATTCTGGCAGGTGCGAACTATGTGGTGAGCCCTGGCCTTAACCCCGAGACCATCAAGCTCTGCAACCGTTACAGAGTTCCCATGCTTCCGGGCGTTATGACGCCGACCGAAGCGATCACCGCTCTGGAATGGGGCTGTGACGTGATCAAAATCTTCCCGGGCAACATCATGGGACCGGCAGCCATCAGCTCCTTCAAGGGCCCCCTTCCCCAGGGTGAATTCATGCCCTCCGGCGGTGTTGACGTTGACAACGTTGATAAGTGGATCAAGGCAGGCGCATATGCCGTTGGCACAGGCAGCAGCCTGACAAAGGGCGCTAAGACAGGCGATTTCGCAGCAGTTACCGCCAAGGCGAAGGAATTCGTTGAAGCAGTGGCAGCAGCTCGCAAATAATAGAATATGAACAGAAGAATTAAGGAGAGCGTATAAAATGGCAAAGATCGTTACCATGGGCGAGATCATGTTAAGATTATCTACCCCGAACAATGAGAAGTTTATTCAGGCAGATGAATTTGATGTAAATTACGGAGGCGGTGAGGCGAACGTAGCAGTTTCCCTGGCAAATTACGGCCATGATGCCGAATTCGTAACAGCGGTACCGAAGAATCCCATCGGCGATTGCGCGGTTGCTGCTTTGAGAAAATACAATGTAGGTACAAAACACATCGCCAGAGGCGGAGAGAGACTTGGAATCTATTTTCTGGAGACGGGTTCCGCAATGAGAGCCTCCACCGTAGTCTATGACCGGGCTCATTCCTCCATTTCCACGGCGACCGCTTCTGATTTCAACTTTGATGAAATTTTTGAAGGCGCGGACTGGTTCCATTTCACAGGAATCACACCGGCGGTCAGCGATGCCGCCGCTGAGCTTACGGAGGCTGCTTTAAAGGCTGCCAAGGCTCATGGCGTAACGGTTTCCGTAGACTTGAACTTCCGTAAGAAATTATGGTCTTCCGAGAAAGCTCAGAAGGTCATGACCAATCTGATGCAGTATGTTGATGTGTGCATCGGCAACGAAGAGGATGCGGAAAAGGTTCTGGGCTTTAAGCCGGGCAACACCGATGTAACGGCCGGAGAGCTGGAATTACAGGGCTATGTTGATATCTTCAATCAGATGATCGATAAATTCGGCTTCAAGTATGTGATCAGCTCCCTGCGTGAGAGCCGTTCCGCTTCTGACAACGGCTGGTCCGCATGCATCATGGATGGCGGGACCCGTGAATTCTATCACTCCAGAAAGTACCACATCACACCCATCGTGGACCGTGTGGGCGGCGGCGATTCCTTTGCGGCCGGCGTGATCTGCGGTATGGCGGATGGAAAGGACTTCAAGAGCGCGCTGGAATATGCGGTAGCTGCTTCCGCATTGAAGCACACCATCCCGGGAGACTTCAACCTGGTATCAAGGGAAGATGTGGAAGGCCTGGCCGGCGGAGACGGATCAGGACGCGTTCAGAGATAATAACTGCCGGACTGTTAAAGGGCAGGAAAGAATTTTCGGGGGTCATTTTGAAATGACCCCCTTTTTAAAAGTTATGGAGGAAACAGCAGAATGAGTGACAGACCATTTGATTTATTAAGCCTGGGAGAATTGCTTTTACGTCTGTCTCCGGCAGGTGTGGAACGGCTGGTCAGGGGGGACTCCTTTCAGAAACAGGTGGGCGGCGCGGAGTTGAACGTTGCCGTGGGAGCCGCTCTTTTAGGGCTTCATACCGGTGTGGTGACCCAGCTTCCGGCTCATGATATGGGAAACTTTGTGAAGAATAAAGTCCGCTCCTATGGAATCAGTGATGACTATTTCGTATACGATCACAGTGCCAATGCCAGGCTGGGGCTTTATTATTATGAATACGGAGCATATCCGAGAAAGCCCAAGGTCATTTACGACAGAAAGAACAGCTCCTTTGTCAACATCAGTGAGGCAGCTTTCCCGGAGGACATGTATCGGGCCACAACCTGCTTCCACACCACAGGAATCACCCTGGCTTTGTGTGAGAGCACAAGGAAGACAGCCATTGATATGATCCGGAAATTTAAGGAAAGCGGCACCATCATCTCCTTTGACGTGAATTTCCGGGGCAATTTATGGAGCGGAGAGGAAGCCAGAGAGTGTATTGAGCAGATCCTTCCCTATGTGGACATATTCTTCTGCTCCGAAGACACGGCCAGACTGACCTTTAAGAAGGAAGGAACGGTCAGGGAGATGATGAAGAGCTTTACCGGGGAGTATCCCATTTCCATCGTTGCTTCCACCCAGAGAATCGTGCACAGTCCCAAGAGCCATACCTTTGGTTCTGTGATTTACGACGGGGCCAGGAAGGAATACTATGAGGAGGAGCCCTACCGCAACATTGACGTTGTGGACCGGATCGGAAGTGGGGACGCCTATATTGCCGGAGCCCTTTACGGCCTTTTAAGCAGCGGAGGAGACTGCATGAAGGCGGTTCAGTACGGCAATGCCACCGCGGCTCTGAAAAATACCATTCCCGGAGACTTACCCACCTCTGATTTAAGCGAGGTCAATACCATTATCCGTGAGCATAACGATAAGGGGCCACAGAGCGAGATGAGCAGATAAATGTTTTATGAGGCATGTACGGACTGCAGGAGCAGGATTCCAATGAATCCTGCTCTGTTATTGCATTCGGGCGCAGACATTTTTTTCGCTTTCCACAGTAACAGAGGATATTTGCCCAACGCCTTTCCGGGCATGATATTCTCTTAAAATCACTTAAACCTTTAAATATAAAAAGTGACTAATAAATAAATCTCATAATAATATAAAATTAAAATATTGACAAATAAATAAAAAAGATATATATTGTAATTGTAAATTATGGTGTATATTTTTTTTGAATATGAATTTAAACGTTTAAATTAAAAATATTTGGCTGAGTGATATATATATCAATCAGCTAAAAATTAAAAAAACTATTTAAACGATTAAATAAAACAATACAATATAATTTATTGGAGGGTTTATTATGAGAAGGAAGAAATTAACGGCACTGTTTTTGTCAACAGCACTGATTTGCGCCGCATTGGCCGGCTGCGGAGCCGGTGGGGCGGAAAAAACAGGGGGAACAGAGACCGCCGGCGCTGGGGCCAAGGCGGATGAAAACGGTAAGGCGGATTCGGCCGGGAGCGGCGGGAAGGTGACCATTGCGGTCTGGAATGAACCCAATAAGGATGAAGCGCTGAACATGTATGCCCAGGCTGAGAAGGCCACGGGAATTGATGTGGAGGTCACCGTCATACCGGAAAGCGATTATTCCTCTAAACTGAACCAGATGGTTTCCACCGGTGACGATTCCGTGGATATTTATGTGATCTGGGAAAATGATATTGCCAATTTTGCCCAGGTGGGAGGCATCATTCCCCTGGATGATTATCTGTCCGGATCCACGATTAAAACAGATGATTTTATTGATGCGGTTGCCAAGCTGTCCGACGGCCTGGGCGGCACCTATGGTCTGCCATGGTGCGCGGCCACGGAGCTTTTGTATTACAACCAGGATATGTTTGACGAGGCGGGGCTGGATTATCCGACCAATGACTGGTCCTATGAGGATTACAAAGCTGCAGCGGAAAAACTCACCAGAAAGGCGGCTGACGGCAAGACGGAGGTCTATGGCAGCACCCTTCCCAATACCCAGACCTGGTGGGCGGGCATCGGAGGCGCGGGAGACCAGGTGTTTGATCCTGCCAAGGGACAGATGGTGATCGGCGACGGTGCGGTTTCCTTTGTTTCAGATATGGCTCAGATGGTGAAAGACGGCGCCGTGCCGGAGCCTTCCTCGGATACGGCCGATCTCTTTGCGGCAGGCAAAGCGGCAATGAGCTGGCAGGGAAGCTGGAATATCGGAACTTACGGCGGAGGGCTTGCTTTTAACTGGGATATAGCCACGATCCCCACGAACAAACTGAAATACAACACCCTGCATACCGGTTTTTACAGCATTAATGCTAAGAGCGGGAATCAGGATTCGGCTTTCAAGGTAATTGAATACCTTATGGGCGAAGAGGGGCAGGCCATCAACTCAAAGGCGAGCGGCAATCCCTCCGCGATAAAATCCATAGCAGACAAAGGGGCATGGAAGGTGGAGAGCGTTACCACCATTGAAAACTGGGATGCCATGACGGATTCTTTAAAATCCGGTGTATTTGGATATACGTGCCTGCCTTCCGGCGTGACGAACAATGCGGTCAGTGAATTCAATGCCGCGGTATTGGGTCAGAAAACTCCGGAGGAAGCGGTCGGGAATGCCTCCGGTTATGCGAAGGAAACCATTGGTTATTAATCATCTGACGGATAGGGTCAGCCTTAGGCGAAAGGGACGGGAATGTTATGGAAAACGGAAAAAGAAAGCCGTTAAGGAAGAAAAAGCTGATGAATCATCTGACTGCCTATGCTTTTTGTACTCCGTGGTTTATCGGATTCATATGCTTCACCTTGTTTCCGATTATCTTTATGTTTGCAGTCAGCCTGACAAACAGGAAGCTGAACGGCATTTCAGACTTTATAGGACTGGCCAATTATGTGAATATGCTTCAAAGCAAAACATTTTGGAATTCTATAAAAGTGACCCTGTTTTTTACGGTGGTCATGATGATAGTCACCACGGTCTGGGCGGTGCTTATGGCAATGCTGTTAAATTACAGGCAGAGATTAAACGGTATTTTTCAGTTTTGTTATTTTCTCCCTTCCGTCATTCCGACGGTTGCGCTGGCCTATACGTTCCGCACCATATTTGGCAGGGAGGCAGGGCTTTTAAATGCGGTCATATCACAGCTGACTTTGAAAAACGTTACGGTGAACTGGCTGTATGACAGCCGCACCATTTATCTCGCCGTATTCTTTATCACCTTATTCACTTATAACACCGGGCAGATGATGTTAACCTTCCGCTCCGGGTTAAATGATGTCCCCCGGGAGCTCTATGAGGCATGTGATATTGACGGAGCCAGTCCGGTACGGAAGTTTTTCGGGGTGACGCTTCCCATGATTTCGCCCATCGTACTGTTTAATGCGGTAATGGGCTGTATCAGCGCGTTAAACGGCTCTTTTGCGCTGTTGTATCCCCTGACCGGGGAAAGCGGGGATCCCAACGGGATGACCCAGGTCCTGAGTCTTTTGATCTACAAGGAGGCCTTCAGCAATATGAAGGTAGGCTATGCATGCGCGCTGTCAGTTGTCCTGTTTATGATCGCCTGCTGCTTCGGTATCGGCATCTTTGCCGCATCCAAAAAGCTGGTTTATTACGAAAATTAAGGAGTGGAGACCATGAAATCGGCAAAAACAAAGAAAAAAGCGGGCAGGATTCTTATTTTCCTTTTAAAGATCCTTGTTGCGGTTATCATGTTTTCCCCTATTGTGTGGGTGTTTTCAGGGGCGTTTAAAAATCTGACGGAATTTACCACTTCTTCGGATTTAATTCCTGAAAACGTGACCCTGGAGAACTTTGAGTATATCTTTTTCCATTCCAATTACTTCCTGTATGTGCGCAACACCGTTCTTTTAATGGCGGGAACTACCGTAGGGACGCTGATATCTTCTTCTCTGGTGGCTTATCCCCTGGCAAGAATGGAATTTCCCGGGAAAAAGCTCATATTTTCACTGATTGTGGGGACCATGATGATTCCCAACATTGCCTTGATCATTCCCCAGTATATCATGTTTGGGAAGATCGGCTGGCTGGACTCCCTCCTTCCCATGATCATTCCGGCATTTTTTGCCTATCCGTATAATGTTTTTCTTTTCCGGCAGTTTTTCAGATCCATACCAAAGGAACTGGATGAGGCGGCGATCATAGACGGCTGTACGAAGCTGGGCGTATTTTTTAAAGTGCTCATTCCCCTGTCAAAGTCCACCTTCACCACAATCGGTGTCCTGTCCGGCGTTTTCTGGTGGAATGAACTGACCCAGCCTGTATTTTATATCAACAGTGATAAATGGAGAACGCTGACCATTGCATTAATGACTACATTTATGTATACTTCTGGTAATGCGTTTGTTATTAACTGGCCATCCATTATGGCGGCATCTGCCCTTATGATCTTGCCTCCCATGCTTCTTTATCTGTTCGGATCAAGATTTCTGGTGGAGGGCATCAAAACCTCCGGTCTGAAAGGGTAGGCCTTAAAAACAAAAAAGATTAAAAAGAGGGAGTATACGGATCATGACATTAAAGGAAATTGCTTCTATGGCCGGCGTATCGGTAGCCACGGTGTCATATGTGCTCAATAATACGGCTCAGGTGAGTGAAGAGACAAGAAAACGGGTTGAAAAGATAATAAAAGAAACGGGATACCGGTCCAATATCCTGGCTAAAAGCCTCAGGAAAAATGAATCCTTTCTGATCGGAGTGATCGTCGAGGACATTACGGTCTGGCATACGGCTTATATCATTGACGGCATCAATGAAATAGCTGAAGCGAGAGGCTACAATACCATTTTAAATAATTTAAGGCTTTTAAGCAAAATAGAATCCCAGTTCGAACATATTTCCAATTATCAGGAGGATATTGACAAAGCGGTGGATGTTATGATCGGGATGCAGGTGGATGGCATTATTTATGTCGGTATGCATGACCGCAAAATAAACCATGTGCTTCATGATATAAAGAAACCCGTGGTATATTGCTACTGCTATACGGACGGAGAGGGTTCTTCCGTGCGTTACAGCAACGAAAAAACGGTTTATCAGATGACACAGATGCTGATAAACAACGGACATAAGGAGTTCGGAGTGATTAACGGGCTTAAGGAATCGGAGCCTGCGGCGCTCCGGTTTAAAGGCTTCCAAAGAGCTCTGAAAGAGGCTGGGATAGAATTAAAGCCTGAGAACGTGGCCTGCGGAAACTGGAAGTACCGGGAAGGGAAGGAGGCGGCCGCAAAGCTTCTCGGCAAAAAAGACTTCCCCACTGCCATCGTGGCGATGAACGACGACATGGCGGTGGGCGTCTATGATGCGGCAAAGGAGCTTGGACTCAAGATCCCGGACGACATTTCGGTAACAGGATTTGACAATGCGGATATTGTCCATTATATGACGCCGAGAGTCACGACAGTGGAAAGGCCTCTTCAGGAAATGGGATACCGTTCCATGGAGCTGCTCCTTGAGAGCATTCATGGAACCAGCGTGGGAGATGTGAATATTACCCTCCCCTGCGCCCTGATCGGGGGAGAATCAGTAAAGAAGCTGGTCACAACTGAGGAGCTGTGAATAAAAATTAAAAGCTGGTGAGGGAACGATATGGATGCTGGAAAGCTGACAACTGTGGAATTGAAAAACATTTTAATTGATGATCCATTCTGGAACAGATACATTGAGCTGGTGGATGATGTCATTTTGCCTTTTCAATGGGAACTGATAAATGACAATGTGGAGGGAGCCGAAAAGAGTTACTGCATCAGAAATTTCCGCATTGCCTGCGGCGATGAAACGGGAGAGCATAAGGGGATGGTATTTCAGGATACGGATGTTGCCAAATGGCTGGAAGCAACTGCCTACTCCCTTGCGAAAAAAAAGAACCCAAAGCTGGAAGCGGCCGCGGACAGCGCCATTAACTTAATTGCCAGAGCCCAGTGTGAAGACGGATATTTGAATACGTATTACACAATTACGGGAAAACCCAGATGGTCCAATTTATTTGAAGGGCATGAGCTTTACACTGCAGGGCACATGATCGAAGCGGCCGTGGCGTATTATGAAGCCACCGGGAAGAAAAAGTTTCTGGATGTGGTATGCCGTTTTGCCGATTATATGTGCGGGGTATTTGGAAAGGAAGAGGGAAAGATCCACGGCTATCCGGGACATCCGGAAGTGGAGCTGGCTTTGGTCAGGCTCTGCAGGGTCACAAAACAGATAAAATATCTGGAACTGGCTGATTATTTTGTGCGGACCAGAGGGGAACGGCCCTGCTATTTTTTAAACGAGGACTGCATCAGGAACCAGAATTTTATTTTTCCGGAATTCAAGGATTTTGATCTGGATTACAATCAGTCCCATCTGCCTTTAAAGGAACAGAAAACAGCGGAAGGACACGCGGTGCGGGCGGTCTATTTATACAGCGCAATGGCTGATCTGGCATATGAATATCAGGACGGGGAATTGCAGGAGAAGTGTGAAACCTTATGGAACAATATTGTGGAAAAGAGGATGTACGTGACCGGAAGCATCGGATCCGCCTCTTATGGAGAAAGATTCACTACGGATTATGATCTGCCCAATCACTCCAATTATTCCGAATCCTGCGCCACGGTGGGGCTCGCCATGTTTTCCAACCGGATGTTCCGGCTGACGAAGGATGGGAAATATACGGATATAGTGGAAAAAGCGTTATACAACACGCTTTTGGCGGGAATCGCCCTGGATGGAAAGCATTTCTTTTATGTGAATCCCCTGGAGGTCGTGCCTGAAATCGCGGAGAAAAACCCGACCCTGCGTCATGTAAAAACCACAAGACAGCTCTGGTTCGGCGTGGCCTGCTGTCCGCCGAATATTGCAAGGACGCTGGCTTCCCTGGGCAATTATCTGTATGCAGCGGATCAAAACACAATATATGTAAATTTGTTTATCAGCAGCAGGATTGAAACAGACCTGGCTTTTGGCCGTGTACGGCTTGAGCTCAGTTCTGATTATCCGGTAAAGGGTGACGTGACACTGAAAGTCACCCCAGGGGAGGACGGAAAGGAATTTACCATAGCGGTCCGTAAGCCTTCCTATTCGGCTGGGGCAGAGGTAAGCGTAAACGGTATAAAGGAAGACATATGCCTGAAAAAAGGGTACATGTATCTGACGCGTAAGTGGAAGGCAGGAGATGAGGTGACCGCAGTGTTTGACGTGCCTTTCCGTTTTGTGAGATGCAATCCAAGGGTAAGGGACAACATCGGGAAAGTCTGTCTGATGAAAGGGCCTATGGTATACTGCCTGGAGGAAGCCGATAACGGCCGGTATCTGGCCTCCTGCGTCATTGAAAGCTCGGTGCCGCCGAGAGAAGTGTTCGATGACTCCCTGCTGGGAGGAACCCTTTGCGCCGGACTGGAGGGGAAACGGATCGATTATTCAAAGGTAAGGGAATCCCTCTATGAGAGCGGCAGTCCCTCCTATATTGAATCCGCATTTAAGGCAATCCCTTATTGCTGCTGGAATAACCGGGGGAAGGGGGAAATGCTTGTCTGGATGCGTGAAAAATAATAGCGTCATGCTTTAACTTTAAATATGGGGCAGGAAAAAGAGAAGGTCCGGCAGGGATAACAGCCGGACCTTCTCTTTGCTTCTAATTTCCGCATTCAATGCTGATCTGATTAAACTTCTCTAAAATGTGATCCACATCCAATCCGGACTTTTCTTCCCCTGCCTTATCGATGATCGCGGTTCCCTGATGCATCATCAGCAGGCGGTTTCCGTATTCCACCGCATAGCGGAGGTTATGGGTCACCATTACGGTGGTCAGATGTTTTTCTTTCACGATCTTATCTGTCAGCTCCATGATGATCTCAGCAGTTTTCGGATCCAGGGCAGCGGTGTGTTCATCTAAAATCAGAAATTCTATGGGCGTCATGGTGGACATCAAAAGCGCCATTGCCTGCCTCTGGCCGCCGGAGAGAACACCCACCTTTACGTTCAGCTTATCTTCCAGGCCAAGGCCCAGAGAGCGGAGCTGTTCCCTGTAATACTGGATCCTCTGCTTGTTGGTGCCGGGGAGAAGATTAAAGGGCTTTCCTTTGGTATCCGCCAGAGCCATGTTTTCAAGGATCGTCATATTGGGACATGTTCCCACAGCCGGATTCTGGTAGACCCTTCCCATGCGCCGCTGGCGTTTGTATTCCGGCATGGCGGTGATGTCACTGCCGCCGATCCGTATGGAACCGCTGTCAAGAGGAATGCTTCCGCAGATGATGTTTAAGAGGGAAGTTTTTCCGGAGCCGTTGCTTCCCACCACGGATACGAACTGCCGGTCTTCTATGGTCAGGCTGAAATCCCGGAACAGGCACATCTCATTGACTGTTCCCTGGTTGTAGTATTTATTGATATTATGAAGTTCAATCATGACTTTTCACCTTCTTTTCCCTGCCGTTGCTGAGCACCAGAATGCCAAGGAACAGCGCTGATGTGATCAGCCTTAAATCAGACGCTTCCATACCCAGATAAATGGCAAAAGATACGCAGCCCTTGTATATGATGGAGCCGATAATGACTGCGGTGGTGGATTTCACAAAACCGATCCGTTGAAACAGCTTGGTGCCGATGATGACATTGGCAAGGCCGATGACAATGGTGCCGGTACCCATGCTGATCTCGAAAAACCCCTTCTGCTGGCAGTAAACGGAGCCGGCAAGTGCGGCCAGGCCGTTTGCGATAGACAGGCCCACCACTTTCACCATGCCCTTGTCCTTGGCCAGGGAGGTGACAAGGGTTTCGTTGTCACCCACAGCCCTCAGCAGATAGCCGGAACGGGTTTTTAAATACTGGTCCAGCAGAAGCTTTACCGCTGCCACGATCACGGCCAGAATGAGGATGACCCTGTAATCGGCGGCTCCTTCCGGGAATAAGCCGTTTACAAAGCTGTTTTCAAAAATGGAATCATTCTGAAAAAATGGAACATTGGCTTTGCCTGCCACTCTTAAATTGACCGAATAGAGGGCGGTCATGACAATGATACCTGACAGCAGATCCCGTACCTTTAATTTCACATGGATGAAACCGGTGACGCACCCTGCCAGGACGCCCAGGGCAAAAGCGATAAAAAGCGTTGCCGCAGGGTTCACTCCGGCCAGGATCAGGGTCGCGGTGATCGCGCCCCCCAGCGGAAAGGTTCCATCCACGGAAAGATCCGGGAAATCCAGAATCCTGTAGGTGATGTAAACGCCCAGCGCCATAATGGCATAGACCAGGCCTTCTTCCAGAACACCAAGTATGATTGACATGATTTAACTTCCTCCAATATGTTCGAACTCCCCTTAAGTTATGGGGTAATGTCTGTGAAAATCTGTGCTGCGGAATCCGTCAGTTCAGAGGGCAGTGTGATTCCTAAGTCCTCCGCCACCCTGGTGTTTCCGTAAAAGGCAGCTTCCTGGATCACTTCATAATTCAGTTCACTGGCCTTTGTCTCACCTTTTAACACTTTTGCAGCCATTTTTCCGGTCTGTGTTCCCAGATCCACATAATCCAGACCCATGGAAGCCAGACAGCCGATTTTCACCTGCTCCACTTCGCTGCCGAATACAGGGATATTTTTCTTGGCGGCCTTATCTAAGATCAGCGGGAGAGAGCTCACTACGGTATTATCCGTTAAATTATTCAGGCAGTCAACCTTTTCCAGAATGCTGTCGGCAGCCAGAGGGATGTCTGCGGGAGCTGTGACCGGGCCCTCCACGATCTCAAAGCCGTAGGCGGAAGCCGCCGCCTTGTATTCCCGGATCGCTGTTTCGGAGTTGACCTCGCTGGTGCTGTAGAGGATACCGATGGTCTTTGCATCCGGCAGGATTTTGCGGATCATTTCCAGCTGCTTTTCCACAGGAAGTTTGTCGCTGGTCCCGGTTACCTCTCCCACAGGAGTGCCGTCTTCCGCTGCCAGCGCGGCCGCGACCGGATCAGTGACAGCCGTGAAAATCACGGGAACGTCGGTTTTTTTGGCTCCGCCGTAAGCGGCCTGTGCCATGGGGGTTGCGATGGCGCAGATCAGATCCGTTTTTTTGGAGAGGAAGTTGTTGACGATCTGGCTGGCGGTTCCTCCGTCAGCCTGCGCGTTTTCGTACAGTACGGTTAAATTCTTTCCTTCCTCCAGGCCTTCTTCCGCCAGCCCCTTTAAAAAGCCTTCCCGGCAGTTGTCAAGGGAGCCGTGTTCCGCAAATTGTGCGATTCCAATGGTATAGGATGTGCCGTCTGCAGAGGTTTCACTCCCGGAACTTTCAGAAGTATTCCCGGTTTCCTCCGGGGAAGTCTGGTTTGCGGAACTTTCGGGTGTTTCCTGGGGTGCGGCCTTTGATGAACAGCCGGAGAGTGCGGCTGCCGCGAGAGCGGCCAGCAACAGGGTTTTCATAGATTTTTTCATAATGATTCCTCCTTAAATGAATTCCGTTGATATGAACAGGAGCGGCTGATTTTTAAAATAAAAAAAGCCCCAGGTACGCAAAAAAACGTACTTGAGACGAATCAGACAATCCGCGGTGCCACCCAAATTGACTTTATAAAAGTCCTCTTTTCATATACTGACATATATGCCACTGAAAATAACGGTCGTGGTCTCCGTCAGCCCCTACAAAACACTGGTTCAGGGCCGCCCTCAAAAGTCCATTCAGCTATCGGCGCCATACCGCACTCACACCACCGGCGGCTCTCTGAAATATTGCCAGGAAGCTTACTCTTCTTTCTCAACGGTTTGTTATATTAATCAATATCTTAATGCGTGAAAGGAAATTTGTCAATAACAAAATAAAAATCTTCATAGGAAATCCATAAACTCCCTTTTTATTGGAGACAACTTATGGTAAACTGAAACCACTATCTGTTGATGGAGGTTTGGCCAATGAAAAAATTATTGATCGTAGTGGATATGCAGAAGGATTTTATTGACGGTTCGCTGGGAACCGGGGAAGCGGCGGCCATCGTTCCCAGGGTGAAAAAGAAAATAGAAGAGTATGAGGCGGCGGGAGATGAGGTCATCTTTACCCTGGATACCCACGGGGAGGATTATCCGGATTCCCGGGAAGGAAAAAAGCTTCCTGTGGTGCATTGCGTAAAAGGCACGGCCGGCTGGGAGCTTGATGCTTCCTTAAGTGAGTTTCAGGGAAAGCGGTTTGAGAAAAACACCTTCGGAAGCACAGCCGTGGGGGAATACGTAAAGGAAAAGGAATATGAATCCATTGAGCTGGTCGGACTGTGCACCGATATCTGCGTCATTTCCAATGCGCTGCTGGTCCGGGCATTTCTTCCGGAGACACCCATTGTGGTGGATTCCCTCTGCTGCGCCGGGGTCACGCCGGAAAGCCATGAAAATGCGTTAAATGCCATGAAAGCGTGCCAGATTGAAATTTTATGAGGGGAATGAAAAGTGCCGGAGGGAAAGGAAACTTTCTTCCGGCATTTTTATGATCCATATCCTGACAGGCAGGAGTTTATTCCGTCAGCCCTTTTAAATCCTGATAAAAGCCCGGATAGGAAATATTCACGCACTCGGCGCCTAAGATCTCCGTTTCTCCCTCTGCGCAGAGCCCGGTCACCGCAAAGGTCATGGCGATCCGGTGGTCCAGCCGGCTGTCAATGACAGTACCCTTAAGAGGCCTGCCTCCCCGGATGATCATGCCATCCTCTGTTTCCGTAATGTCGGCTCCCATGGCGGATAAATTCCGTACCATGACTTCGATCCGGTTGGATTCCTTTACCTTTAATTCAGCGGCATCTTTGATGATGGTCTCTCCCTCGGCAAAACAGGCCATGGCTGCTATCATGGGAAGTTCGTCGATTAGGGTGGGGATGAGGGCTCCGCCGATGGTGGTGCCGCAAAGAGCGCCGGATTTTACCAGGATGTCCGCAGTGGGTTCTCCGGAATCCGTATTTATTTCCTGAAGTGTGATGTCAGCCCCCATTTCCCTGCACACGGCAAGGATGCCATCTCTGGTGGGATTAATGCCAGTATTTTTGATCAGAATTTCCGAACCCGGGATCAGTAAGCCTGCCGCGATGAAGAATGCGGCAGAGGAGATATCTCCGGGCACTCCGATTTTATTTCCGTAAAGCTCTTTCGCAGGCAGGATGCAGGCCGTGGTTCCTTCTGTTTTCACATTAGCTCCGAAGTGCTTCAGCATGATTTCGGAATGGTTCCTGGATACATAAGGCTCCGTCACCCTGGTCTCCCCTTCCGCATACAGACCGGCCAGCAGAATGGAGGATTTTACCTGGGCGGAGGCCACTTTGCTGGTATAATGGATGCCGTGAAGCTTTTTTCCCGATATGGCAAGAGGCGCACAGCCATTGCCGGCTAAGCTCTGTATGTCGGCGCCCATCATGGATAACGGCTCCATGATCCGCTTCATGGGACGCTTTTGAATGGATTCGTCGCCGGTTAAGGTCACGTCAAAATCCTGGGCGGCCAGAATGCCGGAGATCAGGCGGGTGGTGGTTCCGCTGTTTCCGCAGTCCAGGATGGCATCCGGCTTTCTTAAACCGTGAAGGCCGCTGCCGTGGACCGTGACGGTACTGCCTCTGTTTTCGATCCGGACGTCCATTTTTTGAAAACAGGAAATGGTGGAAAGGCAGTCCGCACCCTGAAGAAAATGGCTGATTTCCGTGGTCCCCTTTGCAATGGAACCGAACATGACGCTGCGGTGGGATATGGACTTGTCGCCGGGGATGGTGATTGCCCCTTTCAAAGGGGAGGCTTTTGTGAATTTCATAAGATTCCTCTCTTTAATTGGATATTAAATCATAATGATAGCGTTCCAGCTGTTTCCATGCCTTATCCATGGCTTCTTTCTCATAGAACGCGATCCTTAAGGTCCCTTCCCCATGCTCCCGGTTGTGGTTGATGCCGATGTTCCTGATGCTGATCCCCTTTGCGGCCAGAATGACTGCCAGTGTGGAAATGGCGCCGACTTCGTCGGCCATGTCCACGGTGAAGGAATAATCCGGTGTAATGGGACCTGGAGTTTTTTCGGATAAGGAATTGCGGTAGTCTCTTGAGGTTTCAAAAAGCTGGCGGATATACTGGTTGTCCTTTGACTTTAACTCAGCCAGGATCCGGTCTAAGGAGGCGATATAGCGTTCCAGGATCACGGAAAGGTTCCCGGTGTTTGTCATACAGATATGCTCCCATATTTCCGGTGAGGAAGATGCGATTCTCGTAATATCCTTGAAGCCTCCGGCTGCCAGCCGCTTCATGAGTCCCTGCTCGCTGTCCGAATCCTTCACCAGATTCACCAGGCTGGAGGCGATGATATGGGGCAGATGGCTGATGGCGGCAGTGACGAAGTCGTGTTCATGATAATCAAGGACAATGGGAATGGAGCCGATCATACGGGCGATCCGGACCAGCCGCTCTGTCTGTTCTTCCGTTGAAGCGGCTGTGGGAGTGATGATATAATAGGCATTTTCAAGCAGATGGTCGGTGGAGTTCTCATAACCGGCCTTTTCCGAGCCGGCCATGGGATGCCCGCCAACAAAGCAGCTTTCCATGCCAAGGCGGATGACCTCTTCATGAATGTCCGTTTTGGTGCTGCCCACATCGGTGATGATGGCGCCCTGCTTTAAAAACGGCCGGATTTCCGATAAATACCTGGCGTTATGTTCCACGGGAGTGCACAGAAAAATCAGATCGCACTCCCGGAGCTCTTCCCCGATCCCGTCCAGAGCTGTATCCACGATCCCGTCTTCCTTTGCCTTTAAAAGTTTGGAGCGGGTGCGCATATAGGCCATAATTCTGGTATCCGGCTGTTCACGCTTGATCCCTCTGGCAATGGAGCCTCCGATGAGACCAAGCCCGATAAAGGCAATGGAGGAGGCATCACTCATGACAACGTCCTCCCTGCAAGTCCGGCATAAGGCTTCAGTTCTTCCATCAGCTGGTCAAACTGTTCAAAGGTCAGGGACTGGGGACCGTCGGAGAGGGCGCAGGAGGGGCAGGGGTGGACTTCCACGATCAGTCCGTCTGCGCCTACAGCGAGGGCTGCCCTGGAAATGGGAGCGATGTAAGCCCGCACACCGGTGGCATGGCTGGGATCGATGATGATGGGCAGATGGCTCTTGGCACGGATCACCGGTACGGCGCTGATATCCAGCGTGTTTCTGGTAGCGGTTTCGTATGTACGGATGCCCCGCTCACAGAGAACAATGTCCGGATTGCCTTCGGAGGCAATGTATTCCGCCGCGTTCAGCCATTCATCTATGGTGGCGGATAGGCCCCTCTTTAACAGAACCGGAATACCTGCTTTTCCCGCTTCTTTTAAAAGCTCAAAATTCTGCATGTTGCGGGCGCCGATCTGGATCATGTCCACATATTTTACGGCTGTTTCAAGGGCGCGCAGGCTTGTGACCTCACAGACGATGTTCAGTCCGGTGGCTTCTCTGGCTTCCTTCATGTATTTTAAGCCTTCCTCCTCCAGACCCTGGAACGCGTAAGGGGAGGTTCTGGGCTTGTAAGCGCCGCCCCGCAGGAACTGGGCGCCTGATTTTTTAACGGCATATGCGGTTTCCAGGACCATGTCGTGGTTTTCGATGGCACAGGGGCCGGCCATCATTGTCATATGTCCCGGACCGATTTTTGCGTTTCTGATGGTGATGACCGAATCCTCCGGATGGAATTTTTTATTAACCAGCTTATAGGTCTCCGTGACGGCAACAATTTTGTCGACTCCATCCAGAAGCTCTATGTTTGCCCCCTGGAGCTTTGTCTTGTCTCCCACAACACCTACAATGGTAACTTGGGTTCCTTTTGATAAATGGGCCTGAAGGCCCTTTGATTCGATTAAGTGTTTGATTTTTCCCACAGCTTCCTCGGAAGCATTGGGCTTCATAATTATGATCATTTGTCTTTCCCTTTCTTCTTTCTATTTAAAATGTTAATCCCCATTGTAATCGATTGCGTGTGACTTGTCAACGCTTTTACACGTTAAACTTTGACGCTTTAACGCAAATTACTGTCCGGAGCGGATTTTCATGAATGATTCAAGCCGGAACTGCGGAATAAAATCCATGTTCCTGCAGGTCAATTTTCACGCCCTTTCTAATTGTCCCATAAAGTATAGTATACTGCTTTTAAAGGGGGTGAATATATGTGCTGCTTTAACTGGTACTCCGGGCCCGCCTTTTTGGTACTTACAATAAAAGTCAGGCTGATTCATACGTAAAAACACGAAAAATAGGTCTTATCAATACATATAACTTGTGCTAGAATGATTAACAGAACGTCAGGAGCAATAGTTTTTCCGGGAAAAGAAGCTTCCGGCCGGGCAGCGATTCGCTGCCGGGACATGTTAAGTTCTGAGAAAGGCCGCAATCTGCTGCGAAGTACTTCCGCACATTGCATGTGCTTTTGCCTGCGGCTTGTACGTCTGCGCATCTTACGGCATCGTTTTTTGTATTGCTCCTGCCGTTTTCAGTGAATAAAAACAATTTAGGATAAAACTGGTATGGAGGAGCCCATGGTTCAGAATGATTTGTGGAAATATTGCACACCGGAGCACTGTAAGGACATGCTGCTGTCTTTCCGCCTGTTTGGGAATACCGGATGGCCGGATGAAAAGGTAATGGCATGTCTTTATGCTGTGAGCAACCATGCGGAACGCCATTATCACCCGGTCCGGATTCCCAAGAGGGACGGAACGGCCCGCAGCCTTCTGGTACCCGACGGATTGCTGAAGGGGATACAGAAAAACATCCTGCACAACATCCTGGATGGATATGGAGTTTCGGACAGCGCCACGGCCTATCACAAGGGCGCAGGAGCGGTGCCCAATGCAAGGGCCCATTTGGGAAAGAACGTGGTGGTGAAGCTGGATATAAAAGACTTTTTTGGAAGCATTTCCTTTCCCATGGTACATGCAGGCGCGTTTTCCAGACGGCATTTTCCGCCGGCAGTGGGAACCATGCTCACTTCCCTGTGCTGCTGCAGCGAATATCTTCCCCAGGGAGCCCCTACTTCGCCCATGATTTCCAATCTGGTCATGAAGAATTTTGATGAATATATGAAGGAATGGTGCCGGAATAGGGGGATTTCCTACACCAGATACTGTGATGACATGACGTTTTCCGGAGCTTTTGAGCCGGGTACGGTGATCCGGAAGGTCTCCGGATTTTTAAAGGCTATGGGATTTGAACTGAACCGGGAAAAAACCAGGATTCTCTATGGCAACGGCAGGCAGGCGGTGACAGGAATCGTGGTAAATGAAAAGCTGCAGGTTTCAAAGGATTACAGGAGAAAGCTGCGGCAGGAGGTCCATTACTGCCTGAAATACGGAGTGAGGTCCCATTTGGAAGCGAAAACAGGCGGGCGGCAGGTCTTGGAAGGCCTAGAGGGCGGGAACCGGTATCTTCTTTCCCTCATGGGAAGAATACGCTATGTCCTTTTGGTAAACCCTGAGGATCAGTGGTTTCAGGAAGCAAAAATAAAGCTTTTGGATGTGATTGGAAGGAATGTGGAGTAATGGATGCAAATAAAAATATCACGCTTTTGATAGCGGATGACGAGGCGGCTATCCGGAACGGCCTTTCTACGGTGGTGCCATGGGAACAGTTCGGCATTGCCATTGTAGGGACTGCGGAGGACGGCCGGGAGGCGTATGACATCATAAAGGCCTGCCATCCGGACATTGTGATCACCGATATCCGGATGCCGGGAATGGACGGGCTTGAGCTGATGGAAAAGATCAGAAATGAGAAGCTGCAGACCAATTTCATCATCCTGAGCGGTTACGGAGATTTCAAATACGCCCAGAAGGCCATTCAGCTGGGAGCTAAAAATTATTTTTTAAAGCCCATAAAGATCGATGAGCTGGTGACGGAAATCCGGCATCAGAAAGAGGAGATCCTCCAGTCGGACCACATGAATTCTTATTCTGCCTATCTCAATGTGAAATCAGAGCCAAAAGAGAAATTTTTAAAGAGGCTTTTAAAAAATGAATTTTATTCTTATGAAGAAATCCGGGATGAGATAGAATCGCTTAAGCTTACGCTGGATGACAGCCCGTTCCGGGTCATGGTTTTTTCCATACGGGAAAAAGAGGATATGGAACCGGAGGATGAATTCCAGCAGATGAAATTTCTGATGGATATTGTAAGCGCCGAACTTCAGGAAACCAGGTGTGAGTTTCTGGTATCCGGCTCCGGTGAGCTTTTGACCATCATCCATGCCGTCCGTCCGGATTTTCTGCCGGTGGATTTCCGTTTTCTTGCGGCCAGGTGCTTAAACCGGATCAACCGGGATTCGACCATGGAGCTGCTGATCGGAATAGGAAAAGAGGGAACCAGGCTTACGGAGTGTTCCAATTCCTATAAGACGGCCCTCATGTGTTTATCCTACAGCTTTTATGAGACAAAACTGAAAATCTTTGACGAGAGCGTTCTGTGCACCACACCGCCTCCTACGGCCGCGAACCACATGGATTATAACAGCCTGCTGTATTACATCACCATGAACCGGGTGGAGGAGATCCGTCAGTTCTGCCGGGAGTATTTTTCCCAGCTTCTCTATGTGCCCATGCCTCCGCCCAATTTCATCCGGGGGATGTGCATTTACTTAATCACCGATGTCTTAAAGGAGCTGGGAGAGGGCATGGAAGGCGGAAAGGAGTTCTCCCAGGCCGAAGTCATCCTTCCCGTCAATACCATACGCACTTTTGAGGAATTGAAAGCTTATATGGAAGATTTTCTGGTGGAGTGCGCCGGAAAACAGAAGTCCCGGGAAAATGGGCCGAAGAATCAGATCATACAGGCTGCGGAATACTATATCAAGTCCCATATGGGGGAAAAGATCCTGGCCAAGGATGTGGCAAGGCATGTGAACTTGAGCGATGTTTACTTTACCAGCTATTTTAAAATGAAGACCGGGATCAATTTCAGGGATTATGTGATCCGCATTAAAATGGAATACGCCAAAGGCCTGATGGAACGGATGCCGGAAATGCCGGTGGCAGAGGTTGCCGCTTCCATCGGCTATGATGATTACCGCTCCTTTTACCGGGTTTTCAAGCAGTATACCGGTGTGAATCCGTCAGATTATAACAGGAGCGGCGGAAAAACACCGTAATTATGAAAGGCAGTTTATGATTAGACAGTTAAAGGAAAAGGTGCTGAAGCTGATCGGGGACATGAAGATCGCGTCGAAGATCCGTCTGTGCATGTTCAGCATTGATATTATGCTCACTATTTTCATCTGTATTTTTGCCAGAGGATATTTCAACAAACTTTATTATGAAGAAGTGGAAATGCAGATGCAGGATACCATGAATGTCATTTCGGAATCCTTAAAAAACATGTACGACACGCTGCTGACCAATGTTACCAGCTTTGCTTCCACGCCTGTCATTCAGAGAGTGGTCGTAAGCGGCCGGAATGAGAGCTCCTATCAGAATCAGGAAGGGGTCCAGGTCCAGCTGATCAACCTCTTGAGCAGCAACAGCATGATCGAGTCGGTGTTTATGGTCAACAGGGATGGAACATGCCACACGGTTTACGCCTACGGAGTGAGGCCCGAAAAGAGCCTGTCTGATTTTCTGTCCGATTATGGAACCATCGATGAGATAACCTGGCTGCCCAACTGCCAGAGCCCTTTTTTGCAGCAGCAGGATGTGATCCCTATTGTGATCCCGTTATCCACCCTTACTCCCGGCGATAATGTGGTGATCACCACCAGAGGGGAAGAGGTGGCCACCAGGCTGGTGGTCTTATTGAATCTTCAGAAGTTTCAGAGCCGGCTGTCCTTATCCAATGCCAATTATTTCGAACGCTCTTACTTTGTGGTGGATTCCCGGGGAAATAATATCAGCCTGAAAAATCCCCAGTCCATGAGGCCGGTCCTGGAAGACCGGAGCTTCACCTCCGGAGTGCGGGAAAACAATAAAGACAGCCAGATCCGCCAGATCGCGGATCTGACAGACAACGTGGTGTATTCCCAAAAGCTTCCCTTTTCGGACTTACAGCTGATCAGTGTGCTTTCCAAGGAATCGCTGAACAGAAAGATTGCCGCCATGAATCAGTTCATTGTGCTGATGGGCGGAGCGGGGCTCATCCTTTCCGTGTTGTTTTCCGCCCTGCTTTCTAAGTTTATCACCTCTCCCCTGGAGCGGCTGATGGGGAGCATCCGGCAGATCCAGGAAAACCGGTATGACGAGCCCTATAAGACAAAATACAATGATGAAATCGGCCAGCTGAACGCGGCGGTTAATACCATGCACAGCACCATCCAGTCCCAGATCAGCCAGATCAAGGAGGATGAGCATGAAAAGTATCAGCTGGAGATACAGCTTTTGGCGGAACAGATCAACCCCCATCTGCTGTACAACACGCTGGAGGGCATCAATCTGGAGGTGCTTAACAACCACACCCTGGTGGCGTCTTCCATGATCAATAATCTTGGGACTTTTATGCGGATCGGCCTGAATTACGGAGATGAGCTGATCATGGTGCGAAACGAGATCGCCCATGTGGAAGCTTATATCAACATCATGAACCACCGGACCAACAAATGCATTTCCTTTCATTCTTCCGTGGAAACGGGATTGGGAGAGTACCGCATCCTTAAACTGATCCTCCAGCCGCTGGTTGAGAATTCAATCAAGCATGGGTTTAAGGATGAGATGTGGGGGGAAGCGGTGTGCATACCTTCCATTGATGTGCGGTTTTACCGGAAGGAAGACAGGATCCGCATTGAAGTGACGGACAATGGCTGCGGGATCGTAATTGATAAAGCCAGAGAAGCGCTCAGCCGTGAGGAACCTGTGGGAGAACATCACATCGGGCTTCATAATGTTTATACCAGGCTTAAGATTTATTATGGGGAGGTGAAGATGGATTTTCAGACCATACCCTATTACAGGAACAGCGTCCTTATTGAGATTCCGGGGATGGAAGATTAAATGCCAGATACCGCCTATGCAGATGTGAGCTGCATGGGGGATCTGGCATATTTTTTTTGTGTGATGCCCGTCCTCTTTCCGGGGGCAGGGGTATCCCATCCGATGTTTTAAACATCTTAAAAAAAGTTACAATCAGCTTGGAAAATGTCATGTATTGTTGGAATCGGAAAGGTTAGAATAGTAGCATCAAAGCCAATGGGCTATGGATGAGTTGAGAAAGGAGCAAGTTATGAGAAAAAGAGCGTTAAGTTTCATGATGGCGGGCGTTTTGGCCGCCGTATCACTTACCGGCTGTTCTGGTGGAGGGAGTACAGCTGAAAGCACCGCAGCACAGGGCCAGGCAGGAGGAACGGAGTCAAAAGAGACAACGAAAGCGGCTTCGGCCGGAGAAACAGTGATCAAGGTATGGACCAATGACCGTCATGATTCTGAGTATGTGGATCAGAAGATCAGCGAATTTAATGAAACCAATGACAAGGGCATCAAAATCGAGATGACCGTGGTGACCGATGACTATGCAAATATGCTTTCCATGGCGTATTCCTCGGGAACGGCGCCTGACATTGCCGGCATCAGTGCGGGGCAGAGCGGTTTTGACTTAAAGACCTTTGCGGATGCCAGGATCCTGGAGCCGTTGAATGAGAGGATCACTGATCCTGATTTTGAAAAAGTGACCCAGGCCAGCAAGCTTCAGTATGAAGGGATCGACATGATCGACGGCAATGTATACTGGATTCCCACCGGCATGAGAAGCGGTGTGAGAATGGAGTATAATAAGGATCTGGTGGAAGCTGCAGGGGTCAGCGAGTTCCCCGACACCCTGGACGGAGTCATTGATCTGGCGAAAAAGGTAACGGACAACGGCGGCGGCAAAACCTATGGCGTTGCATTTACATCAAGCGTTCCTTTCATCCGGTGGATTGAAGGAACCAGTGAAACCAGCGGCATTTACCGTTATGACTATCAGAACGGCAAATTCAATTTTGACGGTTATAAGCCGGTCATTGAAAAATGCAACCAGTTCTTTAAAGACGGCAGCGTTCTTCCGGGATCCGTATCCCAGGGCGTGGATGCCATGAGAGCACAGTTCGCAGAGGGCGCGTTTGCACTTTGGGGCAATGCTTCCCAGGAAGCCGGAGTATTTACCGATCAGTTCCCCGTGACGAAATTTGACTGGGGCGTTGCTACGGTTCCCACCCTGGACGGAGAAGTGAAGGGGGCCCTGACCATTCAGCCTCAGAAGGGCTACATGATGCTTTCCTCCTCCAAGAACAAGGAGGCCGCCTGGGAAGTCATCAAATTCTTCTCCAGCGAAGATTTCTTAAAGGGTTACTTAGAAGGCGGATACTGTCTTCCGATTTCCGATCATATGAGCGGAATCATCGACAGCTCCAAGACCGGCAGGCTGGCGGACTTCAAATTACAGGATTATGAAAGCGTTTATCCGGCAGTACCGGCGGTTGCGATCCAGGGCGACGATTATGTGGCGACTCTCTGGAATGCCATTTCCGGCAATGTGAGCGCGGACGAAGCCATTGCGGATTTAAACAAGAGATACAACGAAGCGCTTGACAATGACGTGAGCATGGGCAAAATCAAGAGACTCATCATTAAGGACTTTGACCCGATGAATCCGAACGCAGGAACCATTGAGTACTTGGATAAATAAGTACGAGGAGCAAAGGGGCTGTTTTTAGATCAACTAAAAGCAGCCCCTGTTTTAAAGAAAGGTGATACAGCGATGAAAGACAAATTAAGCTTTGCGGATCGATTAAAGAGAGCGAACAGCAGAGGGGATTTTGCTTCCGCCCTGATGCTGCTCCCTGCGGTATTTTTACTGGCGGTCATATCCATATATCCATTCTGCTGGCTTTTCCGATATATTTTTTATGATTACAACGGATTTACTGCCTACTATGTGGGCTTTAAAAATTTTACCAGAATGTTTCAGGATGCCGTTTTCTGGCGGAGCGTCCTCCACACCTTTGAATATGCCTTTATGAAGCTGGTCATCATCATTCCCTTATCCCTGCTTCTGGCAGTTCTTTTGAACCAGAAAATCAAGGGAAGCGGGATCTTCCGCGGCATCTATTTCATGCCGACGGTCATCAGCTCGGCGGTGTACAGCCTGATTTTCGGATTTATTTTTGCGGTGTACAACGGCGTATTGAATGCGTATTTACAGAAGCTTGGAATGATCCGCTCCCCCATAGACTGGCTGGGAAGCGCGTCCATCGTTATGTTATCCATTATCATCGTGGCGGTATGGGGCGGTTTCGGAAATTACATGATCTTATTTATGTCCGGCCTTTCCAGCGTTTCGGAAGAAATTTACGAAAGCTGCAAGATGGATGGAGCCAATGGGGTGCAGACCTTTTTTCACATTACCCTGCCCATGCTGAGCCCTGTTTTAAAGGTTATTCTGATGCTGGCCATCACAACCGCGTTAAAGGATTACGAGTCCATTCTGGTACTCACTAACGGCGGACCCAACAGCAGGTCCGAAGTGATGTTTACCTATATTTATAAGCTGATATTCGGATCCCAGACGACTCCGCAGATCGGTTATGCGACCGTGCTCAGCATCATGGCGGCGCTTATCATCGGCGTGATTACGGCCGCTTACATGTATCTCGCAAGAAAACTGGACGATGTGGTATAAGGAGGCAGACATGGAAAAGACACATACCGTTTACTCGAAAAAAACAAAAGCAGTGCGTTTTCTTCTGTTCCTGCTGCTTCTGGCTGTTGCGCTGATCACCCTTTATCCGGTCATCTACATTGCCCTGGGATCCTTTAAGGCAAATAATGAGCTGCTGCTAGGGGGCACGGACCTTCTGCCGGAGAAATTTATCTTTGATAACTATAAACAGGCCTGGGAAAAAGCCAATTTCGCCATTTACACCGTAAACAGCCTGATCATAAGCCTTGGTGTTATGATTCTGACCATCTTTGTCACCACCATGGCCGGTTATGTATTTGCCAGAAAAAAATTCAGGGGAAAAGAATTGTTGTACAGCATCTTTGTGGCATTTATGTTTGTCAACGTGGGAAGCGTCAGCTTAAGGCCGCTGTTTGAGCTGGCCGTTAAAGTCAGGATGAACACTTCTCTTTTAAGCATTATCCTGATTTCCGCCGGTATGGGGCAGGCTACCTATATTTTCCTGGTCCGCGGTTTTATGAACACCATATCAAAGGAGCTTGATGAAGCGGCTAAATTAGACGGCTGTACTTTTTTCCAGATTTATTATAAAATAATACTGCCCCTGTTAAAACCCGTGATCGCAACCATCGGACTTCTTTCCTTCCGTACGGGCTGGAACGAATACATCATGCCATTGGTATTCACCATGTCCAATGACAGGCTCCGCCCCCTGACCGTAGGCGTCGTCATGTTAAAGAACAGCGGAGACGGTACGGCGGCATGGAACCTGATGTTCGCAGGATCAACGATTTCAATTATACCGATCATAGTAATTTATATGTGCACCAGCCGCTATTTCATGAGCGGATTGACTGCTGGCGCTGTGAAGGGATAGGAAGATGGAAAAATTACATTTAAACAGAACAGGATTTCTCACCGGGTATCTGGTATCAGGCCCGAGGGAAACGGATTTTATCAATCATGAAACGGATGACAACCAGCTGCGCTATGAGAAATATTTAAGGTCCATCGCAGCGGACCATGATGAGACGGTTCCTGAAGGAACGGCTGCTCTGGGAGAGAACAGCAGACTGGGCATGCCCTGGAGATATTATTATCATTACGGAAACTGGTTCGTGGATGAAAGCACTTTTTATTCCACCCTTCAGAAGGTGGAGTTTGACGCCGTGACCGGCATACAGGCGGAGGAGGAGTTAACCGTAAAGGCCGTCCTCTGGTCTTATGGGGCCGTGGACGTGTGGTGCAACAGAGAGCATGTCTGTTCCATGGATATTCCTGTGTACAAGCCCATCCGGAAAGAGAACATGGAGCTTCATCTGAAAAAAGGAGTGAACCGCATTTATGTGGGGCTTCAGACCCTGGGCGTCCGGGACACCAGGACCTTGTTCGGGATCCAGATCCTGGACCACAGAGATGAGATCACCGTTGTTCTGCCGGATGAGGAGAAAACCGATGATCTGGTCCGCACGGAAAGCTGGCTTGGTACCCTGCGCATTCAGGATTCGGTGATGACCTTCGGGGGAAATGCACCTGAGGGGACCTGGCTGGCATATGACAGCCAGAGCCCGGATTTCGCCCGGGTGGAGAGCCGGAAGGAATGGCTGGAGATCAGCGGAAAAGACAGGGTGGTCCTTGATGGAGAAAAGCCCGGGGTGATTCACGTAAGTGTCAGGGGAAAACATGCCGTTCTTACCAGAACGGTGGAAAATATTCTGGCCCAGAAACCGGTATATTCGGACAAAAGGAGTTTTGAAGAAAATAAGAAGTCCATTTTCCGGAGGATCGGCGAAGCGGAAAGCTTATCCAGAGGGGACAAATTCGGTTTCTCCATTTCCAATATACTGGCCAGGAAGGCTCTCGGCATGGATGTCCCGAGGGATACAGAGCTTCTTTATGAGACGCTTGACCAGATTGAAAGCCGTTATGACTGCTCCGATTTCCTGGTATGCGGTCTGGTCCGCTACTTGAAAAATTATCCGGTTGATGGTAAGATGGCGGAGCGGGCTAAAGAAGTTCTTTTGAACTGGAGGTACTGGATGGACCAGAACGGTTCCGATGCCATGTGCTTCTGGAGTGAAAACCATTCCCTGATGTTTTATACCTGCGCCATGAATGTGGGAGAGATGTATCCGGATGATTATTTTCCCCGTGCGGATATGACCGGCAGGGAGCTTTACAGCGCCGGCAGAAGGAGGGTGGAATGCTGGTTAACGGATGTGGAGGAACACGGCTTCGAGGAATTCTTAAGCACCGTTTACATGTGCGTCACTTTTGCCGCCCTGCTGAATGTGATCGATTATTCCGGCCCGGAGATTTCCCGGCGTGCTGCGGCAGTCACCGGCCGGCTTCTTGAGATGCTCTGCCGCCATACATATGACGGTGTGATCATCGCGCCCATGGGCCGTGTTTACCGGGAAGTGGTCCATCCCTTTGAACAGGGGGCCCAGGCCCTGATGAATCTGATCAATCCCGTGGTTCCCTATTCCTTTGGGGAAGGCTGGCTGGGCTTTTACGGGAGCAGCAGCTATCAGCTGCCGTCAGGCCTTAAGGAGCTCATGGAACATCCCGCAGATATCAGTTATTCTACGGGAAATGCCCTGATCCGTCTCAAGAAGACCGGGGATTACTGTATGACCTCCGTGCAGTCGCCGAGAAGGGATCCTGATTTTAAACGGTGGGAGAATGTAAGCCTCCGCCCGGATGGGGACCCGTCCGCCTGTGAGTACACAAAATCCTTAAATGAGAGATTTCATGGGACCACCTGCTTTGAACCGGGAGTATACGGATACCAGCAGCACATGTGGTATGCGGCTCTGGATAAGGAAACCGATATTTTCACAAACCATCCGGGCGGAACCTGCGATTCCAGTTCCATGCGGCCGGGCTTCTGGTATGGAAACGGCGTGATGCCGGCTCTGACCCAGGAGGAAAATATGCTGGGGGCGGTTTACCACATTCCGGATGAGCATCCCATTCATTTTACCCACGCCTATTTCCCGACTCCCAAATTCCAGGAGACAAGGATCCGGGATCACTGGCTTTTGAGCAGACAAGAGAAAGGCTTTGCCGCTCTCTGGTGCAGCGGCGTGATGGAACCCGCTGACGACCAGCTGTTTGATTGTGAATACAGGACCTACGGCTCCGATATCGCCTATTTCTGCGTATGCGGCAGCAGCCAGGACTTTCGTTCCCTGGATGAGTTTGAAGCTTTCGCGCAAGGCCTCCGTCCGGAATTTAGGGCAGAGGACCGCACATTAACAGCGGGCAGACTGAATTTGAGGTTTACGGAAAATCATGATAAGACACAGTATATTTAGTGAGGAAACTCAAAAGGCGGTTGCTTCTGCTTCCGCCGTTTTCCGCTGTCATCCGTATTTTTTGAAGAATTACGGCTGGTGTAAGGAGCTTCTTCTGAACAGGAAGGCCCCGGATGAAGCGGCGAAAGCGGTAAGGCTGGGGATCCGGCATGCACAGGCCCTCCGTCTGGATGCCGGCATGCTACCTGTTGTGTACATAGACTGGATGCTGCCGGAGATTTTTGAGGAATCCGGGAACCGGGGGATCCGAAAAGAGGTATTTCTGGATTCCATGAAGGATATCGAAATCTGGATTAAGGTTTTCCGGAAATACCATGAGGACAGGACAGGCCTTGACCGGATCGAATGGGTGTTTAAGTCCCTTTCCGGAAAGGTGCGCCGTTTCGGCAGCCTGCAGTTTGAAGAGGTGACCTATGAATTTCCATGCCTGATATTTGAAAACAGGCGGACCGGGAGCTATGCGGCTCTGGCGGCCCCTTCGCTTAAGGTGGATCAGGATGGCTATATATCCGGGACCAATGGTAGGCCCTGCGAAAGGGAGAGAGAGACTTTCTTAAGCTTTGACGGAGGAAGGGTGACCGGTTTTCCTTCGGATCCGGAACAGGGGATCATCCGGATGGAGGAAGCGTCAACCTTAAGCCTGTCTGAATGGGAGCCGGTGCTGGTTCCGGGGGAAAAAGCAGTGGCTGTACACATTCCGGCCGGGGCGGACCTCTCGCCGGAGAAGATCGATCTGGCCTTAACGGCAGGAAAAGAGTTCTATGAAGGAGATCTTCTTGTCTGTGACAGCTGGCTTCTGGATCCTCATCTGAAGTACATACTTCCTGAGAAGAGCCGGATTCTGGACTTTATGAACCGTTTTTACAAAATGCCCGTTAAGGCCACGGCGCCTCAGATACTGGAACGGGTCATGGGATTTGATTTTTCCATGGACAGTCTGGGAAATTACCCATGCACCACATCCCTGCAGAAAGCGCTGAAAAATTATCTTTTGGAAGGGAAAGAAATGTTTACTACGGCGGGCTTTCTGCCGTGGAAATAAAAATACAGGGAGGAGTGCTTGTTTTATGAAGGGATATTATGCAGGACTGGATATCGGGGGTACCAGCGGACGCCTTAAACTTTGCGATGAGGGAGGATCTGTGCTTGGGGAGTTTACGGCGCCCGGCTGCAGCATCAATACGGATGGGGTGGAGAAGAGCCGGCTGCGTTACCGGCAGCTGGTGCTTCCGGCTTTGGAGGGGCTTCATCTGGAACCGGAAAACTGCCTGGGGATCTGTGTGGCGGCCAGCGGAATCGATTCCCCGTCGGAAGAGCGGGGCTGCAGGGCCAGCTTTGAAGAAATGGGATTTTCCCATGACCGGCTTTTGGTGCTGAATGACTGTGATGTGTTTCTCCATATGACGGATACCCCGTCACTGGTGGTCATATCCGGAACAGGATCCGTTTGCTTTGGGAGAGACGAAAAAGGGCGCATATACCGGACCGGAGGCTGGAACCACATTTTAAGCGATGAGGGAAGCGGATTTGATTTGGGGTTAAAAACCCTCCGGGCGGCTGCCGATGAGCTTTCCGGCCGGATAAAATGTCCTGTTCTCACGCCTCTCATTGTGAAAGAAACCGGGCTGGATACTCTTGAAAAGATGAATGATTTTGTCAACGCCAATCTGATGGAAAAATCAGAAATCGCCAGACTGTCCCTGTTCGCTTATGAGGCGGCGGCTTCCGGTGATGAGGAAGCCATACGGATCCACCGGGAATGCGGGGAGGCCTTATGGGGTCTCATCCGGGATACGGCGGCCAAAATGGAACTGACCATACCTTTGGAGGGCGTAAGCCTCTGGTTCTGGGGCAGCGTGCTGGTTAAAAACCAAATTATAAGAAATCTGGTGGAAGAAAAAGTACAGAAAGGACTTCCGGGAATCAGGACCGGCATACCGGAAATGACTGCGCTGGACACCGCCTTGAAGGCTGCCATGGCTCTCCGGTAATGGTCCATAATCCGATCCGGATGGAAAGGACTGGCTTTTAGCCGGAAAGTCTGGTATAATGGGACAAAAATCCAATGGAGGAGCAAATAATGAGAACATCACGGATAAAGCTGGCTGTTTACGGGATATTCGGTCTGGCTACGTTCGGCAGTCTGACTTTTCTTCCACAATCTCCGCTGCAGACAGAGGCGAAAGCTTATTCCGCCGCTTCTTTGCAGGGCGGGGCAGGAGAGGATCTGCGGACCCTGCCGGTGGCGGCAGAAGCGGGCCCGGCCGGCTGGCAGCAGGATACGGATGGCTGGAAGTACAGAAACAGTGACGGCTCTTTTGCAAAAGGATGCTTTGCGGCAGTGGACGACAAGTGGTATTATTTTGACCAGGAAGGCTATATGACGAAAGGCTGGCAGCAGGTTGGAGACGACTGGTATTTTTTTGATTCCAGCGGCAGCATGGTAACGGGTCCCGCCATTGTGGGGGATACTTATTACTATTTTGAACCCAGCGGGAAGCTGAATGAATATTTTTATAATGTGTATTGATGACGAAAGAGGGTTGAACCCTCTTTTCTTTTGCGGAAAAGGAAAAATGCGGGAAAAATGTTTGTGCAAATTGCACCTTTTGCTTGCAATTATACGACATTTTTAGTAAAATATCCTCATAGACTTAAATACCGAACAGGAGGAATGTTTATGAACGTGTATGGAACCAAACAAATCCGTAACGTCGCCTTACTTGGGCACGGGGGCGCCGGCAAAACCACCCTGGCAGAAGCTATGGCGTTAGTGGCCGGAGCCATCAGCAGAATGGGAAAAATTACCGATGGCAATACCATCAGCGATTATGACAAAGAAGAGATCAAGAGACAGTTCTCCATCTCCACTTCCTTAATTCCCTTGGAATATGAAGGGGAGGATGGACCGATCAAGATCAACTTGCTCGATACTCCCGGATATTTTGATTTTGTAGGTGAAGTCGAAGAAGCCATCAGCGTTGCGGATGCAGCAGTGATTGTTGTTAATTGTAAGGCAGGTATTGAAGTTGGCACATATAAGGCGTGGGAGCTCTGTGAAAAGTACAAGCTGCCAAGGCTCTTCTTTGTGACAAACATGGATGATGACCATGCAAGCTACCGTGAATTGTTACTTAAGCTGGAAAAAGAGTTCGGAAGAAAAATTGCGCCGTTCCACCTTCCCATTCGTGAGAATGAAAAGTTCGTAGGTTTTGTCAATGTGGTGAAGATGGCGGGCCGGCGTTTTACTGTTAACAGTGATTATGAAGAATGTGAGATTCCTGAGTACAGCCAGAAGAATCTGGGCATTGCCCGGGAAGCTCTCATGGAGGCAGTGGCAGAGATCAGTGAGGAGTACATGGAGCGTTACTTCTCAGGAGAAGAATTCACTCTGGAGGAGATCTCTTCCGCGCTTCGGGAACATGTCATACAGGGCAACATCGTTCCGGTCATGCTGGGATCCGGGATCAATGCCCAGGGGGCGAAAATGGTGCTTCAGGCCATTGACAAGTATTTTCCATCCCCGGACTATTACGAATGCATCGGCGTGGACGTTTCCACGGGGGAACGCTTTACGGCCAAGTACAACGACCACGTATCACTGTCCGCCCGTGTATTTAAGACCATAGTGGATCCGTTCATAGGCAAATATTCTCTTTTAAAGATCTGTACCGGCACCTTAAAGCCGGATTCCGCCATTTATAATGTGAACAAGGATACGGAGGAGAAGATCGGAAAGCTTTACCTGTTGAGAGGCAAGGAGTCCATTGAGGTTTCGGAATTAAAGGCAGGGGATATCGGGGCGGTATCCAAGCTGAACGTGACCCAGACCGGCGATACCATCGCCCTCCGTTCCGCTCCCATCGTATACCATAAGCCGGAAATATCCACCCCTTACACATATATGCGTTACAGGACCAAGACAAAAGGTGATGATGACAAGGTTTCAAACGCTCTTTCAAAGCTGACGGAAGAAGACTGGACCTTAAAGGCGGTCAATGATACCGAGAACCGCCAGTCTCTCCTGTATGCCATCGGTGACCAGCAGCTGGAAGTGGTGGTGAGCAAGCTCTTAAACCGCTACAAGGTGGAAATCGAACTGAGTAAGCCAAAATTCGCTTTCAGAGAGACCATCCGCAAGAAGGTGGAGGTACAGGGCAAATATAAGAAGCAGTCAGGCGGACACGGGCAGTACGGTGACGTTAAGATGGTCTTTGAGCCCTCCGGGGATTTGGAAACTCCTTATATATTTGACGAAAGCGTATTTGGCGGCGCTGTTCCGAGAAACTATTTCCCGGCGGTTGAAAAGGGGATTGCCGAGTGCGTTTTAAAAGGTCCTTTAGCCGCTTATCCGGTGGTGGGATTAAAAGCCACGCTGACCGACGGCTCCTATCATCCCGTGGATTCCTCGGAGCTGGCCTTTAAGATGGCGGCCACGCTGGCCTTCAAAAAGGGATTCATGGATGCGAATCCGGTCCTTCTGGAACCCATCGCCTCCCTTAAGGTCACGGTTCCGGATAAATTTACCGGAGATGTCATGGGAGATTTAAACCGCAGGAGAGGCCGCGTTCTCGGGATGAATTCCAATCACCATGGTAAACAGGTGATCGAGGCGGATGTGCCCATGTCCGAACTGTTCGGCTATAATACGGATCTGCGTTCCATGACCGGAGGCATTGGGATTTACGAATATGAGTTCAGCCGTTATGAACTGGCGCCCGGTGATGTTCAGAAGAGGGAAGTGGAGGATCGGGCTTCCAAGGTCGACAGAGTGGAAGTATAATTGAATGAAATCGCCCGGGAACGGTATTTTAAAATGCCGGTCTCCGGGCGTTCTTTTTATTTGCCCGGGATTTCTGTCCGGGAATTGCGCTTTTATCCCAACTGTGCTAAACTGGTACCAACTGGCAGGAGGTACAATATTGTGAGAGACAGAAGGAATGCGGGAAAAGCATTTTCAAGAGCAGGGATCGGATACGGGGCATTTCTGCTGGCGACCTTTATTTTGCAGATTCAGGCAGGGACTGCCGCCGCGGTATTATCCGGGTTTGGAGTGGAGATCGTCTACGGGGACTGGTTTATGATCGGGACTTCCCTGGCCAATTATGGATTTGGCGGCATTATCACTTATCTCATCGTAAAGGATATGCCGGTTTCCCGGATACCGGCAGTGAGGAAAGCCGGTGCCGGAATGCTGGGAGCGGCGTTTCTGGTCTGTTTGAGCGCATTGTTTTTTGGAAATCTGATCGGTCAGGCTTTGATGAGCCTGGTGAGCGCGCTTCAGGGAAAGCCCATGGTCAACCCGGTTGCGGAGATTCTGGAAGGTTTGAGCGTCTGGGCAATCTTTGTCACGATGGTGGTGATGGCGCCGATATGTGAGGAAATTTTCTACCGGAAGATACTGATCGACCGGCTTAAGCTGTACGGAGACAAGGCGGCGATTCTGGTTTCCGCTCTCGTCTTCGCGTTGAGTCACGGGAATTTCTATCAGTTTTTTTACGCGTTTGGGATCGGCCTGGTGCTGGGCTATGTTTACATTCGGACCGGCAGGCTGGGTTATACCATATGGTTTCATATGATGATCAATTTCCTTGGATCCATTGTAGCCCTTTACGTGGCGGAGTCTGCCTGGCTCTTGAGCATCTATACCATATTCATGCTCGGAGCCGTCATCGCAGGAACCGTACTTTTATTCATCAGCCGAAAGAAACTGATTCTGGATCCCGGCGTGGAAGAGGTCTGGGGAAAAGGAGCTTTTCGGGTCTTCTTTTTAAACGCGGGGATGATTCTCTTTGCCCTGGCTTCCGCAGCGATCTTCGTTATTTCGGAGATTTCATAAAATGAGGTTGACACTTCGGAACAAATATGCTACATTCGTAGTTAGCAAAAATACTGTGATTAGGAGTAGTAAGCGGTCTGAATCATACAGAGAGCCGGTGGCAGGTGAAAGCCGGTTGGGGATGGCGGCTGAACTGGCCTTTGAGTAGCGTACTGAAGGAAAGAAACGTTTCTGCGTAGGTATTGCCGGAATCCCGACCGTTACAGCGGGCGGATATGTTATTACGTATCCGGTTGAGAGCATACGTAACCGTATGAAATAGAGTGGTACCACGCGGGATATCTGCGTCTCTATAGCTGCTTTTTAAAGTGGCCGGAGGCGCATTTTTTATTTGTCCGCGGATATTTGAAAAAGGGAAATCCCTTTCCAAGAAGGAGGAAATTTTACTATGGCGGCATCATACAACCACAGTGCCATTGAAAAAAAATGGCGGGAGAACTGGGCGAAGAATCCCATCAACGCTGACGATGGGAAGAAGCCGAAATACTATTGCCTGGATATGTTCCCGTATCCGTCGGGAAGCGGGCTTCATGTAGGACATTGGAGAGGCTACGTTATCTCCGATGTGTGGAGCCGGTATCAGATCTTAAAGGGCCATTATGTCATCCATCCCATGGGCTGGGATGCATTCGGACTGCCGGCTGAGAACTATGCCATAAAGATGGGAATCCATCCGGCCATATCCACCGCCGAGAATGTGGAGAATATCAAGCGTCAGATCAATGAAATCTCCGCTATTTACGACTGGGATATGGAGGTTAACACCACGGATCCCGGATTCTATAAATGGACCCAGTGGATTTTTGTCCAGATGTTTAAAAAGGGTCTGGCTTATGAAAAGGAATTCCCCATCAACTGGTGCCCGTCCTGTAAGACCGGCCTGGCAAATGAGGAAGTGGTAAACGGCTGCTGCGAGCGCTGCGGGACCACGGTCACAAAGAAGAATTTAAGACAGTGGATGCTGAAGATCACCGCTTATGCCGACCGTCTGTTAAATGATCTGGATAAGCTTGACTGGCCGGAGAAAGTCAAAAAGATGCAGACAGACTGGATCGGAAAATCCTATGGGGCCGAGGTGGACTTCAAGGTGGAGGGAAGAGAGGAAGCCATTACGGTTTATACCACCAGACCCGATACCTTATACGGTGCCACCTTCATGGTCCTGGCGCCGGAGCACGCCCTTGCTGCGGGTCTCGCAACTCCGGAAAACAGAGAAGCGGTGGACCGTTATATCTATGACGCTTCCATGAAGTCCAATGTGGACCGCCTTCAGGATAAGGAAAAGACCGGCGTATTTACCGGCAGCTGCGCTCTAAATCCGCTGAACGGTGCCAGAGTTCCGATCTGGCTTTCCGATTATGTGCTTGCCGACTACGGCACAGGGGCTATCATGTGCGTGCCCGCCCATGATGACAGGGATTTCGAGTTTGCAAAGAAATTCAATATCCCCATCGTCCAGGTCATCGCAAAGGATGGCAGGGAAATTGAAAATATGACGGATGCTTATACGGATGCCAGCGGGACCATGATCAATTCCGGTGAGTGGAACGGCATGGAATCCTCTGTCCTGAAAAAGGAAGCGCCGGTCATGATCGAGAAGAGGGGATTGGGCAGAAAGACCGTAAACTATAAGCTGCGGGACTGGGTATTCTCCAGACAGCGTTACTGGGGCGAGCCGATTCCCATCATTCACTGCCCCCATTGCGGCAATGTTCCGGTTCCGGAGGACCAGCTTCCTCTGACCCTTCCGGAGGTGGAGAGCTATCAGCCCACAGGCACCGGAGAATCTCCCCTGGCCGATATTGAGGAGTGGGTCAACACCACCTGCCCGGTATGCGGCGCCCCGGCAAAGAGAGAGACCAACACCATGCCCCAGTGGGCCGGTTCCTCCTGGTATTTCCTCCGCTATGTGGACAGTCACAACGATAAGGAGCTGGTATCCAGGGAGAAGGCGGACAAATACCTTCCTGTGGATATGTATATCGGCGGCGTGGAGCACGCGGTGCTTCACCTGTTATACTCCAGATTCTATACCAAGTTTTTAAATGACATCGGCGTGGTGGACTTTGACGAGCCCTTCACCAAGCTGTTCAATCAGGGAATGATCAACGGAAAGAACGGCATTAAAATGAGCAAATCAAAGGGAAATGTGGTATCTCCCGATGATCTGGTGCGAGACTATGGCTGCGATTCCCTCCGCATGTATGAACTCTTTGTCGGCCCCCCGGATCTGGATGCGGAATGGGATGACAGGGGGATTGAAGGGGTCAGCCGTTTCTTAAGCCGTTTCTGGAACCTTGTGACTGACAGCAGCGGCAAGGACGTGGATCCGACCAGGGAAATGCTCCGTTTACGCCACAAGCTGATATTTGACATTGACCAGCGTTTCAACCAGTTTAACTTAAATACGGTGATTTCCGGATTCATGGAATACAACAACAAGCTCATTGATCTTGCAAAAAAGACAGGCGGCATTGACAAAGAAACCCTTAAGACTTTTGTGGTTTTAGTGGCCCCCTTTGCACCTCATATCGGCGAAGAGCTCTGGCGCCGGCTTGGGGAAGAGGATTCCGTGTTCCATGCGCAGTGGCCGGAGTGTGACGAGGAAGCCATGAAGGAGGATGAGATCGAGATCGCGGTTCAGGTGAACGGAAAGACCAGAGCGGTGGTAACACTTCCGGCGGATGTATCAAAGGAAGATGCCATTGAGGCCGGCAAGGCCCTGATCCCGGATAAGATAACCGGAGCCATTGTAAAGGAAATATACGTTCCGGGAAGAATTGTGAATATCGTATGCAGATAAACCGGCCTGCTTCGGGTTAAGAATTAAGATAAGGACATTATGGAGGCTCCTTTGATGGATGGACCCCATAATGTCCTCATTTTTATTTTTTGTTTTTGTTTTGCTTGGAAAAATTTTTGGAAAAAAGCCGCAGGGTATCGATCCGTTTCCGTTCGTTTGGATTCATGTTGGCGCTCATGATGGAGATGAGCAGATCCGTTTCCTCATCGTTGAAATAGATGCCTTTCTGGCTTGCCTCCGCATTCAGATTTAAAAGGGTGGGGAGAAGCTGGTCCTTGGGAGAGGATTCTACCCGCTTGGCAAACTCGGAAAGCAGGGAAATCTTCTGGGGGTTCATACTTTTTATTCTGGGGTCTTGTTTCCAGTTGAAATTCATAGGTTGTTTTGCTTCCTTTCTATGGAATATGTAAATGAAAAAAGGCAGGAACATATGGTTAATTCATCTGCTGCATGGCAGACATCATCATCTGCATGGTTTCAAACCGCGCCTGCTGCTCCGGAGGCATAAAATTTTTTATCTGATCCAGTGACATCCGTCCGAAGGGATTGTTCTGCCGGTGGGTGTTCTGGTTCTTGTTTTGTCCTTCGGACTGATCCTGAGCCTGGACCGGAACCGTGGAACTGGGAACCGATTCGGAGTAAGCGCCGGCCAGCTTAAAGCCCTGGAAAACGTTGATGAGAACGTCTATGAAGTCCTGTTCCGACGGGGTTCCATAGGGCTTGATGGTGTTGAGCATGTCAAGGGGGGCGTCGGATCTTTCCCGTTCGCCTGATGAGCCGATTCCCATGGCAGCCACTTCTTCGTCTTCAAAAAGATCTATGGTACGGCGCAGCTCGTTGAATTTTACGAAGTAGGAAATAAAACGCTGCTGGGAAACAGTCATAAAAGGCAGGGCAGCCTTCATCATCTGAAGGTGGTTGTCGCCGATGCGGGAGTCCAGATCATTTGCGTGAATATTTTGTTCATTGTCCATTGCATGAGATCCTTACTTTTCTTGTTGACAATATATGCGTCTGCATATATTAGTATTACAGGAGAGTGATATAGATATGAGAAGTAAATTAATTATAGAAGGAAATGCTGTGTACGAAATTGATGAGGAATGTATGCAGCGGAAACAGAGTAAAAATACGGGAAAAGGCGGAAGCAGCCAGGTGCCGCTGCCAAGACCCGGACAGGATAAAGACCAGAGCCGTATATAAATGAAAACAGGGCCCGATCCATTGAAAAGACCGGGCCCTGTTTTATGTTTTGCTTAGCAGCAGAAGTTACCACCGCCAAAGCCGCCACCGCCACCGCAGCAGCACAGGAGAATGATGATCCAAATCCAACTACATCCATCATTTCCGCCACAACCGCCGCCGCAGCCACCGCCGCAGCTACTGCCGCCGCCAAAGCCGCCGCCGCCACAGCAGCACAAGATAAGAATAAGCCAGATTAAATTGAAACCGCTGTTTCCACATCCTCCGTCGCATCCGCATCCGCAGTTAGTTGCTGCCAGATCACTCATATTGGTTCCTCCAATTAATTTGTTTACACTGTAAGTGTATGAATATCAGCTTGCCACTGTTTCCATATTTTCTTAAAATTTTAGAAATCATGTGATTGAACTTATCCAATTGTTGTGTATAATTAGTAACAACAGAGAAATGAGGAGCAGACCATGGAAAAATTATATTACAGAAGACCATATGTGGAAACCTTTGAAGCAGAAGTGACCGGATGCAGCCGTGGAAAGGAAGGAACTTTTGAAGTTCTTCTGGATCAGACCGCCTTTTATCCAGAAGGCGGCGGCCAGCCGTCGGATACGGGAAAGCTGGGGGAGGCCGCGGTTCTTGAAGTAAGGGAGAGGGATGAAGGGATCATACATGTAACGGACAGGCCTCTCCCCGCAGGCAGCAGGGTCTTGGGGACCATAGACTGGGACAGAAGGTTCTGCCATATGCAGAATCATTCGGGAGAGCACCTGCTGTCCGGAATCGTACATAAGAATTACGGCCTGGATAATGTAGGGTTCCACATGGGGAAGGAAGAAGTGACGGTCGATTTTAACGGAAATCTGACCCCGGAGCAGCTGGAAGCGGCGGAGATGGAAGCAAATGAACTGATCTGGCAGAATATCCCGGTTCTTGAATCCTATCCGCCGGCAGAGGAGCTCTCCTCCATGGAGTACCGGAGCAAGAAGGAGCTGACCGGCCAGGTGAGGATCATTGAAATACCCGGCGGCGATGTGTGCGCCTGCTGCGGGACCCATGTGGCGGCAACGGGAGAGATCGGACTGGTTAAGATAACGGGCATGATCCGTTATAAGGGCGGGGTGAGGGTGACCATGCTGTGCGGAAAGCAGGCCCTTCTGGATTACCGGGAAAAACAGAAGTCCGTAACAGGCATCTCTGTTCTTCTGTCCGCCAAACCCTCCCTTGTGCTGGAGGCAGCCGACAGGCTGAAAGAGGAGGGGAAAAGGAAGGATGGCAGGATCAGCCGGCTTTCAAAGGAGCTCCTTGAAAGAAAGGCAGAAGAATATCCGGTATCCTCATCTCCCCTTCTGGTGTTTGAAGACGATCTGGATCCGGCTCAGCTGAGGCAGTTCTGCACCATGCTGTATGAGGGGAAGAAGGGGGAAGCCGTGCTGGTCTGCTCCGGTGAGGCTGACACATACCAGTATGCCCTCGGAAGCAGTTCCGGGGATATGAGGGTTTTAAGCAAATCGCTGAACGGGAGATTAAACGGCCGCGGCGGCGGAAGCCCATGCATGGCCCAGGGAACCTTCCGGGCTCCGAAAGAAGATATCGGGAAAGCTTTTGGGGAGGAATCATAAAAGGAGAGAATGATGGAATTAAATGACAATACAATTAAAAAAATCCGATGGCTCATAGTGTTTACCGTGGTGGCGGTGGTGGCAGGCTGGAATTACAGAAGCCTGTTTTCCCTGGCCATGAAGGTGATCGGGATCGCCTCGCCCTTTCTTTTGGGAGGCGTTACGGCTTTTATCCTGAATGTTCCTATGCGCAGGATTGAGAAAATACTGCCGGTAAAGGAAGAAAGCAGGATCCGCAGGCCGTTGAGCCTTTGTCTGACTCTTTTGTTTGTGATCGGGGTTTTGCTGCTCGTTATCTTTGTGGTAATGCCCCAGCTGTTTGAAACCATTTTAAGCCTGCAAAACAGCATCCCGGCCTTTCTCGTAAGGGTGAAGTTGGAGGCGGAGAAGCTGTTTGCCCAGAACCCGGAGATCGCCGACTATATCAATAAAATCCAGATCGACTGGAAATCCTTCCTGGAAGGCGTGATCGGATTTTTGTCCACCGGCGCCGGAACGGTCCTTTCTTCCACGGTGTCCGCCGCAATGATCATCATAAATGGCGTGACCACCTTTGTGATCGGCCTGGTTTTTGCCATTTATATCCTTCTGCAGAAGGAGCTCCTGTCCCGTCAGTTCAAAAAGGTGATGGAGGCTTTTCTTCCGGAAGAGGTTGTGGATCATACCCTTGAGATCCTGTCACTGGTTTCCGAGACCTTTTCCAATTTCCTCACCGGACAGTGCCTGGAGGCGGTCATCCTTGGGAGCATGTTCTTTCTGGTCCTGTCGGTGTTTAACCTTCCGTATGCGCTGCTCATCGGCGTGCTGATCGCATTTACAGCACTGATACCCCTGTTCGGGGCATTTATCGGATGTGCCATCGGCGCCTTTCTCATGCTGATGGTGAAACCTCTGGATGCCCTCATATTCCTGATCATATTTTTGGTGCTCCAGCAGCTGGAAGGCAACTTCATCTATCCTCATGTGGTCGGAAATTCCGTGGGACTTCCCTCCATCTGGGTCCTGGCGGCGGTCACCATCGGCGGCAGCGCCATGGGAATCGTGGGCATGCTGGTATTTATCCCCATCTGCTCCGTGCTGTATGTGATCCTGCGGAAAATCGTAAATGAGAAGCTGGATAAAAAGAAGAGACAGAAGAAAACAAAAGCTGCCGGTCAGCCATAAAAAGGCGGGTTCCGGAGAACCCGCCCATCATGGTGCTGCCCAATTGCTGATTTACAGCAGCTGAGCGGCGCTTCTTTTCCTTTATTCTCCCTGATACATATACTTGATGAGACGGTCCACATCCTCGGGTTCATGGGCGACCAGCTCCAGCTCGTCGATGATTCCGTTGGAAAAAATGGTGGCCATGGAAAGGTACTGGCTTAATTTGGATTTTAAGTTGATGCGGTCGCCTTCTGTGGAAACCAGTTCAACCGTCCCTTTGCACTGCTCAATGACCTTAAAAAATTTTTCAACATCCGTAATATTCTGAACTTTCATATAAATTCCTCCTTTAAAATAATTCGGTAAAATATTTGCCATTTTTTACACTTTTATTATAGCAATGTTTTTTCACTGATACAACATGAAAAAAAACATAAAGTTAAAGTAATTCACTGTATTTTATGTATAATAAGTTTATAAATGCAAAATGAGAGGAGAAGTATATGAAAAGGATACGGGAATACGGCATTATTACAGGGAATCTGCCCCCTGGACCTTTCAACAGGATCACTGATGTGGAGGGGGTGTCCGTGGGACACAGGACAATTGATACCGCTGATCATAAAACGGGAGTGACCGTCATTCTGCCCTGTGTGGACAACCCATTCCGGAATAAGCTGACCGCAGCCGCTTATATCCACAACGGTTTCGGCAAAAGCCTGGGGCTTGTCCAGGTGGAGGAGCTGGGGACTCTGGAGACGCCCATTGCCCTGACCAATACGCTCAACGTGGGCAGGGTCCATGACGCTCTGGTGGAACTGATGCTGGAGCGGTGTTCGGGGGAGGGGCTTCCAGTCACATCCATAAATCCCGTGGTGGGAGAATGCAATGATTCCGTCTTAAATAAAATCAGTGAAAGAGTTGTGGGTCTTGAGGAGGTGAGAGAGGCCGTTGAAGGCGCAGGGAAGGATTTTGAGGAAGGCGCGGCAGGCGCGGGCTGCGGCACCGTATGCTTTGGCTTAAAGGGCGGCATAGGATCTGCTTCCAGAATATTAGGGATCGGTGGAGATTCCTATACCGTTGGAGTTCTGGTGCAGTCGAATTTTGGGAGCACGGAGAACCTGATGATAGGAGGAAGGGCCGTGGGAAAGGAAATTGCGGGGCTGACGGAGCCGGCGGTCCTTGACAGGGGCTCTGTGATGGTCATCCTGGCAACGGACCTGCCGGTTTCGGACCGCCAGCTCAAGAGGATATTGAAACGGGCCGGAGTAGGCTTATCCAGGACCGGTTCCTCCATGGGACACGGTAGCGGCGATATTATGATCGGTTTCACCACTGCAAACCGGATACCGGAAAAGCCGGAGAAAGAACTGGTTTCCCTCCGCATTTTAAAAGAAAGCGCCCTGGAGGCAGCATTTACCGCCGCAGCCGAAGCGACGGAGGAAGCGGTCTTGAATTCCCTGGCCATGGCAAAAACAACGAAAGGATATGACGGGAAAATAAAATATTCCCTGTCGGATCTGTGGCTTTCCCGTCAAAAGCCTTAATCGAAATCCGCGTGAAAGACCCGGTCCGGTGTGTGGATGCCGATGGCGCTTAAATTGAACTGGTCTTCAAAAATCTGAATTTTGTATTCAAAAAATATATCATCTGTCCGTTTGGACATAAAAACATAAGCTCCCGGTTCCTTGTCCTCGATTTCATCGCAGATTTCATCGTAAATCTCTTCTCCGCTGACCGGGCCGGCATAGCCGGTAAGACGGATGGTTTCTTCGATTGCCTGATAGAATTCTTCCATAAAGCAGCACCTCGTTTCTGATTCATATGATACGGATACTATTATAAGCAATCTTTTCCATTGCCGCAAGAATTACTTGAATCTTCTTCGTGAGGGTGTATAATAGGACAGGATAAAAAGGAGGTACGGAAGATGGAATTATTATACAGGCCGAGGAGGCTGAGAACGGACGAATCTTTAAGAAAAATGGTGCGGGAGACCAGAGTCTCAAAAGAATCCCTGATTTATCCGCTCTTTGCTGCAGACGGGGAGGGGATCGTGGAAGAAATTCCTTCCATGGAGGGACAGTTACGTTACAGCGTGGACCGGCTCTCCGTTATCATGGACCGGCTTGCAGACGCGGGTGTGGAAAAGGTTCTTTTGTTTGGTATTCCGGCCCATAAGGACAGCTGCGGAAGCCAGGCCTATGACGAAAACGGCATTGTGCAGCGGGCGGTGCGCTATATCAGGGAACATTACCCTTCCGTGTTTGTGGTCACGGATGTCTGTATGTGCGAATATACATCCCATGGCCATTGCGGGATTCTGGAAGGGGAATATGTGGATAATGACAGGACCCTGGAATACTTAAACCGGATCGCCCTGTCCCATGCAAAAGCCGGAGCCCATATGGTGGCGCCCTCCGACATGATGGACGGCCGGATCGGCTTCATGAGACAGGCTCTGGACGATGCAGGATTTGTCAATGTTCCCATTATGGCCTATTCTGCCAAGTACGCCTCCGCTTTTTACGGCCCATTCCGGGATGCAGCGGGATCAGCTCCGGCCTTTGGGGACCGAAAGAGCTACCAGATGGATTATCATAACAGAAAGGAAGCGTTAAGGGAAGTGGAGCTGGATGTGGCGGAAGGTGCCGATATCGTGATGGTCAAGCCGGCCCTTTCCTATCTGGATATCATCCGGGAGGTGGCGGACCGCCATGACCTTCCGGTGGCCGCATACAGCGTCAGCGGGGAATACGCCATGATCAAGGCGGCTTCCCGGGCGGGATTCATTGATGAGGAAAAGGCGGTATGTGAATCCGCCGTGAGCATTTACCGCGCAGGGGCGGATATCCTCATAACCTACTATGCGATGGAGCTGGCGCGCTGTATGGACCAGGGAAAAATCGGCTGACAACAGGCTTCGGGGCAGGATAAGGCTACAGACCCTTTTCCTGCCGTATCCTTTTTATATCGTCAAGAAGCAGGGAGGAGATCCTTAAGCCTCCCCGTCCGCTGCCCAGATCGATATCAGGCTTGTTGCTTCCGTGAAAATCGGATCCTCCTGTGGGGAAAAGGCCATACGTTACGGCAAGCTTTTTTAATTTTCCGCTTTCATGCTGGTTGTTGGAAGAATGGTAAACTTCCAGGCCGTGGAGCCCTAAGTCTTTTAAGTACCGGACCAGCTCTTCCGTTTTTTTATCCCCCAGGTGATACTGGTAAGGATGGGCCAGAACAGGAGATGCCTTGCAGTCCGCAAGTATTTTCATGGCGTGCTCCGGCGTGATTTTCTCCTTGCGGGGGCAGTATGGGCCGCCGTAATTTAAATACTTCTTAAATGCCTGGTCCATGGTCGAAACATAGCCTTTTTCAAGAAGGACCCGGGCGAAATGGGCACGGGTGATGACTGTGTCGGGATTTCCGGACGTTACCTCGTCAAGGGTGATGGAAATGCCGGCTTCCCGGAAGCGGCGGATCATTTCCACGTTCCTGTTTTCCCTGATCTCCCTGAGGGCGTCGGTCTCAGCCCGGAAATTTAAGTCCTCAGGATCGACATAAAGTCCCAGAATGTGAATTTCTTCTCCCTGATATACACAGGACAGCTCAATTCCGGGAATGATTTCGATGGGAAGCCCGGCGGCGGCCGACTGTGCTTCCGAAAGACCGGCTATGGTATCGTGATCGGTCAGCGCAATGGCCGTAAGGCCTTTTTTTACGGCCAGCGCTGTTACTTCGGAGGGAGTGAATGTGCCATCCGAAGCATTGGAATGAACATGTAAATCTATTAAATTCATAAAAACCTCCGAAATGAAATAGTTTGGTAATACTATAGTAACATGTTTTTTACGTTCTGTAAAATGTAGAAAAACCGCGAAAAATTATTAAGAAAATTCATAAAAACGTAATAGCATTTCCCACAAAGTATGGTATACTACTGAATGTAAAGCTACATAATCATGTGTAAAAAGGTGAAATAAATGAGTCAGGTGGAAAACAGACAAAGAATCGGAGGAAGAACCTATTCCTCCCAGTACGGAAGCAAAAGAAGCGCATCGGGAACGAGCCGCAGGACAAGCCGGTCCTACAGATCCGGTTCCTATCAGCCAAGGCGTGGAAAGAAGAGAAAGAAGGGGCCTCAGTATGATATTACAAAGATACTTCTGGGGATAATCCTTACCGTTGCATCCGTCATCTGTGTCATGGCTGTCGTCAAGCTGATCGGAAGCCACGGGGCGAAGGAAGCGGAGGCGGGCACCACAGCGGTTTCCGAGACGGATTTGCAGAAAGAGGTTAAGGTGGATGGGATTTCCATCACGGGTATGTCCAGGGCGGAAGCCAGGGAAGCCATTGAAAAGCAATACCAGTGGGGAATGAAGGTCACCTATCAGGATAAAGAATACCAGCTGAAGAATCTGATGGAGGAAAAAACAGATGCTCTGCTGGACGAGATATATTCGGGAGAGCCGGAGGAAAGCTACACCCTTGATACGGATGGGCTGGAAGAAGCGGTTCAGTCCGAAGTGAAGGCAATGGCAGAAAAATGGGATGTTGCGGCCAGGAACGGCTCCATTTCAGAATTTGACAGGAGCAACGGCAGCTTTATTTATTCCGGAGAGCAGAACGGGGTCGTGATCGATCAGGACAAGCTGGCGGCGGATATTCTGGCGCAGCTCAAGGCAAAGAACTTTCAGGCCGTCATTGAGGCGTCCGGCAATACGGTGGCTCCGGAAATAACCGAAGCGCAGGCCAAGGAGCTGTATAAGGTTATCGGCACTTATACCACGACCACAACGGCAAATAAGGACAGGAACAAGAACATCGAGCTGGCTTCCGATGCCCTCAACGGACTGATCCTGCAGCCGGGAGATGAGTTCTCCTTTAACAAGGCCACAGGAGAACGTTCGTCGGCAAAGGGCTACCGGCCGGCCGGCGCCTATTTAAACGGTGAACTGATTGAAGAGCCCGGCGGCGGAGTATGCCAGGTATCGTCCACCCTTTACAATGCGGTGGTTTTCGCCGGACTGACGACTACGGAGCGCCATGCCCACAGCTATGAGCCTTCCTATGTGACGCCGGGAGAGGATGCCATGGTCAGTTACGGCGGGCCGGATATGAAATTTGTCAATAATTCTTCCACCGCCGTTGCCATCAGGACCAGCTTTTCGGACAGGAAGCTGAAAATTTCCATTGTCGGGATACCGATTCTGGAGGATGGAGTCACTTTGTCCATGTCATCGAAAAAGACCGCAGAGTTGGATGCGCCTGCTCCGGTGTACGAAGAAGACCAGACCCTTCAGCCGGGAGAGGAACAGATTGTCAAGGCAGAAACCAAGGGAAGCCGCTGGGTGACTAATTTAGTGACCAAAAAGAACGGCACCGTGGTGAGTGACGAACTTTTGCACAACAGCGCCTACCGGGGAAAATCCGCCACGATCAAACGGAATACTTCAGGAGTTGTCATTCCGGCCACGGATCCGTCGGATTCCGCCGCGGAAAGCAGCGCCGGAAATTCCCAGGAGACTGCGGAGACCGGAGGCTCTCCGGGCGGTGAATCAAACGGAAACAGCGGGGAGACCCAGGGACAGACGGAAAATCCCTCCTCAGAGGATACCCAGGAGCCGACTTCCGCAGCAGGACCGGGTTCCGACAGCGGCAGCCAGAATATTGTTCCGCCGAATCCTTTTAACTGATCAAATTGATACGAAAACAGACAGGACTGGACAGATTTTTCTATCCAGTCCCTTTTTATCGGATTGTTTCGAAAATAATACTTAAATTTCCTGTTTTAATATTTGCAATTTGTTTAATAATTGATATAATAATATCAGGTCACTTTCCCATCAGGGAACCAATTTTTATACAATATTCACATTTGCAGGAGGAAATCAAGAATGGCAAGAAAAATGAAAACCATGGATGGTAACCATGCAGCAGCACATGCGTCATACGCATATACTGATGTAGCGGCTATTTATCCGATAACCCCATCTTCACCTATGGCGGAAGCCTCGGATGAGTGGGCAACAGATGGAAGAACCAATATCTTCGGTCAGACAGTACAGATTACGGAAATGCAGTCCGAAGCTGGTGCTGCAGGTGCGGTACACGGTTCCTTAACCGCAGGTGCGCTGACCACCACCTATACTGCTTCCCAGGGTCTGTTGCTCATGATCCCGAACCTGTATAAAATCGCAGGCGAGCAGCTGCCGGGTGTATTCAACGTATCTGCGCGCGCGGTTGCCAGCCATGCTTTATCTATCTTTGGTGATCACTCCGACGTATATGCATGCCGCCAGACCGGCTGTGCCATGTTATGCGAATCCAGCGTGCAGGAAGTCATGGATTTAACTCCTGTTGCTCATATGGCAGCAATTGAAGGCAAAGTTCCGTTCATTAACTTCTTCGACGGTTTCCGCACTTCCCACGAGATTCAGAAGATTGAAACCTGGGATTATGAAGACTTAAAAGAGATGGTTAATATGGATGCAATTGACGAATTCCGCCGCAGCGCGCTGAATCCGAACAATCCAAACCAGAGAGGCTCCGCTCAGAATCCTGATATCTTCTTCCAGGCAAGAGAGGCATGCAATCCATATTACGATGCTCTTCCGGGCATTGTTCAGAAATACATGGACAAGATAAATGCAAAGATCGGAACCGATTATAAATTATTTAACTACTACGGAGCCGCAGATGCGGAACACGTAATTGTTTCCATGGGTTCCGTTAACGATACAATCGAGGAGACCATTGATTATCTGCTGGCTGCAGGAGAAAAGGTCGGCGTTGTGAAAGTACGTCTTTACCGTCCGTTCAGCGCAGCAGCTCTGGTTGAAGCCATTCCGGATACGGTTAAGACCATCTCCGTATTGGACAGGACGAAAGAGCCCGGTTCCCTGGGCGAGCCGCTGTACCTGGATATTGTTGCAGCTCTTAAAGGCACGAAGTTCGATCAGGTCAGGATTTTAACCGGACGTTATGGCCTGGGCTCCAAGGATACCACACCGGCTCAGATCGTTGCGGTCTTCAACAACAAAACAAAGACTCCGTTCACCATCGGCATTGTGGATGATGTGACTTTTCTTTCCCTTGAGACAGGAGCACCCATTGTTACGACTCCCGAGGGAACCACAAACTGTAAGTTCTGGGGTCTCGGTGCAGACGGTACCGTCGGCGCCAACAAGAACTCCATCAAGATTATCGGTGACAACACGGATATGTACGCTCAGGCTTACTTTGATTATGATTCCAAGAAGTCCGGCGGCGTGACCATGTCTCATTTACGCTTTGGCCATAAGCCCATCAAGTCCACCTATCTGATCCGTCAGGCGAACTTCGTGGCATGCCACAATCCTTCCTATGTACGCAAGTACAATATGGTTCAGGAGCTGGTTGACGGAGGCGTTTTCTTACTGAACTGCCCATGGGATATGGAAGGTCTTGAGAAGCATCTGCCGGGACAGGTGAAGCAGTATATCGCCGACCACAACATCAAGCTTTACACCATCGACGGTGTGAAGATCGGTATTGAGACCGGTATGGGCCCCACACGTATCAACACCATCCTTCAGTCCGCATTCTTTGAACTGACCGGAATCATTCCTGCCGAAAAGGCAAACGAACTGATGAAGGCGGCTGCCAAGGCGACCTACGGACGCAAGGGAGAAGAAATTGTCAAGAAGAACTGGGCTGCCATCGATGCCGGTGCAAAGGGCATTGTAAAAGTGGAGGTTCCGGAAAGCTGGAAGTCCTGCACGGATGAAGGCCTGGATTATAAGGTAGTAAACAACGGAAGACAGGACGTTATTGATTTCGTTAACAACATTCAGACCAAGGTAAGCGCTCAGGAAGGCAATTCCCTGCCTGTATCCGCATTCAGCGATTACGTGAACGGTTCCACTCCATCCGGCTCTTCCGCCTATGAGAAGCGCGGCATTGCAGTAAACATCCCGGGATGGATTCCGGAAAACTGTATTCAGTGTAATTTCTGTTCCTATGTATGTCCTCACGCAGTCATCCGTCCGGTCGCTATGACAGAGGAAGAAGTTGCGAACAAGCCTGCCAGCATGAAGATCCTTCCTATGACGGGAATGCCGGGATATCAGTTTGCAGTGACCGTGTCCGCATTTGACTGTACGGGCTGCGGCTCCTGTGCAAACGTATGCCCGGGTAAGAAGGGCGAGAAGGCTCTTGTCATGGTCAACATGGAAGAGAACTGTGACGAGAAGCAGGAGGGCTTTGACTACGGCCAGACGCTGCCGATCAAGCAGGAAGTCATTGATAAATTTAAAGAGACCTCCGTAAAGGGAAGCCAGTTCAAGAAGCCTCTTCTTGAGTACTCGGGAGCATGTGCAGGCTGTGGCGAGACACCTTATGCCAAGCTGATCACCCAGCTGTTCGGTGACCGGATGTACATTGCCAACGCGACCGGATGTTCTTCCATCTGGGGCAACTCTTCACCGTCCACACCTTATACCGTGAATGCCGATGGCCAGGGTCCTGCATGGTCCAACTCCTTATTTGAGGATAATGCCGAGTTCGGTTATGGTATGCTGCTGGCTCAGACCGCAATCAGAAGCGGATTAAAGGCCAAGGTCGAGGAAATTTTGAATTCTGATAAGGCTTCCGATGCAGTCAAGGCAGCCTGCCAGGAGTATCTGGATACCTTTGCAGTGGGCGCAACCAATGGCTCCGCAACGGATAAGCTGGTTGCTGCACTGGATGGCTGTGATTGCGAGCTGGGCAAGGCGATCCTTAAGGATAAGAATTACCTGGCAAAGAAATCCCAGTGGATCTTCGGCGGCGACGGCTGGGCATATGATATCGGCTTCGGCGGTGTTGACCACGTTCTTGCGAGCGGCAAGGATATCAATATCATGGTATTCGATACCGAGGTTTACTCCAATACCGGCGGACAGTCCTCAAAGTCTACCAAGACAGGTGCTGTTGCACAGTTCGCTGCCGGCGGCAAGGATACAAAGAAGAAGGATCTGGCGGGAATCGCCATGAGCTACGGTTATGTTTATGTGGCACAGATCGCTATGGGCGCCGATTATGCGCAGACCGTTAAGGCAATTGCCGAGGCTGAGGCATATCCGGGTCCGTCTCTGATCATTGCTTATGCTCCATGTATCAGCCATGGTATCAAGAAGGGCATGTCCAAGGCTCAGACAGAGGAGAAGCTGGCCGTTGAATGCGGTTACTGGAATAACTTCCGCTTCAATCCGGCTGCTGATAAGAAGTTCTCCTTAGACAGCAAAGCTCCGACCCTGGAGGGATATCAGGAATTCTTAAAGGGCGAGGTCCGTTATGCGTCCTTAGCTATGAAGAATCCTGAGAGAGCGGCCGAACTGTTTGCAAAGAATGAGAATGACGCAAAGGAAAGATACGAGTATCTGCGGAAGCTGGTTACTTTGTACGGAAATGAATAAATGATCACCATGTAATTGAATGCGGGCCCGGCTGGTTTCAGCCGGGCCTTTTTTATAGAAGCGGAGGATGTCACTAAAGTGACGGCGCGTCAGCGCCAGAGTCCGCAAGCGGACTCTTTATTGGAAGGATTTAACCGGAGACAGGCACTGGGAAGGCAGGCGGGAATAACTTACAATATAATAATTGTAAAAAAGGATAGAATGGTATGTTATTCAACATGCAAAACGATAGGGATACAGAGGAACGTGAACCGCCGGAGAATACCGGATACGGGAGCCCGCCGGAAGAGGCGGGGCGTGAGCCGGCGGAAGATATTTATCTGAATATACCTGCACCGAACCTGGAGGAGGACTGGCCGATCTACTATTTACCGGGACTGATCCCTGAGCCGGCCGGCGCCTGGACTTCCGTTATTACCATGGTGCCCAAGCCCATTGTCCCATGTTTCTTTTGCGATTCCACAGAGTATGGCCTTGTCCGGTTCTTAAACGCGGCGGCCGGCTATAATCCCTTCCTTATCTATATCAATGACCGGCTGGTGGTGAACGGGCTGGATAACGGGGAGCTGAGCGAGTACGGCCGGGTTTCCGTGGAGCTGCAGACGGTGACCATAGCGGATGAAAATGGCTACGTATATCTTGAAAAACAGATCAATGTACCGGATGACGGCGCCATCACGGCTGCGCTCATCAATACGGATTCAGGGCTGGATCTGATGGAAATTACCGATCTGTACTGCAACGGGGGCATTAACACGGGCTGCTTCCGGGTATGCAATTTATCCATAACGAACCGAAATATCAACGTTCTGCTCAACGGCGGGGCTGCGGCCTTCAGCAATATAGGCTACCGGGAGGTGACCAGCTTTCAGTATGTCTTAACCGGCTATTATCTGGTATCCGTATCCGGCAGCAGCGCTTACTCCTTAAGCGTTCTTTTGACCACCAATCTATATATCAGGGGAAACACCTCCTACACATTGTACGTATTCAACTGGGATAATACCCAGGATGCTATCCGTATCCTCATTGTCGAAGACAGAAGAGAATAAAAAATAAAAAAACAGCCGCCTCTGGTTGACAAATCAGAGGCGTTTTGGTATATTAACTGTATTAGATGTATTAATACGGTTAATGGAGGTGAAATATGATACTGCTTGATTATAAAGACCGCAGACCAATATACGAACAGGTTGTGGAAAAACTTAAGGACCTCATGATATGCGGCGTGCTGGATCAGGATATGCAGCTGCCTTCCGTCCGCGCTCTGGCCACAGATCTTTCCATTAATCCAAATACCATACAGAGGGCCTACGCAGAACTGGAACGGCGCGGATTTATTTATTCCGTCAAGGGCAGGGGAAGTTTTGTGGCGGATACCAGCTCCGTCCGGGCTCTTAAGAACAGCGAACTGAAAAAGGATTTAAGGAGATGGGTGGAAGAAGCCAAGCGCGGAGGTCTGACGGAAGACAAGGCTCATACCTGGATTGCGGAAGAGTGGACGAAGCAGCAATATTTGGCAGAGGAGGACAGAGAGTATGATAAAAGCAGAGAATCTGACAAAAAAGTTTGAGGATATCGTGGCGGTGGATCACGTAAGTGCGGAAATACGGGATGGAAGCGTATTCGGCTTAATTGGTACCAACGGAGCGGGGAAAAGCACCTTTTTGAGAATGCTGAGCGGAATTTTAAGGCCGGATGAAGGCAGCGTTTCCATTGACGGAGAACAGATCTATGAAAATGAGAAGGTCAAAGGCCGGTTTTTCTATATTTCCGATGACCAGTATTATTTTAACAATGCCACGCCTCTTGATATGATGGAGTTTTACAGCAAGGTGTATCCTGAATTTAACCGTGACCGTTTCCATCATATGATGGGGAGCTTCGGACTGGAGGTCAGGAGAAAGATCCATACCTTTTCAAAAGGGATGAAAAAACAGCTGTCCGTGGTTTGCGGCATTTGTGCCAATACGGATTATCTGTTCTGTGATGAGACCTTTGACGGGCTTGATCCGGTGATGCGTCAGGCAGTGAAGAGCATATTTGCCAATGACATGGCGGAGAGGAACTTAACGCCCATTATCGCCTCCCACAATTTAAGGGAGCTGGAGGATATCTGTGACCATGTGGGGCTTCTTCACAGAGGCGGGATCCTTCTTTCCAGGGATCTTGATGATATGAAACTCAACATCCATAAGGTCCAGTGCGTTTTAAAGGAAGGGATGACCGCAGAGGATTTAACGGCTTTAAAGAGGATCAAGACGGAAACAAGAGGAAAACTCTACACCATAACCGTGCGGGGAAGCAGGGAAGAGGTGGAAGGTCTGATGGAATCTTACCAGCCGGTATTTTATGAGATCATTCCATTATCTTTGGAAGAAATATTTATCAGTGAGACGGAGGTGGCAGGATATGACATCAAAAAGCTTATATTTTAATCTGTTGAAAGAAGATGGCAAAAGACGCCTTTGGTCCATAGCGCTTGCATTTCTGGTGTTTTTCTTTTCCTTTCCGGTGAGGATCGCTCTGGTGCTTGGAGATGATATCAAGCAGAAGATGAGTCATCAGTATATTGTGTCCGGTCTGGCGGACAGCCTGGGCTTCTTAAATGGCTGGGCCGCGGCTCTCTTCATAATCCTGGCCCTCATTATGGGAGTGAGCAGCTATTCCTACCTGCATTCCAGGCAGAAAGTGGATTTCTATCATGGAATACCGGTGAACAGGAAACATTTGTTCTGGGCGAATTATTTTAACGGTATTTTTATTCCTGCAGCGGTATATGGGATCAACCTGATCATCACCCTTGGGGTCATTGCGGTATATGGCATTTCTCCTGTAGAGGTGGCAGGGACGGCTTTTTGGGGATTTCTGCTTTTTATCTTACATTACAGCATGATGTATTCCGTAACTGTGCTGGCCATGATACTTACGGGCAATATCATCGTGGGCATACTTGGAACCGTGGTGCTTCAGTTTTATTTTGTCTGCACCGTTCTGGTACTGCAGCTGTACTTCGGACAGTTCTTTCATACCAGCTACCGGGATGGTGAGGAAGTATTCAGTTTCTGGCTCGATAAAACCTCGCCCTTTACGCTGTTTATAACCAATATGGGAAAGCTGCGCACGGGAGTTCCGGCAGGAGAGCAGGCGATCAGGATTTCAGCTGTTCTTGCGGTTGCCGTCATTTTGACTCTTCTGGCTTTTCTGCTGTATAAAAAGAGGGGATCGGAAGCGGCGGGCAGGGCCATGGCTTTCGGCATCAGCATGCCCATGATCCGGATACCCATTGTAATTTTATCCTCACTCGGCGGCAGCATCTTTTTCTGGCTCCTGCATTCAAGTGCGGGCTGGGCGGTGTTCGGACTGCTTTGCGGGATGTTTTTGTCCCACTGTATCATTGAAATCATTTACAATTTTGATTTCCGCAAGCTGTTTTCTCACTGGAAGCAGATGGTTGTTTCCGCTGCGGTGGCGGCCATCCTATTCTGCGGCTTCCGCTATGATCTGTTTGGATACGACAGGTATATACCGGCGGAGAGCTCCATTGAATCCATGGCTGTTTCCATGAATGACAGGAATTACTGGGTTTCCTACGGAGTCCCAAGAAAGGATTCCATGGGGGATTATTATTGGGAGTATCAGGATCCCGACGATTACATTTTCAGTCATATGGAACTGAAAGATACGGCTCCGGCTCTGGCTCTGATCCGTGATGCGGTGGAGAGAAACCGGAAGCTGCATCATGGAAACGGTGTTTCAGAAGACTGGGAGGACGGAAAAAACGGATACAGCTTTTCTGTAAAATACAATTTGAAAAACGGTAAAAGCATTTACCGTTCCTATGTCATGTCTTCCGATGGGATCAGGCCTGAAATCGTAGAGATTTTTGAAAATCCCGACTTTCTTCAGGCGGTTTATCCGGTTCTTTCCCAGACTCCGGAGAATACCGCATGGGTGAGGGTGAGCCGGGGTGAGCAGACCATTATTGCCAGCCGGGACAGAAACGGAACGGACAAAGCAATGACTGAGAAATTACTTCAGGCTTATCAGGAAGATTTTAAGAATTTAAAGGTGAAAACCATGCTGAAAGAAAATCCGGTGGCCTCCATTCAGTTTTTAACAAAGCTGCAGGCAGAGGCGGAAACAAAGCAGAATGAGAAGCAGACTTCCTGGCAATACAGCGATGTTACATCAAGGGGCTATTATCCCATCTATGCATCCTTTCAAAGGACTCTGGAACTGTTAAAGGAATGCCAGATTGATGTGGACAGCTGGAACAGTCTGGAGAATGTTACAGAAATCAGCATAGAGTCTGATCAGTTTACAACATATAAACCCACTTATGAAGCTGTGAATTCACAATATCTGACCATTACGGACCCAGCAGAGATCGCACAAATTGTGTCCAGGGCAGTGATTGAAGAATATTCCGGTATGAATCCTTTTGAAAACACGAAGGATGAAAGCGTCAGTTTTACCGCTGTCACCAGTTCCGATGAAAGCAAGAGCGAGGTCCGCTGCAGGATTTTGCTGGATCAGCTGCCGGAAAGCGTGAAAGAGGAAATCGAAAAGATAAAAAAAGGCGTGTAAGAAGTCTTTCATTGACTTTTTCTCCTGATGAAGTTAAAATAATAGGAGCAAAAGTCAAAGGAGGAATCACGGATGGCATTTTTTGAAGAGCTGGGAAAGACACTTAGTGATACCGGCAAAGAAGTTGCAACGAAGGCAAAAGCGCTGACAGAGACCATACAGCTGAAGACGCAGATTAGTGCGGAAAAGACAAAACTGGAAGAAGCTTATGCAGTCATCGGCAAACAATTCTATGAAGCCAACAGTGAACCGGAGGAAGCCTATGCAAAGGCTTATGATGCTGTCAGGGCCAGCCGGGAAAGAATTGCCGCTCTGGAGATTGAACTGACCCAAAGCGAGGGAACCCATATCTGTGCGGAGTGCGGAGCCAAGGTACCGAAGAATTCTTTTTACTGCGGCAAATGCGGTGCGCCTGTAAAGGAAGCCGACTCTGAACCGGAAACAGAAGAAGTGGTACCGGAGGAAAGGGAACAGGCGGCTTCTGCTGAAGAAGAGATTCCGGCGGCTGGAATCAATGCAGTTCATGAAGATGAGTTTGAGTCCACAGAAGATTAGAAATCGTTGAATAAGAGGTCGGTCCGGAAAGGTGCCGGCTTCTTTTTTGTTAATTTCTGCTTTTTTTCAAGAAGGTATGTAAATTTCCTGTAAAATGTGATAGACTAAACCCGTCTCTGAAAAGAATTAAGATACAAAGGAGTGTATCATGAAACCATATGTCAGATGGCTGGGAAAGATTTTTGCCCTTTCTGCAGTGATGAATATTTTTATTGAGCTGGCCAGCAGAAAATCTCTGACAAGCCTTGGCTCATATGTGTTCGGGAGCCTGTTGATTTTTATTTTGAATACCTTTATTATAACCCTTCCCTTTACGGCTGTGTTTGTAACAAGGCGCAAGGCCTTTGTGTGCATCACGGTTTCGGTGATGTGGCTTTTTATGGGAGTGGTTAACGGCATTCTGCTCATTTTCCGGACTACGCCTTTTACCGCGGCGGATTTCCGGCTGGTGAAGTATGCGGTCAGTCTGGCCACGGTTTATTTTACATGGCTGCAGATCGTACTGATGGGACTCGGCGTTGTGTTTGCCGTCGTTTTCTTAATTGCGGTCTGGCGAAAGGCGCCTGTTTCCGGAGAAAAGGTCAGGTACGGAACCGGAGCGGGTCTTTTGGCCATAAGTGTCCTGATAGTCCTGGGTCTGACCAGCGCCGCAATGAAAACCAATCTGGTGGCGGTCCATTTCGGCAACATCGGTGAGGCTTTTAAGGCCTATGGGTTTCCTTACTGCTTTTCCAATTCCCTCTTTAATACCGGGATCTCCAAGCCCGAGGATTACGGGACGGAGACACTGGAGGCCATCCGGGAGGAGGAAATGGTGCCGGATAATACATATGCGCTGTCAGCGGATACCAAACCCAATGTGATCGTCATACAGCTGGAATCCTTTTTCGATCCCTCTCTGTGGAAGAACAACCCGGTTGACTACGATCCGATCCCGTTTTTCCACCAGCTGCAGAAGAATTATCCCGGAGGCTATATAAGTGTCCCTTCTGTCGGCGCCGGAACTGCAAATACGGAATTTGAGTCCATTACCGGGATGAACCTTGACTTTTTCGGCCCCGGGGAGTATCCGTATAAAACGGTGTTAAAGAAAACCACCTGTGAAAGCGTTGCCTATGATCTGAAAAGCATAGGCTACAGCGCCCATGCGATCCATAACAATGAGGCCACCTTTTATGACAGGAACCGCGTTTTTTCACAGCTGGGGTTTGATACCTTCACCCCTATTGAATACATGAACAATGTGGAGAGAAACCCCACCGGCTGGTGCAAGGACAAGATCCTTACGGGAGAGATTATTAAAACTATGGATTCCACGCCGGGTCCTGATTATATTTATACCATATCGGTCCAGGGCCATGGAAAATATCCGGATTTTGAGTATTACTGTCAGCAGATCGGGGAAATGGACCAGTTTATCCGGTCCCTTGTCAACACCCTGAGGACCAGGAAAGAGCCCATTGTGCTGGTTATGTACGGTGATCATCTTCCTGGCTTTGAATGGTCGGAGGATGAAATGAAAAATCATTCCCTGTTTCAGACGGAATATGTGGTATGGAACAACATGAATCTCCCTCCTGTGAAAAAGGACGTGGAAGCTTACCAGCTCGGGGCTCATGTGCTCGATATGCTGGGCATTCATGAGGGAACCATGATGCGGTTCCATCAGAAATATTTAAATAACCCTGAGGCCGGGGAAGAAAGCTATCTGGAGGACATGAAAAACCTGGAGTATGATATTCTTTACGGCGGGCGTGAGGTTTACGGAGGCGAAAGTCCCTTTGAGCCCACGGAACTCAAAATGGGAATCGACGAAATCACCATAGACGATGTTATTTACAATGATTCCAATCTGCTGGTGTACGGAGAGAATTTTACGCCTTATTCCAGGATCTGCTTTGATGGAAAGGCGGTGGATACCACCTTTGTCTGGCCCCAGCTCATCATTGCAAAAAATGTTTCTGAGAAGAAGGTTACCGATTCGGAGATTTCCGTATGGCAGATTGGAAGGGATAAGGTTCCCCTTGGGGAAGGAGAAACGTATCATATGGATCTGGACGACTGAGTTTCTCCTGTTACAGTTTCATGAGTTCGTATTCTGCGCTGCCCAGGCCGATTTTGACCGCATGCTCAATGGAGCTCTTCCAGTTGGTATCCGGATGGGTGTCTTTGAAGTGGTCGTGGTGGTGGCTGCCGTGCTTTTCCAGTATGCTTCCGGCCATAACGGGCTGGCGGTTTACGGCATCTGCACAGGCCATATCCAGGGCCACCGGATCAAAGGAGGCGAACATGCCCACATCCGGGATAATGGGGATATCATTTTCCGCGTGACAGTCGCAGTACGGAGAAACATCCATGACCAGGCTGATGTGAAAGCTCGGACGGTCTCCCAGAACGGCCTGGGTGTATTCCGCGATCTTGCAGTTTAATATATCATTGGACTCATCACAGTCCGATTCAACGGCATCCACCGGGCAGACCCCGATGCAGCGCCCGCATCCGACACAGCGCCCGTGGTCAATGACTGCCTTTTTTTCCGAAAATGAGATGGCGCCGTGGGCGCAGTTTTTTTCACAGGCGTGACATCCGATACAGACTTCCGCCGTCACATGGGGCTTTCCGGCGTTGTGCATTTCCATTTTTCCGGCCCGGGAGCCGCAGCCCATTCCGATGTTCTTTAATGTTCCTCCGAATCCGGTGCTTTCGTGGCCTTTAAAATGAGTGAGGGAAATGAAGATGTCCGCATCCATGACGGCGCGTCCGATTTTTGCCTCCCTGATGTATTCCCCATCAATGGGAACAAGAACCTCATCCGTCCCTTTTAATCCATCGGCGATTAAAACATGGCATCCTGTGGAGAATGGGGAAAAACCGTTTTCATAAGCAGTGTCTAAATGATCCAGGGCATTTTTGCGGCTTCCCACATACAGGGTATTGCAGTCCGTTAAAAACGGTTTTCCGCCCTGGTCCTTCACGAGGTCAGCCACCGCCTTTGCATAGTTGGGACGGAGAAAAGATAAGTTTCCCAGCTCGCCGAAATGTATTTTTACAGCCGTATATTTATTCTGAAAATCGATTTTGTCCGTCATCCCAGCTTTTTTTATAAGCCTTTTCAGTTTCTGGGGCAGATTTTCCTGGAAGGTAGTGTGAAAATTTGTGTAGAAAACCCGTGATTTTTCCATAACAATCTCCTTTTTGATAATTTTTATTATTTTGTTATTATACTGTAAATAATTAGGAAATTCAAGAAGCCATTTGAAGCTTCATCCCAAAGTATTGCAAGAAAAGGGGTCAGGCTGTATAATGAAGGAGATACCAAAAATCAATCAGCAGCATGGAGGTGCAGAGGATGAAAAGGATCAGGGGGATGCTACGGATTATATTTGGCAGAACGACATTTGCGGCCGTTTCTCTTATGATTCAGATCGCTATTCTTATTACGGGGTACCGGTTTCTGAATCACTATATGGCATATTTTTATGGCGGGTTCTCCCTGCTCAGCGCGCTGGTCATTATTTATATTCTGAACAAAGAAGAAAATCCCAGCTTTAAACTGGCCTGGATGGTCCCCATAGCCGCTGTTCCCGTATTCGGAACTCTTTTTTATCTCTTTGTGGAGTTCCAGATCGTAGGAAAGCTGATGGATAAAAGGCTGCGGATCAATATTGATCATACGGAAGTCTACATGGCGCAGAATCCCCGTGTGACGGAGAGCCTGTTAAAAGTCAGCAGACGAAATGCCAATCTGGCTTACTATATTAAGAATTCAGGCCATTATCCGGCCTATACCAACACGAACGCAAAATATTTTCCGTCGGGAGAAGCCATGTTTCTGGAGATGAAAAAAGAACTGGAGGAGGCAAAGCGTTTTATATTTATGGAATTCTTTATTGTGGAACGGGGAGAGATGTGGAATTCCATCCTGGAGATTCTGGAACGAAAGGTGAACGAGGGGGTAGAGGTCCGGTTTATGTATGACGGAATGTGTTCTCTGGTACTCCTTCCTTACAGCTATCCAAAGGAACTGCAGGCAAAGGGCATTAAGACAAAGATGTTTTCTCCGATCAAGCCGGCACTGACCACTTATCAGAATAACCGGGATCACAGAAAAATTCTGGTGGTGGATGGCCATACGGCATTTACCGGCGGCGTGAATCTGGCGGATGAATACATGAACCGGAAAGTCCGTTTCGGCCACTGGAAGGATACCGGCATCATGCTGAAGGGGGACGCTGTCATCAGCTTTACCATGATGTTTTTGCAGCTGTGGAACATTTCAGAAGAGGAACCGGAGGATTATGGGAAATATTTAAGAGATCCGGAGTATTATTACCCTCTGGAGCTTAACATGGAAGGGTATGTGATCCCATATGGAGACAATCCTCTGGATAAGGAGACATTGGGAGAGCAGGTTTATCTGGATATCATCAATTCCGCCCGTCATTATGTGCACATCATGACTCCGTACCTTATTTTGGACTATGAAATGGTCCAGGCTCTTACGTATGCTGCAAAACGGGGAGTTGAGACCATAATCATCATGCCCCGCATACCGGATAAGAAATACGCGTTCCTTCTGGCCCAGTCCCACTATGAGGAATTAATAAGGGCCGGGGTACAGATTTGCCAGTATATTCCCGGTTTTATCCATGCCAAGGTTTTTGCCTCCGATGATACCAAAGCTGTGGTGGGAACCATTAATCTGGATTTCCGAAGCCTGTATCTTCATTTTGAATGCGCGGCTTACATCTACCGCAACGAAGTCATCCGGGATATTGAACGGGATTTCCAGAATACTCTGTCAGAGTGCAGGAGGGTGACTCCGGAGGACTGCAGGAATTTCCCGTGGTATGAGAAATTTGCGGGCCGGGCACTGAGGCTGTTTGCGCCGCTCATGTAAGACAGCAGGATTAAGAAGCTTTCCGCATAATCGGCAGGTTTTGACTGCGGTGAATCTTTCCGTAAAAAAATGCGCCGGAAGCATTTGCTCCCGGTGCATTTTTTTAGTTCGGAATTCTTTTGACCTTAAGTGAATTGTTTTTATACGGTAACTTCAAGAATAACCATATTCGCAATAATTGGAGTCGAACCGTAGAATACGGTCTGACCGGTTGTGTTAATGAGCGAAACTGTGGCTGGAGCTGTAGTTACAGTTACAAGTGCAATTCCGCTTAACTGTCCGGTAACGATCGGTGAGCTTGCGGACACACCGCCGCTTGAACTGGACTGTAAAGTAAATTCTACATAGGTTGATGGGCCAGCCCCGTCTGTAGATACCCACCAGGATACATAGTAATTTCCTGGTGCAGTGAGCGTTGCAATACCTGTTGCAGTATCATAGGAGATATTGGCACTCTGATCATTTGAAATATTAAATAAAACGGGACTTCCATTTGCTACCTGAGTACCATCATTAAGCTGCACCTGGATTCCTCTTAATTGTGCCAGCGGTCCCTGAGGTCCAGTCGGTCCAGTCGGCCCCTGAGGTCCAGTCGGTCCGGTCGGTCCCTCGGCACCGGTCGCGCCTGCAGGCCCAGTCGGCCCAGTCGGTCCCTCGGCACCGGTCGCGCCAGTTGCACCAGTCGGTCCGGTTGGTCCCTGAGCGCCGGTCGCGCCGGTAGCACCCTGAGGTCCAGTCGGTCCTACTGGTCCCTGAGCGCCGGTCGCACCGGTAGCACCCTGAGGTCCAGTCGGTCCTACTGGTCCCTGAGCGCCGGTCGCACCAGTCGCACCCTGAGGTCCAGTCGGTCCAGTCGGTCCCTGAGCGCCGGTCGCACCAGTCGCACCCTGAGGTCCAGTCGGTCCCTGAGCACCGGTAGCGCCAGTCGCACCCTGAGGTCCAGTCGGTCCGGTTGGTCCCTGAGCACCGGTAGCGCCAGTCGCACCCTGAGGTCCAGTCGGTCCGGTTGGTCCCTGAGCGCCAGTTGCGCCAGTTGCACCAGTCGGTCCAGTCGGTCCCTGAGCGCCGGTAGCGCCAGTCGCACCCTGAGGTCCAGTCGGTCCCTGGGCACCGGTAGCACCAGTCGCACCCTGAGGTCCAGTCGGTCCTACCGGTCCCTGAGCGCCAGTTGCGCCAGTGGCACCAGTTGGTCCAGTCGGTCCAGTGGGTCCCTCAGGTCCTTGCGGCCCCTGTGGTCCCTGAGGTCCAGTCGGTCCCTGAGCGCCGGTAGCGCCAGTGGCACCAGTTGGTCCAGTTGGTCCCTGGGCGCCGGTAGCGCCAGTTGCGCCAGTCGGTCCGGTCGGTCCCTGAGCACCGGTAGCACCAGTCGCACCCTGAGGTCCAGTCGGTCCAATCGGTCCCTGAGCGCCGGTAGCGCCAGTTGCACCGGTTGGTCCAGTCGGTCCCTGAGCGCCGGTCGCACCAGTCGCACCCTGAGGTCCAGTCGGTCCCTGAGCGCCGGTAGCGCCGGTAGCGCCAGTCGCACCAGTTGGTCCGGTCGGTCCCTGAGCACCTGTGGCACCCTGAGGTCCTTGTGGTCCCTGAGGTCCGGTTGGTCCCTGAGCGCCGGTCGCACCAGTCGCACCCTGAGGCCCTTGTGGTCCCTGAGGCCCAGTCGGTCCCTGAGCACCGGTAGCACCGGTAGCACCAGTTGGTCCGGTTGGTCCCTGAGGTCCGATGGGTCCGGTAGGTCCTTGTATTCCCTGCGGTCCCTGAGGTCCTACTGGTCCCTGCGGTCCTGCCGGTCCCTGTGGTCCCTGCGGCCCCTGAGGTCCGGTTGGTCCCAGAGGTCCTCTAGGTCCCTGAGGCCCTCTGGGTCCGGTCGGTCCCTGGCAGCCCCTGGGTCCCTGAGGCCCGGTCGGCCCCTGACACCCTCTGGGTCCCTGAGGTCCAGTCGGCCCGCAGAAGCAGCGGTTTCCATCCCAATCTCTACAATTATTCATTATAATTCCCTCCTGTCAAGGCGTAATATTTTACTTTTTACGTGTAAGATTCTTTGTAGAGCTAAATCATAATATAAAGGACTTTTGAACTCCTTTATAACATATCATATGTGCATAATCGCAAGTTTGTTAGAAACTGAATGAATTCCTTGAGGAAGCCAAAACCTGCTTTTCGGCGGCAGCCGGAGAGGGGCTGGAATTTGTTTGTCAATGGCATATCGATACATGGAGGATCCGGATAAAGAAGCCGCAGGGACGAGTCAATGATGCGGTAAAAATGTTTCCTGAGGGGGAAATGAAAATTTTCCTGACGCAAAGGCGTGCGGATAAATAAAGCAAAAACGGCATAAAATACTCCTTTTTGATAAGAATGTTGTTATTGTAACACTTACCAAAAAGGAGTTATTGATTTACGGGCAAGCAAAAAATATGGTTGTGTGGATTTTGGTTTTTTAGATTTTTCATTATACCGTTCAATAGACATTTGTTTTTATAATATCGATCAAAGCATTTAGTCCCAATTCGTTGCAGTCGTTGATTAACCCCATTCTGATAAATTTGCTGAAGGATTTCTTTATCTCCTCTTTATCATTTATATCTAACATATGGATCGCTTTTTCAATTAAATCCAGAATTTCTTTATCTGTTTCATTTTTTTTGTTGTAGTTCATATATAACTTTTCCAGCTCTCTGACGATTGGTTCATTTGTTCCATTTGACATGATATTCAGTGGTTGTTTGTCATCTTCCTTTTCTTTTTCCGTTATGGAATTATCAACGATCTTTCCATCCCCGCGAAAGCTGATCTGAACGTTTGAGTTCATGCTGTTTTTTGTGAGAAGATCATTGATTAAGTCGTAAACCTGGCCGGTAAATTCTTCGTTGTCCGAAAGAAATGAGTAAGTTTTCCCGGAACCCGTTTCTATACTGATTCCTTTTTCATCTTTCTGTTTCCAATACCGGTGCCCCCATACCCCCAGGTACAGGATCAGAGCCAGGAGCTTTACGGCAATGCCGACAAGACCGGTACCGGACAGAGCGATGAAAAACAGGAGGAGGGAAAAATGGACCGGAAATTGAAGGTTGGGACAATCACCCTGCCATATTTGAGAAATATTTGCAGATGTGACCGTATAGTTTTCCCATCTGATTGTATTTCCTTCTATAATTATGGTGGAATTTTTAAATCTTTTATTGGTTTGATTTAACATGAAAATACCCTCTATACAATCTCGTTATCAGTTTCTATGATATATGCAATAAGTATCGGATTTGTTATCATTATGGTGCCAACCGTATCAAAACCCATGATCTCTATATTTACCCTGTAATTGCAGCATCTGCTCTCCATTGAATCAAAGTCGCAGGCCGTCAGCGTGAACACATTGGTTTCGTTACTGTCCTCGTTCCTGGTAAAAGCAAAACTTGAACTGACAGGAACCAGATTGAGCTGGTACTTTTCCTGTTTGAACAGCTGGAATCTGAGATGCATTCTGGCATTGACGGTGGCAATGCTGCAGGCAAAATTAAAATTTATTTTATAATGCCTGTAGGCGGAGGTATCCAGGTTAATGGAAGCTACGGTATATGTAGCGTTTTTGTCCGTATTTTCGGGTAGAAAAATCCCTCCGGATGAAGAACACTTTAAAAAAGATTTATTTGCGCAAGAACTGTTTGCACAAGAACCGTTAGAGCAAAAACCGTTAGAGCGGGAACTGTTATTTCGTCGTTCCGGTTTATTTTGTTTATTCGGCTGCTGATCGCATCTTTTGGGCTGAACAGGCTGGGGATTCCGGTTGTATGCGCTGTGATATGGGAAATTACGTCGATATGGGATACCGAAAAAGCAGTTGTACATGGCCACAGCTCCTTATTTGAAAGCTCATAGATAGAGTATTCAGCCAGGTGGGCTAAATACCCTATCTATGAAAAAGTTAGTTTATGCAACTAATTGCATATACAGCCTTGGTTCCTACTAGTTCAGAATTGGAATTAAAAGCAGTCATTATCCACAACGATTGCGGAAAGAGTTGCATTTGTGACAGAAGTAACACCAACTGTAGCAACGCCAGCAACAGTAGCAACTACGCTGTAGGTGCAGCAGTCATCTCCGCAGACATCGCAGTCACAGACGAAGAAGGAGAAAGTATTGCTATCCGTAACTGCAACAAGGCGTGCAAATGTCCAGATAGGTCCTACGGGGATCGGGGTAAGCTGACCCTTGCACTGCTTGAAAATCTGGAAATTAAGAGTTATAACTGCCGCGGTCGTTACAACGTTGCTTGCAAATTCAAATTTGATACATGGGTTTCTAAGGCTTCTTGTATCTACGTTTACTGTGGCTAAGGTAAAGGTGGCGCCGGCGATGGTTGCCAAAGGCAGGGTTACCGAACCCGGGCAGCCGCATTTTAACATTGTTCTGTTGGGTTTGAGGTATTTTTTAGGCGGTTCACAAATGCACCTGCAGTTGCAGTTGCATGTGCTCTCCTGACACTCGTCACATTCGTATTCACATATCTTCATATCTTGATCATTCATGATGTGACCTCCATTTTTGCTTTATAAATTAGGGATGTTTCATATACCATCATGGTATACTACATTATATTATCGAGAAAAAATTGTGCTACACTTCGATAGACAATATTCTACGCACAGCCGTCTTCCGGGTGCAGGACGCACAAAGCGGCCCTTTTGAAAGGCTTATTCCGGAACAGACAAGCAAAAACCCGGCGCAAAGTCTGCGCCGGGTGAAAGGCCAACCGCCTCCGGGAGTTATTCTATGATTAAAGTCAGATCCTGTTTTTCCATGGTGACAAGCAGCCGGTAGATATCATGTTTCCAGGTGATTCTCAACCGGTCGTCTGTGATGGGAATCACTTCTTTTTTTATTTCCCATGCCCCGGATAAGGTAAAGGTGCCCAGGTCTCCGACGGTAACCCTGTTTCCGCTGATAACGGGCTCATCGCAGAACATGAGTGACAGCACCGGACAGGGCAGTTCCCCCTCATAGTGGTCTGAGATTGTGATGCGCTTTCCTTTTTCCAGAACCGCGCTGCGGGTATAGGATCGGATCCTGGAATCCGGATAGGCGGCAGCCAGATCCATGGAGATCCGGCAGACGCCGGGGTCCAATTGGCAGGACACATTTTTTGACTTAAATTTTGCCCCGTTTTTCTGCATGATTTCAGTTCTTCCGTCAAAAAAGGTGGGAAGGTTATGGTAACGGGACTGCATGGTCCAGATTTCATAACGATCGGGGGAAAAGGTTTTTTTCGTGTAAGTCTCCACGCCCACGTCAATGAACAGGGGTTTGCCATCCTTATAAACGGTAAAGCTTCCGGTATCGTTGTGGTTGTGGCTGTCATCGTTATCTCCGGCCTTTACCGCCAGATAAAGATGTTCATCCCTGGCCATGAAGATTCCCACGCTTTCGTACCAGAAATCCCTGTGGTCTATGACCGGGTTTTTCTCATAAGCCATCATTTCCCTGTGGGCAAATACGGTCTGAAGGCGGTAGAATAAATTGTGTTCATCCCTGGTCAGAGGATCTTCGCTGTTCTGGTAATCTGAAGCGGCAAAGGACATAAGAGCCCTGTTTCCGGTGCGTTTTCCAAACAGATATTCTCTGGCGCCGCAGCGTCCGGCAATGGGAGAGCAGTCGGCAAAATTCACATAGTATATACCGTCTATGTGGACCGTCAGGATGTAGGATGCAATATTTTTGATCTTTTCGTTATCATAAGCGGAGAGAAAGGCATTGTCCGTGATTCCGTTCAATACCTCAAGGCAGTTGAACAGGCACAGCCCGGCGTGCCGGTAATACTGGGCGCCTTCGTCACAGCAGCCATCTTCTCCGTACTCAGCCAGAAAATAATCCATGCTGCCGCAGGCCTTTTTAAAGATCCCTTCCTTTGCGGATTCCGGAAGTTCTCTCGTAAAAGCGGCGAGAAGGATGTTCTGGGTGCACCAGACGGTCCAGTTGTTCATATGGCTGATCCCATCCCCCATCCACCAGAAGTGCTCCTTAAGATAAGGAGTGAAAATCCTCTCCTCCAGATTTTTGTTGATCATCCCTGACAGGAAAGGACTGACGGTTAAGAGTTCCTTCCTTAATAAATATTCTGCCACCGCCAGTACGGCCCCTGTCTCCGCGGCAAACAGGTCGATGACAGGGCGGGTTACGTCAGGAAGGCTGAACTGGGCGGTATCCCGGACATAGGAATTGTGGGCGGGAAGCTGCCAGGCATTTTCTTCGCAGATCACATAAATGCCGTTGATGATATCATCAAGAAACCGGCCCCTGTGTTCCACACATTCGGCCAGAACCAGCGCATCCAGGGCGGTTCTCCGAAAAAACTGCTTGTCCTGGTAACGGCTTCTGTTTCCGTTTCTGGAAAACTCCATGTAGTCTGTGGCGGTGAGAGAGGGGTACTCAGCATGGAGAAATTCTTCCCCGCTTTTTATGAGGCTGTTTTTTAAGTCCTCAGGAAGGGTCTCCCAGGCTTTCCGGTCGGAGGCCGGAGGACAGGGGATAAAAAGGGACAGTGGTTTCCTGAAGCTGTTTGCTAATTCCGTGATCATGACATATACTCCTTAATCTTCTTCATCAGGACTGATGGTATTTAGCTGTACGAATTCCCGGGGAGACAGCCCTGTGACTTTTTTAAAAACCTTGCTGAAATAAAAGGCGCTTTCAAAGCCCAGCTTGTCCGCTGCCTCATATATTTTCATATCCTGCTCCAGGAGCAGGGATTTGGCCCTGTTGATCTTGGCCTGGGCTATATATTCGGAAAATCCCAGCTGGCAGTTTTTTTTGAACAGAATGCTTAAGTAATTGGGGCTCAGGCCAAATACCCCGGCCACTTCATTTAAGCTCAGCTTTTCCGTCACGTGATTGTTGATATATTTCTGCACGTTGGTGATGACATGGGCCTTGTAGGTTTTCCTCTTGGATTTTAAGATCTGGCACAGTCCATCCCGGAAGATGGTCATCCAATCCACGATCTGGTCCACATTGGAAAAACGGTAAATGGAGCGGTAGCCGTCGCTGTAGGAGGAAAAAATTTCCGCCATGTTTTCCTCGCCGTCGGGCAGAAGGGACAGGGATAAGTAAAGGATGTTGCAGGCTCCGTCCGCGGCCTGTGAAAAGCGCAGGGGATGGGCTCCGAACAGTTCAATGATTTCCGTAAGCGTCCGGTATAACACATCCGTATCGAATTCATTAAAAGCCTTTGTGATGTCCCTTTTAAACACGGAGATGTTAAATGCGTTGCGGATGGAATGGGTATCATCGCTGGTAAAAAAGATCATGGGCTGTTCCTCTGTTACCCGGCCAAAGGCCTGGCGGGCCTCCTGATAGGATTCGCTGATTTTCAAAGGATGGCTTACGGGAGTCCCCACACCCGTGAGGACAGTTACATTAAAATAATTGTGGACCATTGATGCGGCGTTGCAGAACCCGTCTGCAACGGCCTCTTCTTTATAATCCTCCAGGCTCTTAAGGTGAAACACCACTGCGAAATGCTTCATGTCCAGGGATACCACATAGGCGGGAAGGTGCTTGCCGATGATTTCCTTTGCCATCTGCAGGGTGCTGTTATAAAGATTCATGAGTTTTGTGTAATCCATATCCTTATGGCCTTCTTCCCGGATCTCACAGAGAGCGGTGAAATAGCATTCGTCGGTAAAGTCAAGCTTTAAGTCTTTGGTCTGGAGTTCAAACTGTTCCTCACTGTCAAAGAGGTTATGCAGGAGCCTCATAAAGAATTTTTCATAATAGCTCTGCAGGAGAGGGCGGCCGGAATCCTTGTATTCCATGGAAACCTGAAGGGTCTCCAGGCGGGAAAGGGCCTTTTTGGCTGCCTCGGACAGGGAATCGGCGTTTAACTCCAGCTTGATTAGATAATCCACCGCTTCGTAGGACATGGCCTCCTTGATGAGCTGGAATTCCTCGTAGCTGGTAAGAAAAATGAACAGGGGTATTTTACCGTATGTCTCCCGGCAGGACTTGGCCAGCTCCAGGCCGTTCATGATGGGCATGCGGATATCGGTAATGACGATCTCCGGAGAGTATTCCGCGATCATTTCCAGGGCATTTTTGCCGTTTACCGCGGTGCCGCAGATTTCAATGCCGTAATCCGCCCAGTTTAGCATGGATTTTATTCCGATCTGAACCAGAGGTTCATCATCTACAATTAATAGTTTCGTCATATAATTACCTTCCTGCTGATTTCTTTTCCGAATGAAGCACGTAAGGCATTAAGATGGTCATAGTGGTAAATTCGCCTGGCCTGCTTGCTATGGTGATGCCATATTCCGGGCCGAAGTCGTGCTGAATTCGTTTATTCACGTTGCTGATGCCCACGTGCCGGAAAAATTCCGTTTTGTTCTGACTGTCGTCTTCCTCGCAAAGAACCTTGCGGATGGCCTCCCGGGACATGCCGATGCCGTTGTCGGTTATGCTTATTTTCAGCGCTTTCTTCCCGGAGACCTCCGCTGTTTCGGCGGACACCGTGATCTTTCCTGCGGTTCCCGTCGGCTCGATCCCGTGAAACAGGGCGTTCTCAATGATGGGCTGGAGGGTGAAGCGATGGATCTGGCAGTCGTATAAATCTTCAGACTCAATGAAATACTCTATGGTCACACTGCCGCCGTACCGGTACTGCTGGATCAGAAAGTAATCCTTTACCAGTGCCAGCTCATCCCTTAAGGGAATCATGGAAGCGGTTCCCTTGGATACGTTTTTAAGGAGCCTTGCCAGTGCGGTCGTCATATCCGCGATACCGCTGGCATTCTGTATGGTGGCCATCCACTTGATGGAATTTAAGGTATTGTATAAAAAATGAGGATTGATCTGGCTCTGGAGAATCTGGTATTCCAGGTCCTTTCTCTGCTTTTCGTCATCCACCCGTTTTTCCATCAGCGTGACGATATTTTCTGACATGCTGTTGATGCCCCGGCCGACCTGTCCCAATTCATGGTTCCATTCAATGGAATTGTCCCTGGAAAAATCTCCGGCCGATATATCGGCGATCTTGCCGCTGAGCCTGTGAATCGGCTCCATGATGATCCTGTTTAAGAGGAAGGCCAGCAAAACCCCAAGGGAGACGATGGTAAAACAGATGGCGAAGATCAAAAGGGTATACAGCAGCTTCTGCTGGCCGAACTGCTGTTCGGAAAGAACATTGGTCAGGCTCCAGCCTTCCATTCCCTCCACCGGCCGCTCCACCAGGATCCTTTTTTTTCCATCGTCCATGGTAACGGACAGAACCCGGGTGCCTTTGGATAAGGAATCGCTTTTAGTTAATGTTACCGGATCCGTGTAGGGTGTCCCGATCTCCTGCCAGCCGTTGGACTTTAAGCTGTAGGACTTCCCTCCTATGGTGATAAAAAGCATGCTGTCCGCGGGCAGGGGATAGGGGGATAAGTAATCGGTAAACAGGCGGGAGGAGACTTCCACATAAGTCCAGCCTATGATTTCTGTACTGAATTCATCATAAACTGGCCGGACGATGGGAATGTACTGGTCCCGGCTGATGCTGGAGAAGGGATCGTTTACAAAGCCGATCCATAAATAATCCTTGGAATCATAAAGCTTCTGAAAAAAATCGGTCTGGCTGATAATGCGTGCCGCATAAGAGGAAGAGTTGTTGGCCAACGCGGCCATTTGAAGGAAATTATTTTTATTGTTTGTGGATATAATAACCCTTGACATGTATTCATATGCCCGGTTGTAGTAATATTCCTCTTTTAAGCGATTATGGCTGGAAAGAGCCGCAGGACGTAAATTTCCCAGGTCCTTTGAGAGTGTGGGCAGCTTTTGATAATTCTGAAAGGCTTCCAGATAGTCCCGAATGACTCCGTTGGAGCAGCACCATTTGCTGAAATAGATGATATCCTTCATATCGGATGTTATGTTATTGCTTACGACCTGAAGGCTGAATTCTGCGGACTGGATCTGATTTTTCCTTAAAAAAGTCTGGAAAACCGAGAAACATACCGTTGTTGTGAGAACAGTGATTAACAGGGTAACTGCGGCTGTAAGAATCATGATTTTGCCTCGTATGGTCTTTGGGAAAAACATTTTCCACATGGTAAAAACTTACCCCTTCCTTATAGTTTGCAGCAAATCGCTGCTGCACTTATTATCTACAAAGGTAGCCTATTTATTGTAAAATGTCAATGAAAAACAGAGCGTGTTTTTGTGAAAAAGTGATATTTTGTATACAAGAGAGAAATTTTACTGCTAATCATAAAAAAGTACATGATTTAACAAAGTGTGAAAGAAGTGTGAATAAAAAATGAATATTTTATTAGATAAATTCCATTCTTAAAAAAACAGTCAGGGGTTATAATTCAGATATGGTAAATCACACGGGTAAAAATGCGCGGTTTACTGAAAACAAATTCAAATCAGGAGGGAATACAATGAAAAAAAGAACACTCAGCATTGCGCTGGCATGTGCGCTGGCAGTGACCAGCTTAGCCGGCTGCGGCGGCGGTGGCAATGAAACCACTGCAGCCGCTTCGGATGGGGATAAGGCGGAAACCACTGCGGCGGAAGCGACCACAGGGGCCGGAGGGCAGACTACCCTGAAATGGTCCGTATGGGACATCAATCTGGCGCCTTATTATCAGCCTCTCATCGATGCTTTTGAAGAAAAACATCCGGACGTCAAGATCGAGATGGTTGATTTGGGTTCCAGCGATTATCAGACCGTTCTCGCTACGGAACTCACTGGAAGCGGTTCTGATTTTGATGTGGTAATGGTAAAGGATGTTCCCGGTTACATGACTCTGGTGAACAAAGGGGTATTGGAGCCGCTGGACAGCTACATTCAGTCTTCCGGTGTGGATTTAAGCCTGTATAAGGGCCTGACCGATCAGATCACCATTGACGGCAAGCTGTATGAGCTCCCGTTCCGCAACGATTTCTGGGTGCTGTTTTATAATAAAGATGTCTTTGACAAGGCAGGCGTGCCTTATCCGACCAATGATATGACATTTGAGGAATACGATGCCCTGACAAGAAGCCTGGCGGTTGAGACTCCGGGTCAGGAGGTTTACGGTTCCCACTACCATACATGGAGATCTGCAGTACAGCTTTTCGGCGTTTTAGACGGCGAACATACGATCCTGGATGGCAAGTATGAGTTCTTAAAGCCATATTATGAAATGGTGCTCAGCCAGCAGGAAGACGGAATCTGCCAGGATTATGCAACGTTAAAGACCAGCGGTCTTCACTATTCCGGCGCATTTGCCCAGGGCAATATAGCAACAATGAACATGGGTACATGGTTTATTTCCACCTTAATTGAAAAGATCAAAACCGGAGAATATACCAACTGCACCAACTGGGGAATTGCAAAATATCCTCATGCGGATGGCGTAGAGGCAGGTTCCACCCTTGCAACCATCACTTCCCTTGCAATTCCTACCAATGCTCCAAATAAGGATCTGGCCTGGGAATTTGTGAATTTTGTGAGCGGTACGGAAGGCGCTGAGATCCTTGCTTCCACAGGAACCATCCCGGCTGTTATGAACAGCACGGTAGCTGATTTGATTTCCAATACGGAAGGGTTCCCGAAGGATGACGAGACCAGTGTGGAGGCACTCAATACAGCGAATCTGTATTTGGAAATGCCTGTAAATCCAAAGAATTCTGAAATTGAAACCGTATTGAATGAAGCTCATGACGCGATCATGACAGGCAGCATGTCCGTAGATGACGGCATCGCCGAAATGGATGAAAAAGTAAGTGCAATTCTGGCTCAGTAATAAGCCGATAAAAGAATAAAACGGAGGCGGGCAGCAAGAAGGCCCGCCTCATTTAAAGAAAACTTCTGATTTGATTTTGACGGAATGAAAAAACGAGAAAAGGAGGATAAGCCGTTTCATTTGGCTTTCATTATAAAATATGGCTAAGACAATAACAGAAGCGCAAAAACAGGAAAAAATCGTGGCTTTAAATGAGAAACGGGAAGCTCTGAGCCTTTTGCTGAAAGATGCCCGGGGAACCCGGAAACGCGATGGGCTGATTGCGAAAATCGAAACGATAGATGAGAAAATTAAAAAAATCCGGACAGGAGAGCGTTTTACCCGGCAGGAAAAGAGAAATCTGGTGGCCTATTCCTTTATTGCCCCCAATTTCATCGGGTTTGCAGTCTTTACGCTGGGCCCCATTATTTTTGCCTTTATCCTGGCATTCATGAAGTGGGATGGAAACAGTCCCATGCAGTTTGCAGGCCTCAAAAATTTCCTTGATATGTTTGGAAGCTCCAGATTCCGGGCTTCCTTTACAAATACCATCGTATACTGCATCGCTACGGTGCCTCTGACACTGGCCTGCGCATTGGGTCTGGCGGTGGTCTTAAACCAGAAAATAAAGGGGAGGAACTTCTTCCGTACGGTTGGCTTCTTCCCCTATGTGGCATCTCTGGTCGCCGTGGCTGCGGTTTGGAATATGCTCTTCAGCCCTCAGAAAAGCGGTCCCGTCAACATGATCCTTTATAACCTTGGGGTCCATGCGAAGAGTCTTCCCAAGTGGTCTGCGGATCCCCAATGGGTCATGTTCACCATCGTGCTGTTCAGCGTATGGAAAAATATGGGCTATTACATGGTCATCTATCTGGCCGGCTTACAGGGAATCAACGGAGAACTGTATGAAGCGGCAAGCCTTGACGGCTGTAATTCCTGGCAGAAATTCCGGTACATCACATGGCCTCAGCTCCAGCCTACGACCTTCTTTGTGACCATCATACTTACCATCAACTGCTTTAAGGTCTACGATATCGTATACATGCTGGCAGGAGGCTCCAACGGCATCGTGAGCTCCCAGGCCATGGTATTGGTCTACCACATTTACGAAGAGGCATTCCGCAACTGGAATTTAGGATATGCAAGCGCCGTTGCCATGGTGCTGTTCCTAATGGTGCTTACCATCACGCTGATTCAGTTCCGTGGTGAGAAGAAATATGCAAACTGAGAAAAGGAGGATAAGATATGAAAGTAAAAAGCACAAACTATAAAATCAGCAGATGCCTCCTCTACGTGATCTTGCTCATTCTGACGGCGGTTATGCTGGTGCCCTTCGCGTGGATGCTGTCCGCCTCCTTAAAGCTGGATAAGGATGTATTCATCTTCCCCATCCGGTGGATACCGGAAAATCCCAGATGGCAGAATTACCAGGATATCTGGACCAAGATCCCTCTTATGAACTTTGTGTTGAATACGGTGAAGATCACGCTGATCGTTACCTTTCTCCAGCTTCTGACCAGCAGCTTTGCGGCCTATGCTTTTGCAAAGCTGAAATTCAGATACAAAGACACCCTGTTCATGGCGTATATCGCCACCATTGCGGTGCCCTGGCAGGTATACATGGTTCCCCAGTTCATGATGATGCGGAATTTCGGGTTAAATGATTCCCATCTGGCCATCATCTTCCTCCAGGCATTTTCCGCATTCGGCGTATTCATGATGCGGCAGTTCTATCAGGGGATTCCCGATGAACTCTGTGAAGCGGCCAGGATCGACGGCATGAGCGAGTACCAGATCTATTCAAAAATCATGCTGCCCTTATCAAAGCCTGCCTTATCGACTTTGACGATCTTTACCTTTGTCAACACCTGGAACGATTTTCTGGGCCCCCTTATTTACTTAAAGACAGAGGCGAAAAAAACACTGCAGCTTGGACTTAAGATGTTCATCAGCCAGTACAGTTCGGAATATGGCCTGATCATGGCCGCCTCGGTTCTTTCCCTGATCCCTGTCCTCATCGTGTTCCTGTCCCTGCAGAAATATTTCGTGGAAGGCATTGCGGCAACGGGTGTGAAAGGATAATGATATGAAATTAATAAAAAATTTCGTGGACAATATCCATAATGAAGCTTATAAGGACAATTATCTTTCTCCCGTCCTGGAAGCGGATTCCTATGTGTTTGCGGGCGGCAGGCGGGAAGAGTCCTTGGACGGTTCCTGGAATTTCTCCGTGGATATGTATGACAACTGTCTCAGAGCCAGGTGGTTTCTGGAAGAGGAGACGAATCCGGAGGGGCGCAGGGTCCCCCTGGATTATGGGTTTGATGACTGGGAAGAGATCCACGTGCCCGGAGTATGGAACCTTGCAAAACCGGAATATTTTTATTATGAGGGACCGGCGGTATACAGCCGCCGGTTCTTTTTTGACAACACTTTTGAAGGACATGTTTTTCTGCGGTTCGGGGCAGTATCCTATGAGGCCAGGATCTTTTTAAACGGCGCGTTTCTGGGCGTTCATAAGGGCGGCTCCACACCTTTTTGCGTGGAGGTGACGGATCATCTGAAAAAAGAAAACCGTCTCCTTGTGGTGGCGGACAATACCAGGCGGAAGGATCAGATCCCCAGTGAGAACACGGACTGGTTTTTGTACGGCGGAATCTACCGGAGCGTATCCCTTCTCTGCCTGCCCCGGGTTTACATCAGGGATATGAAGGTGTTCCTGGAGGACCGGGAAAATAAGAAGATACATGTTTCCGTAGCTTTAGGAGGCGCCCGGCAGACGGAGGAAGGGGAAGCCGTATTTTCCATACCGGAGCTTCAGGCGGAAGCTGTGGTTCCCATTGGAAGCGATGGGAAAGGGCAGGTATCCTTTGAAGTCCGGGACTTATCTCTCTGGAGCCCGGAAAATCCCAGGCTGTACCAGGTCCTGCTGGAGTACCGGATTCACGGCAAAACCGCGGACCAGGTCAGGGACCGGATGGGTTTCCGGACCATAGAAGCCCGAAACGGAAAGATCCTTTTAAATGGGAAACCCATATTTCTTCGGGGCGTCTGCCTTCATGAAGAGACGGAGGAACACGGAAAGGCAGTCACCAGGGACGATATCCGCCAGGCATTTTCCAGGGCAAAGGAAATGAACTGCAATTTCCTCCGGCTGGTCCATTATCCCCATACGGAGTGGGTTTCCGGGCTGGCGGATGAAGAAGGATTTCTTTTGTGGGAAGAGATCCCGGTTTACTGGTGGATCGATTTTTCCAATCCCCGGACTTTAAGGGATGCAAAAAACCAGCTTACGGAGCTGATGGCCCGGGATTATAACCGTGCCAGCGTAGTGATCTGGTCTGTGGGAAATGAGAACCCGGATACGGATGATCGCTATGATTTCATGAGGCAGCTGGCGGAAACGGCAAAGGAGTATGACCCGGGAAGGCTGGTATCCGCCGCCTGTCTGGTGGATGAGGTGAATTTAAAAATATCGGACCGCCTGGAAGAGCATTTAGACGTGATCGGGTTCAATGAGTACTATGGCTGGTATGATCCGGATTATGAAAAGCTGACTGCGGTTTTAGAAGGATCCAGGCCGGATAAGCCGGTTGTGATCAGCGAATTCGGAGCCGACGGATACAGGGACCAAAAAGAGAGCGGCCCCAGGGTGAGAGGCTCGGAAGAGGAGCAGGAGGAAATCTATAAAAAGCAGGTTGAAATGTTTGGGAAGACCGGTTATATCCAGGGGACCGCGCCCTGGGTCCTGTTTGACTACCGGACACCCAAGCGCCTTGGCACGTATCAGAAGGGATATAATATCAAGGGACTTGTGACCGCGGACCGGAAGCGGGAAAAACCGGCTTTTTCGGTTATGAAGGAATTTTACGAGGAGGTAAGAAAACATGAGCGAACAGATTAAGGCGCTGCTTGAAGGAAAGAAGGAGCTGACGGAGAGAGGATGCCGGGAGGCCATGGATTTCGCCGTGAAGCAGGTAAAAGATAATTTAAAGGAATTTACGGATGCCTTTAAAAAGGCATACAGTGAAAATGGTTTTTATCACCCCACGCCCAATGTGAACTGGACCACCGGATTCTGGACCGGGCAGATATGGCTGGCCTATGAGCGGAGCGGGGCAGAGGAACTGAAACAGGCCGGGCAGACTCAGATAAAAAGCTTTCTGGACCGGATCGACCGAAAGGTGGAGGTGGACCATCACGACATGGGATTCCTCTATTCTCCTTCCTGCGTGGCGGGCTATAAGCTGGTGGGAGATGAAAAGGGAAGAGAAGGGGCCATAAAAGCGGCCGACCAGCTGATCAGCCGTTTTCAGCCCGTGGGAGAGTTCATCCAGGCCTGGGGGCCCATGAACCAGCCTGAAAATTACCGCTTCATCATTGACTGTCTGCTGAACCTTCCCCTGCTGTACTGGGCTTCCGGGGAAACCGGGGATCAGAAGTACCGGGAGATCGCAGAAAAGCATATTCATACGGCCATTGCCAATGTGATCAGAGAGGATGCTTCCACCTGGCATACGTTTTTCATGAATATGGAAACAGGGGCGCCGGATCACGGGGCCACCTGCCAGGGCTACCGGGATGGCTCCGCCTGGGCCAGAGGGCAGGCCTGGGGAGTTTACGGCTGTGCGTTGGCCTACCGCTATACAAAACGGCCGGAATACATTGAGGATTTCAAACGTGTGACCGGATATTTCCTGGAACACCTTCCGTCGGATCTGGTTCCCTACTGGGATCTGGAATTCGGTGAGGGCTCCTCTGAGCCCAGGGATTCCTCATCCGCTTCCATCGCAGCCTGCGGCATGCTGGAGATGGCGAAATACTTAGAAGGAGCCGACCGCGCCTTTTATGTTTCCGCAGCCGGAAAAATCATGGCCTCCGTAGTGGAAAATTATGCGGTCAAGGATCTGACCCAGTCCAACGGGCTGGTGCTTCACAGCACCTATTCCAAGAAATCCCCCTACAACACCTGCACGCCGGAAGGCGTGGATGAATGCAACATCTGGGGAGATTATTTTTACATGGAAGCCCTCACCAGACTTTCCACGGATTGGAATCCATATTGGTAATAATCGAAATAATTCGGAAAGAGGTGAATATATATGAAACTTGAAACAAAACAGGATTTCCAGCAATGGATGTTCCGCCTTTTAGATCCTTTAAAGCCATTGTACAGCCAGGGATCGGCAAGACTTCACCTGGGGGATACCGGTGTGACATATCCGGTGGTGAGTGCGGAGATGGAAGCGTTTTCCCGGCCCTTATGGGCATTGGTCCCTTTGTGGCTGGGAGGCGGCAGGGGCTTTGAAGACATTTATCAGCAGGGCCTTGCCCATGGCACGGATCCGGCGCACCCGGAATACTGGGGCGGTTTTGGGGATTATGACCAGAGATTTGTGGAGATGGCTGCCATTGCAAGCGGTCTGATCTTTACTCCGGAAAAAATATGGGAACCCCTAAGCGAAAAAGAAAAGGAAAATCTGGCAAACTGGCTTTACGGAATCAATGAACACATCATTCCGGACTGCAACTGGCAGTTTTTCATGATCCTTGTGAATGTTGCGCTGCAGAAGCTGGGCTGCCGTTACAGCAAAGAGCGCCTGGAATCCGGACTGGAAAAAATAGAAAGCTATTACATGGGGGACGGATGGTACCGGGATGGCGGATCCTGCCAGAAGGATTATTATATTTCATTTGCCATGCATTACTATGGACTCCTGTATGCGGTTGCAATGGAGGATGAGGAACCGGAACGATGCCTGCGCTTTAAGGAACGGGCAAGGCTCTTTGCCGGGGACTTTATTTACTGGTTTGACGAAAACGGGGCCGCCCTCCCTTACGGGAGAAGCTTATCCTACCGGTTCGGAGAGGCGGCGTTCTGGTCTGCATATGTGTTTGCCGGGCTGAATGACATTCCGGCCGGTGTGGTGAAAGGCATAATTTCCCGCCATTTGAACTGGTGGCTGGATCAGAAAATGTTTGACCGGGACGGAGTCCTCACCATTGGATACGGCTATCCCAACCTGATCATGGCGGAGCGTTACAATGCTCCGGGCTCCCCTTACTGGGGCATGAAGACCCTTTTATGCCTGGGTCTTCCCGATGACCATCCCTTCTGGACTGTTCCGGCAAGAGAGCTGCCCCGGCTTCATACGGTAAAAATGTTAAAGCCTGCGGATATGGTCATGCACCGCCGGGGGAAAGACGTGGTGGCTTATCCGGCCGGAGTGTGTGAAAAATACGGTCATGGACATGTGCCGGAAAAGTATTCCAAGTTTGCTTATTCCACCCGTTTTGGATTTTCCGTTGCCAGAAGCCAGATCGTGCTCCATGAAAATGCGCCTGATTCTTCCCTGGCCTTTGTCATAACCGGAGACGATACGGTGTTCGTCCGGAAATACAGCGATTCCTATGAAGTCCTGGAAGACCGGGTCGTCAGCAAGTGGCATCCCTTTCCGGGGATCGCTGTTACCTCTGCGGTCATACCAAGGGAGTACGGCCATTTAAGGATCCATGAGATCGAGAGCCAGTATGACTGTACGGCCTATGACTGCGGCTTTTCCGTGGAAAAGTTCACGGCAGGCTATGAACAGAGGGCAAAGGGGGCAGAAGCCGCCGTTTCCCACAGGGAGCAGGGCTGTACGGTGTCCGGCAAAGGTCCGGAGGCGGCCGGAGTGGTGATCGAGGCGGATCCCAATACCAATGTGCTCTATCCCAATGCATCCATACCGGCAGTTTCCTACCGGATCAGAAAGGGCGATAGGATTCATCTTGAGACGAGGGTCGAAAGCTTTGTCCGCTGATGGGATGCATTGATTTTATGGCTTTTCCGCTGTATAATAGCACTATGAACGTGATACATGGGAGGGCGAAAGAAAATGTGGATAAATAAAAAGCAGAAATTAAAGACTTCTTATTATAACAGCTTTTTCGCCCTCATTGTGATACCAATTCTTTTTATCATAATCCTGTCCATCCTCATCATCCGCACCATGATGGTGGATTCCGCAGTTTCCAATATCCGTCGCGCCCAGGACAACATCGTTTCCACCCTGGGGGGCGAAGTGAAGGATGTAACCCTTCGTTTATCCCACTTTGTGTATGTCAACGACAATGAAATCATAAGAAACGCCGCCAGGACCAATTCAAAGGACGGAGCGGAAAAATACCATTATACGAAGATTCTGACTGAATCCTTCAATTATGCAATGGTTCCGGTGCAGGACATCCTGTCCGCCGTGTTTTATATGAAGGACGGGGACCATACGTATATGAAGGATGATATTACCCTCAGCAGGGAAACGCTGAAATCTTCCGGCTGGTACCGGGAAGCCATGGCGGATCCCAATATGGTAAAGGTGGGATTTTACGACCACAGCGTGACGAATTCCAGAAAAAGCGCCTATACCCTGACCATTGTTGCCGCCTTATCCCCGGGTCTTGACGTGGACCGTGACGGGGTCATTGAAATGGCCGCCCTGTTCGCTTCTTCCCGTGCCGGAGGGCTTATCAAGGGCTATAATAAGGAAAGAATACTGGGGTCCACCATGATTGCGGACAAGTCGGGAAATGTCATCTTTGATGCGGAAGGGACCGTTAAGCTTTTGCCGGAGAACGTTTCCCTGGAACGGCAGGAGTTTCGTTTTAAGATAGATGGAAAGCGGTACATGACAGTTGTGACCGAAGAACCGGTGACAGGCCTTAAAATCATAAGCGTGGTCGCTTATGAGACGCTTACCAGAAGCTTTAACCGGACCGCAACAGTCATTGTAGGGGTCATGCTTTTGCTGTTTGCCCTGTTTTACCGTTTTTCCAGCTATTTCTTAATAAGCATCATTGAGCCGATCCACAATACGGTTGAGGGCATGAAACGGGTGGAGGAAGGGAATCTTCTGGTTCATGTGGAGCCGAAAGGGCAGGCGGAGCTGCGCCTCATGATCCATTCCTTTAACCGAATGACAAGGCGCTTAAAACATCTGATGCAGGAAAATGAGGAACAGCAGCAAAAAAAGCATGAGGCGGAGATCCGGGCGCTGCAGTCCCAGATTAATCCCCATTTTCTGGTGAACTCCTTAAATTCCATCCGGTTTATTGCGCAGATGTCAAAATATGAGTCCATCGCCCGCATGGCCGAGGCCCTCATCAAAATATTGTCCTGCTCCTTCCGAAGCAATGTGGGCTTCTATACCCTGAAAGAGGAGCTGGAGGTCTTGGACAGCTATATCTACCTGATGAAGATCCGTTATTCCGACGGATTTGAAATGGAATACAGCGTGGAGGAATCCTGTCTGTCCTGTCTGGTCCCCCGTCTCATTCTCCAGCCTGTGGTGGAAAATTCCATTGTCCACGGCTTCAGCGGAGAGATGGATGAGATGGGAAAGATCCGGCTGACGGTTCAGGAACAGGATGGGTTTCTCTCCATTGAAGTCCGGGATAACGGAAAAGGAATGTCAAAGGAAGAAATACGCCAAATCCTTTCCGGAGAAGAGAAAAAGGAACACCGGAAAGATCATGTAAGCATCGGGATCACCAATGTGAAAACCCGGCTGACCTTAAATTACGGAAAAAGCTGTGAATTTGAAATGGAAAGTGAGGAAGGCAGATTTACAAGAACCGCCATCCGGCTTCCCATAAGAAGAGAGGAGCCATAAAACCCTATGAGAAATGTCCTGATCGTGGATGATGATACCATTGTCCGCATTACCCTGCGTTCCCTGATCAACTGGGAGGAAATGGGGTATCATATCGAAGCGGACGCCATTCACGGGCAGCAGGCCCTGGAATATATAATGAACCATCCGGTGGATCTGGTGATCACCGATATGAAGATGCCGGTCATGGATGGAATCGGTCTGCTGGGGGAACTGAACCGTTTAAAAACCATGCCTGCGGTGCTGGTGTTAAGCGGTTATGACGATTTTCATCTGGTCCGGGACGCTTTCCGTCTGGGGGCCTGTGACTATCTTTTAAAGGCAGGCTTAACGGAAGAAATCCTGATTTCCATGCTGAAACGTCTGGAGAGAGAGGTCTGGAAGGAAGGCGTGGAAGCGGACGGGGAGAAGACACCGGCAGTGAAGATCCCGGATTCTGTCCTTCTGGCAGACATGGCTGTGGGAAAACGCCCTCTGGAAGACTCTTTTTTCCCCAAGGAATATCTGGTGATGCAATTCGAGATAGAAGATTTCCACAGGGCTTCCCTCCGGTTCGGGGAGGATTTTGAAGAAGAGCTGGTAAAGCCAATGTTACAGCTGGCCGGGCAGATCCCCCGCGTGGCTTCCCGCTGCACTCTCGGGGCTGTGGCTCCCTCCCGTTATGTCATGCTTTACCGCATAACCGATCCTGACCAGTACAGGGAAAATGCGGTATCCGCCTGTACCCAGCTGTGCAGCGTGTGGAAGCACTTTATGAATCTTTCGGTATCAGCCGGGATCAGCCGTCCGGGGAGCGGAGCGGGAGATTTCCTGAAATGCTTTGAAGAAGCCGGGGAATGGCTCAGGCTCCGGTGTCTGAAAGGGAAAGCCCGGATTTGTTATCCCTGGGAAAAAGGCGTGGTATCCTTTGAAGGAGTCCGGCAGACGGAAAAAGCCTATAAAAGGCTTATCAAGGGGCTGATGGTGGGGGACGAGCTGGTGGCAGGGGCGGAAAAGAAACGTCTGTTGGGTGAGCTGTATCACATGGATTTAAGGGATGCAAAGGAAGTATGCCTTCATTTGATCTGCGGCCTGGCCTGGCAGCTTTCGGAAAACCACGATGATATCAGCGCCCTGTTTGCGGAAGAAGTGAATTATTACGAGAAGATCGGCCGGCTGGATGAGATGAGGAGTCTGGAGCTCTGGCTGAATAATTATTTCCGCTGGATCATGGATTATAACGCCCATCATTCGGACCGGAAGCAGGCGGACATGATGATACGTGCAAAGAGGTTCATTATGGACAATTATGCCAACCCGGAACTGACGTTGGGAAGGGTGGCTGACTTTATCGGTCTTAATGAAAAATATTTCAGCACCAGATTTACAAAGGAAGAAGGAATGACCTTTATCAACTATCTGACCGAGGTGCGCATCCGAAAGGCCAGGGAGCTGATGGAGACCACGGATTTAAAAATATATGAGATCAGCCAGAGCGTCGGTTATAACAGCGTGGAGCATTTTACCAGGGTATTTAAAAAGCTGTGCGGAGTGAGTCCCGGCGGGTATCGGAAATGAAAACCTGACGAAAGATCAAGTTTTCAAACCATACTTCATGGAGAATGATGTCTTGAAATGATAATATGAGAGCATCAAAACAAGGGAGGTATGTTTGAAATGAGAAAACGAGTATTGGCAATGGGGCTCTGTGCGGCAATGGTTATGGGGACTTTGTCCGGCTGTTCTTCCTCAAAGGGAACGTCGGATACCCCTGAGGAGGAAACCACGTCAGGGGCCGGTGCACAAGCCGGAAAAACGGAGGCAAATGAAGATCTGGAAGGCAGTCTGGTCTTTGCCATCTGGGACAATAACCTGATGAATTATATCGATGAAAATGATATGGTCGGAAAGTTCCAGGAAAAATACCCCAATGCTGAAATTGAGGTGGAAAAAATCAAGGACGATTCCGAATACTGGAACGCCATGAAGATGAGAACGTCTGCAAACCAGCTGCCTGATGTTATGTTTAACAAGCCTTTTACCTTATCCAGATTTAAGGACTATCTGCTGGATTTGTCTGATCTCGAGGCGGCCAAAAACAATGAACTGGCATCGGGTTACGCCATGGACGGCAAGATTCTGGGAGTTCCCATGACTGCAGGCTATGAATACGTGTACTATTGGAAAGATATGTTTAAAGAAGCCGGAGTGGAAGTGCCCACCACATGGGAGGATTTCGAAAAAACGGCACAGACCCTTCAGGACTTTTACGGAAAGGATGACCCGGACTTCATGGCAATCGCTCTCGGCGCAAAGGATGAGTGGCCGGATTATCCCTATATGGAATTTATGCCGTCCCTTCAGGGCGGAAATGGACAGAACTGGAACGACATGGCAAAGACGGATGCTCCTTTTGCAGAAGGAACGGACATCAACAAGGCATACAGCAAGGTGTACAGCCTGTTCAGCAAAGATGTGTTCGGCAAGGATCCTCTGGGAATGGGGAACGATCAGGTGACTTCCCTGTTCGCACAGAAGAAAGCCGCCATCATTGCTCTGGGCGACTGGGGACTTCAGAATATTCAGAGCGGTACCGATGATTATTCGGAACTGGGCACCTTTTATCTTCCGGTAAGGGATTCGGAGTCTGATCCGTTCCGCGTCATCGTACAGGGCGATTCCTTTATGGGCGTGACCACTCACAGCAAGAATCCGGAACTGGCAAAGGCATTTGTGGAGTGGTTTTACAGCGAAGACTGGTATCCGGGATATTTAAGCTATGTGACCAGCGCCTCTTCCATGAAAAACTTCCCCAAGGAGAAGGATCCTATTCTGGCACAGGCGGATGAACAGCAGCCGGAGAAGGAACTGGTGATGTATGACGGAGGCGGAGATGATTTCCAGTCAATTCAGAACGAAATCGCCTTTGACTACAAGAAGCTGGGCGCGCAGATGTTCACCGACGGCTTTGATTTGAAGACGGAGCTTGACGGGCTCAATACCAAATGGGCCGAGGCCAGAACCAAGCTGGGAATTAAATAAAGAGACTGTGAAGAGGGGATAGGGTGATGGAGACCCTGTCCCCTTTCCGCAGGAATATGAATCAGGAGGTATTTATGAATTCACTGGACAGACAGAAAAAAAGGTTTATTATATGTTCTCTCGTTATTCCCATGGCGTTACTGATCGGATTCGTGGTGTTTCCGGCTTTTGATTTGATCCGCATGAGCTTTACCAACTGGGATGGATATTCCGGCGCCTATGATGCCGTGGGATTTGACAATTACTTCGCTATGTTCCGCAACAAGGATTTGTGGCTGTCCCTGCGCAACAATGCGGTATATTTTTTCGGGCATCTGATCTTTATTCCCGTTGAGCTGATGTTCGCAGTCCTGCTGACATCAAGGCTCCGCGCCGCCAGGTTTTATAAGACCATGGTATTTATGCCCTATATCATCAACGGAGTGGCCATATCCTATGCTTTCTCTTATTTCTTTTCACCCATTAACGGAGCCTTTGATGAGATCCTGACCCTGTTTCATCTGGAAAGCTTTATCAGGAACTGGCTTTCCGATCCTAAGATCGTGAATTTTGTGCTGACTTTTGTATCTCTCTGGAGGTTTTCGGGATACCATGTCATCCTGTTCATGGCAGCCCTGCAGTCCCTTCCCCAGGATGTACAGGAAGCGGCCAGAGTGGATGGCGCGGGTGCGTGGCAGATGTTCCGTTACATTCAGATCCCTTCCATCATGCTGATGGTGGATTTTGTACTTTTTGACAACATCCGCGGCGCACTTCAGGTATTTGACATTCCCTATGTCATGACAAGCGGCGGACCCGGATACGCTTCCTCCACCTTTACGCTCTATACCATTGATACGGCCTTTAAATACAGCAACTTCGGCCTTGCTTCCACCATGGCGGTGGCGATTATGGCCATGATCGTGGTTATTTATGTGGTCCAGAACAAGATCATTCACGGGATCATTCTGAAGGGAGGAAAAAAATAAGATGAAGAGACGTACACTGGAACAGGGAATGAAGCAGATCCTATGCCTTGGAATGGTGATGATCGTTCTGGCCCCCATACTTTTAACGCTGTTTGCCGCATTTAAGACAAAAGCGGATATGGTCAATACCTCGCCTCTCCTTCTGCCCCCTGTGGGAAGGGCCACCCTGGAGAATTTTAAAAAGGTCCTTGGGGATAAATACCTGCTCATCGGCTTTAAGAACACGGGAATCATTCTCGCGGTCAGCATTTTGTTCAATGTGCTATTCGGCACGATCACTGCCTTTATCCTGGAACGTTTTGAATTCAGGATGAAAAAAGTGATCATGAGCCTGTTTTTCTTAGGGATGCTGATCCCCAGCTTTGTGACGGAAATCGCCAGGTTTAAAATCATCAACGGCATTGGCTTATACAATACCCTTGGAGCTCCCATCGTGATCTATGTGGCATCGGATCTGATGCAGCTCTACATTTACCGGCAGTTTATTTCCACCCTTCCGGTGTCCCTTGATGAGAGCGCGCTCTTAGACGGCTGCTCCTATTTCGGCCTGTTCAGGAGGATCATCTTTCCCCTTCTCGCACCGGCTACGGCCACGGTGGTGATCATCAAGGCGATCACCATCATCAACGACATGTACATCCCTTACCTGTACATGCCGAAGAACAGACTCCGGACCCTGACCACCTTTTTGATGAATTATGCCAATGCCCAGCAGGGCTCCTGGCAGAAGCTGGCGGCGGGCATCATCATCATCATGCTTCCGACCATACTCATCTATATGTTTTTCCAGAAGTACATTCTGGCAGGAATTGCGGCAGGTGCGGTAAAGGAATAAAATGTACAGGAAATCGTAAAAAATACGATGGATTCTTTTCCTGCGTCTGATTATAATGTACCTATAGCTTTTATATAAGGAGGATTTCTTTTCATGAAACAGAAGAATGCAAGCCCGGAATGGCTGGAGGACCCGCGGATCTTTGCGGTTAACCGTCTGGCGGCACATTCCGATCACCGTTACTATGAGACAGAAGCGGAAGCCCTTGGCAAAACCATGGGGCTGCGCCAGTCTTTAAACGGGACATGGAAATTTTCCTATGCGGAAAAGGCGTCTCTGCGGAAAGAGCATTTCTATGAAAATGATTATGATACGGACGGTTTTGACACCATAGAAGTGCCGGGACACATAGAGCTTCAGGGATATGGCAGATGCCAGTATATCAATACCATGTATCCGTGGGATGGTATTTCGGATATCCGGCCTCCCCATACGGACAAGGAGAATGATCCGGTAGGCAGCTACTGCAGGGAATTTAAACTGGAAAGCCCATTAAAGGGAAAACGGTTGTTTCTGTCCTTTCAGGGAGTGGAAACCGCTTTTTATGTATGGTTGAACGGAACGTTCATCGGATATTCCGAGGACTCCTTTACTCCGTCTGAGTTCGAGATCACCCATGCGGTCAAGGACGGGACCAACCGTCTCGCCGTGGAAGTGCATAAAAGAAGCAGTGCCAGCTGGATTGAAGATCAGGATTTCTTCCGGTTCTCCGGAATTTTCCGGGAGGTGTATCTGTACGCGGTCCCCCAATGCCATGTGGAGGATCTGTTCGTTCATGGAGATGTATCCGATGACTGCCGGGATGGGCTGTTTCGGGCGGTTCTGACTCTGACCGAAGAAACTGAGGGAAGCGTTTCTGCCGTATTAAAGGATGGGGAAGGCCGGCAGGCGGCAGCCTGGGAAGCCGTTCCGGCCGAAAGAGAGGTGGAATTGTCCGCACTCATTTCCGATGTCCGTTTATGGAGCGGCGAGGATCCCTGCCGGTATGAACTGACCATTGCCTTGCGGGATGAAAAGGGGGATTTAAAGGAAATCGTTCCCCAGAAGGTGGGATTCCGGCGTTTTGAACTGAAAGACCGGGTGATGTGCCTCAACGGAAAGCGGATCGTATTCCGCGGGATCAACCGCCATGAATTCAATGTCAGGAGAGGCCGCTCCATCACGGAAGAAGATATGATGTGGGACATCCGTTTCATGAAGCGCCATAATATCAACGCGGTGCGTACCTGCCATTATCCGGACCAGAGCCTGTGGTATGAGCTCTGTGATGAATACGGAATTTACCTCATTGATGAAGCGAATTTGGAGAGCCATGGCTCCTGGCAGAAGATGGGGGCCTGTGAGCCGTCCTGGAATGTTCCGGGGAGCCTTCCGGAGTGGAAGGATTGTGTGGTGGACCGGGCGAAATCCATGCTTGAGAGGGATAAGAATCATCCCAGCGTTCTGATCTGGTCCTGCGGCAATGAATCCTACGCAGGAGAGGACATCCTGGCCATGTCGGAATATTTTAAGGAACGGGATCCCTCCAGACTGGTCCATTATGAGGGGGTATACTGGAACCGGGAGTTTGACCGGACCAGCGATATGGAAAGCCGTATGTATGCCAGGCCTGCCGAGGTGGAGGAGTATTTGAGGAATGATCCCAAAAAGCCTTTCATCCTCTGTGAATATATGCATGCCATGGGCAATTCCTTGGGAGGCATGAAGAAGTATACGGATCTTGAGGACAAATACCGGATGTATCAGGGCGGATTTATCTGGGATTATATCGACCAGTCCCTGATGAAGAAGGATGCTTACGGGAAGGAGCATATGACTTACGGCGGCGATTTCGGCGACCGCCCCACGGATTACAGCTTCTGCGGAAACGGCATTGTTTATGCGGACCGGACCATTTCCCCCAAGGCGCAGGAGGTCAGATATCTGTATCAGGAGATCCGCCTGGCTCCTGATTTCACAGGTGTTTCCATAGAAAACAGGAGGTTGTTTTCTGATACCTCTGATCTTGAGTTTGTCTATATCGTGTTAAAAGACGGGAAACCGGTATTCAGAAAGAGCTTTTATGCATCCGTAAAGCCTCTGGAAACTCGGTATGAAGCGGTGGAGCTGCCGGAGTTTAAAGAGCCCGGGGAATATGCCTTCCAGGTTCTCGCTCTCCTTAAGAAGAATACTCTGTGGGCGGAGAAAGGCTATGAGACCGCCTTTGGGGAGTATGTGACCGTGATCGGAGGGAAGCCGGAAACCCGTTCCCAAAAACCTCTTACCGTGGTTCACGGAGATGTGAACCTGGGTGTAACGGGAGAGGGATTCCGTGTGCTGTTCTCTAAACAGGAAGGCGGCATGATCTCCCTGGTTTATGACGGAAAGGAATGGATCGGAAGGCCTTTCCTTCCGGTGTACTGGAGAGCGACTACGGATAATGATAAGGGAAACAAGTTTTCCGTGGCCGGTTCCGTCTGGTACGGTGCGGGCCGGTTCCCGTATTACAGCAATGATAACTGCAGAGTGGAGGAGAAGGAGGGGCTTGTCCGGGTGACCTACACCTATGAGCTTTCCACTGTTCCCAAAGCCATGACAGAGGTTTCCTATGAAGTGGATGGCAGCGGAAAAATACATGTAAAGGCCGTATTCCATGGCAAAAAGGGCCTTCCCCAGCTTCCGGCTTTTGGCATGAGGCTTATTACTCCGGAAGCGGCAGCAGAATTCACCTGGTATGGAAAAGGACCGGAGGAAAATTATTGTGACAGAAACGACGGGGCCAGACTTGGAATTTATGAGGACACCCCTGAGCATAATTTATCCCGTTATCTGGTTCCCCAGGAGTGCGGAAACAGAACCGGAGTCCGATGGCTGAAGGTATCGGACAGGGAAGGTCATTCCATCGCTTTTCGGTCTGTCTGCCGGGCCTTTGATGCCTCCGTCCTTCCCTGCACGGCAGAGGAACTGGAATCGGCCACTCACAGGGAGGAGCTTCCGGCGCCAAGGTATACGGTGGTAAATATACTGGGCGCCATGAGAGGAGTTGGCGGAGACGACAGCTGGGGCGCGCCGGTTTACCCCGAGTACTGTGTGAGCGGAGAAGAACCGCTGGTTACGGAATTTGTAATTGACAGAATTCTATAAAACGGGCGGCAGGCCAGGAGAGTTCCTTGCCGGGAACTCTCTTTTGCCTGCCGTTTTCTGTGATTACCGCAAATTGATGATAAAAATAATCAACAAAAATCGCCCGTTTTCTAAGATATCGTAATATAATAGGACTTAATCAGAGGAAAAGAGGTGAGTACGGAATGTCTACTGCAATTATTTGTTTGATTTTAGCCGTCATTTGTTATTTTGGCTTAAAAAGCACCGTAAAAAGGGCGAAAAGCGGCTGCTGCGGAAGCGGCGGCGATGATGTGAAGAAAATTAAGGTAAGTGACAAAGATATTTCTCATTATCCTTATTCCCGTTCCGTGGAAGTGGATGGAATGACCTGCGGCAACTGTAAAAAACGAGTGGAGAATGCTTTTAACAGCAGGGAAGGATTATATGCTTCCGTGGATCTGGATAAAAAGCTGGCCGTGATACATATGAAAGAGCTGGTGCCGGAAGATGAGCTGAAGGAGATGGTGAGAAAGGCCGGCTATTTGCCGGGAGACATCAAATAGAACTCAGGCCAGTTATTATGGGCTGCCGGACAAAGAATAACAGAAAGTCTTATGACAAAATGCAGCGGACAAAGGTGCTTTTTTTACGGCACCCTTTGATCTGCTGCATTTGTTTTTTGCTATATTAATGCGGAATCCCTTAAAAAATAAGTTGTTTTTCCCCTACATACATGGTAAGTTGATACCAAAGGGTCCGTGATCTGCTTATGAGAAAGAGGGAAGAACTGATGATAAAAATCACATTCCATGACACAGTGGAAGACCGTCTGCTGAAATTTGCGGTGATCGTTTCCAGGTACAGGAATCAATGGATATTCTGTAAGCACAGGGAGCGAAGCACCTTTGAATGTCCGGGAGGGCACAGGGAAAAGGGGGAAGATATCGGGGACGCTGCAAGAAGGGAACTGTATGAGGAAACGGGAGCGCTGGAATACACTCTGGAACCTGTCTGTGTATACTCGGTGAAAGAGCTTGATAAAAGAAGGAGGAACTCCAGGGAATCCTTTGGGATGCTTTTTTACAGTGAAGTCAAAAAGCTGGGAGAATTACCGCCTGCTTTTGAAATGGAAGAGATCAGGCTGTTCGACGGCATTCCTGAAGATCTGACATATCCGGAGATCCTGCCGGTATTAGTGGCAAAGGTGATGAGCTCTGTTTCCTGGCGGACAGGAGAATAAGGCTCTGCGCATAAAAAGTAAAGGAAAATCTGATTTTCTTTGCGGTCGTCCCCCAACAGTGACATACTGTTGTCGTGTTTTAAGGAGTATAATCCTGGAAAAAGGAGGAACAACGGATGCTGGAAAACATACCGACAGAAGAGGAATTGATATCCCTGATGGGTGCGGCGGAATTTGATGCATGGAAAAGCCTTTGTGCGCTGATAGAAGAAGCCTATGATATGGAGCGCCAGTGGAACAGCGGGGGAAAGGCATGGAAGTACGAGTACAAATACCGGAGAGGCGGTAAGACTCTGTGCGCTTTGTATGCCGGAGAAGAAACCTTCGGATTCATGGTGATCATGGGAAAAACGGAGCGGGAAAGGTTTGTGCGGGAAAGAGAGAACTATTCTTCCGAGGTCCGGCAGATATATGATCAATCGAAAACCTATCACGACGGAAAATGGATGATGTTTAAAATAAAGGATCAAACATTGTTTGACGATTTGATGGGGCTTTTAAGGATCAAGCGAAGGCCCAACAGAAAATGACGGGATCGGAGGGGAAGATATGAAATACTTATGGCTGGATGAATATCTCAAATCAATGAAAGGGGTATCCAGTGATTTCAAAGAGGAATGGAATTGGACGAGATATCTTCTGGGCGATAAAATGTTTGCCGCGGTGTGCAGGGATGACCAGGGGAAGGAGAAACTGATCACATGTAAGCTGGAACCGGCGGACGGCGATTTTTTAAGGCAGCAGTATGAGGATATTCTGCCGGGCTATTATATGAACAAAACTCACTGGAATTCAGTCAGGGCGGATGGAGAGGTGCCGGATGATCTGTTAAAAGACATGCTGGAAAAATCCTATAAGCTGATTCTTGCCAAACTGCCCAGGCAGAAGCAAAAAGAACTGCTGGGAGGGTGAGCCCTCTCATACGCCATGCTCCACTTAAATGACTGCTGAAAATGGAAGAAATTGATCCGGATAAAGAAAAAATGTTCCCGTAGTTCATAGAATTCCTCCTGAGGCATATATTTGGATGGAAAAGAAAAATAATAAATTGCTTGACAAAATAAAGAGTTGGCAGTATTCTAGTAATTGCACAATAAATATCAATAATTTAAAGAAAAGGAGGCAGATAATATGAAACGTATCAATGATATCAATGGAATGAATGGAATATCCCAATTATTATATATCAATTCAGTCTGCCTCAGAGAAGATAGATACTCTTAATGTCTGACATCAGGGGATCATTGACAGCTCCTGACCGGAGCTGCTTCTATGAGTATTTTGCCGCAGTCTGAATGAACTGCGGTTATTTTTTTGTATTTTACCGGAAAAAACCGCGCCATGCAGTTTTTTCCGGTTTTTTACATATAAGGGTGAGTTACCCATTCATGCTTGTGTCAGGTAAAGGAGGAAGAGTATGAAAAATTTATGGAAGTATGTAAGGAAATACAGTTTCCTGTACCTGCTGGCCATTGCGGCCATGATCGTCAGCATTCTTCTGGATGCGGCAGCACCCCAGATCACAAAGCACATCATTGATGATGTCATTGTGGGCGGTGAAATGCAGATACTTATGAGGCTGCTTTTGAGTCTGGTGGGCATTGGCCTGGGAAGAGCGGTATTTCAGTACACAAAGGAATTTATATTCGATTACGCGGCATCGGGAATCGGCTGTAAACTGAGAAAGGATTTGTTTGACCATATCCAGACTCTGTCCATGGGTTATTTTGACAGTCATAATACAGGAGAGCTGATGGCCCGGATCAAAGATGATGCGGAGCGGATCTGGAATGCTTTTGGATTTGTGGGGATGCTGATTTTGGAATGCTCCATACATACTGTGGTGGTGATTACCTGCATGTTCCGGTTAAGCCCGGTCCTTACGCTGATCCCCCTGGCAATTCTGCCCCTGATCGCCTGGTACGCAATTAAAATGGAAAACGGTCTGGGAGAGGTTTATGATAAGATCAGTGAGCAGACCGCTGAATTAAACACTGTGGCCCAGGAAAATCTGGCAGGGGTCCGGACGGTAAAGGCCTTTGCAAGAGAGGATTACGAAATCGGCAAATTTAAAAAGCACAACAAAAGATATTATGATTTAAATATGAAGCAGGCAAAGCTGATCGTCCGTTACCAGCCCAACATATCCTTTTTGTCAAAGGTTCTTTTAATGGCCGTGATCGTGGTGGGAGGCATTCTGGTCATTCACGATAAAATGACCATCGGTGATCTTGGCGCATTTTCCGAATATGCAAATAACATTATCTGGCCCATGGAGATGGTGGGCTGGCTCAGCAATGATATTGCAGCGGCCATTGCCTCCAATAAGAAAATTAAAAAGATCATGGAGGAGGAGCCCGTTATCCGGAATCCGGAAACTCCGGTGCTGCCGGAAAAGATAGAGGGTGAGCTGACCTTTCGCCATGTGGACTTTGCGCTGGACGGAAAGACCATATTAAGCGGTATTGATTTCACTTTGAAGAAGGGGAAGACGCTGGGAATCATGGGAGTGACCGGTTCCGGAAAAAGCTCCATCGTCAACCTGATCCAACGTTTTTATGACGTGTCGGAAGGAGAGATCCTGCTGGACGGGATCAATGTGAAAGACCTGCCCTTATCTCTTCTTCGGGGGCAGATCTCCGTGGTCATGCAGGATGTATTCCTTTTTTCCGACAGCATTACGGAAAATATAAAGACAGGGAACAAGGATGCCACAGAATGGGAAAGCGTGCAGCAGGCCTCCATTTCCGCAGGAGCCCACGGCTTCATACAAAGGCTTTCGGACCAGTACGATACGGTGATCGGGGAACGGGGAGTCGGGCTGTCCGGAGGGCAGAAGCAAAGAATCAGCATTGCCAGGGCCATTGCAAAGGAGACCCCGCTTTTAATTCTGGATGATTCCACCTCCGCTCTGGATATGGAGACGGAAAAAGAAATAGAGGCCCATCTTACGGAACTGAAGGAAAGCTCCAAAATCATCATTGCCCACCGGATTTCTGCGGTGCGCCGCGCCGATGAGATCCTGATCCTTGAAGGCGGACGGATCATCGAGCGTGGAACCCATGAAGAGCTCATGAAAAAGCGGGGCCAGTATTATAAAACCTATCAGGTACAGTATGGAGAGGAGGAGACCGTATGGCAGTCAATTCAAGCAGAATAGATGAAGAACAGAAGGAAGTTTTAAAAAAGGACACTCTGCTCCGCCTGTTCCGTTATCTTCTGATCTTTAAAAAGCAGATCGTCCTGGTCCTTTTTATTATGGCGGGAACCATCGCGATCAGCATGTCAGCCCCGCTTTTGATGGAATACGCCATCAATGATTGTGTGATTCAGAAAGATATGGCCGGCCTTCTGAAGCTGGGTGCAGGCACAACTGTGCTTTTCCTGTTGTTTCTGGCCGGAACCAAGGTGCGGATGCGTTTCATGGCAGATGTGTCCAACCGGGTCCTGGTGAATATCAGGGAGGAGCTTTATGAACACATCCAGACCCTGGGCTTCGGCTTTTTTGACAGCCGCCCCACGGGAAAGGTGCTTGCCAGAATTATCGGAGATGTAAACTCTTTAAAGGATGTGCTGTCGGACAGCGTCACCCAGCTGATCCCGGACCTGCTCACGGTGGTGTGTGTCGCTGTCATCATGCTGGTGAAGAATTACCGTCTGGCCATGGCGGCCCTTCTGACTCTGCCTATATTGGCAGTGGGAATGTTCTTCATTGAGACCACTGTCCATAAAAGATGGCGGATCTACCGGAAAAAGACCTCAAATCTCAATGCCTATGTCCATGAGGATTTATCCGGTATACGGATCATACAGAGCTTTGCCGCGGAACCGGAAACCAAAAAAGTATTTCACGATCTGGTGGACCAGCATTACAAATCGTTCATTGACGCGGTCCTGGTGGCGGATGGGTTCGGCCCTTTGGTGGAAATAACCTGGGGATTGGGCGGCTTTCTTCTGTATTTCATCGGAATCCGGATCGTAGGGGTGGAACATATCGGGATCGGAACCTTTCTGGCGTTCTCCACCTATATTGCAATGTTCTGGAGTCCTATCCGCAACCTGGCTAATTTCTATAATAAGCTGACCACCAATATATCGGCTGCGGAACGAATTTTTGATATCATTGATACGGAAGCGGAAATCACGGACCGGGAGGATGCGGCGGTCCTGCCGGAGATAAGGGGGGAAGTGGCGTTTGATCATGTTTCCTTTGCCTACGGGGATGAGCCGGACCGCTTAATCCTTGATGACGTGAACTTTACGGTTCAGCCAGGGGAGACCATTGCCCTGGTAGGCCCCACGGGCGCGGGAAAAACCACAATCGTCAATCTGATCAGCCGCTTTTATGAACTTACCGGCGGAAATGTGTTCATTGACGGCCGCGAAATCAGAGAAGTGACCTTAAAAAGCTTAAGAAGTCAGATGGGGATCATGACCCAGGACAATTTCCTGTTTTCGGGCACCATTCGGGACAATATCCGGTACGGACGCCTGGATGCCACGGAGGAAGAGGTCGTGGAAGCTGCCAGGGCGGTCAGCGCCCATGAATTCATCATGAAGCTGGAAAATGGCTATGATACGGTGATCAGTGAACGGGGAGCCGGACTTTCCATCGGACAGAGGCAGCTTCTGGCATTTGCCAGGACCATGGTATCCAGACCGGGGATCCTGATCCTTGACGAGGCCACTTCCAGCATTGATACCCATACCGAGCTGCTGGTGCAGAAAGGCATCGACGTTCTCTTAAAGGGCAGGACTTCCTTTGTCATCGCCCACCGCTTATCCACCATTCGCAAGGCGGACCGGATCTTTGTCATAGATCAGGGAAACATCATGGAAGCAGGAAACCACGAAGAGCTGATGGAGCGGCAGGGAGCCTATTATAAGCTGTATCGGAGCCAGTTTGCCTAGAGCGGGCCTGAAAAGGGATTGACCGGACCGGAAAAATGCAATAGAATAGAAGGCGAGGTGAGATGAGATGACAGAAGGAGCATTGGTTTTAGAAGGAGGTTCCCTGCGCGGTGTGTTTACAGCCGGAGTTTTGGATGTGTTCATGGAGCAGGGGATCGAAATGTCCTATGTAAACGGTGTATCAGCCGGTTCCATGGCAGGTATGAGCTATGTCAGCAAGCAGATCGGCAGGACCATTCAGGTGGATATGGACTATGTCAGGGACAAACGGTTTTTAAGCTTCCGGAATATGGTGAAAAACCGTTCCATCTTTAATTTTGATTTTCTGTTCGGAGAATTGAGCGATACTCTGGTACCTTTTGATTATGATACGTTTCAAAAGTCACAGCAGACGTTTGAGGTGGTGGCCACCCGCTGCAAGACGGGAAAACCCGAGTATTTTGAGAAAAGCTCCTGTGACGATTTTATTAACGCGGTAAAGGCTTCCAGCAGCATTCCCGTTCTTTCCGGCATGATCGGGGTGAATGGAAAAAAGTATCTGGATGGGGGCTGTTCCATGTCCGTCGCATATCAGAGGGCCATGGATCTGGGATATGATAAAATCATTGTGATCCTGACCAGAGAACACGGGTATCGGAAGCCGCCTCTGGACAAATGGACCCAAAGAGGATATGAGCGCTATTTTTCTCCTCTGCCTAAGTTTTTGAAGGCGCTGGAGGAGGTCCCGGAGAGGTATAACCGAATGCAGGAAGAGATCGACCAGCTGGAAGAAGCGGGAAGAATCTATGTGATCCGGCCGGATAAGCATGTCACGGTCCAGAGAACCGAGCAGGATAAGAAGAAGCTGGAAGCCCTTTACGGAGACGGACGGCGGCTTGCAGAGGAACATCTGGAGAATGTGAAGGAATATCTGGGCATTTCAGGATGAGAAACGCAGATGCGCCTTGAACGGGGTGTAAAAAAGCCGTTTCAAGGCGCGTCTTTCTTTTTATCGGTTTATCCGGTCTGCAAAATGTTACTGCATGACAAAGCCTCCGTTGGGGGAGAGAACCTGTCCGGTCACATAGGAAGCATTGATGATATATTCCAGCGCTCCGGCGATATCTTCCACTTCGCCGATGTATCCCAGAGGAATGGTGGAAGCCAGGGCGTTGAGTTCTTCCTGGTTGACGCCGCGGAGCATGTCTGTCATGATCATGCCGGGAGCGATTACGTTCACTCTCACTTTCCGGGAAGCAAATTCCAAAGCCAGCGCACGGCTGAGGCCGATAACGCCGCTCTTGGTCGCACAGTAGTCGGCCTGATTGATCACGCCCACCAGTCCGCCCACGGAAGAGATATTGATGATGTTTGCGTCCTGGTCCAGCATGTAGGGCAGAGCGAGGTGACACATATGCAGAAGGCTGATCAGATTAACATTGATCACATTTTCATACTGCTCTCTTGTGATGTCGATGAAGTTGCAGTTGTTGGTGATGCCGGCGTTATTGACGAGAACATCAATATTGCTGCCGAATTTTTCCACTGCAGCTTTTATAAGAGTTTCGCAGTCTTCGTAGACACTGACGTCTGCCCGTACGACCAATGTTTCTACGCCATAATTGTCTGAGATCTCTTTTGCCAGATCATCGGAAAGTGATTTTGAGCTGTCGCTCCTGTAATTGATTACAACGTTATAACCCATTTTGCCCAGTTTTAAAGCCATGCCGCGTCCGATGCCGCGGGATCCCCCGGTGATGATTGCAGTTTTTCCCATAATGAATTCTCCTTTGAATTTAAATGTTGTTGAATTGGTTTCTGCCGGCTGTTCCTGTTTTATCAGTATTGATATAGGGATGGTAGCATATCGTTATAAAAATGTCAATCATGAAACCCACGGTCAGAACGATTGTCATAGAAACCAAAAGTTCCCCTTACCTTAGGAACCTCACAGTCATCATTCTCCCGTAATCCGGTTAAAAATATGCAAAAAGGTGAAAACATGGGATATAAAAATATTTTTAAACCGGTAAGCTTGACAATGGGCCATATGGATATTATCATGTCGATATAATTGTTATCTGTATATGAGGCGCTGTAATTGCCTTCATAATAAATTGTTTCCTGTCTTATGGACCGGGCATGAGAGTCTGGTTTACGCCCTGAAAAACAGATGGGAAAGGAAAGAACGGTAGAGTTTATGAGTATTTACGATACATTAAATCCAATGCAGAAGGAAGCGGTGCTTCATACGGAGGGACCGCTTCTCGTGCTGGCCGGAGCCGGGTCAGGAAAGACCAGGGTCCTTACCCACCGCATTGCCTATTTAATAGAAGAGAAAGGAATCAATCCATGGAATATCCTTGCAATCACCTTTACCAATAAAGCGGCGGGAGAGATGAGGGAGCGGGTGGACAATCTGGTGAGCTTTGGAGCCGACAGCATCTGGGTTTCCACCTTTCATTCTTCCTGTGTGCGGATCCTGCGGCGCCATATAGAAAACCTTGGATACACCACCAATTTTACCATTTATGATTCCGATGACCAGAAAACCCTGATGCGCCATGTGTTGAAAGCCCTGGATATTGATCCCAAGATCTATAAGGACCGGGCCATGCTGGGGCTCATTTCCACGGCTAAGAATGAGCTGGTGACAGCGGAGGAATTTGAGCTGAACGGAACCGGTGATTTCAGGCAGAAAAAAGCGGCGGCTATTTACAAGGAATACCAGAATCAGCTGAAAAAGAACAATGCGCTGGATTTTGATGATCTGATCATGAAAACCGTGGAACTGTTCCAGAATCAGCCGGAGATCCTGGATTATTACCAGGAGCGCTTTAAATACATCATGGTGGATGAATATCAGGATACCAATACGGCTCAGTTCAAACTCATAAGCCTGCTGGCCGGTAAATATAAGAATCTCTGTGTTGTGGGCGATGATGACCAGTCCATTTATAAATTCCGCGGTGCAAACATTGAAAATATTCTGGATTTTGAAAAAGCTTATCCGGGAGCAAAGGTAATCAAGCTGGAACAGAATTACCGTTCCAGCCAGAGCATATTAAATGCGGCCAATGAAGTGATCCGGCATAACCGGGGACGAAAGGATAAGACCCTTTGGACCGCCAATGAGGAAGGCCCCCTGGTGCAGTTTAAGCAGTTTGAAAATGCCTCTGAGGAAGCGGATGCCATTGTGCGGGATATTTTAAACAGTTCTTCCGATTATCAGGACTGTGCCGTTCTTTACCGGACCAATGCCCAGTCCCGGCTCATCGAGGAAAAGTGCCTTCAGCACAATGTTCCTTACCGCATGGTGGGAGGAGTGAATTTCTACCAGCGTAAGGAGATCAAGGATATACTGGCTTATTTAAAAACCATTGCAAACGGCAGGGATGACCTTTCGGCATTGAGAATCGTCAATGTGCCCAAGCGAGGCATTGGTGCCACCAGTCTGGGCAAAGTTCAGGCATTTGCATCGGAACACGGATATGGCATGTACGATGCCTTCTGCCGTTCGAAGGCTGTACCGGGTCTCGGAAAAACGGCGGATAAAATCCTTAAGTTCACTGAGCAGATCCAGGATTTTAAGGAGAGGCTTGAAGAGGAGGCGTATTCCCTCCATGAGCTGATCGAAGACATCCTGGATGAGACGGGATATCAGAAGGAGCTGGAAGCGGAAGGCGAGATCGAATATCAGACCCGGCTGGAAAATATAGAAGAACTGATCAATAAAGCGGTCAGCTATGAAGGGGAGCACGAGCACGCTGACCTCAATGAGTTTCTGGAAGAAGTGGCACTGGTGGCCGACGTGGACCGCATGGATGATTCGGAAAACAGAGTGACCCTTATGACGCTGCACAGCGCCAAGGGACTGGAATTTCCAAGGGTATATTTAAGCGGTATGGAGGATGGGCTGTTCCCGAGCATGATGTCCATCTCTTCCGATGACAGGGAGGATGTAGAAGAAGAGCGGCGCCTCTGCTATGTGGGGATCACCCGGGCCCGGAAGTTTCTGATGATGACGGCAGCGAGACAGCGCATGGTCAACGGGGAGACAAGGTACGCCAAGGTAAGCCGCTTCATCGAGGAGATTCCTGACGATTTTCTGGATTCCAGCAGGCTTGAGCAAAGACTTTCATCCTACCGCAATTCCGATTTCGATGACAGTGCGCTGCCATGGGGAGGAAAGAAGGCAGGACGGAGCGCCGGTGTCAGCAGCTTTGGTCCGGGGAACAATGCCTATGCCTCAAAAACAGCGGAGCCCGCATCAAAGCCGGGATTTGGAAAAGCCTTTACAATAGAAAAGTCTGCTTCCCTAAGCTATAAGAAAGGGGACCGGGTCAGCCATATCAAGTTCGGGGAAGGCGAGGTCCTGGAGATCAAGGATGGAGGCCGGGATTTTGAAGTCACTGTGAATTTCGACAAGGCCGGCATCAAAAAAATGTTTGCTTCATTTGCAAAATTAAAACTTGTAAGAGTCTGAACTTTAAATACATAATTTTTTAAAAATAAGCAAAAATGATAGTAAAAGAATCGATATAATGGTATAATAATCACGATGGGCAGAGAGACGAAACCTTTGCCGGAAGATATAATGAAAGCAGGGCTCTCAGAAAGGACGTGGAGACATGAACAGATTTGACGCAATGAGCAAAGAAGCTTTGAACAAGCTGGAAGATCTTATGAACTCGAGTAAAATGAATGAATTGCTTCATAGAAAGGAACAGGAAGAGAGGAAGAAAAACTGCATTCTCTGGATACTCGCTATCATTGGTGCGGTGGCAGCGGTGGCAGGAATTGCCTATACCGTGTACCGTTTCTTCACACCGGACTATCTGGAAGATTTCGAAGATGATTTTGATGATGACTTCGACGATGATTTCTTTGAAGACGATAAGCCGGGCGAAGGTTCTGAAGAGTAGGATTGGCATTATAAAAAGAGAGCGTGCCTCATAAAGTGAGACACGCTTTTTTGCTCGCATGGAAAGCAAATAATGAAAGAACAGGAGTCAGCAGAGTGAAAAAGGGTGAGATATACGAAGGTACCATCGGACGTTTTGACTTCCCTGATAAAGGGGTCATAGAGCTTCCGGAAGGAAAAATTTCGGTAAAGCATGCGCTTCCCGGCCAGAAGGTCCGTGTCATGATAACGAAAAAAAGAGGGGGAAAATGCGAAGGCCGGATCCTTGAGGTGTCAGAGCGTTCGGAGCTGGAAACGGCAGAACACCCCTGTCCTCATTTCGGCAGCTGCGGAGGCTGTACTTACCAGACCATTCCCTATGAGGAACAGCTTAAGATCAAGGAACAGCAGGTAAAGGCGCTCCTGGATGGGGTTTGTGAGGATTATAAATTTGAAGGAATAAAAGCCAGCCCTTTGGAGGAAGGCTACCGGAACAAAATGGAGTTCTCCTTTGGAGATGAATATAAGGATGGCCCCCTGTCCCTGGGAATGCATAAGAGAGGGAGCTTTTATGACGTGGTGACTACCACGGAATGCCGGATCGTTGATTCTGATTTCTGTGATATTTTAAAGGCGGTAAAAGAGTATTTTGAGGTCCGGGGTACCGGATTTTATAAGAAAATGCAGCGTACGGGGTATCTGCGCCATCTGCTGGTGCGCCGTGCCGTAAAGACCGGGGAGATCCTGGTGGATCTGATCACCACTACACAGGAAGAACCGGATTTAAAGCCATTTACGGATATGCTTCTGGGACTTCCTCTGAATGGAAGGATCGTCGGCATTCTTCATACCTTAAATGACAGCCTGGCGGATGTAGTTCAGAGTGACCGGACCGATATTTTATATGGGCAGGATTATTTTTATGAAGAGCTCCTGGGCCTGAAATTCAAAATATCACCATTTTCTTTCTTCCAGACCAATTCCCTTGGAGCGGAGGTCCTTTATGAAACCACCCGGGAATATGTGGGAGAAACCAGGGATAAAGTGGTTTTTGATTTATACAGCGGGACCGGGACCATCTCCCAGATCATCGCGCCGGTTGCCAAAAAGGTGGTGGGTGTGGAAATCGTGGAAGAGGCGGTGGAAGCCGCCAGGGAGAATGCAGGGCTTAATGGGCTGGGTAACTGCGAATTCATTGCCGGAGATGTTTTAAAGGTCATTGACGGGCTTCGTGATAAGCCTGACCTGATCATTCTGGATCCTCCCAGAGACGGGATCCATCCCAAGGCGCTGGGGAAAATCATTGACTTTGGGGTGGACAGGCTGGTTTACGTTTCCTGTAAGCCTACAAGCCTGGTGAGAGATCTGGTTGTTCTTCAGGAGAGAGGGTATCGGGTGGAGAGGGGGTGTTGTGTGGATATGTTTCCTTTTACGGCGAACATTGAAACCGTTTGTCTGCTGTCGAGGAAACCTTGATTCTATGCGGGTTTGTGGGATTTTTTGATTATTATGACTCTGTGTTATTAGAATAATCTGTTTGCTGTTACTGAACTTTCAGAGGGGACGGGGTAACGCCAAAACGTTTATTATCAGGTTTTGCCAATAAGTACAGGGTTTCGCTAAAATGTATACTTGCATTAGCGAAATCCTATCGCCAAATTAATGATTGAAAACAGAAGCAGTTTACTATAAAATATGTATAACTCTAATTGATTCATATCTTCATTGACTATTTTCCCAATATCTCCAAAAACGTGTTACAATAAAAAAATCTGATACGAAAGGAGGAATTTATGTATGGCATATAGTTTTTTAACTCTGGCAAAAGATGTACTGGAAAAAGAAAACATTCCATTATCTGTAGAAGAAATATGGGAAACTGCAAAGAAACTTGAACTTCTGGAAAAATTATCTTCTTCAGGAAAGACACCAATTCGTACCCTTTCAGCCAGAATCTATGTTGATATAAAAAACAACGAAGATACAATTTTTGAACAGGTAAGCAAACGTCCGGCAAAATTCTTTCTGAAAGGGAGAACTGCTGGGCTTAAAGAATATGAGGAAAAACAAAAGCAGGGGCAAGTAACACAAAAGCATAAATTCGGAGAAAGAGCTTTACATATCCTGCTTTCCAGCTTCGTTAATTCTGATGAGCATTTCAAATGTTCCACCAAAACCATATACCATGAGGTTTCCAAACGTGAAAAGAGCGGGAAGAACAAATGGCTGCACCCAGATATCGTAGGGGTACATTTTCCTTTTGAATCTTATACGGCAAACACACTTAAATTATTTGATATCCTAAAAGTGAATCCGTATAAGCTGTATTCCTTTGAAATGAAGATCGATATCAATCTATCCAATCTCCGGGAACACTATTTTCAGGCAGTGTCCAATTCCAGTTGGGCACACGAAGGCTATCTTGTGGCTTTACATATAGCGGATGATCCAGAATTAATAGATGAAATGCGCCGTCTAAACAACGCTTTCGGGATTGGCGTTATCCGGCTGGATGCGGAGCATTTCATGCAGAGCGAAATCCTATTCTCCGCCAAGGAGAAAGAATCACTTGACTGGGATACTATTAACCGTCTGGTAGACAGCAACCCAGATTTTAAAAAATTCCTTGATGACTTAATGGAAGACATCAAAATCGGGAAGATAAAAAGCAAATATGATGAAGTCTCCCTAGAAGAAGAACAAATGTACCAGTATGCCTTAAAAAACGGTATACTCTACTGACTTTCCAATAACAACCATTCTAATCCATTTCAAAGTAAACACCTTATCCTCACTGCCCATAGATTCATAGGCAGCGGGGATTTTTCTTTTTATCTAAAATCAAAATCCAAAAAAAAATCATGTCAATTACTAAGTTGACGAATAAGTGTTCTCTTACTTGGAAATACTCTCCATATAAGATATTTTAGAGGAGATGAATCATGAATACAGATCAAAGGTTAAGATTTGGAAAATACGTGGAGACACTACGTAAAAGCCGAGGGAAATCCCTGCGTGAAACGGCAAAGGCCATGAAAGTGTCACCGCAGTATTATAGTGAGGTAGAAAAAGGGAGAAGTAGTACGTTTACTGCGGAAAGACTGAAATTACTGGCTCGTTTTCTACTGTTGAATGACGAGGAATCCCATACTCTTTATGATGTGGCAGCACAGTCCAGGACTTCCAATGATGTGGCAACCCCACAGGATTGTGCAGATTATATGCTTTGCAATTCGTATGTAATAGAAGCCCTGCGCCTGTCAATGGAAACTGGTGCGGGTGAAAAAGAATGGCAGGTATTGCTGGATGAATTAAAAGCAAGGAAGGGGTGAGTGATATGTACCAGCCGAAATTAAGAAAGAAGAAAAATGGAATCCCCATCATGCGTAATAGTGAGATTGATGCTCACGCAGAAGACTTCCTAAAAGATTATAATCCCTCGGTATTAAAAATTCCCCAGCCAATAGATATGGATGAATTTGCAGAGTTCTATCTTGGTTTAACATTGGACTACACCTATCTTTCTCATTGCGGATTGATTTTAGGCCGGATGGTATTCCAGGAAGTAGAAAGAGTACCAGTCTATTTACCGGAAGAAAAATGTGCAGATTATCTGTATGCAAGTAGAGGTACCCTGCTTATCGATAATACCGTATTGGATGACTGGAAGGAATACCGGCTGCGTTCTACGATCGGGCATGAATGTGGGCATTGGCTGTTCCATTCAGATTTTTATTCAAATGCAAATTGCAGAAGTTATCATGGAAATTCATCATTATCGGAAATTACAGGGTGTAAAAAGGCAGATATTGAAGGCAGTATAGCAACAGTCGGAAAGAGACGCTTGATTACTGATATTGACTGGCTGGAACATCATGCAAAATATTTCAGTGCGGCTATTTTAATGCCCAAAACACCATTTATCAATGCTGTATCCGATTTGATGGAGAATGTCCATCAAAAAAATGCCGCTTTGGCAGAATCACTTTCAGGGATATTCCAGGTGTCACCCGGTTCTGTAAATATTCGGCTGACCCAGTTGGGATTGATTGGATATGAGTCCGGAATGGCAGAAACACATGAGGATAAAGCATTTAAGTTATTCTCACAGATACCCGGCACTCTGTGAATGGCAGAGTGCTGATTTTATAGGAATTGTATTAACTGCTTAGTTGACAACACAACCAGCTATATTTTTTTATACTTTGTGTCAACCGACTGATTGACGGAAAAGGAGTTTTAGTTGAATGAAAGAAAAAATAAACTGTCCAATATGCAGGAAACGGGCATTTGATATCTGTTCGTCTGCAAAAGGAGAGGTATGGATAGAACTGAAATGTCCTCACTGCAGGAATATTGTACAAGTCTGCCATAGGTTTATGATCCCTCCAGAAAAGAATGATAGAAATAATAAAATATTAAAAGAAATCTACTGAGCAACGGATCCGCATAAGCGAGATACCAAATAGCCGGAGTAAAGCGAATTATCAGCTTACTTCAGCTATTTTTTTGCCTGTTTTTATTTTGCTGTTGCCGCTTTACTCCCCGGTAAAGAGAGGAGCAGCAATGAAAATCAACTATGAATTTGTAACAGGTGAGAGGCTGGAATTGGAGGTAGATGACAGCATCGGAGAGATTGTCATAGAGATGGAGGTATTACAATTCCGGAGGAACCGCACCGAAACAAGAAGGCATAATTCCCTGGAATCCATGCAGGAGGAGTACTTTGGACGTAATCCAAAGCAATTTATAGATGAAAAGGTGGATATTGAACAGATGATTATAAATTCGGATGAGAAAGAAAGGCTGCACCGGGCAATTCAGAAATTGGATAGTAAGGATTCCACAATCATTATGAAATATTATTTTGAAGATAAGACCATGGCAGAAATAGGAAAGGAGATGGGCATGTCGGTAATGGCTGTTTCCAAGAGATTGAAAAAAATCCCGAGCAGAATTAAAAAAATTTGGGATTTGGTTTAAAAACTGCCTTTCCCGTGGCTATATAATAGAGGCTTTTTTACACCTCAAAAAAAAGAAAGGGCTTAAGTAATGAAGACAGTGCGAATTATTGTTAGTGGAGAAGAATGCAAAAGGATTAAGGTATCAAAAGAGAAACCCAGGAAAGAGTTACTATCTTTCCTTCCCGGAAAGAAAAAGGAGCCAGTGGCTATGTGCGGAAAGGATGGCAGTACGGAATGAAAAAGATTTTTATATGCAGCCCATACCGTGGGGATGTGGAAAATAACAGAAAAAGAGCAGCCGAGTACAGTAGGCTAGCATATGACAGCGGTTGCATCCCAGTAGCTCCCCATCTGCTGTTTCCACAGTTTTTGGATGAAGATGACCCGAAAGAACGGGCGGATGGAATCGCTATGGGGCTGGAGCTGCTTCTGGAATGTGATGAGGTATGGGTATTTGGAAAAGCAACAGAAGGTATGGAGCAGGAGATTAAGTTTGCGGTGGAGCATGGAAAACACGTCTGGTTCAAGGAATCGCTGGAAGGAGGGCAGGTGGAATGAAACTGGCAATGATTGTGACGAAGCTGACTGGAAATGAAGAGAGTGACCGGGCCAGGGCATCCGAATATTGCAGGTTTGCAGCCCACAGAGGAATGATTCCTGTCAGCCCCTATCTGAATTTCCACAATATTTTTACGGATGAACCGGGCGGAGCTGTGAAACATTTACTGACTTCCAGGCTTGCAAAACAGGCAGATGAGATATGGGTATTCGGTAATGAGAAGGATGAGGAAAAAAAGAAGCGGTTAGAGGAAGCCTGCCATGAGTATGGCAGCAAAGCGAAATATTTTGATGCAAGAGAAATCGGAGAGGAGCTGTTGCTGTGTACCATGTTCTCCGAGGAATTGATTAAAAAGCTGGAAGAAATGGAGGAATGCTGAAATGGGTAGTGAACTGATAAAAATTGCAGAAGGATTTTCCCTGGTAGCAGAAGGAATCCGGGAACTCGTCAAAGAGGAAAATAACGGAAAAACAGCAGAGGAGAGCGCAGTAAAGAAACAGTCAGATAAAGTAAAAACACAGAATGCCGGAAAAGCAGAAGATAAAACAGAGATGCTGGCGGAGCAGGAGCAGAAAATCAGCATTGAAGATATCCGTGCTGTGCTTGCAGAGAAATCCCAGGATGGGAAGTCAAAAGAAGTGAAGACGCTCCTAAATAAATTCGGTGTGGCAAAGTTATCAGCAGTTGATGAAAAAGATTATCAAGAGCTTTTGCAGAAAGCAAAGGTGCTGTAATGGGAAGGCATGCACTATTATCAGCATCCTCCTCCAAGCGGTGGCTGAACTGCACCCCGTCAGCAAAACTGGAAACACAGTTTTCAGATACGGAAAGTATTTATGCGGCAGAAGGCACGGCGGCTCATGCCTTGGCAGAGCATAAGCTGAAACGGGCATTGAAGCGTCGTTCCAAGCGTCCGGTTTCGGATTATGACTGTGATGAGATGGAGGAATGTACGGACGATTACGTCTCCTTTGTTATGGAGCAGGTGGAAGATGCAAAGAAGGGCTGTGCTGATCCGGTAGTGCTGATTGAGCAGCATTTGGATTATTCCCGGTATGTGGAAGGTGGATTTGGTACGGGGGACTGTATCATTGTAGCTGATGGCATTTTATCCGTTGTGGATTTTAAATATGGCAAAGGTGTATCCGTAGAGGCAGAAAAGAATCCACAGATGCTGCTGTATGCTTTAGGAGCGTTGGAATTGTTTGAAGCGATTTATGAAATAGAAAAAGTGCAGATGACCATTTTCCAACCAAGACTGGAATCTGTCAGTACATGGGAGATTTCCATAGAGGAAATGGAGAACTGGGTACAGGAAGAATTGATTCCAAAAGCGGAGCTGGCGGCAAAGGGGGAAGGTGTGTTTATTCCCGGAGAATGGTGCCGCTTCTGTAAGGCAAGGAACCAATGCCGGGCAAGGGCAGAGGAATTCCTGAAACTGGCACAGATGGAATTTAAGCTGCCGGCACTGCTTTCTGATGAAGAAATCGCAGAAGTGCTTTCCGTAGCAGACGAACTGGCGAAATGGGCGGCGGATATTTATGCTTTTGCCACAGATGAGGCAATCACCAAAGGAAAGCAGTGGTCAGGATTTAAGCTTGTGGAAGGCAGGAGCAACCGGAAGTATACTAGCGAGGACGATGTGGAAGAAGCTGCTAAGAAAGCAGGGTATACAGATATTTATAAACACACACTCGTTGGCATTACGGAGATGGAAAAGCTGATGGGAAAGAAGAAGTTTGTAGAGATACTGGGTAGTCTGGTGTATAAACCACAGGGAAAGATTACGCTTGTACCGGAAGCAGATAAGCGGCCGCCAGTAGAGACAGCAACCGCAGAGGCAGATTTTGCGAAGCATGATGGGTAAAGCCCTATAAAGGAAGGAGTAAAATTATGAGCAATGAAAATATGAACTTAACCAAGGTAATCGTACCATGCAGATTTTCTTATCTGCACTGCTGGGAGCCGAATGTGGTCAATGGGAGTGACCCCAAATATTCCGTATCGGCTATTATCCCCAAGTCAGATGCAGAAACAATAGAAAAGATTAAGAAAGCGGTGGAGCAGGCGAAAAAGGATTCTGTATCAAAATGGGGCGGCAAGTTGCCTTCGAATTTGAAATTGCCGCTTCGTGATGGCGATATTGACCGTCCGGAAGATGAGGCCTATGCAGACAGCTATTTCTTTAATGCCAACAGCAGGCAGGCTCCGCAGGTGGTGGATAAAAATGTCCAGCCAATCCTGGATCAAACGGAAGTATATTCCGGCTGTTATGGAAGAATCAGTGTGAATTTTTATGGTTATAACTCCAACGGAAACCGTGGGATTGCGGCAGGGCTTGGAAACATCCAGAAGCTGCGCGACGGGGAGCCGCTGGGCGGACGGAGCAATGCGGAAGATGACTTCGATGCCATGGAGGGCGAGGATGACTTCCTGGCATAAGGATAGGAAGGCGGCGGGGGACTGCTGCCTGATTTTCTATGTATTGGAGGAGGGAAGAGAGCTGTGGGACAGATACTGGAAATGGATATTGAAACATTCTCTGATGTAGATTTGATAAAATGCGGGATTTATGCCTATGTGGACAGCCCTGTATTTGAAGTACTGCTGTTTGCTTATTCTTTTGACGGGCAGGAAACACAGATTATAGATTTGGTACAGGGAGAAGAGATTCCGGCAGAGGTGGAAGCTGCTATTTTTGATGAAGAAGTGACAAAGACAGCCTTCAATGCCAATTTTGAACGTACTTGTCTTAGCAGACATTTCAGAAAATATTTATCTCCTGTTTCCTGGCATTGCAGTGCGGTTCAAGCCGCTTTGCTTGCTTTACCCCGTTCTTTGGAGGATGTGGGAGCTGTGCTTGGATTAGATAAAAAGAAGATGAAAGAGGGTAAAGAGCTGATACGATATTTCTGTGTACCTTGCAAACCTACTAAAAGTAACGATGGGAGGACACGGAACCTGCCATGCCATGCACCGGAAAAGTGGGAGATGTTTAAAAACTATTGTGTCTGGGATGTAGAGGTGGAAAAAGCTATCCGCAGGAAGCTGCATAAATATCAGGTATCGGAGAAAGAAATGGAATTTTACCAGTTAGATCAGGAAATTAATGACCGGGGTGTGATGATTGACCGGGAGCTGGTGGAGCAGGCAATTATCTGTGATTTACTGTATAAAGATATTGTAACGAGACAGGCTTACGAATTGACTGGGCTTGAAAATCCCAATTCTGTTGTACAGATAAAGTTATGGCTGGAAGAAAAGGGTGTGGAGGTGGAGAGCCTGTCAAAGAAAGCGGTAGGTGATTTGATCCGGGAAACAGATGGTGAAGTGCAGGAAGCATTAAAACTCCGGCTTTTGATGGCAAAGACATCGGTGAAGAAGTATGAAGCCATTAAGCGGTCGGTTTGTTCAGATAATAGGGTACATGGGCTTTTGCAGTTTTATGGGGCAAACAGGACAGGCCGATGGGCTGGAAGGTTAGTACAGGTTCAGAACCTGCCGCAGAATCACATCAAAGACTTGGAACTGGCAAGGAATCTGGTAAGGCAGGGAAGGTTTGAAGATCTGGAATTATTTTATGATTCTACGCCGAATGTACTGTCTGAGTTAATCCGTACAGCTTTTGTACCAAAGCCGGGATACCGGTTTATCGTAGCGGACTTTTCTGCCATTGAAGCCCGTGTGCTGGCATGGCTTGCCGGAGAGCAGTGGCGGCTAGATGTGTTTTTAACACATGGGAAAATCTATGAGGCATCCGCTTCTGCCATGTTCCATGTACCAATTGAGGAGGTTACCAAAAGCTCTCCATTCCGGCAGAAAGGTAAAATTTCAGAACTGGCTTTAGGGTATGGCGGGGCAGCAGGGGCACTTATTTCCATGGGAGCTTTGGAGATGGGGCTGACGGAGATGGAGCTGCCTGTTCTTGTGTCTGCCTGGAGGAATGCAAATCCGCATATCACCCAGTTTTGGTGGGATGTGGATGCGGTGGCTATCCAGGCGGTAGTAGATAAAAAACAAACAAAGGCAGGAGGTATTTTGTTTGAATATCACAGCGGGATTTTATTTGTCACTCTGCCATCCGGCCGGAAGTTGTCCTATGTAAAGCCAAGGCTTGCATTGAATAAGTTTGGCCGGAACGGGCTGACCTATGAGGGAATCGGAGAAAACGGAAAGTGGGGCCGTCTGGAAACCTATGGACCGAAGCTGGTGGAGAATATTGTCCAGGGTATAGCCAGAGATTTACTGGCGGAGGCAATGCTCCGCTTGAAAGAAAAGGGATTTTCTATTGTGATGCATATTCATGATGAAGTGGTCTTAGAAGTTCCGGTAGGAACCAGTTCTGTAGAAGAAGCGTGTGCCATTATGGCTGTGCAGCCGGAATGGGCGGCAGGACTGCCTTTGCGGGCGGATGGTTATGAATGTGCTTTTTATAAAAAGGATTAGCAGGAGGGAAGGGACATGAAACTGTTTGTATCGACTGGCAATTCAAGAAAGGAAAAACGGTGGAATGGTGTAGAGATGGAGATAGAGGAATTCAAAAAGCGTCTTTCTAATACTATCCGCACTTCGGAAACTGTGGAACAGTATCGTAAGCTATCTAAAGCAAAACAAGATGATATCAAGGATGTAGGAGGTTTTGTACTGGGGAAGCTGAAAGGTGGAAGGAGGAAGAGGGATTGTGTGGAGTTCCGTTCCGGCCTGACGCTGGATATGGACTATGCAGTAGAGGATATTGCCGACCAGATAGAGATGTTTTTTGATTTCCGCTGTCTGATATATGCTACCCATAAACACACACCGGAAAAACCAAGGCTCCGTCTGATTATTCCTTTCTCCAGAAACGTAACACCGGATGAATATCAGGCTGTGGGCAGGAAAGTAGCAGAAGGTATCGGCATGGAATTGTTTGACGATACCACTTATGAGCCATCCCGCTTAATGTACTGGTCCAGCACTTCGGCAAATGGTGAATTCTATTTCCGGGATATTGAAGGAGAGCTACTTAATCCGGATACGGTGCTTGCCAAGTATAAGAACTGGCGGGATTCAGCACAGTGGCCGGTCAGCAGCAGGCAGCAGTCCATCGTACAGAGGGAAATAAAAAAACAGGCAGATCCAATTACGAAAGCGGGCATTATTGGTGCGTTTTGCAGGGCATATGACATAGAAAGTGCGATTACAGCTTTTCTTCCTGATGTGTACCAAGCCAGCCAGATGCCGGGGAGATATGATTATATTCCGGCGGATTCCCAGGCAGGAGTAGTTGTTTACGAAGGGAAATATGCATACTCCCATCATGCCACTGATCCGGCTTGCGGAATGCTCATGAATGCTTTTGACATGGTGCGTATCCATAAATTTGGGGACTTGGATAAGCGGACGGACGAAAGTATGGAAACTGGGAAATTGCCGTCTTTCAAGGCAATGAGTGAATTCGTTGTGTCGGAAGAACGAGTAAAAGCCGAGCTTGCCAGAGAGCGGGAAGAAATAGCACAGTTAGAATTTACGGCACCAGAGGACTGGCAGACTGTGTTGGAACTGGATCGTCAGGGCAAGGTAAAGGATACGTTAGATAATCTGGTGATAACTATCCGAAATGATGCTAATCTACAATCTATTGCATTTAATCTCCATAGGGACGGGATTGACGCAGGAAAAAAATTACCATGGAAGCAGATTAAGCCGGGTTGGAATGACTCGGACTTTGCATCGCTTAAGGTGTATTTGAATAAAGGATATGGAGTTTATGCCCCAGCTAAAACAAAAGACGCTTTATTGGCTGTGGCTTCTGAACGTGCGTATCATCCAGTGAAGGAATATCTGGAAAGTCTGCCGGAATGGGATGGAACCAGGAGAATTGATACATTGCTTACAGATTATCTGGGAGCCGAAGATTCTGCTTATACCAGAGCAGTCATCCGGAAAACACTGACAGCGGCAGTAGCTAGGATTTATCAACCGGGGGCGAAGTTTGACAGTGTACTGATTTTAAATGGACCGCAGGGAATCGGGAAACTACCTTCTTTGCCAAATTGGCAGGGGCCTGGTTTTCAGACAGCCTGACTTTAACAGATATGCGGGATAAGTCCGGGCCGGAGAAGCTGCAGGGGTATTGGATATTGGAGCTTGGTGAGCTTGCCGGAATGAAAAAGACAGATGTAGAAACAGTGAAATCCTTTTTGTCCCGTGTGGATGATAAGTACCGTGCCAGCTATGGGCTGAATGTGGAGAGCCACCCAAGGCAATGCGTAATTGTGGGAAGTACCAATACAGAGAGCGGTTTTTTGCGGGATATTACTGGAAACCGCAGGTTTTGGCCTGTGCGGGTGAATGGGCAAAGTGAAAAGAAGCCCTGGCAGATTACAATGGAAGAGGTTGTGCAGATATGGGCGGAAGCGAAGTCCGCTTACAAAAGCAATGAAAATCTGTTTTTAGAGGGAGATGTGGCTGTAATGGCAACATCTGAGCAGGCGGAAGCCATGGAGACGGATGACCGGGAAGGTCTGGTGAGAACCTACTTGGATACATTGCTGCCGGAAGAATGGGATGCTATGAGCCTCTATGACAGGAGAAATTTCTTAAATGGCGGTGAGTTTGGTGGATCCGGTCGGACTGGAACAGTGCGAAGAAAAATGGTCTGTAATATGGAAATCTGGTGTGAGTGCTTTGGACGGGATACTTCTGCTTTAAAAAAGATAGATTCCTATGAAATCAGCGGCATTATGCGGAAAATTGAAGGATGGGAAAAGTATACGGCAACTAAAAACGGGATGTATGTATTTCCGATATATGGGAAACAGCGGACTTATGTCAGGGAACAAGAACAGGGATAAAAGAACAACAAAATTTGCACACTTGTTGACTGGAAGTTGGTGCTAACCGGAACAAAGGGAACAGGTATTTCATTGTTCTTGAAATAGTTCTATGTAGGAAAGCCATATAAATTGAGGATTAGATGATATTTTGGAACAAGGGAACAAGAATTACTTATAGAGTAATTAAAAATAAATAAAAAAGAGAATCAGTGTATGTGTAATACGCACGTATAGGAATATAAGAAAATATTGTTCTTTTTGTTCCGGTTGTTCCATTAGGGAAAGGAGCAGGCAGAATGCAGGAAAAGGTGATTGAACGAAAATTAAGAACGGAAGCAAAAAAAATCGGCGGCATGGCGGCAAAGTTCGTGTCTCCCGGATTGGATGGGATGCCGGACCGTCTGGTGCTCCTGCCGGGTGGCAGGTGTGGCTTTGTGGAACTGAAAGCCCCAAGAAAGAAGCTACGTCCGCTGCAGGAGAAAAGGAAAAAGCAGTTGGAGGCATTAGGCTTTCCTGTTTATTGCATAGATGGAATTGAGCAGATAGGAGGTGTGCTGGATGAGATACAATCCACATGAATACCAGAAATACGCTGCAGAATTTGTTGTCAATAATCCGGTGTCGGCATTATTTTTAGATTGCGGGCTTGGTAAAACGGTGATTACACTTACTGCTATTTGGGAATTAATGCTGGACTATTTTGTGGTCAGCCGGGTATTGGTCATTGCCCCTCTCCGGGTGGCAAGGGATACCTGGACTGGAGAGTGCGGAAAGTGGGAACATCTTAGCGGGATTGTTATCAGCCGGGTTTTTGGAAGTGAAAAAGAGCGAAGGGCGGCACTGGGAAAACGGGCAAATGTATATGTGATAAACCGGGAGAACGTGGAATGGCTGGTGGATCATTATAGATGGGATTTTGATATGGTAGTAATTGATGAGTTGTCTTCTTTCAAATCCCATCGGGCGAAACGCTTTAGGGCACTCCGGAAAGTCCGTCCGAAGGTGGCAAGGATTGTCGGCTTGACCGGAACTCCAGCTCCAAATGGTCTGATTGACCTTTGGGCAGAGATTGGGATTCTGGATATGGGGCAGAGGCTGGGTAGATTTATCGGGGCATACCGGGAGCAGTTCTTCCTGCCGGATAAACGAAGCCGGGAGATGGTGTATTCCTATAAACTAAGAGAAGGTGCAGAGGAAAAAATCTATGAGCTGATTTCCGATATCGCCATCAGCATGAAGGCAACGGATTATCTGGAAATGCCGGAATGTATCTACAACCGGGTTGATGTGTCGTTGGATGAGAAAGAGATGAAATTATACCGGAAATTGGAGGCAGATCTGCTGCTTCCCTTTGAAGATGGGGACGTGGATGCAGGGAATGCGGCAGGTCTTTCTAACAAGCTGTTACAGATGGCAAATGGTGCAGTTTATGATGAAAATGGGGAGGTAAAATACATTCATGACAGAAAGCAGGATGCTTTGGAGGATTTGCTGGAAGCAGCAAATGGGAAACCTGTGCTGGCAGCATATTGGTATAAGCATGACAAGTTACAGATACAGAGACGCTTCCAGGCAGTGGAACTGGATACAGCGGAGAATTTCCAGGATTGGAATGATGGGAAGATTCCACTGGCACTTATCCATCCGGCGTCTGCCGGGCATGGGTTGAACCTGCAGGCGGGAGGCTCCACTTTAGTGTGGTTTGGGCTGACCTGGTCACTGGAACTGTACCAACAGACAAATGCCCGGCTTTGGAGACAGGGGCAGAAGGAGGTTGTAGTCATCCATCATATAATTGCAAAAAATACACTGGATGAGAAGGTAATGACGGCGTTAGAGCTGAAAGACTGCGGGCAGTCCGCACTGAAGCGTGCGGTGAAGGCAAGGATAGGAGGTATCCGGGATGGATCTGAAAAATCTGTTTAAAGAGTATGGGAAATGGAAAAAAGACCGATTGATGCTGGCACACGAGTTGATACGTTTTGAAGGAGTTTCCGATGATGAGGTTATAGAGTCCATGTGTTTTTCCAAACCAGAAGGAGATCGGATACAGAAAAGCGGTATCACGGATACAACAGGGAAAACAGCTATCTATTACCGCAAGGTGGCTGAAACGATGAATGATGACTGGTATGACTTCCTGTTCCGCCAATACCAGGAAGTAAAGGAGGAAATAGAGTTTTTTGAATCTGCAATCCGTCAGTTGAGCGGAAGGCTGCCCGAAGTGATATATGACATGGTGGTATTAGAAATGCCATGGAAGGAAATGGCGGGGAAGTATCAGGTCAGCGAAGCCATGCTAACAAAATACAGGAAGAAAGCCATGAGTGAGCTTCAATTATTATATGAACTGCGGGAAAAGCATGAGGAGCAATATCTTTTGAGCTGATGGTTCAATTTTGGTTAAGCAGCGGTTGGGAAAGACTACCGGATTGGTTTCTTGATTCTCTGAAAAACCTGTGTTATTCTTAGGCTGTGAAGAACTGTAAGGAGCTTTGTGGAGGAATCCATAAGGCTTTTTCTTTTGGCTTTACATGACGGAGATTTTATCCTTTCATCTGTCCATAAAAATTTTACTGTCTGCAAAGTACAATCGGAAGGAGTAAATGGATGCCAAGAAAACCAAAGAAGCCGTGCCGACATCTAGGATGCCCGGAATTGACGGAAGGACTGTACTGTGTGGAACATGCGAAATTACATATCCATGACCGTGTGACATCTTCCGGCCGGGGATATGGCAGCAAATGGCGGAAAGCCAGGAGCCGCTACCTGAAAGCATATCCACTGTGTGAGAAGTGTAAGGCACAGGGGAGACTCGTTAAGGCAAGCATAGTGGATCATATCATTCCCCACCGTGGAGATGAGCAGTTGTTTTGGGATGAGTCTAACTGGCAACCATTATGCAAAAACTGTCATGACCATAAAACCATGACAGAGGATCGTTATCAGGAATACAGATATTGACAGGAAGAAGCCTTGGAGATTGTTCCAAGACTTTTTCTTTTAGGAATGAGTTAGCTGATTGCTTTGTAAGACATATGCGTCATGATCTTTTATCTGGCGAATGGCAGAGTGAATGGTGTAAGAGTATCCGTGCCTGTGGTAATAGGGGATTTTCTTATTGTGTTTATGATAAATGCGGACAGGATGGCGGTGGAAAGAATAAGGTTTTTGGATGAACCAGCAATGTTTGGTGCACTTGGATTGAATTTCGTAGAAATCATCTGTTTTGCGGATTAGCTTGAAATAAGAAGAGGTGAGCAGGATGTGTTCCTTTAGGGTAAACATTACTGCGCCCTTTTGTGTTTGCTGGTCTTGTACTTCGGGAGAGCTTCGCACACCATAGCTGGCTGTTGTGGTATGGGGGAGATACGGATGCAATTTTCTTCGTAAGATACTTCAATGGCATCTCCAATGTGGAAGCCCAGTGAATCCAGCCATTTTCCTTCCATGGATATTTTAGGCGTGGTGATATATGTACTGCTTCCTAAGTAAGAACCAGAGCGGCTCTTGGATGAATAAAGGACTTTCATTTTCTTTGTCTGCATATTTCTTTGTCTCCTTTTCTTTTGGTAGTGCCATCTTAAATCGGACTGCGGAGATTATCCAGTCAATTTGGAGGTATAAATTGAACAAAGATTTCTTCCGGGAGTTGTGCAGATTATGACAGATTCTGTGGGAAACCGCAGAAGGTAGGGGGAGGGCAAATCTCCAGAACCCTGTCCCGTGGAAACCGCCGCCCCCTCATTTGTGGATTTTCGCAGAAATAAACAAGGGGGATAGAAAGCAAGGGATATTTTTTACATAAACATAGGATTTTTATAGTTTTTGGGGCGTATAGTTTTGCCAAAAAGTACAGAAAATCTGGTGTTTTGAGGCTGGAAAGTCATCAGAAATTGATGGTTTCCCGGCTTTTTCTTTTATTAGGAGTGAAAGGATATGACAGATGTACAGGCGGTTCAAATAAAGGAATTACGGATGAAAGGGGCAGGCTACCGTTCCATTGCTTCTATACTCGGTCTTTCCCGTGACATTGTCAGAAATTATTGTAAAGCAAATGGCATGGAGGGATTTGCCCAGGCCACGGTGCAGAATCTGAAAGAGCGGTTAGCAGAGGGAAAAGCCTGTGTCTGCTGTGGCAAAGAAATCATACAACCGGAAAGTGGCAGACCGAGACGGTTCTGTTCAGATAAGTGCCGGAGACAATGGTGGAAAATACACCCTGAAGCGGCAAAGCGGAAAACGATTTATACAAAGACTTGTGCCAGATGCGGAAATGTATTTGAAGCATATGGAGATAACCGGAGGAAATATTGCAACCATGACTGCTATATCAAAGACCGATTCTGGAGGGATGAGGATGGAATTTAAGAAAATCAAAATAACTGACTTGGTTCCGGCTTCTTATAATCCAAGAAAGAAGCTGAAACCAAATGACAAAGAATATGAGAAAATCAAAAATTCCATTATGGAGTTTGGATATGTGGAGCCGGTCATCGTAAATTCTGATTTGATTATCATTGGCGGACACCAGAGAGTGACAGTATTAAGGGATTTAGGTTATGAAGAAATTGACTGTATTGTAGTGGATGTAGATAAGCAGAAAGAAAAAGCTCTTAACATTGCCTTGAATAAAATTACGGGTGAATGGAATAAAGAGCTACTGGCAGATTTAATCCAGGAATTGCAGGAATCCGATTTTGATGTATCTTTTACTGGTTTTGATCCACCGGAAATTGAGCAGCTTTTCAATTCCGTGCATGATAAGAAAATCACGGAAGATGACTTTGATATTGATGGGGAATTGGAAAAGCCAGCGATTGCAAGGCAGGGAGATATATGGCTGCTCGGCAGGCACCGCCTTGTGGTTGGGGATTCCACCTTGCCGGAAACCTATGATGTGTTAATGGATGGGCAGAAAGCAAATCTGGTGGTGACTGACCCACCTTATAATGTCAATTATGAGGGTACTGCCGGAACCATACAGAATGATAACATGGAGGACGGGAAATTCTATCAGTTCCTTTTTGCTGCATTTGTTAACATGGAACAGCATATGGAGCAGAATGCCTCTATATATGTATTTCATGCAGACACGGAAGGGTTGAATTTCCGCAAAGCATTCAAGGCGGCCGGGTTTTATCTTTCCGGCACCTGTATCTGGAAAAAGCAGAGCCTTGTGTTAGGAAGAAGCCCATACCAGTGGCAGCATGAACCAATTCTATTCGGTTGGAAAAAGGGTGGGAAACACAACTGGTATTCCGACCGGAAGCAGACAACGATTTGGGAATTTGACCGGCCAAGAAAGTCAGAAAACCATCCAACCAGCAAGCCGGTAGGCTTGATAGCATACCCAATTCAGAATTCCTGTATGAGCAACTGCATTGTACTTGACCCCTTCGGAGGTTCCGGTTCCACACTGATAGCATGTGAACAAATGAGCCGTATCTGCTACATGGCGGAACTGGATGAGAAATATGCAGATGTAATTGTAAACAGATATATGGAACAAAAAGGTTCTAAAACAGATGTGTTTGTAATCCGCGATGGAAAGAAAACTGCATATGAAGAGTTAAGCAGGGAAGGTGGTGCTGATGAAGCAGTTGACCTTCCTTGATTTATGTTCCGGGATAGGAGGATTCCGGCTTGGTCTGGAATCTGCCGAACATAAATGTGTTGGGTATTGCGAGTATGATAAATTTGCAAGGGCTTCTTATAAAGCCATGTATGATACGGAAGGAGAGTGGGCATCACATGATGTCACAAAATTGGAACCGGAAGAAATCCCATACGCCGATATCTGGTGTTTCGGATTCCCGTGCCAGGATATTTCCATTGCCGGAAAGCAACGGGGATTGTCAGGAAAACGAAGTGGAATCTATTACAACATCATTGACCTCATCAAAGGCAAAGAAGAAGGTGATAAACCCATATACCTACTCATTGAAAACGTTAAGAACCTGCTATCGGTTAATGGCGGATTCGATTTTGCCGCCGTTCTGTCTGAAATGGACGAGGCAGGGTATGATTGTAGCTGGCAGGTGCTTAACTCCAAAGATTTTGGAGTCCCGCAGAACAGAGAGCGTGTGTTTATTGTCGCAGGTCTTAGAAGCAGAGGTGCCGGAGCGGTACTACCTGTCAGCCCAGAAAGCAGCGGAACTCTTAAGCAGATTGTAGGAGGAATGCAGGGATACCGGGTATATGACCCGGCTGGAGTATCGGCGACCCTGGGTGCTAATGGCGGCGGCATGGGGGCAAAGACCGGACTGTATTTTATAGACAGGTGTCGGACAAAAGTGAAAATTACGGAGAATGCCCGGTGCCTGAATACCAGATATAATGCAGGGATTGTGAACCATCCGGGAGAAAACAGCGGGGTGCTGGAAACACATGCTGTGCTGACTCCAGATCGGATGGAAAAGCGGCAGAATGGCAGACGGATGAAAGAAGATGGGGAGCCGATGTTCACTCTCACCGGGCAGGACAGACATGGTGTATACCTATGTAACAGCGGTCAGGAAGAAATCAATCCATCTGCAATCAAAGTGAGAAATAGCACAAAGCAAGGTTATGATGTGGCTTTACCAGGAGATAGTATCTGTCTCGCTTATCCGAAAAGTTCCACCAGAAGAGGGCGGATAGGAAAAAGCTGTTCCCAGACCTTAGATACATCATGCAGTATGGGAACTGTTACGAAATATGGCAGAATCCGCAGGCTCACTCCAAGGGAATGCTTCCGGCTGCAGGGTTTTCCAGATGAGTTGTTTGACAGAGCGGCGGTTGTTTGTTCCGAATCCCAGCTATATAAACAGGCTGGAAATGCAGTGACCGTGAATGTGGCATATGCGGTGGCTATGGCACTGCCGGAATCCCGGTCTGGGGAAGAGAATGAGGAGAAAAAATAAGATGGAAAAAACGCAGTATTTCCTTGACTTTACAGCCCTTTAGAGTGATTAATGTAGTACCAAAAAACAAGGAGGTACCGCAATGAAAATTAGAACAAATGTAAAAAACAGAAAAGAGATAGTCAAAGCAGTCAGTGAAATTATAGGATGTCCATCCAAGTATTTGGGAGTTCCTTCCTGTAGGTATCAGGTCGGAGATTGCTACATCGAAAAAAATGGAGACGTGGAAACAGAAGACGAGAAATTAGGAGCGTTAGTAGAAGCTGGTCTTAAGGAAAGAGGATTTATAGAGGCACCGGAAGCGGATGAGGATAAGCTGATGGTGAGTTTTTCACTGGAGGGAATGGATACTCTGAATCTGAAAAATCTGTTATTCCTTATCCACAGCAGACAGTACCTGATCAACAAATCTGTCGGGGAGAAAGCGTTTGTCATTAGTGACGGATTAGTAGAGGAAATGCAGGGGAATGAATTTGAAAGCTTAGAAAGTCTGGCTTACGCTATCCATGCTTATGATACAGAGAATAAAGGTATCCGGCTGAAAGAACAGAAAATTACCTTCTGTTTTCCATTTACTACAGATGAAGTTAAGGTAAAAGCCTATGCCGATTTAGCAGCAGCTATGGTGAGACAGGCGAAGGACCAGAAACGGATTGACCCGGTGGAGCGGATAGAAGAAAACGAGAAATACTATATGCGGATTTGGCTCCTGCGAATTGGGTTCGGCGGAAAGGGTATGAAAGAAAGCCGTAATGCCCTGATGGAGAATTTGAGCGGGCATTCTGCTTTCCGCACACAGGCGGATATTGAGCGGGCAAAAATACGCACGAAACAGAGGGAGAGGTCAAGGAAACAGGCAGAACAAGAGACACAGGAACGGGAAGAAGTGGAGGCAGATGCCTTTGTAGAAAGTGTCAATAACTTAATTTTGGAGGAAACCGGAACCGGAGCGGAGAAAACTAATCCGACAGAAGCAGCATAAAGACATAGTTTGGACGGTTATATATACCATAGAAGGAAGCGGCTAAAACACACGATTAGCGGATGAATTTCTCCTGAATCTTTGTGCAGATTATAGCTGCGGATTGACTGGATAAAATGTGCTTTTAGAGTGATTAATAGACTACCAAAAACACATCAGGAGGTCAAACCATATGAAAGCACAGAGATTCGGGATAGAGATTGAAATGACAGGAATTACAAGGGAAGAAGCGGCAGAGGTGATTGCCGGATATTTTGGGACAGAAAGTTATTTCATCGGAACTTATTATAAAACCTACGGAGCAAAAGATCGGAAGGGCAGGGAGTGGAAAGCCACTTACGATTCCAGTATTATTGCACAGAAAAAGGAGCGGGGTAGGATTGTGGCAGCGGATGATACCTACAAGGTGGAAATTGTCAGCCCTATCCTTACCTATGAGGACATTCCTGATTTGCAGGAAATCATCCGCCAGCTTCGCCATAAAAAGGCATTAATAAACGAAAAATGTGGGATTCACATCCATGTGGATGCCAGCCGTTTTACACCGCAGACTCTGCGGAATATTGTGAATATCATGGCGAGCAAGGAAGACATGCTTTACAAAGCCCTACAGATTGAACAGGAGCGGCTTTGGTATTGTAAAAAGGTGAATGAGCAATTGATTCAGACCATCAACCGGAAAAAGCCGAAAACCATGGGGGAATTGAAAACAATCTGGTATGCACAGGAGCCGGGCAGTGACCAAAGCGGACATTACAACCGGACCCGCTACCATGGACTGAACCTCCATGCTACCTTTACAAAGGGAACAGTGGAATTCCGGATTTTCAACAGCACCCTCCATGCCGGAGAAGTAAAAGCCTACATACAGTTTTGCCTGGCGGTTACCCATCAGGCACTGGTGCAGAAAAAGGCATCGTCCCGCAGAACGGAAACGGATAATGAGAAATATGCCTTCCGCTGCTGGATGCTCCGGCTTGGACTTATCGGGGATGAATTCAAGACCTGCCGCCTGCATTTCCTAGAGAATCTGGAAGGGAATTCTGCATGGAGACATGGGGCATGAAATTTACATACCTTTCCACACCGGGCGGTTTACCGCCCTTGAGGTGGTGGAGGAAAACCTCACTATAATTCGGGGAAAGGATGTTAAACATGAGAAAATTGTACATTGCTTATGGGAGCAATATGGATGCGGAGCAGATGAAACACCGCTGCCCAACAGCCAGATTATTAGGAAATTCGGCGGTGGAGAACTATCGGCTTTTATTTAAAGGTTCTAAGACAGGAGCTTATGCCACCATCGAACCTATGGAACAGAGGCAGGTTCCGGTTCTGGTTTGGGAAATTGGAGAGCGGGATGAGAGAAATCTTGACCGTTATGAGGGATATCCATCTTTCTATTACAAGAAGGAAATGGAGATTGTAGTTGATGACAGGGTTGAGAATGCCATGCTTTATATCATGCATGAGAAGTACCAGCTTGGAATTCCGAGCCAGAGATATTATGAAATTATCCAGAAGGCTTACCGGAAATTCGGGTTTGACGGTTCGGTATTGGAACAGGCGCTGCATGACAGTTCCACTAGAAAGATTACCAGAGAAAGCCGTGAGGAACTGGTGAAGAGACTGAAAAGGGAATATCCGGCAGGGTGCAGGGGAGAGCTTCTCCGTATGTTGGACCCGCAGGCACCGGATATCGGGACAAAAGGAACAGTCGTAGGCGTGGATGACATTGGAAGCCTTCTGGTAAAGTGGGATTCCGGCGGATGCCTGAACCTGGCATATGGGATTGACTTGTGCAGGAAGGCAGAGTAGATACCGATAATTTGCACAGCACACAGGAAAAATGATTGTGCAGTTTATGCCTCCTAATTGTCTGGATAATAAGTGGGTTCAGAGGTAACATGTCACTACCAAAATAAAAGGAGGACATTTCAGATGAAAAACACACAAGAATTTACCACTATGGAGCAGCTGCAAGAAATGATGACAAGCGGGGCAGGGACAGTTTTACAATATGGTCCGCTGGTATTTGCCACAGATATTTCAGAATCAGGCGGTTTTCAGGCAGATATTTATGAATTTGTTGAAATGCCGGAAGAGACCGGAACCGATATTGTAGAATGCCGGATTTCTTTTCAGGAGGAAGCCAAGCAGAGATTTCCAGATGGCGGCAGGGCTATACAATGGTGTTTGGAGCGGGCAAAAGAATTTTATCTTAATACTTAAAAAATGAAGAAAAAGGACTTCTTCGGAAGTCTTTTTTCGTTGCCCGAAAGATATATTTTAACGGGAAGGAGGTGGAGCCAGTGGCACAGAGCGGCAGAAAACCAAAGCCAACAGCAATAAAGGTGTTGGAAGGAAATCCAGGGAAACGGAGCCTGAATACCCAGGAACCAAAGCCAAGGAAAAAGGCTCCACGCTGCCCTCCTTGGCTGGAGGAGGAAGCAAAGAAAGAGTGGAAGCGGATGGCAAAGCAGTTGGAACAGCTTGGGATTTTGACGGAGATTGATATGGCCGCTTTTGCTGGATATTGCCAGGCTTATGCCCGGTGGAGGGAAGCAGAGGAGTTTATTACCCAGCATGGAACCATTGTAAAAACACCCTCCGGCTATTGGCAGCAGGTACCGCAGGTTTCCATTGCACAGACTTATCTGAAAATCATGAATAAGTTCTGTGAGCAGTTTGGTCTGACCCCGGCGGCTCGGAGCCGGATTGTGGCAGATACCGGAGAAGATAAAGAGAACGATGCCATGGAATTGCTTCTTTATAAAGGCGGTGGACGCTGATGTTTGATGAGCCAAAAGCGGAACATGCGGTCAATTTTATCAACTGCCTGAAACATACAAAAGGCAGATGGCGTGGAGTCCCTTTTGAGCTGCTTCCCTGGCAGGATGCCATTATCCGGGATATTTTTGGTACAGTAAAAGAGAATGGGTACCGGCAGTATAACACAGCATATGTGGAAATCCCGAAAAAGAATGGGAAATCAGAATTGGCTGCCGGGGTTGCCCTTTATATGGCTTGCGGAGATGGGGAGTGGGGTGCAGAGGTTTATGGCTGTGCATCGGACCGGCAGCAGGCCTCCATTGTATTTGATGTGGCTGTGGATATGGTGGATCAGTGCCCAGCGTTGAAAAAGCGGATAAAGCCAGTTATGTCTGTGAAGCGGTTGGTCTATAAGCCTACCAATAGTTTTTACCAGGTGCTTTCTGCAGAAGCCTATACCAAACATGGTTTGAACGTCCATGCGGTTATATTTGATGAACTTCATGCCCAACCGAACCGGGAATTGTTCGATGTCATGACGAAAGGTTCTGGTGATGCAAGGACACAGCCACTGTTCTTTTTGATTACCACAGCAGGGAATGACCGGAATTCCGTGTGTTTTGAACAGCACCAAAAGGCAGAGGATATTCTGCTTGGAAGGAAGATTGACCCGACCTTTTATCCGGTCATATATGGGGCTTCCGAAAAAGAGGATTGGTCTTCGGAAAAGGTCTGGAATCAGGCGAATCCGTCTCTTGGACATACGATTGATATTGAGAAGGTGCGGAATGCTTATTTAAGTGCAAAAGACAATCCGGCAGAGGAAAATATTTTCCGGCAGCTCAGGCTGAATCAATGGGTGAAACAGTCTACCCGGTGGATGCAGATGGATAAATGGGATGCCTGTAACTTTCCAGTGGATGTGGAAGCCTTGAAGGGAAGGGAGTGCTATGGCGGTCTGGATTTATCCAGTTCAATTGACATCACGGCATTTGTTCTGATATTTCCGCCGAGAAGTGAGAAAGAGAAATATATTATCTTACCTTTCTTTTGGATACCGGAAGAAAATATGCGGCTTCGGGTGAGGCGTGATCATGTACCATATGATGTGTGGGTACAGCAGGGATTTTTAGAAACCACGGAAGGGAATGTTATCCATTATGGATTTATAGAAAAGTACATTGATGACCTTGGGAAGCAGTTCCATATCAAAGAAATTGCTTTTGACCGCTGGGGAGCGGTGCAGATGGTGCAGAACCTGGAAGGCTTGGGACTTACAGTAGTTCCGTTTGGGCAGGGATTTAAGGATATGTCACCGCCGTCTAAGCGTCTGATGGAACTGACCCTGGAGAAACGGTTATCTCATAGCGGGCATCCGGTACTTCGTTGGATGATGGATAATATTTTCATCCGGCAGGACCCGGCGGGGAACATTAAGCCGGATAAAGAGAAATCTATGGAGAAGATTGACGGTGCGGTGGCAACGGTAATGGCACTGGATCGAGCTATTCGGAATGAGGTGGATACTGGTGGAAGTGTGTATGATGACAGGGGGATTCTTGTATTTTAATTTAAGAGTATTTCTGGTATACTTTAGTAAATGAGATTGGAGATGGGGATATGGCGGTATGCAAAGAATGCTATAGTGAAAATAATAGAATAACACCTTTGCTCAGTCCTATAGATTGTTTACAAAAGCACACGCAATATATATGTGGAACCTGTGGAAGGTGCATATGCATTGAGAGGGATGAAAAAAGAGGACTGCGGCGGTTTGATTTTCCGTTTAAGTCATTGGAAATAGCAAAATTATATTTACGGGCGGCTGATTATTCCATGAAAAAATCATGCGGAATTTATGAAATCAAAAATAGCAAAGGGCGGGTATCTTATAAAATCTTTAGGGATACAGGGGATTTGTATAAGTTCCTGGAGAAGAACAAGGATAAGGCTTGTGAGGGAATGCTATCGGTTTATAGCAATAAAAAGTATGAGGAATTTCCTGATACAGAGGTCAGAAAATTATCTTTGGAAGAGATAAGACAGTATATATCTGAACGATAGTTGAGATTTTATAGGAGGACAGGTTATGGGTGAATTATCTGAATTGATTAATATTGGGAAAGAAACTGAGAAACAGTTGAATGAAGTTGGCATAAATACTTATGAAGAGTTGAGAGCGCTTGGGGCAGAACAGGCATGGTTAATGATACAGGAAATTGATGAATCTGCTTGTATCAACAGGTTACTGGGATTAGAGGGAGCTTTGCAGGGAATGAAAAAGACGTTATTGCCAGATGACCGTAAGGCAGAACTGAAAGAGTTTTATAATTGGCACAAGAAGTAATTTAAGTGGAATCTGGGAGGTCAAATATGGAGTATATAATACGAGAAATAAAGAAGTCTGAATACCCGTTGCTTGACAACTTTTTGTATGAAGCAATTTTTGTTCCGGAAGGCATGGATGCTCCGGCAAAATCAATTATAAACACCCCCGAATTACAGGTTTATATTTCTGATTTTGGAACTCAAGAAGATGACCATTGTTTAGTTGCCGAGGCAGATGACAAAATAGTGGGTGCTGTATGGGTTCGCATTATGAATGACTACGGACATATTGATGATGAAACACCTTCCTTTGCAATTTCTTTATGTAAAGAATATCGCGGATTAGGACTTGGAACAGAAATGATGAAAAAAATGCTTTATTTGCTGAAAACAAACGGATACAAAAAAGCATCGCTTGCTGTTCAAAAAGCCAATTATGCAGCAAAAATGTATCAGCGGGTGGGGTTTGAAATTGTCAATGAAAATGAAGAAGAATATATAATGGTGAACCATTTATAATATCAAAGTCCAGTTTACAAGACTGATAATTGGAAGTTAAGATCGAAGGTAGAAAAGATGAAGTTACTTTTTTTGTGTAGTCAAAACAAACGACGCAGTTTAACAGCCGAAAAGATATTCAATGGATATAATGGCCACGAAGCACGTTCAGCAGGGACAGAATCGAATGCCCGGATTAAAGTTACGGGTGGGCTTCTTGGATGGGCTGAAGTCATATTTTGTATGGAAAAAAAGCATTTGAGAAGAATAAAGGAAAAATATTCTGATACGATTACAGATAAAAAAGTGGTTTGTCTTTATATCAGCGACGATTATGATTTTATGGAAAGAGAATTAGTTGAGATTCTCAGGAGCTGTGTTTGTAACTATATTTGACTTAAAATTTAATGAATAAATAATGGTAAAAGTGATGGTGCTTTATATGTCTATAATAACGATACGAGAAGACTATTCATCATATGGAATGATTCGGTATTTTGAGTCAGACAGGTGCTTTAATGATGAGACGATACAAAATTTTAATAAAGGAATGATTAGGGCGGATGAGATAGTTACTTTTGACTGTGGGCTTATGGAAATGAGAGAGATTATGAAGGATGAAGTGAAAGAGCCTGATAAGGAGTTGCAAATACTTGCAGTCATTGTTCGACCTGAAATTGAGCCAAATTATTCTATGGAAAGAGAAGGGCGCTTTGAGTTTTGTGGATATGATTTAGTAGAATTACCATCTTGTATCAGTGCGATAACTAATTGTGGAGCAGGTTTTGAAAAGGCGATTATTTATGGAAAGCTAAATAAATATGGTTTGATTTCATCTTATAGGGAAGCGGTATTGACACAATTGAGTTTGAATGAGGAATATCCGGATGAAAGTCATGCTTATTGTGAACTTATTGAAATCTGGCGGTATATAACTGGATAAGCATCAATTGATCTATATAATTTTATTTATATTAAAACGATTGTCAGCATCTCTTCGGAGGTGCTTTTCTTTTACCTATTTTTAAGGAGAGAACAGATGGGAATCAGAAGTTTATTGGGAATACGAAGTGTACGGGATAAACCAAAGGACAGTTACGGCGGTTCGGCTTATTCCTTCTTATTTGGACGGACAACAAGTGGGAAGCCGGTCAATGAACGGACGGCTATGCAGACCACGGCGGTTTATTCTTGTGTGCGGATTCTGGCGGAGACAGTTGCATCCCTGCCGCTGCACATTTACCGCTATACGGATACGGGAAAAGAGCGGGTGGCAGATCACCCGCTGTACCAAATCCTGCATGATGAACCGAATGAAGAAATGACTTCCTTTGTATTCCGGGAAACGTTGATGAGTCATTTGTTGATTTGGGGAAATGCTTATGCTCAGATTATCCGGGATGGTGCAGGCAGGGTACTTGGGCTTTATCCTCTCATCCCTGACAAGATGGAAGTGGACCGTACAGAAAGCGGGCAGTTGGTGTATTATTATTCCCGGAATTCAGAGGAGAATCCGAACTTCAAAGAGATGGGTAAAATCGTATTGAAGCCGGAGGATGTACTGCATATTCCGGGGCTTGGATTTGATGGTCTGGTGGGATATTCACCAATTGCCATGGCAAAGAATGCGATTGGCATGACTTTGGCCTGTGAGGAATATGGAGCCGGTTTCTTTGCCAATGGGGCAAATCCGGGAGGTGTACTGGAGCATCCGGGGATATTGAAAGACCCAAAGAAAGTCCGGGATTCCTGGAATGAAGTATACCGGGGAACGAGTAATGCCCACAAGGTAGCGGTGCTGGAAGAGGGTATGAAGTACCAGCAGATTGGAATCCCACCGGAGGAAGCACAGTTTCTGGAAACGAGGAAGTTCCAGCTTAATGAAATTGCCCGGATGTACCGTATTCCACCCCATATGATTGGGGATTTGGATAAATCCAGCTTCTCAAACATTGAAAAACAGTCATTGGAATTTGTAAAGTATACATTAGACCCTTGGGTAATCCGGTGGGAGCAGTCTTTACAAAAAGCACTTTTGCTTCCGCGGGAGAAGAAGGAGTATTTCATTAAATTAAATGTAGACGGACTGCTCCGTGGGGATTACCAAAGCAGGATGACAGGATATGCGACCGCAAGGCAGAATGGCTGGATGTCTGCCAACGACATCCGGGAGCTGGAGGATTTGAATCCGATCCCGGAAGAGGAAGGTGGAGACCTCTATTTGATTAATGGGAATATGACCAAATTGAAAGATGCCGGATTATTTGCCGGAAAAAACACAGGACGGGAACCAACCTGACAGCAGAAATGGCTGGAAGGCTGGTTCCTTTTTATCTGTAGAAAGTGAGGGGTGTAATTGAAACGGAAGTTTTGGAACTGGGTGAGAAATGAAGGAGAAGGTATCAGGACGCTGTATCTGGATGGGGAGATTTCAGATGAGACGTGGTATGGAGATGAAGTGACACCAGAGCTGTTTCGTAATGAATTGGAAGCCGGAAGTGGGGCTATTACAGTCTGGATTAATTCTCCCGGAGGGGATGTGTTTGCGGCAGCACAAATATATAACATGCTGATGGATTATAAGGGAAATGTCACTGTAAAAGTAGATGCACTGGCAGCTTCGGCGGCATCGGTGATTGCCATGGCCGGGACTACAGTACAAATGTCCCCGGTGGCAATGATGATGATCCACAATCCTATGACCATTGCTATCGGGGATTCAGAAGAGATGAAGAAAGCGGGAGCCATGCTGGACGAAGTAAAGGAAAGCATTATGAATGCCTATGAAATCAAGACTGGTTTGCACCGCACAAAGATTTCCCATTTGATGAATGCGGAAAGCTGGTTCAATGCCAGGAAGGCAGTAGAACTGGGGTTTGCGGATGAAATCCTGGAGGGCAAGAGCCGGGCAGGAGAGAAAGAAACCGGATTGGCAGCAGGAATGATGTTTTCCAGAGCAGCAGTTACAAATTCCCTGTTAAATAAGCTGGTGCCAAAACCGGATGAAAAGAGGACACCAGTGGAGCAATTGGAAAAGAGATTGGAACTTATAACACACTAATAGGAGGGCGATATCATGAGTAAAGTATTGGAATTAAGGGAAAAGCGTGCTAAAGCATGGGAAGCTGCCAAAGCGTTTCTGGACAGCAAAAGAGGAAATGACGGACTTTTGTCTGCAGAGGATACGGCAGCATATGAAAAAATGGAGAAGGATGTAGTGGATTTAGGCAAGGAAATTGAACGCCTGGAACGGGCGGCAGCAATTGATGCAGAGATTGTAAAGCCCACATCAAATCCTATTGCCAATAAGCCAAACAGCCATCCGGGCGGAGAGGAAAAGACCGGGAGGGCAACGGATGAATACCGAAGGGAATTCTGGAATGCCATGCGCAGGAAACATTATTTTGATGTAAATAATGCCCTGCAGATTGGCACGGATTCAGAAGGCGGATTCCTGGTGCCGGATGAGTTTGAAAATACGCTGGTGGAAGCCTTAGAGGAAGAAAACTTTTTCCGTTCCCTGGCAACAGTCATCAATACTTCCAGCGGTGACCGCAAAATCCCTGTAGTGGCAACAAAGGGAGAGGCATCCTGGGTGGATGAGGAAGGGGCAATCCCGGAATCGGATGATACCTTTGGACAGATATCCATTGGAGCCTACAAGGTGGCTACCATGATTAAGATTTCCGATGAATTGCTGAACGATTCTGCATTCAATCTGGAAGCCTATATTTCCAGGGAATTCGGACGAAGGATTGGAGCAAAGGAGGAAGAAGCTTTTTTCACAGGAGATGGAGCCGGAAAACCTACAGGGATTTTCAATATCACAGGCGGTGCGGCAGATGGCGTCACCACTGCAGGCACATCCATTTCATTTGATGATGTGATGGATTTATTCTATTCTGTGAAATCCCCATACCGGAAAAAGGCTGTATGGGTGTTGAACGATACCACGGTGAAGGCATTGCGGAAGTTGAAAGACAATAATGGGAATTACATCTGGCAGCCGTCCCTGCAGGCAGGACAGCCGGATATGGTTTTAAACCGCCCATACCATACATCCTCATATGTACCAGAATTAGCGGCAGGGGAAAAGGTCATGGCATTCGGGGATTTTTCTTATTACTGGATTGCGGACCGGCAGGGGCGTTCCTTTAAACGGTTAAATGAACTGTTCGCAGCAAATGGGCAGGTTGGATTCCTTGGCAGCCAGAGGGTTGACGGGAAGCTGATTTTGCCGGAAGCGATAAAGACAATGACGATGAAATCAAGTTAGTAGGTCAGTTTTGAGATTTGAATTCCGGGCTGCCTTCTTCGTTGGAAGAAATTGGGAAAGGAGAAGCAGAATGGTTGTGGATTTAGAGGAAATAAAGCAATATGTGCGGATTGACAGCAGTGAAGAAGATGAGCTTCTCCTGGCTCTGGCCGCAACTTCGGAAAGCCTGTGCAGCGATATCCTGCGGTGTAGTTTTGAACCAGGAATGGAGATAAGCAATACGGTAAGGACAGGAGTGCTGTATGGGGTTTCTTATCTGTATGAGAACCGGGAGCAGGCAGATTTTAAGGATTTAACATTGACTTTAAAATACCTGCTTTTTGGACAGAGGGATGAGGTGTTCTGATGAGGATTGGGCAGTGGCGGCAGCGGATTATTATCCAGCAGAACCAGATGGTAAAGGATAAGGATGGAAACCAGAGGAATGAATGGACAGACTACTTTTCCTGCTGGGCTTATGCAAATAACCTGTCAGGAAAAGAATACTGGGAAGCGGTTCAGGTGAACCAGGAAGCTACGTTGTTTTTTCTGGTGAGGTATTGCGAGGAGTTGAAAAATTTAGACAGCACAAAATACCGGATTTTATTCCGGGGTGAAATCTATAATATTACTTTTGTGGATTTCATGCAGTACCGGAATAAGACGATTAAGCTGCGGGCTGGGAAAGTAAAGAGGTAGGATATGTCAAACAGAAGGGCAACAGTAGACCAGATGGCAGAGGTAATCATGGAGTCCATGGCGGAATATGCGGATTTATCCAATGAGGTAATGAAAGAATGTGTTATGGAGGTCAGCAAATCGGTAAAAAAGGATATCCAGGGAAATGCCCCGGTGAAATCAGGCAGGTATAAGAAAAGCTGGGCAGCAAAGAAGGTAAAGGAAAATGCCAATTCACTGACCATAGTGGTGCATAGCCGCAACCGTTACCAGATAGCACACCTTTTGGAGAAAGGACATGCGAAACGTGGCGGTGGCCGGGTGGCGGCAATTCCCCATATTGCCACGGCGGAACAGCGGGGAGCAGAAGAACTGGTATCCAGAATAAGACGGGGCTTATTGTAATGGTTCATGAAGCTGTAGTAGCAATGATAGAGGAGATGGCACTTCCTTCTGCTTATGGACATTTTGCAGAGGGACAGTCACCGGAACCGCCTTTTCTGGTGTTCTTGTATCCGGAATCCCGGAACTTTGCGGCGGATGGGATTGCTTATCATAAGGGCAATCAGCTACGGCTTGAGTTGTATACAGACTATAAGTCTCTTGAATTGGAAGAACGGGTAGAAGCCGTGTTGGATTGCCATAGTATTTTTTACGCAAAAAGTGAAGTGTGGATTGAATCGGAGCGGCTGTATGAAGTGCTTTATGAAATGGAGGTTTGAAGAATGGGAAACAAAGTGAAATTTAATATCTGCAATGTCCATTATGCCCCATTGTCGGCAGGGGAAGATGGAACAGATACTTTTGGGACACCAGTAGCGATGCCGGGAGCGGTGTCTTTAAGTTTAGATCCTAATGGGGAACCGGAATCTTTTTATGCAGACGGGATTGAGTATTATGTCATCAATAACAACATGGGTTATGACGGGGACTTAGAATTGGCAATGATTCCGGAGTCTTTCCGGACGGAAATACTGAAAGAAGAAGCGGATGAGAATAAGGTACTGGTGGAGAATTGTAATTCGGAGACGGGCAGCTTTGCACTGCTTTTTGAGTTTGATGGAGACGTAAGGAAAATCAGACATGTGCTTTATAACTGTTCTGCTTCCCGGCCGAAGATTGAATCTAAGACAAATGAGGAATCCAGAGAAGTACAGACAGAAACACTGGCTGTTAAGGCGAGACCGTTATCCAGCGGTTATGTGAAAGCGAAAACCGGGGATGCGACAACAATTTCCGTTTATGATGACTGGTACAAGGCGGTTTACCTTCCGGCAGCAGCAACAGTGACAGCAGAAGCTATTTCTCTGGCCAGCTTTTCTGTTGGAGAAGATACAGCAAAAACAGCAGCAGTGAAATCCACAACTAAGGCGGTGGCGGAGAAATGAGCATTACCAGAAAGATTGAGATAGACGGCAGGGAGGTTATTTTTAAAGCCTCGGCGGCAATCCCCCGGATTTACCGCTTGAAGTTCCAGCGGGATATTTACAGGGACTTGAGGGCATTGGAAAAAAGTGTGGATACGCAGAATCCGGAAGAATCCACACTGGATTTATTCAGCTTGGAGATGTTTGAGAACATTGCATTTATCATGGCAAAACATGCGGAGCCTTCCATTCCGGATACGCCGGAAGAATGGCTGGATGGGTTTAATACATTTTCTATCTATCAGGTACTGCCGCAGTTGATAGAACTTTGGGGACTGAATGTAAAAACAAATGTGGAAGCTAAAAAAAACTTCGTCCAACAGAGCGTGAGATGACAACACCGCTGTTCTTGCTACGTTGTGTCCAGTTGGGGTTGTCTATACAGGATTTGGAATTACTGTCGATTGGGCTGGTGAATGATATGTATGCAGAGAGCAGGAATGATGAGTGTAAATATGCGGAGGTGGCAACACAAGAGGATATGGACAGATTCTAAGTCTGATGGAGAAAGAATTTTTCATCTATTTTAAAATATAGGTTGAATTTCATTTTAAAGCATTATATGCTGATTACAGGCACCGGTGTACTAAAAATGAAAGAGGTTTTTTTATGGATATGAGGATTGAAACAATTCCGCCTTACAGGATAGCGTATATGAGAAGGACGGGGGCTTATGGTGCCGGGAATTCGCAGCTTATGGAAACATTTAAAGGATGGATGGAAGAAAACCATCTGTGGGAGGAGCAAACGGTCATATTGGGGATTGCGCAGGACAATCCGGAATTGGTGAAACCAGAGGAGTGCCGTTATGATGTTTGCCTTGTTATTACGGATAATAGTAGTATCCGTGGTGATGGTGTGAAGTTTAAGGATATGGATGGTGGGAAATACGCCGTTTTTAAAATCAGGCATACATCAGAGGCAGTACAAAAGGCATGGGATGGAATTTTCCCGGAGCTGGCAAGACAAGAGCTTGCCATAGATGAATGTCGTCCTGTTTTGGAACGGTACAGAATGGAGCTGCTTAATAACCAATATTGCGAAATCTGTGTTCCGATAAAATGAGCAGGGTAGTTTTAAAGAAAACAACTTAAAAAACAAAACCAGAAAGCATCTGTCAGAAACGGCAGGTGCTTTATCTGTAAATGAATCCAGAGCCGAAATGGCTCTTTTTTTGATGGGAGGGAAGTATCGCATGGCCAACCGAATACAGGGTATTACGGTGGAAATCGGCGGCGATACCACCAAACTTACCACTGCATTAAAAGGGGTCAATTCTGAAATCCGGAATACCCAGTCTCAGCTAAAAGATGTAGAAAAACTTTTGAAGTTAGACCCAGGGAATACGGAGCTACTGGCGCAGAAACAGCGATTATTAGCCCAAGCTATTAGTGAGACGAAAGAAAAACTAGACACTTTAAAGATCGCCCAGCAGCAGGCAAGTGAAGCCCTGGCAAGGGGAGAAATCAGCGCCCAGCAGTATGATGCCCTGCAGAGGGAAATCATTGAAACGGAACAGGCATTGCAGGAACTAGAGCAGCAGGCGAGCCAATCAGCGGTGGCATTGCAGAAGATTGGTGCCACCGGAGAGAAGCTGCAGTCAGTGGGAGCATCTATTGAATCAGTAGGCAAAAAATTTCTTCCTGTCACAGCAACAGTGGCAGCTCTTGGAACGGCAGCAGTAAAATCGGCAGTGGATTTTGAATCGGCATTTGCAGGTGTGACAAAAACGGTGGATGGCACAGAAACACAATTAGAGAGCATTAGGCAGGGAATCCTTAAGCTGTCACAATCCACGGCGTCATCGGCAAATGATATTGCAGCCGTTGCAGAGGCAGCAGGCCAGCTTGGTGTTAAGACAGAGGATATTCTGCAGTTTACGGAGACGATGGTCCGGCTTGGTGATTCCACGAATATCAGTGCAAATGAAGCAGCCACTGCCATAGCAAAACTATTCAATATCACCGGTACTGGCATGAGTCAGGTAGGGAACTTTGGTGCAGCTTTAGTAGCACTTGGTAATAATGCGGCTACCACAGAAAATGACATCATGAACATGACGACAAGAATTGCTGCCAGTGCTACACAGGTAGGCATGACAGAGCAGCAGATGCTGGCTTTGGCTACATCCCTGTCATCGGTTGGTTTGGAAGCGGAGGCTGGTGGTACGGCAATTAGTACGGTTATCACCAATATTGACAAAGCTGTATCTACAAATTCTGATTCTCTGGCAACCTGGGCAAAAACAGCAGGTATGAGTGCAGAGGAATTTAAGGGTGCATGGGAACGGGATGCCTATGGTGCATTGCAGCTAGTTGTGTCTGGAATGGGGGATGCCAGTGCAAATGGGGAAAATCTCAATATCCTTCTGGAGGAATTAGGTATCACAGGTATCCGTACCAGCGATACCATGAAGCGCTTGTCAAATGCATCTGAGATGATGGGGGAGATGACCGGGATTGCCAATCAAGCATGGGCAGAAAATACGGCACTTACAGAGGAATCCAATAAGCGGTATGAGACTACGGCGGCAAAATTGTCACAGCTAAAGGCAACGCTTACAGAAGTGGGTATTACTTTTGGAGAGCTGCTTTTACCTTATGTACAGTCAGCAATGGAACTGCTAAAGGGGCTTTTTTCATGGTTGAATTCTCTGGATGAGGGAACAAAAAAGATCATCATTACTATAGCACTGGTTGCGGCAGCAATCGGACCGGTATTGATTTTTGTGGGGAAGATTGTCGGCTCCATCGGAACCCTGATGACAGTGATACCGCAGATTGCAACGGCTGTATCGGGAGTGGCGGCATTCTTATCCGGTACTTTGGTTCCGGCAATCACAGGTGTCATTACCTTTATTACCGGGACGGTGATTCCGGCGATTGGTGCAGTAGTGGCGGCGATTGGGATTGTACCAATTGCGATTGGGGCGGTTATCGCCATTATTATACTCCTCTGGAATAAGTGCGAATGGTTCAGAGATGCAGTAACTGCCATATGGGAAGCCATTAAGACAGCAGCAGTCACGGCTTGGAATGCAATTAGTGAATTCCTGACTGGGCTTTGGGAGGGGATTGTATCGGTCGGTCAGGCAATCTGGAATGGGCTGGCATCTTTCTTTTCTTCTGTGTGGGAAGGAATCAAAACAGTGGTTTCTACGGTGCTGCAGGTGATTTCCACATTGATTACCGTACAGTTTGAAATTTATAAGACCATTATTACTACAGTGATGACGGTTATTCAGACAGTGATTACTACAGTGTGGAATGCCATTAGTACATTTATTAATACTGTAGTGACGGGAATCCAGACTTTCCTTACGGCCGCATGGAATACCATAAAAGCAGTAATCACAACAGCGGTTACGGCCGTCCAGACGGTGGTCACAACTATCTGGAATGTGATTTCTTCGGTAATCCAGACAGTAATGAATACCATCCAAAGTGTCATCAGCAGTGTGTGGAATGGTATCCAGTCGGTAGTATCTAATATATTGAATGCTATCCGTACAACTGTAACTACTGCATTCAATGCGGTGGTAAATGGCATAAAGGGAGCAATGACAAATGTCTACAATACCATCGTAAACGGATTTAATAATGCGGTTGGTTTCATCAAAGGGCTTGCTTCCAGTGCGTTCCAGTGGGGAGCGGATATCATTGAGGGAATTGTAAACGGAATCAAAAGCTGTATCGGAAAAATTAAGGATGCAGTGAGTAATGTGGCAGAAACCATCCGTTCCTTCCTGCATTTTTCTGTACCGGATGAAGGACCATTGACAGACTATGAATCCTGGATGCCGGATTTTATGGAAGGGCTTGCGAAAGGAATTGAACAGAGCAAAGGCATGGTGGAAAAGGCAGTCAAAGGTGTGGCATCGAATATGGTAGTAAATCCGCAGGTAAAAGCAGCGGATGTAATGGCAACACGGCAGACGGAGTCCATAAATTCTATCAGCCATCTGCTTAATGGAATTCAGGATGCAGTCAGTGGGATTGGTACGGGCAATGGTGGAAGCATCTGTATCCCGGTATATCTTGGCGGCACTTTGCTGGATGAAGTAGTGGTGAACGCACAGAACAGGCAGAATTTAAGGTCAGGAGGTCGTTAATCATGGCATTCATCCAATATCTGAAATTTGATGGTGTGCCGGTTCCCATGCCGGATTCTTATGATGTGGAGCTGGTTGATATAGAAGCAGATTCCGGTGGGGAAACAGAGGCCGGAACCATACAGAGGGATGTAGTGCGGAGTGGTGTGGTTTCCATTCCTGTTTCGTTTTCGGTCAGCCCCAAATGGTTGAAAGTCTTGGCAGAGTTCCGTAGAAAATCAAAGATTACGGTGGATTATTTTGATACGGAGACTTTGGAAGTGAAGCAGACACAGATGTATATGGAAGGATATAAAGCAAGTTTGGTGAAAGATACTTCGTACAAAGGTTTGTGGACGGTATCTTTCAAACTAAAGGAATTTTAGGAAAGGGGTGTTTTCATGTATCCGGTCAGTGATGAGTTCCTGCAGGCGGTGCAGGATAACACCCGGAGTTTTTACTGGACAGGGAAAATTTCGACCTCAAAAGGTATTATTTATGAATTTGGCAATGAGGATATCGTAAAAGGTTCCGGCTATATTACCAGCCAATGCTGTGGAAATACGGAGATTGAAATCGGCACTGTGTACGCAGCAGAACTGGGGATTACGCTGCTATCAGATATTGACCGTTACACACTGGAAGATGGGAAAATAGAATTGTATTATCATCTGGTACTGGCAGACGGAGAGGAAGAAGCAGTTCCTATGGGAATTTTTGAAATCAGTGAAGCCAATCGTACTATCCGATGCCTGGAAATCAAGGCATATGACTATATGCTCCGGTTTGAAAAGAACTTTAATGGGTTTGAGACTGTAGGAAATGCCTATGCTTTCTTAAGTTTGTGCTGTAAAGCCTGTAATGTGGAACTGGCGCATACCCAGGAAGAGATAGAAGCTATGCCGAATAGTTCAGAAATACTTTCCGTCTATACGGAGAATGATATTGAGACATATCGGGATGTCTTGTTTTATGTGGGGCAGGTACTTTGTGGTTTTTTCTGTATTAACCGGGCAGGGAAACTGGAACTTCGAAAATATGGGAATCAGCCTGTGATTACAGTTTCCGATAAACACCGCTTTTCCAGTAGTTTTTCGGATTTTATTACAAGGTATACTGCTATCAGTTCTACAAATATTCGTACACAGACAGCAGAGTATTATGCTTTGGAAACAGATGATGGGCTGACAATGAATTTGAAGATAAACCCGTTGCTACAGTTTGGCTTGGAAGAAACCAGAAAGTCATTACTGGCTAATATTCTAAGCGGCTTGTCGGTTATCCGTTATGTTCCTTTTGATTCAGATACGATTGGTAATCCGGCATTGGATTTAGGGGATGTGCTTATATTTTCCGGCGGTCATGCAGATTCGTCACTGCTCACCTGTGTGACGGGATATCAGGTGAAAATCAATGGGAAGCATTCTTTGAAATGTGTGGGGAAGAATCCGAGACTGGCACAGGCAAAATCCAAGAATGATAAGAATATCTCTGGTCTGTTGAATCAGGTGGAAGCTGGAAAAATAGGAATCCATACATTTACCAATGCCTCTGCGTACAGCATTTCAAATGTGGATGCCCGGATCATCAGCATTGAATTTGCAACCAGTGAAGAAAACCATGCCCAGTTCTTTGGGCAGGTTGTTGTGGATGTCAGGGCTGATCTGGTGGAAAGAGTGGGGAATGCGAAGGGGAATATTGTTGTTCCGGTTCCGGTGATGCCGGAGGATGGGAAAACGGTTACACAGGATATCAATGTGGAAGTGGAGTTTCCGGTTTCTTTGCAGGAGGATGGAAGGGCAGCTGTTTATGTCACTTATGAGTTTAATGACGAGGAAATACGGACACACCATCCGGTGGAAACCTGGAATAGTGGGAAGCATATCCTTTCCCTGTACTATCCGATTAAGGAACTGGTGCCCAATATTACGAACACTTTTAATGTATATCTGCGGATGGAAGGCGGCAGCGGAGGTGTGGAAACAGGAGGCTGCCTTGCATCTGTCAGCGGGCAGGCCATGGCAGCGGCGGCAGCTTGGGATGGAAAAATCACAATGGAAGAGAAAATAGGACGTTTTGCTTTTCTGAATTCTCTAACAATGAAGGAAATTGCTGGAGAATTGTCATATCGGCTGATTGAAGAGATGAAGCGGCAGTTAGAAGATTCAATGGGAAGAGTATCCATCGGTGCATTTGGGGAAGTCGTAGATTTAAGTGAGGAGGAGTATTCATGAAGCTGAAAGGAAATATGACAATTGAACTGAAAGACGTGAACTCTGGTGAAGTGACTGCAGTTACAGAAAAAAATATGGTCACAGAGGCAGTGAACTATATTCTTGGACAAAATCCGCTGGGAACTTTTTATAAGGTTAGTTCCAGTTATGATGAGATTAACTGGAATGGAAACCTGCTTCCTATCTGCCCGAATATGATTGGAGGGATTCTTCTATTTTCCAATGCCTTAGAAGAACGGACTGATAATATTTACAGTCTTTCGGGAAATCTTCCGGTGGCTTATGCATCTAATGATGTGAATGCTACAGCGAATCTGGCGAGGGGAAGTATGAATCTGAATGAAAGCAAGGCTTTAGAAAATGGGTACAAGTTCGTCTGGGAATTCACGGCAGCCCAAGGGAATGGGACAATTGCCGCTGTTGCACTGACCAGTGCGCAAGGCGGTAAGAATGCCTATGGCAGTACCGTGGGTGACAGCAGTGCTTTTTTGCAGTTGAAAAGCATTAATATTGGCAACTTGACTAATAGTGCTCAGTTGATTTTATTCATGGCGGTCGAGGTGGATTTTGAACATGACCTGTTTTACTCTCTTACTTATCAGGATACAGGGGTTCGGATTCGTAAAGTACATCTTCCGATTTTTAAATTGGGATTGAATGAGAATATCGATAACTCTACCTTTTCTGTTATGGAGGATACGGTTCTTCAACCTACTACCTTCCGATTCCTGGGAAGCTATACGCTGTACGGAGAGTTTATGGATGGCGGTGACGGATACTGGTATGGTTTTTCAAATGAAGGAAATTCTTCTGGCAGTGCAACGATGCTTTGGATTAAAATTTCTAAGAAGGATTATTCCTTTACAGAGGGGAGTTGGAGCCTTTCGAATGCGAAATTGGTGGATGTGGGGAATCGGGATGAGGCCGGCACATTTCCTGAGAGAATTTTGAAAAGCTGTCTCAGAAATGGTTATTTATACGTAATGGCATATAACAAACAGGGGGTCTATAAAATCAACACGGCTAATTCCTCTGATGTGACGCTGCTTTCCCTTGGCTTTACTTCAAAGTGGAAACCGCTTTGTGATTCTGGTAGTTGTGAGGTATATATGATACTGATTGGGGATTTGATTATCGGATATGATTTTCAAATTACTATTGGTGATATGGTTATCAAGACAGCGGGAAATGTACGGTTGAATGATGCGGCAACACCATTATTCCAATATAAGAATTTCCTGCTTGGCTGGGGAGGAAGCTATGGGAATGAGTACCGTACCATGTATCTCTTGACACCGTATCTGGCAACTATCAATAATTTATCTTCAGCGGTGGTAAAAACCACAGATAAGACAATGAAAATAACTTACACACTGACAGAGGAAGCATAAACCGGCAGTTGTCTTCGGATAGCTGCTTTTTTTGTGATTAAATAAGAGAAAGCGAGGAAATGAAAATGAAAGATTTTACAAACATGATGCAGTATATTTTTGCTGCAATGGGCGGGGCTTTAGGGGCTGTTCTGGGAGGATGGGATGGCTTTTTATATGCCCTGATTATTTTTGTGGCAGTGGATTACGTAACCGGAGTAATGGTAGGGATTTTGAATAAAGAGCTTTCCAGCCAGATTGGTTTCCGGGGAATTTTTAGGAAGATTGTGATTTTTGCCTTGGCAGCAGTAGCACATAGCATTGATAACTATGTGATTCAGAATGGGAGTGTCCTGCGGACAGCAGTTATTTTCTTTTACCTGTCCAATGAAGGAATCAGCATTTTAGAGAATGCTGCACAGATAGGGCTGCCTGTTCCAAAGAAGCTGAAGGATGTTTTAGAACAGTTGAAGGAGGATGAAAACGGTGAAGGTGAATAAAAATTATGTATCATCCAATAACACTTACAGCGGAAATATTCCACAGCATATCGTAGTTCATAATACAGATAATTTCCGCTCCGGAGCAGATGCATTGGCTCATGCGAAAGCACAATTCAATGGGAATTTAAGCACTTCCGTCCATTATTATACAGATGACGGAGAAACGGTATACCAGGCGGCTCCACATGATAGAGGGTGCTGGCATGTGGGAGTGAATTATGGAGGAAAGCTGTTTGGAACGGTGAACAATAAGAGTTCCATCGGTGTGGAGATGTGTGTACAGGCCGGGTATGATTTCGACCGTGCTTTTGAGAATACTGTGGAGTTTGTTAAGCAATTGATGGCTGAAACAGGTATCCCGACTGACAGGGTGCTGCAGCATTATGATGTATGTGCTAAAAATTGTCCATCACAAATCCGTGCGAAAGGGTTGTGGGAGGAATTCAAGAAAAGGATTCAGTCCGGTGAAAATGTAAAAGAAGATACCATAGGTTATACCAAGATTATGGGAAACGCTGTGGCAACCATAGAACAGATGAAAAAATATATTAAGGCAAAGAACCCGGCGGTGGCACAGTCCGTATTGGATATGCTTCCGCTTTATTTATTTGAGGGAGAAGCAGAAGGTGTGCGGGGGGATATTGCCTTTGCACAGAGCTGTCTGGAAACCGGGAATTTTGGATTTTCCCAGTCAGCAGTGACCTTAGAGCAGAACAATTTTGCAGGGATGGGAGTGGTGCAGAATGGAATGAAAGGACTATTTTTCGCTACACCACAGTTAGGTATCCGCTGCCAGATTCAGCATCTGAAAGCATATGCCTGTACAGATGCCTTGGTAAATGAAAATATTGATCCACGTTTCAAATATGTGACAAGAAGCTGTGCGCCTTATGTGGAATGGCTTGGAATCCAGGAAAATCCACAAGGGAAAGGCTGGGCAGCCGGAGCGGATTATGGAAGCAAGATTTTGAACATCTTGAAGAATATTATCGGTGAAACAGGCAGCAGTGATAGTGCCGGAGATTCGGACCAGTTAATCCATCCACTGTCTGGGTATGTGAAGGTGTTTTATAAAGGAAAAGATGGGCTGAATGTGCGGACTGCTCCTTGTATGGGAGATAACGTGAAGCAGGTGGTATATGACGGGATTTATACAGTGGTGGGTATCAGTGCGGATGAGCAGTGGTATAAGTTGAAATCAGGGCTTTTTATTACCACAGGAAAAGATTATGTGCAATTTATGGAAAGCCTGCCCTCTGTTAATTATATGGTGAAGGTATCTATCCCGGATTTGCATATCCGCAAAGGTCCTGGAACCAACTATGATAAACAGGAGAAGTTTACCGGGTGTGGTGTATTTACAATTGTAGAGGAATCCGATGGGAAGGGAGCCACGAAATGGGGGCTGTTAAAATCATATCAGAAGAACCGGAATGGCTGGATTTCATTAGATTATGCCACCCGTGTTTAGCTGCCAGCCATCCGGAAAAGAAAAAAAAGGCGGTGGAAACCGCTGAACTGCTTGACTTTAGAGGGCTTTAGAGTGATTAATAGACTACCAAAAAAATGAAAGGAGTTCTGATGATTATGGTAGTTGCAGGAAAGATTAACAGAGTGGCTTTTTACTGCCGGATGAACCACAGAGACCGGGATTACACACAATTCCTTCCAGAAGTGGAGCAGGCTTTGAACAGCAGGTTTGGAAAAGGAAATTGGGAAATGCAGATGTTTTTTGAGGTGGCTTCCGGTACGAATCCAGACAGAGAAGAATTCAACCGCCTGAAAGCAGAAATCAAAGCAGAAAATTGGGATGCAGTTGTAACGCTTACCGCATCTAAGCTGGCACGGGACTTTAAACAACTGATGGAATTTATGGATATATGTAAAGCTCGCCAGGTGGAAGTTATCACAGTTCGCCAGCCGGAAGATGCAGAGCTTATCTATCAACGGGTAAAACAGTTTGTGCAGGAATATTTTGAAGGAAGTGATTGTCTGTGAGAATAAAGATATTAGAGCCGATATTAGAAGCCAAACAAGAGAAAAAGCGGGTGTGTGCTTATACCAGGGTTTCTACGGACAGCAAAAAACAGGAAGACTCGCTTGAAAACCAGACGGAAACCTATGAGCTGCTGATCTGTTCTAACCCAGAGTATGAGTTTGCCGGTGTTTATTCAGACCAGGGTATATCCGGCTATTGTGAAAACCGTCCGGGGTTCCAGGAAATGTTAAGGAAAGCCAGGGCAGGAGCAATTGATTTAATCATTACAAAGTCTATATCGAGATTTGCGAGAAATACCGTTACCGTCCTGAAAGTTGCAAGAGAGCTGAAGGAGCTGGGAGTCGGTATTTTTTTTGAAGAACAGAATATTAACACCCTGTCCGGGGACGGTGAGATGATGCTTGCCGTCCTCTCTTCTTTTGCACAGGAAGAGAGCCGGAGCATGAGTGAGAATAACAAATGGACAATCCGGAAGAAGTTTGAACGGGGAGAAATCATGATTAACACAGGGCGGTTTCTGGGTTATGACAAAGACGGATATGGCTGCCTTACAATTAACCATAGGGAAGCCTTGATTGTAGATTTTTTGTACGACATGACTTTGTTTGGGTTAGGTAATTCTAAGCTGAAAAGCCTCATGAATTATCTCGGAGTCAAGACAGTTACCGGAGGAGAATGGAATGAAAGCACCGTTAACGGAGTATTGGTTAATGAGAAATATAAAGGGGATTATCATCTGCAGAAATATTTTACACCGGAGGATAAGAGGAACCAAACAAGATTGAACCGGGGTGATGTACAGAGTTATTATATCACGGATAATCATCCGGCTATCGTAAGTGAGGAAAAATGGAACAAGGTACAGGCAGAGCGGGAGCAACGGAAAATAGTGCGTAATATTGCTTCCGGTGGGACAGATAAATATCAGAAGCGTTATCTGTTAAGTGGAATGCTGGTTTGTCCTTATTGCGGTAATAATCTCCGGCGCAGGCAGGTGTATAAGAAGAAAATTCAATGGATGTGTAGCACTTATATAGATGCGGGTAAGCAGGTCTGCCGGGGAATACGAATTGATGATACAGAAGTGCAGAAACAGAATATTACGGAGCCAACGGTAATTGAGGAGGTGGAGCAAAATGGCAAGAAGTATTACCGTTATACCAGCAAGGCAGAGTTTGACAGTGGATGCCGAAAACAGCCAGAGTGTGCGGAAACTGCGAATGGCAGCGTACTGCCGGGTGTCAACCGACCAAGAAGAGCAGTTATTAAGCTATGAGAATCAGTTGAATTACTATACTGGGTATATCAGCAATAATCCGCTCTACCAATTTGCAGGGATTTATGCCGATGAGGGAATCAGTGGTACCAACACGAAGAAACGGGATGAGTTTAATAAAATGATTGCTGATTGTCGGGCCGGAAAGATTGATATGATTATTACGAAGTCAATTTCACGGTTTGCCAGAAATACACTGGACTGTCTGAATTATGTCAGGGAACTTAAGGAGTTGGGGATCGGGATTATCTTTGAAAAGGAAAACATCAATACATTGGATGCAAAAGGAGAAGTGTTGCTGACGATCCTTTCTTCTCTGGCACAGGATGAGAGCCGCTCTATTTCTGAAAATTCTACTTGGGGGATCCGCAGGCGGTTTGAGAAAGGGCAGCATAAAATGAGTACCAAGCGGTTTCTGGGCTATGATACGGATGAGGATGGGAAGTTGGTGGTTAACCGGAAGCAGGCGGCGATTGTAAAACGGCTATATTATGAATTTCTCAGTGGAAAAACGGTAGATTATATTAAACGTATTTTTGAGCGGGAAGGTGTCGTCAACTGGGATGGCAGTACAAAATGGCAGGTGACTACGCTGCAGAGTATGCTGGAGAATGAGAAGTATAAGGGTGATGCGGTTCTGCAAAAGAGCTATACGGTGGACTTTCTGACTAAGAAACGGGTGATGAATCAGGGCGAAATACAAAAGTTTTATATTGAGGATGATCATGAAGCGATTATTGAACCATGGATTTGGGAATGTGTGCAGTTGGAGATTGAGCGGCGGAAGCGGTATCTGGAGGAGCATGGTACCAAATCATATTCCAATAATACGGAGAAGAATCCGTTTGCTTCAAAGATTGTCTGTGGAGAGTGCAATAAGGTATTTACCCGGAAGGGGTGGCGGAGTAGCACTGGGGAAACCAGGAAGATTTGGCAGTGTAGTGAGCGGTATAAGGTGAAAGGCGTTATGGGGTGTGGCAATCGTCATGTTGAGGAGAGTACGCTGGAAAAAGCATTTGTCATGGCATGGAATGGTATTTTAGAAAATAAGGAATATTTTCTGCGGAAGTGGGAGGAGCAGGAGAACAGTGAGGATTTGCTGGTGGTGTATGGGGCGAAGGATTTTCAGGGGTTGTTGAATGTTGCTGTGGTAAATGAAGAAATGGAGACAGATTTTATGTTGAGAGTTTTGGATTATATTAAGGTGTTTGAGGATGGGCACTTATTGGTTAAGCTTATGGATGGAACAGAGGTTGAGTGTGGGGGAATAATATAGAGTAATATTGCGATAAGCAGCTTTTCTGACAAAAAAGTAATGTAGTTATGCGTTTGACATGGATGTTGAGATTTTTTAATTATAGTTAAATTATCTCAAGGATGTGTTATAATAGAACCTATCGTAAATGGCTGTTTGATGGATAAACAGAAACGGCTATAGTAATTTTTATAAAGGAGACCAACTATGTCATTTAGTAATGAGTTAGATAAATTGTATAGTATATCATTGCCTTCAACTAGGTCTGGTGTATTTTTTAATACTTTTGCATATCCAACAAAAATTTCTCCAGAGATCATTGCAATTTATATTGCAGTGCATACAAAGCCGAGGGAAACAGTTTTAGATGTATTTGGTGGGAGCGGTTCTACAGGTATAGCAGCAATGATGTGCGAACATCCTACAGAGCAGATGTTGAAAATTTCCAAGGATTTAGATATAAAGCCTGTCTGGGGACCAAGAAATGCTATTATATATGAATTGGGAAAATACGGTTCATTTGCTTCAGATACGGTTTGCAATCCACCAGAATCAAAGGAATTTACTAAAATTGCAAAAGAATTTATTAAAGAAGCTAAGAAAGACTTAGGGTGGATATATAAAGCAAAAGATCCATCAGGAATGGATGCAACACTTAGACATATCATCTGGTCTGATGTTATTAAGTGCCCAGAGTGTGGACATGAGTTTTCTTATTATGAGGCAGCAGTAGAATACAATCCAATGAAAATAAGAAAAAATTGTAATTGTCCTCAATGTTCTGTTAATAAGAAAATAGAAGAATATGAGCATTGTCTGGAAACTAAATACGATAAACTTCTTGAAAAAGAGGTGACAACTAGGAAGCGTATACCAGTACGTATTTATGGCCAGACTGGAACTCAAAAATGGTCAAGATTAGTAAATAATGACGACTTAGAAAGGATTGAACATGTTGAAAGCATGTCATATTTTGAACATGATTTTCCTAAGGCAGTAGTATGGGGAGATCTATATAGAGCTGGGTATCATACCGGCATTACTCATTTGCATCATTTTTACACTAGGAGAAATTACTACGTGATGTCATACTTATGGGAAAAAGCATCTCAATATAATGGGAGGATTAGAGATGCCTTGAGATTATTACTGTTAAGTTATAATGCATCGCATTCAACTTTAATGACGAGAGTTGTTGTGAAAAAGAAATCAAAAGATTTTGTTCTAACTGGTGCTCAGAATGGTGTTCTTTATATAAGCAGTTTACCCGTAGAAAAAAATATACTGGTGGGGATAGAAAGAAAAATTAAGATTTTTGAAAGAGCGTACAAATATATTAATGATTGCAATGGAAATGTAGAGATTTTGAATGCAAGTAGTGAAGTCTTAGACATAGATAACGATTCAATCAAATATGTTTTTACAGATCCGCCGTTTGGCGATTATATACCCTATGCTGAAATTAATCAGATAAATGAATTATGGTTAGGCGAAACAACTGACAGGTGTAGAGAAATAATTGTCAGTCCAGCACAGAATAAAAAGGTTGATGATTATGGGGAGATGTTGAAAACTGTATTTAAAGAAATTAGTCGGGTTCTCAGGCGGGATGGTCTTGCGACTATCGTATTTCATTCATCGAAAGCAGATGTTTGGCATGAGTTACGTGCTTCATTTGAAAACGCTAATTTATTGGTGAAAAATACAAGTATACTTGATAAAACACAGTCCAGTTTTAAACAAGTAGTTTCGGATATATCAGTTCAAGGAGACCCTGTAATATTATTAGGGAAGGGGGAAGGTGTACATGAAGATACTCCATCTATTGAGATTTTGGATGAAACAATAAAAAAAGCACTTAGTGAAGGGAACAAAGATGTCCGGAATATATATTCTCGGTATTTAACGAGCTGTCTGGATCGGGGAGTAGCAATTATGCTGGGGGCTAAAGAAGCGTATGAATATGTAAGAGAAAGAGTAGAGGTAAACATTTATGAGTGCTGATACATTACATATTCATGACGAAGCTACACGCAAAAGAATAGGTCAGTATTTTACCAAAAAAGAAATTGCATCTTTGATGGTTGATGTAGCTGATATGCCAATAAATGCTGTTTCAATAGATCCAATGTGCGGAACTGGAAATATGCTTAGCGCTTTGATAGAGAAAGGATATGATACAGAGAATATTTATGGAATTGATATAGATTCCAAGGCAGTAGATATCTGTAATCTCAGAAACGGTCTTAAAAATATTATATGTGGAGATGCATTTTATTGTAAATCATACAACAATAAATTAGTTTATGGTGTGGATTTTGTTATAACCAACCCACCCTACATAAGATACCAGAATATTAATAGCGACTCTCCTATTGGTATTAATTTACCAGATGCGAATAAAATAAGAAAAGAGTTACTAAAGACGGTTGGTTTATTTAAACATTTAACAAAAGCAGATAAAGAAACATTGATACACCTCATTAAAACTTATTCTGGGCTATCAGATATTGCGGTTCCAGCATGGTTATTATGTGCTGCCCTGTTAAGAGAAGGTGGGAAAATGGCGATAGTTGTACCAGATACTTGGTTAAATAGAGATTATGCTGTTTCTATTCAATATTTACTTCTGAAATGGTTTGATATAGAGTACATTTTAGAAGATGTTTCACGTTCATGGTTTATTGATGCTCAAGTTAAGACAATAGTGTTAATTGCTAAGAGAAGAAAAAGTATTTCTTCTCTTAGATTCATTGAGAAAAAGTCATATAAACATGTGAAGATATGTTCATCATTGCAGCCGGAATTAGAATCTATTAATGTTCGGAAATCAAATATAGAAATTGAGTTTGATAGAATCTGGAGGCAGCAAGCAGGTTTTAAAGACGGTTATTATGATATAAGAGATGAATATTTAAGTAATATGAAATCAAATGTTCTTGCTAATCTAGAAAAATTAAAAGGAATTGAGGGGGATAAGGATAAAACGGATAGTAATGTTTCACATGTTCAGTTATTACCTAGCGATATGAAACGTGTACTTCTTAATGAAGAACTTGAGCTAAACTTAGCATCGCTTGAGGAAGGTGGGATTCATGTAGGACAGGGATTACGTACAGGAGCAAATAAGTTTTTTTATTTGAAACTGGAACAAGAGGGAGGAGAATTTGAGTATTTGCGGACAAGCTCATATTTTAATGAAAAGATAATTAAAGTACCTAAGATATATTCTAGCCGAGTATTACAAAAACAAAGCGATTTACCAGGAGTATTTCTTATTAATAGCTCTCAAGTATATGGTAGAGTATTGTATATCCAAAAAGCAATAACTTCTAGAGATTTTAATATTTCTGCCAATGATACACAGCAATACTATCAAACTTTAGATGGAGAAATAGAAGAGTATATTATTCAGGCGGAAAATCTTTTAATAGAAGGGCAAAAGGCTATACCTGAATTATCTGCAGTTAAGCCAAATGCACGATTTGTGAAAGATAATAATAAGTTAATACAAAGATTTTGGTATATGTTACCCAGATATACATCGCGTCATATACCGGATTTCTGTGTTGCTCGTATAAACGACGGAGAACCAAAATTTTATATGCTTGCAGAAAGAGCAATTGTAGTTGATGCTAATTTTTCGACTATATGGATAGATGATCAGACTAAGAAATATGCATATTTAGCGATTTTAAATTCATTGTGGGTAAAAGCATATTTAGGATGTATTTCTACGGTTATGGGAGGCGGAGCTCTCAAAGTTGAAGCTTCCCATATTAAGAAAGTTTTAATTCCCAAGTTTGATGAAGATATGTTTATCAAGCTTAGTCATTTGGGTGAAAAGCTTATTAGTGTTAATGATGAAAACAAAAGCAAAGCGCTCCTAAATAAAATAGATCAGATAATATTGCAGTATATTCTTAAGAAAATGGATGTCGAGAAAGAGTATTTAAATTTATATGAACTTGTTAAAAGTCAGATTAATGAACGAAAGAAAAAATAGTCAGCTAGGAGAACAGTATATGGGAGAAAAGATTGAAATTTTAAAAGTGAAAGAATTTGCTATAAATGCAAGCAGATTGATAGGAGAAAAAGCACTTGAAGATGTACTGCGGCATAATTTATCAACATGGATGCCTTTGATGTTTCCTGATAATCCGTGGTGGATATCTGTACATGTCAGTGGCACTGAGACTAGATTAAATTATAAAAATGACTCGGGTTCCAACAGGGGATTTGTCGATTCGCTAGTTGGGAAAACAGTAATAGAATACGAGAAGAATCTTGAAATTAAATCTATTTTTAAAGAGGGATACAATCAAGTGAAGGATTATTCTTCAGCACTACTAAATACTGGGGTGTTAGAAGATGATATTATTGGCATATTATCAGATACGGTTAATTGGTATGCTTATAAGGTTAGAAGAAAAGATAACGTTGAAAAGAACAAATTATTGGGAAGGGAAGATGTGGATTTAACAGAGCTTGAATATGTAAAAATTCAGGCTAATAATGAAATTAGTTTAGAGAAATTTGCTGATTTTATAATAAAATATTTCGGTCGGGAAGGATCGAGAAAATTAAATGCTGAATCACTTGCCAGTGATATGGGGCTTGAAAGTATTTTTTGCAGGGAGCATTTGAAACAAATAAGGAAAATAGTAAATAATGCATTTGAAAACGATGAAAAATATGCTGAGTTAATAAAAAAAGTTTGGACTAATTTTGTTTCGTATTTAGGAGGAAGTCAAAATAGTAGTACTTTTGATATTGAAAGTTATATTAATGAGTTTTACATCATGACGCTTGCAAAATATCTGTGTGCAAATATATTAGCAAAAAAAAGTATTATAACAGATGAAGAACAGTCATTAAATATCTTAGACGGAACATATTTTAAAACATTAGGAATTTCTAATTTAGTTGAATATGATTATTTTGGCTGGGTTAATAATACACCCTATGCAGAAAAACTACTTCCAATTATTCGAAGTATTCAGCATGACCTAGCAGCTTATGATTTTACACATGTTGTATCTGAAGATATTTTTGGTCGTTTGGTGGCACAATTAGCCAAACGTGAACAAAGGGTTCTGCTAGGACAGGAATATACACCTCAATGGTTGGCGGAGCGAATCGTAAGAAATACAATTAACAAGCTGGAAGACTCAGATGATCCAAGATTTTTGGACATGTGCTGTGGCTCGGGTGTATTTATTATAGAAACACTTAAATATACAATTGAAAGAAATGGGATTGATATTGATAATTGTACTGTTGATGATATTGAGCTTTTGCAACAATCGATAGTAGGTTTTGATATTGATCCATTAGCAGTTATGTTGGCCAAAATTAATTGGGTGCTTACAATGAAAGATTTTATTATTTCTGCAAAAACTGATTTAGTAGTACCAATTTTCCATGCTGACTCATTATTTATTACCACGCCAATAACACATGGTATTACAAAAAATTATGCAAATGATTTTATTGAGCTAAATATTGATAAGCAGACTATATTACTTCCAGGTTTTTTGCTTACACCACATAATGGTAATCTTTTTGATTGTTTAATCAGGAAATGTTACACACTGGCAATGAGAAGAGCAACGAATAATGTAGATACATTGCAGGAAATTTTGATTCATGAACTGGTTACTAAGGTATTAAAGGAGACGGGGTATATTATTGATGAAAAAATGTGTGATGAAATTAATACATTCTGCTTCAAGTTAGTAGATTTATTAGAATATATGCAAAGGAATGGGAAAAATGGAATATGGGCATTTGTATTATCTAATACCTATAGACCAGCACTGGTAAAAGGTCAGTTTAATGGAATTGTGTCGAACCCGCCTTGGATGACAATGAGTAAAATTGAGGATAATCCATATAGTATAGAATTAAGTAGGAGGGCAGAAAGTTATAAGATTAAGCCGAAAGGAAGTTCTCATTTACATATAGAAATGGCTACAGTGTTCTTACTTCATGGGATTGAACAATATTTATCACAGGATGCAGTGATTGGGTGCATATTACCAGATAGTGTATTAAATGGATATCATCATGAACCATTTAGAAGACAAGCCTTTGAGTCGGCTTTTCCATCCGTTTTCTTAGATATTGATGAAATATGGGAAATTGATGTGACAACTTTTAAAAACAGAGCAATCACAATTTTTGGTAGAAACATTCGCAATAATAGAGAGAGTGTTAGAGGCACTAAGATTTCAAAATCTGTAATGAAGAAATGTACTTTTAGAAAGATTTATCAAGGGAAAAGAAGTGCATGGACTGCTAATAGTAAGGCAAAATCTATAGATGAGGTATATAATCAAATCCCATTTTTGCAGGGAGCTGATATTATGCCAAGAACTTTAGTGTTTCACAATTGTGTGAAACAACCCAATGGTAAATGGACTTTATCACCTATAAACAGAAAAAATGATAAATTCGCATACTTGGTATCTGATGCTAAGAAATATAAAGAATTTGAACTAAATGCAGTGAACTTTGATGATAAATATATTTATGATTGTTATCTTTCCAATCACTTGACACCATTCTTTCTTACTGATTCGGCTAAAGCTTTAATTCCATTTAAGAAAGATGAAGAACAGAATTGGACAGCTTTATCGGAAGCGGATTTAGTGTTACTTGATGAATCGACCAGAGTAGTTTTTGAATCTATATTAAAAGAGTCAAAGCTTACTTTGGTAGAATACTGTGAAAAGTTAAATTATCGTAATAAAATTAATCCACAAATTTTCCCACGAGAAGGTTTTCTTGTTTTGGTAGGGGCTAGTGGAAGTTATGTATGTGCAGCATATGTTGACTTGGAAAAAGTTAATCGAGAAAAGCTAATAATAGATCAAACATTTTATTGGCATATTGCCAAATCTGAGAATGAAGCAATTTACATTACTGGGTTATTAAATAGTGAAGCTTTAGGGAGTTCAATAGCGGAGTTTCAACCAGAAGGAATCCAAGGTAAGCGACATATACATAAACTACCATATATAATTACCCCACCGTTTGATTCTTCAAATGATTTACACTTGGCAGTAGTAGAAAATACAAAGGCTCTATTAAACGAATGGAAGAAGACTTCTTACTACAAAGATAATATATATATGCGTGATCCAAATTCTTCAAATTTACAAAATCGAAGAAGGTATCAGAGAGAACAGCTAAAAAAACTGGGTGCGTATCGGTCCTTTGAAATGGTATGTGGAGAACTATATGGATTGCAAAGCTAAAAGTTTAAGCATAGGCCTAGATAAACATAATATATTTAAAGAAAATTACCTAATTTGGTATGTAATAAACAGCTTACAGTAAGGATAAAAGATGCAAAATAATTATATGTTAACAAGTATTCAAAAAGGAATATTTGTTAAAGAGATTGAAAATAGATTTCTATGCCAGGTGATAGTCGACGGAATACAACAAATTTGTTATATTCCGTCATCATGTAGGTTGGATAATTTTATAGACCTGGAGGGAAAAAGTATTTTATTGATACCTACTAAAGGAAGAAAGAATGCTACAAAGTTTGCAGTGTTAGCGGTTGAGTTTAAAAGAAATTATATTATATTAAATTCAAATCTAGCAAATAGAGTAGTTGAACAAGGTATTACTTCTAGACGATTTTTCTATTTAGGTAAGCGAAGCTTAGTTAGAAGGGAGTTTATAGTCGATGATTATAAGTGCGATCTATATATAGAAGATTCAGATACTTTAATCGAAATTAAAAGCATAATTACCCTAAAGGATGTAGAGATTTTTCCAAGTGTATATTCTAAAAGAGCATTAAGACAACTTGATCAATTGTATTGGTGCCTAAAGAATGGGAGGAATGTAGTCTATATAATAATATCTATGAATCCATATTTAAAGTCTATATATTTAGATTCAAAATCAGAATTTTATTCAAAATATGTTAGATGTATAAATAAAGGTATGAAGGCAGTAGCCTATACATGCAGACTGAACAAAGAGATGAGTATTGAGCTTTATAAACAAATTGGTATTGATTATTGAATTTAATCTATAGAAAAAGAAGTGAAAATTTTTATATTAAAGTAAGTGATTATAATATTTTATATTGAATAACAGAAAATTTACAGATGGGGTGAAGACTAGCTTTCGCCATGTAATATAAGAAATAACTTTCACCGCACGTTGAAACGGTGGTGTTGCTGGAGCGAAAAGGCTAGGAAATCAAAGGGTTACGGGGTTTTTAGCAAGATATGTAGGTGTGTTTTTGTGGTTGGTTGGAGTGAAATATGTTTTCGGTTACTGGGGTGGGGTAAGGAAAATTAACGTTTTGGCAAAAGGTTCTAATTCTATTAAATAAGCGTTTGGGTTTTAGAAATGAGAGATAAATTGGGATTTATGATGATGAAGTGGAATTAGCAAAGCATTGTAGTTTAAAAGCTGCTGCAATAGGAAATTAAGAAGGGATAAAATATCATGTATGATTGTTCGAAAGATTTTAATAAGTTCTATCGTACAGAAGTTGTACTTCCAGCAACGGAGCAGAGTGAACTTCGGGAAAAGCGAAGATTGAATATAAAAAGATTGAGGGATGGCTTATTAGAATATAATGATGAAAAAGGAAAAGACTACAAGGTTGCAGAAGAAAGAATCCAAGGCAGTATGGCTATGCACACCACTGTCCAAAATGACAAAAATGATTATGATATAGATGTGGGTATAGTATTTGAGTCAGATAATCTTGATGGACTGGGACCTCTTGCTACGAGGAATATGGTTGCAGATGCACTAAAAAGAAAGACAAAACAATTTGCAGAAGATCCAGATGTAAAGACAAGTTGTGTTCGCTTGAAGTATGCATCGACAGGTTATCATGTGGATTTTGCAATTTTCAAGAGATATAAGGAAGATTTAGATGACAAGGATTATACCTATGAACATTCAGGTGCCGAATGGTCAGTCAGACATCTAAAGGCACTGGAAGAATGGTTCAATGTAGAAATAAAAGATAAGGGTGATAATCTTCGAAAGATTATACGATTATCTAAAATGTTCTGTAAATCACGAGAATCTTGGAAGAATATGCCGAGTGGCTTGATTCAGACAGTTCTATGTGATGAAAAAATTGCTACAGATTACTCACGTATAGATGAGCTCTTTTATCATACTATGCAAGCTGTTGTTGAGCGAATTAATAGTAGTACTGAGGTTGAGGCTCCGGTTGACAATGGGAGAGCATTGGTAACTCGTGATATTGATCGCCAAAGAATGAATAATTGGAAAAACCGCCTTGAGTCTAAATTGAAAGAGTTAAGCATATTGTTTGAGTCGGACTGTACATATAGTAAAGCAGTAAAAGCATGGGGCAAATTCTTCAATCACTCTTATTGGGAAGATTTGGAGATAGCAGCAATCAGTGAAAGCTTTAGTATTTCTAAATCACAAAAATTTATTGATACAGAAGAATTTATTGAAGATTTATACCCTGTATATGAGCAATATGATGTAACGATTGATTGCAAAGTATCTGGTAATGGTTTTACATTAATGCCAATTTTAGAATATTTGGATAAATATGCATCACAATTGAAAAGGTTTATTCCGTATAACTTTTCTGTCAAATGCAAGATTAGCTATACCAACTGTTTATCTTATGATAAGGTTCTATGGAAAGTACTAAATGTGGGAGTTGAAGCTGAGCGCCGCAATGATATCCGTGGACAAATTCAAGATCGGGGAAAAGAAATAACAGAGAATTCAAAATTCTTTGGAGCCCATTATATTGAATGTTACCTAATAAAGAATGGGGTATGTGTGGCGATAGGTCATGTGAATGTTCCAATTGGAGTAAGTTGAGAAGGGGGATTGCAAATGAAAATAACTAAGATGCTGTTTCTATTGCTAATTTCAGTTGCATCTGCAATAGGTGCAATTTTCTGTGAGTTAAAGTCAATTTCTGTAGGACCTATGCTGGGCAGTTTGATTGCAGGCATATCAATTCCATATCTTATTCCGAGCATTATTGATCTAACTGATAATGAGAATTGGAAATCATCTCAACGAAAGTTGGAAAGGGCTGGTATCCTGCAAAAGGATACAGTTATTAGGATTTCATTTGCTTATTTATTTAGAATAAAAGTTGATGGACAGTACTTCTTAGTACAGAATACTCGAACAAAAAAATATCAACCAGTAGGCGGGGCATACAAATTTGATCAAGAAGAGGCAAATTATCTGAGTCATAATATTCCAGTTGAAAATGATGATAGAATTCCAGTAGATAAAATCACAAAGCGTGATTATAGATTGTTGGTTAAAAATGGATACTTAAGGAAGTTCGTTAGAAGATTTAATAAGACGCATTATCGGGAAAATTTATCAAATCTTTGCAGGGAGTTCGTTGAAGAGATATTTTCAACAAGGATTTTGGATAGAAGTGCATTTGGTGTATTGTCGTACAAATACTGTGGAAGGCATATGTCTAACGTTGAGTATGGTGATGTGTTTAGCCATTATGAATTGCTTTTGGCAGATATTATTGAAGTTCAATTGTCAGACACACAGGAACAATTATTCAGAAATCTCACAGAGACAGCTTGTAACAAGTATCGCTTTGCAACTGCTGAGGAAATCAAATCAAGCGGTGTGAAGTATGGAACGAATGAGTTAGCAGACGATATTGCTAATCATACATTTAAAATTTTGATTGAAAACACAGATAAATTAATGATGCGAAATAAACACAAAGGGACAATAACAGTTCAGCCATAGATGTCAAATCCGATTATTAAAAATAAATTTAGGTTTGTAAGGTTGAGTATGGCTTTGACATTAATTAAAAGTTTTGCAGGGGAAATGACAGCAGTTGGGGTAAAATCTTACCCCGCTTAAGAATCTATTGGTTTACTTCTGCTATGAAGTATAAAACTTCCATCCACAGGAATGTTGAGTGTATAATAATGATGCAGAATTGTGGTCGAAATGAAAAATAGGCACTTTGACTACAAGATGTTGTGGTTTTTGGACGGAAATCAGGCAAAATTTGAGGCTGAAGAGTACAAATTTTGACCCGTTTTTTGACCCGTTTTCATAGATGACAATAGGTTATTCAGAGTAAGAAACCTTCAAAATTAAAAATTTAGGAAAAAAACAAGGGCATCAGGAAATCAAAATCCTGATGCCCTTAGTTCTATATACACACCAAAAAATAACGTGAATCTGTGACCACGAATAAAAATATTGGGCTATGCTTTTCATCTAAGGAAAAAGCACAGACCATTCAAATAAAAAGGAGGACATCACAATGTTAAATGAAACCATGCGCATTTTCTTCCCGCTGAAGATTGTCAGCTATCCGCAGTTTGACTATTCAGAGGATGACCGGGATGAAATCTCACCCGAGGAAGCGGTGGAATATGAGGATCTAATCCTTGAGGCTATCGAAAAGAAAAACCGTCACTTTGAAAACGAGCGTGGGCTGGTGGAGTATCTTGATACGGGCACTTTGAAGGAAAAGGTCCAAAGCCTTCATCCCTCTGTGGGGCTTCTCCACGGCGAGCTCTGGGGCGTGATGACCGCTCAGTTAAGCACCACTCTCACGTCAGAGGAAACAGTTGAGCTGATCTCGCAGATTGAAGGACAAAATTGAGACGGCTGGGGGGGCGGACTTCAAGCAGTATCCCATCAACACACGAGATTGTGAATTTTACATCAGCTTCTGCAACAGCGGCAGTTACATCATTAAGACGGAACAGGAGTTGAGGCTTGACCTAGGTTAGAACGGACCGGTGATGGGAGATCTGTCATGAAAACTCGTAGACAGCAACATTAAATTGCTTTGATAAAATATATTAGGGATTATGTTTTTCAAAATGAAAAGCATAGCCTTTTTATTTTGAAGATCTAAAACCAAAAGGTTGCCGATTCTCTCGGCACAGAAAAAGTAGGAAATGATCATGGACAATAAAAATCTACAGGAGGCTTTTATCAAAAATCTTAATGAGATACTCACAGACATTGACTTTGCAAAACTGGATGCTAGGATAGATCACGATCTTAAAACATCTGACGCGGTGTCGTTTGATTTTTCTGATTCTGCCAAAGGTCTTATACAGATCAGAAAGATCCATTTCCTCCACAAAGAGTTTGAAAAGATATCGGACGTCAAATTGGTCAATGGAAATATCCTTGAATTTACATTAAATGACAAGAAAAAATTATATGGAAGATGTCCGGCAATATGCTGATAAACGAGATCATGGAGAGATTGACAAGAGGTCTCGGTTTCAACACAAATATGCGAGTTACAAAAGCAAATGGGCCAATGAAGAGTCTGGAAGTAACACAAACACCTAAACGGCTGACTTAGAAACAAACCATCGTACTCTTGACATAGAGAAACAAAAAAGTCCTATGGGGAAATAGGAATTATTAGTAATCATTTTTTCCGATATCACAATTGTCGCGTTTAGCATTTTTCCCCTGATAGGAGTCAGTATGCTCCTGGTCATCCCGTCTTTTATCATGTGTCTGACTTCTTGAAAGAACCATGCGTTTCATAAAATGGTGATTATTGCATTAACAATTACGGATGGCTTGATCTTATTATTCTATATGGTAATTCTGGCTCTGGTTTTTATAGAATGAATTCCTATATGATATTTCCTCTAAGGGTAAATTTCCATAGAGATATATCTCCTGGTTTTTTAAAATTATTTCAAATGGGACATATTTAATTAATTTGATTCAAAAAATGGCACGGATATGGCTGTATGTTGAAGTTTAATTTTATTTATAAACGATTTATACTATAGAGAAGTTGACGACTCAGTGAAAAACAATTATAATATTTGCCAAACAATGAACAGGAGAAAAAAAGATGGTCCGATGGGGAATAATTGGTTTGGGTAATATTGCCGCCCGTTTTTCAAAAAGCCTTAATTGCAGTAAAGACGGCACTTTATACGCAGTAGCCAGCAGAAAAAAAGAAACATGTGAGGCTTATGAATCCATGTATCCAGGTTGCATCAGTTATTTGTCGTACGATGAGCTTTTAGAAGATGAGAACGTGGATGCAATTTACATTGCGTTGCCTCATGGAATGCATATGGAGTGGTCGATCAAGGCATTGCAGCATAAAAAGGCAGTTCTGTGTGAAAAGCCGTCTACGGTCAGTGAGGAAGAGATTCGCCTGGTGGTGGATCAGGCCAGAGAAAATCAGACATTTTTCATGGAAGCGATGAAATCAAGATTTGGTGTTTGCATGAAAAAAATCAAGGAAGAGTTGGAACAGGGGGAAATTGGAGAAATCAAATCAATCCGTGCTAATTTCTGCGGACACTTAGACCGTCCTTCCATAAAAAAAGAAAGTTATTATTTTGACAAAAAACAAGGGGGGACTTTACTTGACATGGGGCCTTATCCTGTGGCATTTTTCATGGACGTTCTTGGAGATAAAGTAAAGCGCGTGGAAAGTAGGATTCTTGTAGATAAAAATGGAATTGATTATCATATCAATGGAATCATGTTTTATCAAAGTGGGCAGACAGCCCTATTTGAAGTCTGTTTTGATGAAAAAAAGGAACGAGAGGCTGTAATTGAAGGGACAGAGGGAATAATGAGAATTCCTTACTACTATCGTGCAACAGAGTATACAATCATAGGAAAAGACAAAAAAATAAAAACAGAAAGCTATCCTTTGGCAGTGGATGATATGTTTGATGAAATCGGAGAAGTACATCAATGTTTAAAGGCGGGGCTTATGGAAAGCAGTCGATTTACATGGCAGGATTCCATTACCGAAATGCATTTGCTGGATAAAATACGTTCTGATGGAACCATTATAAAAACAATATAAAAATATAATATTGCAAAAGGATCAGTCTGGCTACAAAAGGAGACTGGTCCTTTTGCGTTCCCGTCTGGTAGCGGATAAGGAAAAATTATATGTATAAAGTGATTATAAGTCAAAATCAGTCACTATATAATGACATAATTTCGAACAAAAAAATGGCACTAATGCAGAACTTTATTGAAGTTTAAAACAAATTCGAAGTAATTTATAATAAAATACATGGTATCACAAATTTAAAGATGGAGGTAGAAGGTATGAATGGGAAAATTGTAGGTGTATGTGCATGTCCGGTGGGTGTTGCTCATACGTATATGGCTGCTGATAAGTTCGTCTCAGTGGCTAAGAAAATGGGGTATGAAATAAAGGTAGAAACACAGGGGATGTCTGGAATTGAAGATAGGCTTTCTGACAAAGATTTAAAGGAAGCTGACTGGATTGTTTTAGCCAACGATATTGCATTACGCGAAGCGGAACGTTTCAATCCGTACGAAGATAAAATTATTAAAACAACTATGGCAACCGTACTGCACAAAACGAAGGAATTTATTGAAGAACATTTACAGGCGAAAGGGGAGGAATAGGATTATGGAAGAAAAGAAGTTTTCTTGGCGCGTGATTCAACAGCAGATCATGACTGGAATTGGCTATATGATTCCTGTACTTATGGCAGCTACGATTACAGGAGGAATTGCGCAGTCGATCGCCATTCCCCTTGGTTTAAACATAACCGCAGCAGATGCATTGGAAAGCTCAAATGCATTTATTCGGTTTTTGGCATGGGTTAAGCAGGTTGCATCACCTCAGTGTCAAAATTTAATGTATCCGATTTTCGCAGCTTACTTAGCATTTGGAATTGCAGACAGACAGGCACTGGCGATTGGATTTTTTGGAGGATACTTAGCTTTAATTGGCAATTCCGGTTTCATCGGGGCTCTGGCAATCGGTTTCGCAGTGGGACATTTTATGAAATGGCTTCAAAACGTATGGAAAGTGGGAAGGCAGTATCGAACAATTATGAGTTTTATTGTCTATCCCATTATCGGAGCATTATTTACCTTCATTCTCATGTACTTTATTGTGAATCCGGCTGGTGACTTTATCAATCGATCCATGCAGTCCTTTATTAAAGCAGTCGGTGCTTACGGTGAAATTCCGATGGCAGCAATTATTGCTGGAATGATGGCGTTTGATTGCGGCGGCCCTGTCAACAAAGCGGCATTCACCATCGCGTTTACTCTGGGCGGAACTGGCTGGAACGTACTGCCTCTTTCCTACGGTGCAATGATTGCTCCTCTTGGATTTGGTATGGCAGTAGGACTTGACAAATTCATTTTGAAAAAGAAATTATTCAGAGAAGATTTATCGGCACAGGGATTATCCGGATTTATAATGGGATTATTCAATGCGACAGAAGGCGCTCTGCCCATCGTTTTAGATGATCCCATCGCTATGGTTCCGATTAATATCATCGGCTCAGCCATAGGAGCAAGCCTGGGAGTCCTTCTTGGCAATTACAGGCCTCTTGCGATTCCAGGCAATGTTTTAGGATTCTTTTTACAGGATAACCCCCTTTCTTATATGGGCTGCTTATTCTTTGGTGCGGCAATCGTCGCTGTTTTGACCTGTTTAAGAAGAATGCAGCTTGCAAAAAAGAATAAGGTGGAGGAAACAGTGTAGCAAGAGCTCTTTCGGAAAGGTAGGAAATGAAAAATGAAGTATACCGTGATTCCTCACGTTCACTGGGATCGTGAATGGTATTTTACACAGCAGAAATCGACACTCTATTTATTGCATGATATGGATGAAGTTCTTGATCAATTGGACGGGAACCCGGAGTTTACCTATTTTCTTTTCGATGCACAGACTTCTTTGATTGAGGACTATTTGATGTATCACCCGGAAAGAGAGGCGCAGTTAAAGAGGCTGGTGAACGACCACCGCCTCTTAACCGGTCCATGGTATACCCAGACAGATCAGATGGTGATTCATGGGGAATCCATCGTGAGAAATTTACTTTATGGAACCAGAGAGGCAAACGCTTACGGAAATTGTTTTTATGTAGGTTATGCTGTAGATTGCTTTGGACAAGCAGCTCAAATGCCTCAAATTTATAAGGGATTTCAAATTCCCTATACAATATTTAAAAGGGGGATTGAAACCAGTAAAATTCCTTACACAGAATTTATATGGAAAAGTGATGACGGCTCGGAAGTGTTTGCCTATCATTGCATGGATTATATGAATTTTCGTAACCCGTCAAATATGGTGGAAGAAAACGAAGCACTGGTAAAATCAATCGGCAAAAAGTATGATAAAAGGTCTTTATCAAAGGAACTGCTTTTATTTAATGGATTTGATCAGCACCCTATACGGAACGATCTTGATGATATTATAAGGGGATTTAATATAGATACAGATTCATCGGTTGAAATTGATTATATGGAAAACGTCTTTGAACGAATCATAAATAATCAGGAACTACCAAACTTCACTGGGGAATTGACTTGTGGGGAGACAAGTCGAATACATAAATCCATCTATTCTTCCAGAGCAGATTTAAAACAGGCAAATGCCAGATGCGAAAATAAGCTGATCCGTTTCATCGAACCGTTGCAGGCCATTTATTATGAATTGACCCAAAAGGATGAACGCCTGTTTATAAAAAACATCTGGAAATTAATGATGAAAAATGCAGCTCATGATTCTATAGGATGCTGCAACAGTGACTTCGTAAACCGTCAGATCAGTCAGCGGTTTGATGAAGTCATGGACTCTTTAACAGAATATGAGAATCTCACTTACCGGCTCATAGCCAATCAGATCAAACAAAACTTTTTTTCCATTCAGGCTTATAATTTCCTGCCTTATGAAAGAGAAGAGGAGATCACTGCAAAAATACTGACGCCTTTTAAGAAATTTGCACTTAAGGATACAAAAGGCAACATTTATCCTGTGAAAACGGAACATTTGGAAGATGTGACTCAAAGGGTAAAGCGGTCTCTGGAGTTTGGCAGAGGAATAGACGGAAGCTATGAAAAAAAGTGGGATGAATACGAAACCATCTACGAATGTGACATCACCGGGTTTTTAATATTACCTGCCATGGGATATGAGACCTTTGACCTAATCGAATCGGAAGATGAAAGCTTTTGGCAGAAAGAACTGGAGAATGAGTTCATAAAAATTAAAATCAATGACAACGGTAGTCTGACTGTGTTTGATAAACTCACAAAGCATGAATATACCAATATGCTGATATTTGAAGACGGTGCAGACGCAGGGGACAGCTATGATTATTCTTCTTTTGTTCATGACAGACTCATTACTTCTGAAGAAGCGATTATTTCCAATTTAAAGATTGAGGGCAGCAGTGCCAGCTATGAATTGGAGTTAAACATACCTTTTGACTTAGAAGGCAGAAAAACAAATCGGTTTGATGAGCGCTTATCCATTGCCATTTCCCTGCATCTGGTGGCGAATAAACCAGAAATAAGGTTTAAAGTGACCGTTGCCAACACCTCTACGGAACACCGCCTGCGAGTGCGGTTCTCTACGGATATTGCAAGTGAATATTCCTATGCCGACCAGACGTTCGGAGTGATAAAAAGACCGGTTTACTTACCATCTGTTAAGGACTGGAAGGAGAAGAACTGGAACGAAAAACCTCGCTGTATAGAACCGATGCAGTCTTATGTTTATCTGGAAGGAGAAGGAAGAAAAGTCGGAATGATTACAGATGGAGTCAAGGAATATGAGATAATCGGAGAGCGTTTTGATACCATCGCATATACTTTATTCCGCAGCTTTCCAAAGATGGGAAAACCGGATTTAGAGGACCGGCCGGGAAGGGCAAGCGGCAAAACATGGGATACTCCGGATGCCATGCTTTTAAAAACGATGGAGTTTGAATTTTCACTATGCATTCCAAGTATCGGCGAAGCTATGGTGGACTATGCAAATGAAACATTAACGCCCTTTAAAATCCATCAGGAAATCAGTATGAAAGGCAGTTTCAATGAGTTTCTTATGGAAGCCATGAATAAACAGCTTCCGGCAGACTATTCTTCGTTCTCCATGGACCACGAAAAGACACAGTTTAGTATCTACAAACTGGGAGAAGACCGGGGAACCATCGTGCGTGCCTGCCAACTGGAGAAAGGTTCAATGAACGTAATCAGTGAAGGAAAGAGATGGGAATGCCAGTTAAATGAGACCAATGACCGGGATTATGATCCTTTCAGAGAATATGAAAAAAATCAGATTATTACAATCAGAATGGAGAGATAGAAGATGAAAAAAGGAGTAAACTGGGGAGTATTAGGACCGGGCGTAATTGCCCAGAGCTTTGCAAAATCGTTTCCGGTAAGTGAAAACTGTAAATTGCTGGCAGTCGGAGCCATCGACCAGCAACAAGCGGATAGATATGCTGAAAAATTTAACGTCCCCCGTTCCTATGGAACCTATGAAGAATTGATCGCAGACAAGGACATCGATGTAATCTACATCGCAGTACCCAATATCGTCCATGCAAAATATATAAAAGACTGCTTAAATGGCGGGAAGCATGTATTGTGTGAAAAAACCATTACCATGAATGCCAATCAGTTAAGAGAGTGCATAGCAATTGCCAAGGAGAAACATCTGTTGTTAACAGAGGGTTTAACCAGTGTATTTGAGCCGGTTATGAGAGCCATGAAGAAAAAAATTGAGGCAGGGGTCTATGGGAAGCTGCATTTTGTAACGGTTACCTGTGGAAGCTTTAAAGAATACGATAAAAATAACCGGTTTTTCTCGCCGGAATTAGGTGGCGGAGCGTTGTTTGATATAGGTTGCTATGCCATTGGCTTTGCAAACTATTTCCTGTCTTCCAAACCAACCATAGTCCGGTCAGAGGGCGTACTTTGTGATACCGGAGTGGATTTAAAAAGTGCTTATGTTTTAAAGAATGATCAGGATGAACTTGCAACAGTACTCATTGCGCTGCGCAGCAAAACGGAGAAGATCGGAATCATCGCCTGTGAAGATGCCTTTATCCGCATAGAAGGATTCATACGCGGGAGCAAAGCAACGGTCACATATTTCGATGGGAGAACAGAAAGTTATGAGTTCCCGGTACGGCAGTTAGAGGCAGAAGTTGAGGCGGTGACGCAAGATCTTCTGGCAGGAAGAGAAATTTCAAGTGTCTGTCCGATGGACTATTCACTGTCTATTCTGGAAGTGATGGATCAGGCACGAGAACAATGGGGATATAAGTTCCCGTTTGAAAAGGAGGAAAAGCAGAATGGTTAAGCTGGCGGTATTAGGAACCGGATTTATTGCAAATCTTTTTTTGAAAGCCGCAAGAGAATTAAGCGATGTGTCAGTGGAAGCTGTTCTGGCGGTTAATGAGGAAGATGCCCGGGAATTTACGGGCAAATATGGGATAAGCAAAGGATATACGGATTATGACCAGCTTTTGGACGATGAGGAGATTACATTTATATACATAGGCCTTCCCAATCATCTGCATTTTTCCTATGCGAAAAAAGCGCTGGAGCATGGAAAGAACGTCATTGTGGAAAAACCCTTTGTCTCTGAGACAAGTGAGGTGGATGAGTTACTGGAGACGGCGAAAAATAACAAACGAATGATCTTTGATGCAATCTTCACCAGATATATACCGACGATGAATTCACTTAAAAAGAGCCTTCCAAAAGTAGGGCGGATAAAAAACGTAACAAATACCTATTGCCAATATTCTAGCCGGTTTGATAAAGTAAGGGAAGGAGAAATTCCCAGTGTATTTAAACTGGAGAATGATGGCGGAGCTTTAAAGGATTTAGGAATTTATTCCATTAACTTCTTAGTACTGTTATTTGGAAAGCCAAAGACAGTAAAATACTATGCCAACAAACTGGAGAATGGCTGTGACAGCAGTGGAGTGCTGATTATGGAGTATGAGGGATTTATCGCCACTTCTATCATAGCAAAGGATAGTTTTACAGAAAACCGCTGTACGGTAGAAGGCTGCGATGGCACTTTGTTTGTCGATGACGACTGTTTCCGTTTCCCCAATGTCCGTTTTCGAAAGAATAAAAAGGATGATGGTGAATTGATTGATACGCTTAATATAGATGGTATGGTCAATGAATTCCATTATTTTATGAAAACATACCAGGCAGGAGATTTTGAAACCTGTTACTTGGATATTGAGCGGTCAAGAGTGGCCATTGAGGTCCTTAAGGAAGCGGCACAATCAGCAGGTCTTGTGTACGGAAAAGCAAAATAGACGGGACTTATAATGAATGAACTTAGAAAGGATTTGTGTGATACATGGCAGTAATGGAAAGGAATCAGATTATCATAAACCAGAAATTTGAAAATAAACAGGAGCTGTTTGAAACAGTTGGGCGGCTTGCACATTTAAATGGTGTGGTAGACAATATTGAGAGATTCATAAACGGGTTAAACGAACGAGAAAATGAGATGTCCACATGTTTTGAAGATGGCATTGCGATTCCGCACTGCAGAGATATATGCGTGAAACATGCCGCGGTTTTTATTATTAAATCGGATAATAATATAGAGTGGGATCAGGAAAAGAATCAGGCCAATTTCATCATTTTGTTATCCGTGCCGAAGGATGAGAACGATACACATATCCATTTATTATCCACTGTCGCAAGAAAATTAGTGGATGAAACGTTTAAAGAGAAACTCCTTTCATTGTCTGATTCGGATGAGATTTATGAAAGCTTTTATGAGTTAGTCAAGGGGTAGAAGGAACTTGGGGAAATATAAGAGGGGGGGTATTTATGGACAAGAAAATATTCCAGCTTGAACGAATACTGTTCGATAGTAAAGGTCCGGTAACAAGTGCTTTGATCGCAGAATTACTGGAGATTAGTACCCGTACTGTAAAAAGAAAAATATGGATTTTAGATGGTATTTTAAAAGAAAATGGAGCATTTGTTGTATCAAATAAATTTGGGTATACAATCGAAATAGAGAACCAGGAGAAGTTTGATGTTTTCTGGAAAAAGCAGATAAAAGTTATCAACGATTTATCCATTAACGATGAGGTATCGTTAAAGATAATTGAATTGCTTTTAACAAATTCTTACATTACGCAGGATGAAATCTCCCTCAAAGTCTTTATTAGCAGGGGAACCATCAATAAATATATCAAAGAAGTGAAACTCATCCTGGAAAAAGAAAAAATAATCTTAAGTAATCGGCCCCATTATGGGTATTATTTAATTGCAGATGAAATAGATGTCAGAAATTATATGGTAAAGCTATTTTTTAAAGAGGATAATTTTGATTCGGTTTTGTTGAATTCTTTCCTCAATTTTCCAGCTTTTTATAAAGAGTTCATTCAGATACTTGATAAATTGGGTTATCCTGAACATGAAGTAAAAAGACAGAATTTAATGAAATATATAATTGTAATTATAAACCGGAATCTGCATCATAATTACATCGAAACACTGGAAAGCCAGATCTACATCTCCGGCAAATCTCAGTCTCTTGCAGTTAAAATAAAAGAATTGATTCAGTCGTTTTATGGATTGGTACTAAATCAAAATGACTTGGTTTATATCAGTTATCTGTTAGGAAATTATTTTAATCCCAGGGAAACGAATGGGATATATGATGTGGATTTTTTTGAGAAATTACTGGATGTATTCTATAAAGAGATTAACGATGTGTATCAACAGGATTTTTCCAAAGATGAGACGCTTAGAAGAGGGCTGATGCAGCATTTGATCAACTCCTATTCCCGTTTGTATATTAACGCTGAATTGGGTAACTTTTTTGTCAGTTTAATCAAGTCCCAGTATATAGAGGCCTATAATTATGCGGTACTATGCGGCAATATTCTTCGTGAATCCTATGATATTCATGTTGGAGAAGGGGACTTGGCTTATATTGCAATGCATTTTTGTGCGGCAATGGAGCGTATGGAGTCTGGTAACAAATACAAGGCGATCATCGTGTGTGAGAGCGGCATAGGAATGGCAGAGATGTTTAAAGCGAGATTAAAAAACCAGATTTCTTCATTGGAGGTTGACTCGGTCACTTCAATTAAAAATTTAGAGGAGACCGATTTAAGTGATATTCTTTTGATCATTTCGTCTGTCCCAATACCAAAGATTATCAATAAACCCTTTATACTTGTGAATCCTCTGCTTTTAGATAAGGATATAGAAAAAATCAAAGAATACTTATCAGACTACCGAAATATGAACGATTACAAGAAATTGTTCAGCAAAGAGTTGTTTTTCCCGCAATTGTATGTGAGAAACAAAAAGGAGTTGCTAGATCAAGTCTGCGATGAACTGATTAAGAAAAATATCATCCATCCGGGAAATAAGAAAGAAATATTGAACCGGGAAGAGCTTTCTTCGACGGAAGTTAATCGGTATGTAGCTATTCCTCATTGTATCATTGAATCTGGGAATAAAACTACTTTTACTGTTATTACTCTTAAGAATCCAATTGAATGGGGCAGGGGAGAGGCCAGACTTGTATTCATTGGAGTGATTGCCAGAAACAGTACATTGAACAAAAAGATTTTTCCTCTGCTTTATAAGCTGACAATGGACACACAAAAGGTAGAAAGCCTTTCTAATACAGTAGATTTTGATGAATTCATTCAGAAACTGTTTAATGATTTACCGATTGATTATTGTGAAAGTAAAATTTAAGACAAAAAGAGAGAGCATTATTGCTTTAGGACTTGTCCGTGGAATTCCGTTTTAATCCAATCTATATTAACCGGATAATTTAAAAAGAAACCGGATATACATTTTGGGAAATATTAGATAATAAACGGATGAGCAAGGTATCAGAATAATTAAAGTAGCCGGATATTAATAGAACGGACCGGTGATGGGAGGTCTGTCGTGAAAATTCGTAGACAGCAAAATTAAATTTCCTAAATAAAATATATTAGGGGCTATGTTTTTCAAAAGCATGGCCTTTTTTATTTTGAAAAAAATCTAAAATTAAAATGCTGTCGATTCTTTCGGCACAGAAAAAGGAGGAAATGATCATGGACAATAAAAATCTACAGGAGGCTTTTATCAAAAATCTCAATGAGATACTTACAGACATTGACTTTGCAAAACTGGATGCGTCCTGCAATTCGGACGAAGATGGTTATGCAAAAGAAACATTGAAAAAAATGCACGATGCGTTTGTTGAGGTATATGGTACTGATTATCTTGACAGCGGTTATGAATTTGTGGAGCTTCCTGCTGTTATCCAAGGGCGAGGCACCGGGCATATCGGTCTCGGTATCGTTACTCTTGATATTCAATCTTCCGGAGAACATCAGGGAACTTTCTTTTTGACGCCCAGAGGTGTGATTGATCAGGGTGGTGGGGATATGCCAAAACCGCATTCGCAATATTTAAAAGACAACTATGCGCCTTACGATTACTGGTACACCATCATGCTGGAACGTGATCATCATGTAGATTTTGACAACGTGCCGGAAAAAGTAATTGATTTATTAAATGGGTGTCAGCCGGATCAGCCTGAATTAAAAATGGAATAACAGCACATGAGTAATAGCTTTTTGTTTTCGTTTGTAGTATCTTGTGTGATTGAAAAAGGAACTGTAAAAATTTAAAGGAGGTACTTAGATGAGTGTAAACGCCAGAGAAGAACAGTATGAGCATATAAAGTTATTTGGTAAGCCAGCGCTCTTTACCGATACACAAATTGACCGGAGCACTGTGCCAAGAGGATTTTACTGCTATGACCTGCGTGGTTCCGACCGTGACCCTGGAAAACCAGTAACGCTAGAAAATCAGGTTGTCGTTAATCATGCCGGTACGGTGCTGGCAACTGAGCCAGTCACCATTCCCAAAGAGGGGTTCCGCCGATTGCGTGGTAAGCTGAATTTTCTTGGGAAGTGCCTAACGTTATCGGAATTTTGTGAAGAACATGGACTCGAACTCAAGGTTGACAATGGAAAATTAAATTTACGGCCTGCCTCTTCTGATAAGGCAGGTCTTTTTTTGGCACTGTCGAAGGAGCAGGATGCAAAGCTTGCAACCATAGGGCACCTGCGAATTGATTTCGGAAGTAATGGGCATGAGTTCTGGCATACATGGTGGCCCCGCGATTATGAGAAGTTTCATGGTTCAGCGTTTGAATCAGAGCTGAAAAGAGTGGTAGATGCACTTCGTGAGGATGGACCGTTGGAAAATCTTCCTGCCATGTCATTATATTGCACCAGTCATGGCGGAGAAATTGAAGGCGGCTGGCGACAGAACTATGGCTACATTGTAGAAACAGAGCATTACCGTTACTGATTGCGATGTAATCCCGGTCCTGGAGATTATCAGGCATACCTGACTGTCTTTGATCTGCGTCAGCAAGAGTTGAACATGAAGAACGAAGCTGCGACGCAGAATCTTGGTCTTACTGAAGCGGGAAAGCAAAAGCTCAAAAACGCTGCTAATCCTACGCTCTCGCATAGCTACGCCTGGTTTGTGTATCAAGATTACAATGTTGCGGGTGAAAAACTTACAAGAGGTCTCACACTGCAGGAAGCAATCCACCTGTTTAACGAAATGGACAGCGGTAACAAGCGGTTAGGTGTTACCAAAGATGATATCGCCACGGTGGATATAGTAATTACTTTAGTAAGTGCTTCAAAAGATGGCGTACTATTCAGTTTACATTATTTATGCTAAGCTGAAGGCATCATTTTTTGAAGCTCATCTTTTCCATTAATTTCTTATGTGCCAGTATGAATCCGTTTCTGTCATACCGCAGGATTTTAACAGAATCTCTT
>JBCLPO010000010.1:0-63303 GCA_041223105.1 Lachnospiraceae bacterium 54-53
TTATTAGCCACCGTAAGATGGCTTGTTTCTTATGCCCTTATACGAATGGATACTTTTTACTATTCTTTTTCAACCTTCTGACCTCCTGTCAAAATCTCATGCTGTAAATCCTGGTTTTCCTCGATCTCTGCGATCATATCAATGCGTGTCTGATGCCTTCCGCCTTCATATTCCGCATTCAGCCATTCATCTGCAATCATTTTGGCTGTTTCGATTCCGATCACTCTGGCTCCAAACGCTATGATGTTTGAATTATTATGCTGTTTTGACAATCTTGCGGAATAAGGTTCGCTGCAGACACAGGCACGGATGCCATGTATTTTATTTGCGGCAAGGGATATTCCCACTCCTGTACCGCAGATTAAGATACCGCCTTCAACCTCACCGGATTTCACCGCCTTTGCCACGGCAAGTCCGTATTCCGGATAGCTGCATCTTTCCCTGGTATTTGTACCAAAATCTATGACCTCATGACCCATACTTTCCAGATATTCCTTTATTTCCTGTTTCATTTCCAGTGCCACATGGTCATTTCCAATTCCAAGCTTCATTTTGCCTCTCCTTTTTTCAGTCCGGTGATAATCTCTTTGTAACTTTCCTCTTTTCCAAACAAGGCCGATGTGCCAAGTATGAAGCCATCAACCCCCAGGTCGGACAATTCCTGTATTTTCTGCGGTGATATGGCTCCGTCCGCCATGATTTTAAATCCAAATCGTGTTTTATAAGGGATAAGTCTTTTTATTTTATCGTTTACAAATTCCAGGAATTTCTGACCTGCAAAGCCGGGATTTACTGTCATCACCATAAGATAGTCAATGATGGGCAGTAATTCTCTTATGGCATCTATGGAGGTTCCCGGATTTATGGCGATACCGGGTGAAATTCCCCGTTCTTTTATTTTACCTAATGTTCTGGCGATATGGCGGTCTGTTTCCGGATGAATATACATGATATCCACTCCTGCTTTTCCGAAGATATCCACCGCGGTATCCGGATGATCCACCATTAAATGCACGTCAACCGGTTTATCCGTATTACGGCGGATGCATTTTACATCCTCAAGGCCTAATGCATAATTTGGGACAAAGCTTCCATCCATAACATCAATATGGAAAATATCTGCTCCCGCTTCCTCCAGTTCCAGAATTTCATCCTTTAATTTATCCAGGTTTGCACACATCATGGATGGACAGATTAATTTATTCAAATCACATCACTCCTTTTCGCTGCTTTATTGGGTTTAAATATTTGTACTGGCCATCCGGAAATAAGTATAGGGTTTTCCTTTTAAGGATATGGACAGCTGCATGATATTTTCCGGAGAAGCGCATCCGGAAAATCCGCCGTCTCCGATTGCATGCACATCCGCACCGGTTTCTTTCATTTTTAATGCCGTCATTCGGATGGTTTCCATATCTGAGCCTTCCACAGAGCTGTTTAAAAAGACCATGGCAAGGGTTCCTTCTTTATATGAATGGGTAAACTGGACTAATTCTCTTATCATATCCGTACTTATGCCGTTTCTGGAGCCGGGCGCGGGGAAATCAACTGCATCCGCACCCGCGTCAATCAGCTCTGCGACGATTTCCCTGGCCTCCCGTTCGGCAAGAGGATCTCCCAGTACTTTTTCCCGGATCCCGTCTTCCCATTTTCCTGAAAACAGAAAAACTCTTTCCCCGTATTTGTCCTTGATCCGTTTTGTGGTGTCTATCACATCCTGAATGGAGGTTCCGCTGCCGGGATTGCCGCCCAATACAATGAAATCCGTACCCATACGAATCGCCTGTTCAATATGCGCTTCCGTTGCAGCCATACCGCCGCTGTCATAAAGCTTATGATCGGTTGGGGCATCCTTTGAAGGGCAGCCAAGATAGATGCCGATGGGCCTGTTGCATCGTTTCTTTAATTCTTCCAGGGTCAACCCATGCATTCCGGGATTTTGGGATTCGTCATCAAAATTATAGGTGTTCAGCAGCACCATGTCCGCGCCAAAGGCAAACAATAACTCCGTATTTGTCACTCCTCTTACCAGCCCCCTGCTGTCAAAGAGCAGATGCTGCCCCATGACAACCCGGCCTTCCGACTTTAAAATGGATGTTTTCAAATCCATGGGAGTCATTTTATTAAAATCAGATTTTGTAGCGCTTATCAGTCTTGTTATATTTTCATAACCGTTCATTTATCATCCTCTGCCTGTTCATGTTTAGTTACTTATTGGAATGGATTCTATTTTTCAATCATTTTGTCATTAAACCCAAATAGAAAGGTGATGGCAGCGGTTCCGAAATAAGCAAACGCACAGATAAATAAAAATGCGATGAAGCCTTCTCCCATGTAAATGGGCAGTGTAAGCAGCCCCGGCACACCGGAAGCGATGGCGCCGCAATTGAACATACCGGATAATGCTCCGGAGATGGCTGAAATGACCACTGCAATTCCAAAGGTTCTCTTGTACCGTAATGTGACACCATAGATGGTGGGTTCTGTGATGCCGAATATCCCCGCTATGGCGGCAGAACCGGCGACCTGTTTTAAAGCCTGATTTTTGGTTTTTAAAAACACACCCAATGATGCCCCTGCCTGAGCAAAATTGGAAGGACCGATCATGGCTGTCAGGGTATCTCTGCCATATATGGAGATATTGTTCATAATAATGGGCACAAACGTCCAGTGAACGCCAAAGACTACCAGGAGCTGCCAGGCGGCTCCGACGAAAGCCCCTGCGATGATCGGATTAAAGTTATAAATTGCAGTATAGCCCGAAGCCAGTCCGTCTGCCACCACCGTAACAATTGGTCCGATGATAATAAATGCCACAGGCACTACGGTTATCAGGGAAATTGCCGGAACCAGAAACGTTCTGACTGCTTCCGGGATGTACTTTTTTAATAACTTTTCAACATGGGACAAGAGATAAACTGTGACAAGAATCGGTATGACCGTTGAGCTGTAATTGATCAGTGTCACCGGTATTCCTGCGAAGTCAATCCCCCCGCCGGTGCCGATCATACTGATAATATTGGGATATATCATCGCTCCTGCGATGGTTGCGGCAACAAATGTATTGGCCCCAAACCTTTTCGAAGCCGTAATTGCCAACAGAACAGGAAGAAAATAAAACAGTGCATCCGCCGCTGCATATAAAATGGCATAGGAACCACCGGTTTTATCCAGCCAGCCCACAGTTGTCAAAAGCATCAATAAGCCTTTGACCACACCTGATCCGCACATTACACCGAGGAGCGGTGAAAATAATGCCGCGATGGTACTGATGGCCCGGTTGAGAATATTTCCCTTCGACTTTTCTTCTCCGATTTCATCCGGCACGGTTCCCTCCAGACGAATATCAGCAGCTTCACTAATTGCCGCATATACATCCGGCACCGCGTTGCCGATGATGATCTGAATTTGTCCGCCTGATTCCACGACCCCCAATACTCCGGCTATTTCCTTCATCTTCTCCTTATCAGCCAGCTGGGGATCCTTTAAAGTAAAACGTAAGCGTGTAGCACAGTGCACGAGTGTATCAACATTGGTATTTCCCCCGATATTTTCGATAATTGCTTTTGCCATATCTGCATATTTCTGCATAGTTTTATAACCTCCACATAAATATATAAGTTTCACTAAGCACCCGGTATGCTGTATGTCTGATACAACTGCAGTGTATCAAAGGTCATTATTTATGTCTATATTAACCATCAAAACCGGTTTTTTGTTTCAGGTTTTCGGCGTTATTTCGATAAAAGTATGGTTCTTTGCATCAAAAAAGAATGCTGTGCAGATTTGTTATCTGCACAGCATTCTTATGACTGCGGTTTTAATCCGCTTTAAATCCCTGCCGCCAAGTTCATTTAACTGTTCCGGTATATTTTTATCAGCCTTTCATTTTCCTTGGATAAAATCATATTTTGCTCATAGTGTTTGGAATAAATAACGGTATACAGACAGTCCAGCAGATAATATACCGCGATCTGGGACTGGAACAGTTCCATTTTTTCAATCAGGAAATCCTTTTCCCCGGTTTCCGTACACATGATGTAATCCGCAATTTTAGCCAGTTCACTGTCTCTTTTGGAGGTGATCGCTATGATTGGGATCCTGCGCTTTTTCAAGAGTCTGGCGACATGAATGCCTTCCCTGGTCGCTCCTGAATGTGAGATAATAATTGCACAATGGGTTTCGTCAGAATTCAGTGATAAGTAAAACTGGCTGCTTAAGTCAGCCACGCTCTGGACCGTATAGCCAATCCGCAGCATTTTATTACTGAATGATGAGGCGCTTAACAGGGAAGATCCCTGTCCGTAAATATCAATGTTTTTTCTCTTCTCTATTACTTTTACGATTTTTTCCAGTTCATTATAGTTGATCGCATCGCGGGCAGAATGGACACTCTGTGTATAAATCCTTACCATGTTATCCACGATTTCCTTCGTTGTATCCTCTTTTTTAAAGGGGACATTGGCATCTACATTTTTTTTCATATACTCATCGTTATATTCTGCGGCCAGCTTTAATTTGAATTCAGAAAAACTGTTAAATCCCACTTTTCTGCAGAGTCGCAAAACGCTGGAGGCGGAGGTATAGGCTGCCTGTCCTACTTCGCGCGCCGTCATATGTACCACATCATCCACATGGTTTAAAATGTACTGGGCCAGACCGCATTCTACTTCCGTCATTTCTTCCTTTGCAGCCAGTTTTTGCATAACCATTTGACCATCTCCCGGTTTTTAATATTTATAATCAATAAAATAAAGTTTCAGTATGCTTTAATAATTATATACCATATCAGGGAGTGATTACAAAATATTTCTTTGTTTTCAGCATAGAAAATTGTGCATGCCTGTTTTTTGCCAGGCAATAAAAAGAACGCGGGGCCAGTTAACCATGATCTGTTAACTGGCCCCGCGTTCTGTGTGATTTATAGATGTGCAGTCCGGAAAAGATCAGTGAATACCTCTTGGCTGAGGAGCTTTGCCATATCCACAATTAAAATTATCTTTTCATTCCCTGTCAGGCCGGCATTCACACGTGCGATCCCTGTCAGATAGAAATCATTCCCTTCTGATCTTATCTGGGGAGGATGGGTGATCTGCTCCGGGAGAATATCGAGCACCTCATCAACCTCATCTACGATAAAACCAAAGCCGTTTTCCTGAATATTTACCATGATGATGCAGGTACGGTCGCTGTAAGGGGCTTCCGGACGCCCCAGACAGAGGCGCATGTCAATGACCGGAAAAATACCGCCCTGCAGGCTGATGACACCCTTTGCGCAGGCCGGATATTCCGGGAGCTCTGTTATTTTCTGTATTCCCACGATCTGTACCACCTCAGCAATGGAAACACCGAATAACTGGCCGTCGCTCCGGAATGTGAGATATCTGTCCATGGTCTGACCTCCTTTCCTCAGTATTTGCCGCTCATGGATCCGGGTTCTCCGTTCTTTGGCGGGGAGACGGATTCTCTGCGGATCTGTGTCCTGGCTCCGTCCAGCTTGAATTTTCCTACTTCTTTCTGCAGTGTCATGGACTGGGCCGCCAGTTCTTCACTGGAGGCAGAGCTTTCCTCCGCAGTAGCCGCATTTGTCTGTATGACGGAAGAAACCTGTGACAGCCCCTGATTGATCTGTTCAATTGCCATTACCTGTTCCGAGGATGCAGCCTCGATTTCCTGAATAGCCTTTTCAACAAGCTTTGATTTTTCGGCAACATCCCGAAGAATCCCTGCGGCTTCCGACGCCATTTCCTCACCTTCCGAAACGGCTTCCACGGAATGCATAATGAGCTTTGCGGTCTCTTTGGCCGCATCTGCGGATTTCGTGGCAAGATTCCGCACTTCATCCGCAACAACGGCAAAGCCTTTCCCGGCATTTCCGGCGCGGGCCGCTTCAATGGCGGCGTTTAAGGCAAGAATGTTTGTCTGGAAAGCGATATCTTCAATCACCTTTGTGATATTGGATATTTCTTCGGAAGCTGCTCCGATCTTGCTCATGGATGAGTTAAGGTTTTCCATGTGGATGTTGCTCTGGGCGACCCCTGTACCGGTCTGTTCCACATATGCGGAGGCCAGCCGGACATTGGCCAGAGCCTGGGCAGCGGAGGATACCTGTTCAGCGCCGGTATTGACCTGTTCGGCGGCGGTGCTAATGAGAATCAGGGTCTGATTGAGATCATTTTCAATTTTCCGCAATGCCAGACCAAGGACATCTTCATCGGAACGAAGAGGCACTTTCTTTGTGAAGTCCCCGTTGCTGATTTCTTCAGCAATAAGCACCTGCTTGCGGATGCCCTCCAGCATTCTGGTAAAGGCGGAAGCGAGCTGGCCGGTCTCATCTTTGGAATCAACGTCCTGAAGATCCACATCCACATGACCCAGAGCGATTTTATTGGCAGCCTCCACAACCTGTCCGATGGGCCTGCTGATCATCTGTGATGTCGTATATGATCTGGCTGTTATCAATTCCCTCTGATAAAGCAGACAATGCGCCGTTTTTGTCCCCGCTTTTCGCTGCTGTAAGGCATTTTTGAATAGCGGGGTCAAAAGCTTCCGTAAACTGCCGGGTCGATTCGTCAAGGAGCGTGATGGCTTCGGCATCTTTGATGCTTGACCGGTAAGATTCTGCGCTGGCCAAAAAATTATTCTTTTCCGTCAGATAGGCTTTTTCCAAAGCCTCCACCTCATTTTTGTCTCCGGTATGGATGACCATGGCATGGGCATCTGCACGGAATTGATAGAGGCTTTTTGTGGCAATGATCAGATCTTCTATGGGAGCTGTCTGATCTTTGTAAAGATAGGTATCCATCTGGTTTATCCGGATCATTCCAAAGATGCCGATACCTCCGATCACAAGGATCATAAATACCATGCCGAGAAAAGCCGTGAGCAGTTTCCTGGTAATGCTGAAATCACTGAATTTTTTCATACTGATTGCCTCCTGTTTTTTCTTTCGTCTTTTCATGTATGACCGCTTCCTCCTGGTTTGTTCTGCAAAACATGAACTTTGTATACGTTACAAGGCATGAAGGGCTGCTTTCGGTATAAAAAAGTAATCATATTTTGTGAACAAGATGGGATTCGCGGTATAATCAAAACTGCGCTTTTTTTCTTCCGTTTTTTTACTGTTTTCTATTATCCGGCGCTATAACAGCCGTATAATTATAATGATTTCTGGAAATCTGCACGGATTGATTTTTCGGTTTTTTCTATATATATTTAGTAATGGAACAAGGGAAATTTATGAACTTTAAAAGAAATAAAATGAGATTCAGGATAGAAGGCATGAATATGGAAAACGGGCCATCGCCTCCGAGGCGGCGGCCCGTTCGCTCCATTCATATTAAGAGAAAATATAAACCGCATTAAACCGGTCTTTCCGGTAGGGATCATAAAAACCGTCGCTGATGTCCCAGTCCTGGAATTCTTCCTTTTCAAAGAGCAGGTGTTCCGTCCGATGGGAACGCATGGGGATCTCACCGATCAGCACTCCTTTTCTTGCCACCCGCAGCAGCTCTTTTGTCGCTTTATCCGCGTATTCCTTATTATCAAAATAAAGATAAACTCCGTAACAGATGACTTTGTCAAAGGATTTGTCCTTAAAAGGCAGGTCCGCGGCTTCTCCGGTTAAGACTGAGTGGTGCAGGATCTCAATATGCTTCTGCACCAGGGTGGGGGAATAGTCGATCCCCGTGTAATCGCAGTCCAGGTATTGGGCCAGAGCTCCGGCTCCGCATCCCACCTCCAGGACCTTGTCTTCTTTCCTGATATCCAGACGTTTGGTTATCTGACGGGCGACTTCTTCCATGTCGACCCTGGTGGCTTCATAACCGTCATAGGCCAGAAGGTCTGTGACGGAGCTGTCCGCCCTGCCTTTCCGGGTCCAGATCTGTTTCCATGTTTCCTGTGCTGTTTCCTGTGCATTCATTCTATTTGCCTCCTTATGATCAGCGTAATATGTGTTTCAGCGCATCCGCCAGACGTTCGTTGTCTGTTTCTGTTCTGACTGCGATGCGGATAAACTCACGGCCTTCCATTCCCGGCTTGTGGGACAGATCTTTTACCAGGATGTTATAGCGGTTTAAGAGAAGCTCCGCGATCTGGGTAGCAGAGCAGCCATCCGTGATTTCACACATGATGAAATTCGCCTGGGATGGGTAAAGCTTCAGCTGCCGGATCGGGCGTAGGGACCGGTATAATTCATCCCTGGTCCTTTTAAACTGTTCCAGGGCCTCCCGGTAATCGGACTGGTATTTTTCAAATATCTGCAGAAAATATTCTGCCAGTGAGTTGATGTTCCAGACAGGAAGCTCCTGCCGCACGAGTTCAATGATATCGGCATTGCTGCAGGCCAGAAGCCCAAGCCGCAGTCCCGGAACTCCGTATGACTTTGATATGCTTTTGATGAGCACCAGATTTTCATACGCATCCAGGATCTCCTGGCTCATGAGGGACGGTGATTCTTCCGCGGAGGAAAAGTCTATGAAGGACTCATCCAGGATCAGGATCATGTTTCTCTCCCTGCAGTATCCGGCCAGAGAGAGGACCTCCTGCTTCGGAATATAATTGCCTGTGGGATTATCCGGATTCACAAGGACCAGGGCCTCCAGCTCCTTATCCTTATAAAAGTCCATGATATCCCGGGCGGTATAGGTGAAATCCGGTGTGGGAACGGAGAAAGGAACGGCATTTTGTGCACAGTTTCCATACTCTTCAAAGGAGGGGCGCAGGACGCCGACGCCATTCTTAAAGCTGCGGATGAGAGGCTTGATCAGCTCGGCCGCTCCGTTTCCCGTGAGCACCTGGTTTCTGTCCAGTCCCAGGGATTTTGCGGCCAGCAGGTTGTTGATATCCAGGCCGGAAGGATAGCTGGTTGCCAGCTCTTCAAAGCTGGCCTTGATTTCTCCCATGAAGCGGCTGTTGGGGAAATAAGGATTGACCAGATAACAGAAATCCAGAAGACCCGGATACCGCCAGTAGCCTCCGAACCGCTTCGATAACCGGGACAGCCGGCTCTGGGAATCCGTAAAAATGGATTCCGCAATATCCAGGTCCTGCTCATCGTCTATTTCATACCAGAAACCGTTTTCCAGCCGGGAGGCCTTTAAATCGTGGTCATCCAGAAGGGAGATCACCTTTAATACCTGCTCGTAGTATTCGTTGTTTCCCAGAGCCTTGCTGTAGGCCTCCAAAAACGGCACGTAGTGGGTGGCGGAAAAGTTCCGGCTGAATTTATAGATATTGACGGTCTTGTAATAGGAATGGATGTCCTCGAACCGGAAATCCTTCCGGGTCAGGAATTTCATAATATTGTCCTGTTCATCCAGCAGAACCACCGTTCCATCCATCCAGCTTTCAAAATGGGCCACCAGAGCCAGATTGGGATAGGGATCGTTTATGATCTGTGTGAGGACTTCCTGCTCGAAGATCAGATCCGATTCCAGCAAAATGGTATCATCCATGAGTAAGTGGTCCTTTGCCAGATATAGGGAATAAATATTGTTGGTGGTCTTGTAGACCGGATTGTCAATGTACGTGACCGGCGTATGTATGGAAAGCGTGGAGATAAAGGTCCGCAGCTCATTCCCCTTGTGTCCTGTCACAAGGATGATCCGGTTTAAATGGTAATGATCCAGCTGCTTCAGCATGCGCTCGATCATGGGGATACCGTTTACATGAACCATACATTTGGACTGATTTTCAGTCAGCTTTTTTAGACGCCTGCCCATTCCGGCGGCCAGAATAATTGCCTGCATAGCATCCCTCCGTTTGTTCAAAAATGTAATATTTATCAAATTAATGAACATAATAACAGCTTATGGCGGCTGTGTCAAGAGGTTTGGAGAAAAAACACCTGTTTCAGCATGGGCAGCCGTTTTGTTAGAGACAGTATTTCATGGAATAAACTTGACAATCATGAAATCAATGTTATAATATGAAAATGATTTTTGATTTCGTAAAGCAGGGGTAAATGATGGCAGAACGAGGGAGATACCGGACAAAACAGCAGGAAATCATTCTGAGCTGTTTAAAAAAACAAAATAAGGTTTTCTGTACGGTGGAGCAGTTTATGGAATGCCTCCACAGGGACGGGATCCATGTAGGGCAGACGACCGTATACCGTGCACTGGAGCGCCTGACTGAAGATGGAGTGGTTGTAAAGATCCCCTCCGTTGACGGTTCCAAGGCACAATTCCGGTATATTGGGGAAGAAATCAGCGGCAGTGTTGGAAAACTGGTGTGTTTGCGGTGCGGTACCATGATCCCCCTTGAGTGTTCCAGAATGGATGCGTTTTTTGAGCACATTCATGAGGATCACGAATTCAAGCTGGATCAGCAGCACATGGTGCTGTACGGCTACTGCAGCCGGTGCCAGAGGGCGGAATAGGTGAGAACGGTCCGCCTTTTTTTGAATGCCGGTGAGGATTATTTTTCCATTATGGAGAAAAATCTGGCGGCATTAAAGAAAGCGCTGGAATAAAAAGACAGGAGTAAGGCTTGTGAATGCAATTGAGATAAAGGATTTAAGCTTTTCCTATGGGAGCACACCGGTTCTGGACGGTGTGAACTTTTCCGTTCCCGCCGGCAGCTTTGCAGCCCTCATCGGGTCCAACGGGGCGGGAAAAAGCACGCTGATCAAAATGCTGCTGGGAGAACTGCCCTTATCGGGAGAAATCGGGAGCATAAAGCTCATGGGAAATGATTTGAAACAGTTCCGCAGCTGGAAGGAGGTGGGCTATGTCCCCCAGAATGGAATGGCCTCCTATAAGGATTTTCCCGCTTCCGTGGAGGAAATCGTCCAGGCGAACTTATACGCTCAGATCGGTGCTTTTCGGTTCCCTGGCAAAAGGGAAAAGGAGCAGGCAAAAAGGGCGCTTCGGCAGGTGGGGATGGAGCAGTTTTGCAGGCGGCTGATCGGGAAGCTGTCGGGAGGCCAGCAGCAGAGGGTCCTTCTGGCCCGGGCTCTGGTTAACTGTCCGAAGCTCCTCATACTGGATGAGCCCACTTCCGGTGTAGATGAGAAAAATACGGAAGAATTTTACCGGCTGATCCGGTCGTTCAACCGGGAAGAAGGGATGACGGTTTTTATGGTCACCCATGACAGGAAGCGGCTGCCGGGCCTTGCAGACCATATCTGGCAGCTGGAGGATGGCGTGATGGCCCGTCTGCCAGATGATCAGGAGGCGGAAAACGATGGAAATATTTAATTATGCCTTTATGCAGAAGGCGTTTCTCGTGGGGATCCTGCTGGCAATGGTGATTCCATGCATCGGCGTGGTCATCGTGCTGAAACGGTTGTCCATGATCGGTGACGCCCTGTCCCATACCTCGCTGGCAGGAGTGGCTGCCGGCCTCATTATGGGGATCAATCCCGTGGCCGGCGCAGCGGCGGCCTGTATCATCGCGGCATTTGGAATCGAGGCGATCAGAAGAAAGCTGCCCAGGTATTCGGAAATGTCCATTGCGATCATGATGTCCGCAGGCATCGGCCTGGCCGGAGTCCTGTCGGGATTTGTGAAGAATTCCGCGAATTTTAACAGCTTTCTGTTCGGCAGCATCGTAGCCATCAGCAACACGGAAATGTATCTGGTCATAGGCGTGTCACTGACGGTCCTTCTGCTGTTTCTGCTTCTTTATAAAGAGCTGTTTTACATCGCTCTTGATGAGAGAAGCGCCAAACTGGCCGGAGTCCCTGTAAAAATGGTGAACTTTATTTTCACCATACTGACGGCTGTTACGGTTTCCATTGCGGCCAGGACCGTGGGGGCGCTGATCGTGTCCTCCATGATGGTGATACCGGTGGCCTGTGCCATGCAGATCGGAAAGAATTACCGGCAGACGGTGGTCTATGCCGTGTGTTTTGACGTTGTGTTTATGATAGCGGGGCTCTTTGCCGCTTACTATATTGGTTTAAAACCGGGAGGAACCATTGTCCTGGTGGGGGTTATTTTTCTTCTTATGATCTTTGTGGGAAAGAAGCTGTTTGGAGTAAAGGGCTAGTCTAGAACAGAATAAGGAGTGAGGAAGAATGACAGATATTTATATCATATCCGGTTTTCTCGGCGCCGGCAAGACGACTCTCATCCAGACGATGGTCAGAACGGTATTCCGGGATGAGAAGATCGTGGTCATAGAGAATGATTTCGGTGAAGCCGGTATTGATGCCAGCCTGCTTGAAAGCTGCCGGCTGACGATCACCAGTTTAAGCGCGGGCTGCATCTGCTGCAGCATGACAGGTGATTTTGAAAAAGCCATCGTCCGGATCGTGAAGGAGTATGAACCGGATGCCATATTGGTGGAGCCCTCCGGCGTGGGAAAGCTGTCGGACATCATGAAGTCCTGCTTTAAGCATAAGGATATGGTCCGGCTGGAGCGGTGTATCACCGTGGTGGATGGGAGAAAGTTTGACAAGTACAGGGAAAATTATGGAGAATTTTTCATAGACCAGATCCGGTACGCGGATTTGATTCTCTTAAGCCATCAGAGCGATGATGCCGGGGAAATTGAAGAGACCGTTGAGAAAATAAGGGAATTAAACCCGGAAGCCAGAATTGAGGCGGATTTCTGGGACAGCATACCGGCTTCCGTGTTCCGGTCCGGGCAGAGGGTTTCCCACGGGCGGAAGGCGGAGGCGGAAGTTTCAGGAGACGCCAGATTTAACCGCATGACCTGGTTCGGGGGAAGAGGCGAAAGAAGCGGATATCTCCGGCCCCGCTTTGCCAGGGAAATTTTCACAACAGTTACCCTGGAATGCAGCGGTCCCATATCAAAGGAAGATCTGGACCGGAAAATCAGCAGGGTGCTTAACCATGCCGACGGTTTGATCCTGCGGGGAAAAGGAATCGTAAGGAGCGGGCAAGGCGGCCTTTTATTCCAGTACATACCCGGAATATTGAAAATCCGGCCCTGTGAGGCCCAGGGCAGCAGCCTCTGCTTTATCGGCACCGGGTTAAAGGAACAGCAGATCAAAAAATTATTTGAAGGAGAATGATAGAATGGTCATTCCTGCATGGGTCATAACCATCCTCTATCTGACCGTAAAGCCGGTCCTGGGCACCCTGGGATACTCCCTTGACCGGTTTATTACCGTGTTTTTAGGCGTGTTTTTGCAGGCGGTCCCTTTTCTGGCCATCGGAGTTCTTCTCTCTTCCGTCATCCAGGTGTATGTACAGCCGGAGTGGCTTCAGAGGAAATTTCCCAAGCATCCGGCGGCCGGCCAGCTGTTTGCCATTGCGGCCGGTTTTTGTCTTCCGGTCTGTGACTGCGCTTCCATTCCGGTATTTAAGAGCCTGGTGAAAAAGGGAGTGCCCGTTTCTGCTGCGGTCACCTTCATTCTGGTATCCCCGGTCATCAATCCGGTGGTGATCCTTTCCACCTGGTATGCCTTTAACGGGAATCCGGGAATGATCGCGGCCAGGTGCGGCCTGGGGGTCCTCTGCGCAGTGCTGACCTGGCTCACCTGCCAGGTCTTTCCCCCGAAGGAGATTCTTTTGGAGGAGTCTCCGGGAGGGGGGCGCGAGACCGGGCTGGCGGGAAGCCGGGGGGATTTTGATTATCCGGAAGAAGGCAGGGAGGGGACTTCCCGATTTTCCCTGCTGATCCGCCATGGGCAGAATGAATTTTTTTCCGTGGGAAAATACCTTTTAACGGGAATTTTTGTTTCCACCTTATTTCAGGACCTGCTGCCTGCCATGATCCGGTCGGGAGCCGGGATTCCTGAGGCGGGATCCATCCTTCTCATGATGGGGATGGCCTTTGTCCTGTCCCTGTGCTCTTCCTCGGACGCGGTGGTGGCGAGGACCATGGCAGGCGCATTTCCGGTGGTGGCTCTCGTGGGGTTCCTCGTATTCGGACCCATGATGGATATTAAAAACATGGTCATGCTCCTTAGCGGGTTCCGGTCAAAATTTGTAGTAAGGCTTCTGGTGACCACGTTCATCATCTGTTTTGCGGTCATTCTGGTATTTTCAGGCCTTGGAAGCGGAGGGATCAGGATATGAGATTACGGGGAAAAGGAATCAATCTGGAGGCCTTTACGGAATGTGCATGTATCCAGGAGATCCAGAGGATCGCCCGGGAAGGCCGGGTGGATGGGATCATCGTTGAGGCATCGGGCGTCAGCAGTCCCATGAGCATTGCGGATGCCTTTGAGGATGAGGGGGAAGAATTCCCGGCATATCTGGATTCCATCGTGTCCGTAGCGGATGCGAACCGCATTTATTCGGAGTTTCTGGAAGATTTAGAGCAGCTGCCGGAGGACCCGGAGGAAGAGGATCAGGATGTGATCAATCTGATCATTGAGCAGATCGAATTCTCCAATATCGTGGTTTTGAACAAATGTGATCTGCTGACCGCTGAACAGGCGGACCGGGTGGAGCGGATCGTGAAGGCTCTTTCCCCGGAGGCGGAGCTTTTAAGGACAGCAGGCAGTATGGTGGAATGTAAAAAGATCTTTGGCCGCAGGCTGTATGATCATGATAAGCTGGAACATTCCTCCGCGCTGTCAAGGGCCCTTTGGAAGGAGGAAGGGGACGCCTGCCATGAGGATTACGGCATAGAGTCCTTTGTTTATGAACGCCGGGAGCCCTTTGATGAAGAGCGGTTTGATTCCTGGATAGAAAAATGCTATCCCGGAGAGATCATCCGGGCCAAAGGCTATATCTGGTTTTCCAGGGATGAGGAACAGGCTGTTTTATTCGAACAGGCGGGGAACTGCATCGCCATAACCCCCGTATCCCGCTGGATCGTTTCCTGTTCCCAGGAGGAGCAGGAGGAATGCTTAAAGAATGATCCGGAGCTCATGGAGGAGTGGGATGAGGTTTACGGGGACCGGATCAACCAGATTGTTTTCATCGGAAAAGGCTTTGAAGAAGAAAAAATAAAAGAAGAGCTGGATGCGTGTCTTAAGCGGTAGCCTATGGAAGGGTCCGGAGAATTCTCTGAATGATGGAGAATTTTCCGGATCTTTTTTTGTTTTTGGGACATTCAAAATGTATTGTGCAATTTGTACATGACAAATGTCATATACATCATTACAATCGTAATAACTGCATAAAAATTATTGACTTTTCCCCTTGGATTGTTATGATGAAAACAGAGAAAGGGGGAGCAGACATGAAATATCAGGAAGGGAATAAAAAAGTGGTGGTGGCCGGACACATTTCCCTGGACATCACTCCGGTTTTTAAAAACAGCGGGGGACAGAAGCTTCTGGAACTCTTTCGTCCGGGAAAGCTGATGGCTGTGGGAGGGGCGAAGATCTGTACGGGAGGGGCCGTTTCCAATACAGGGCTGGGCCTTCATGCCCTGGGAGCGGACGTGCTTTTGATGTCCAAGGTGGGAGAAGATGACTTTGGGCGGATACTGAAGGAAAAGATCAGGCAGAGCGGCTGCGAAAGCTGCATACCGGAAAGGCCGGGGGAGGCCACCTCCTATACGGTGGTCCTGGCGCCCAGGGGACTTGACCGGTTTTTCCTCCATGATCCGGGATGCAATGATACCTTCTGCTGCGACGATGTGGATTTCAAAAAAATAGCCGGAGCCTCTCATTTTCATTTCGGATATCCCACACTGATGCGCAGATTTTATGAAAAGGATGGGAAAGAGCTGACGGAGCTTTTCCGGCGGGTGAAGGAGCTTGGCCTTTCCACCTCCCTGGATTTGGCGGCGGTGGATCCTGATTCCGAGGCGGCCGGCTGTGACTGGAAACGCATACTGGCCTCTGCCCTGCCTTATGTGGATTTTTTTGTTCCGAGCATTGAGGAGCTGGGATATGTCCTTGACCGGGACCTCTATGACAAATGGCAGGAAAAGGCAGGAGGGGATGATATCACATCCATTCTTTCCTTAAGCGAGGATGTGGAGGTCCTTGCCGGCAGGGCCCTTGCCCTGGGGACAAAGGCGGTGCTGTTAAAATGCGGAGCTGCCGGGATGTATTTAAAGACCGCGCCGGACCATGTTTTTGCAGAAGCCACGCCTTTAAAAAGGAATTGGGGCGGAATTTCCCATTTCCAGAACAGTTTTGTGCCGGACCGCATCCTTTCCGCCACAGGAGCGGGGGATACCAGCATCGGAGCTTTTTTAAAAGCCATGCTGGATGGCCTGGAGCCTTTGGAATGCCTGGAACTTGCGGCTGCGACAGGAGCTTCCTGCGTGACGGCCTATGATGCGGTCAGCGGGCTCCTGCCCTTTGATGCGCTGAAGGAAAAGATACGCAACGGGTGGAAACAGCAGGAGATCATCCGCCCATAAAATAAAAATCAGGAGGAAAAAAGATATGCTGATCACGATGAAAGCCATTCTGGAACTGGCGGATGCCAAAAACATAGCCATTGGAGCATTCAACATCACTTCCCTGGAGGGGATCCAGGCAGTGCTGGGGGCGGCGGCGGAATTAAACCAGCCGGTGATCCTGCAGTTCGCCCCGGTCCATGAGGCCATCATACCCCTGCCGGTCATGGGCCCTGTTATGGTCATGATGGCGGAACGGGCCGGAGTGCCTGTGGCCGTGCACTTAGATCACGGCGACAATATGAAGGTTTTAAAACAGGCCCTGGACATGGGCTTTACCTCGGTGATGTATGACGGCTCCGCCCTCTCTTTTGAAGAGAATGTGGCAAATACCAGGATAGCGGTAGAAATGGCCGGTGCTTACGGGGCCTCTGTGGAAGCGGAGATCGGAGCCATGGGCAGGCAGGAATTTCTGAGTGTGGGGGAAGGGGAAGAAGGAGAAGCCATGGAAGGGTGCTATACGGATCCGGAGCAAGCGGAGAAATTCACCCAGATCACGGGAATTGACGCGCTGGCCTGTTCCTTCGGCACGGTGCACGGCCTCTACCTCACGGAGCCCAGGCTGGACTTTGACCGCATCCGCCGGATACACGACCGGATCGGCCTGCCCATTGTCATGCACGGAGGTTCCGGAGTCAGCGACGGGGATTTTAAAAAGTGTATTGAAAACGGCGTCCGTAAGATCAATTACTATACCTATCTGGCCAAAGCGGGAGGGATGCATGTGAAGGAGAAGGCCATGGAGTCGGACGGGTATGTATTTTATCATGATGTGACCTTATGGGGAATCGAGGCCATGAAAAAGGATGTGCTTCACACACTGAACGTGTTTTCCAATCTGGAATAAAGAACGGGGGAGGTAAGAAATGAAACGTTCTGAGATCAATCAGGCCTTAAAGGATATGGAACGGATGGCAGCAGCATGCGGATTTGCCCTTCCGCCCTTCTGCGGTTTTACTCCGGAAGAGTGGAAGGAAAAAGGGCATGATTACGACGAGATCCGGGACAATATGCTGGGGTGGGACATCACGGATTTCGGCATGGGTGATTTTGACAGGGTGGGCTTCTCCCTGATCACCCTTCGAAACGGCAATGTGAAGCTGGACCGGTATACGAAGCCCTATGCGGAAAAGCTGCTTTACATAAAGGAAAACCAGACGGCAGCCATGCATTTTCACTGGAAGAAAATGGAGGACATCATAAACCGGGGAGGCGGAAATGTGCTGATACGGGTCTATAATTCCACGCCTGAGGGGGAACTGGCCGACACGGATGTGGTGATCCGCAGCGACGGCAGGGAATACCGGACGGCAGCCGGCTCCCAGGTGAAGCTTTGCCCGGGGGAAAGCATTACCATTTATCCCTATATGTACCATGATTTTGAACTGGAACCGGGCACGGGGCCGGTATTGCTGGGTGAGGTATCCATGTGCAACGATGACAGCGGGGATAACCGGTTTTACTTGCCGGCCGGCAGGTTCCCGAAAATCGAGGAAGACGAGCCTCCTTACCGCCTTCTCTGCAATGAGTATCCGGCCGCTGACTGAATTTGTGCAATATGATGAAAATCCGGAAGAAAAACCGGAATCGCTGCTGAATTGATGAAAAAGATATGACATTTGTCATGCAAAACTCATTACATTGTGCACATGTTTTAAAAAACAACTCGTGATATATTAAAAATGCAGCAAAAACTACAAACAAAAATGTATAAGGAGGACGCAACATGAAAAAAAGCACAAAAAAATTAGCCGCAATTCTGGTATGTGCCGCCATGGCAGGTGTTTCACTGGCAGGCTGCAGCAATGGGGAGCCGGAGACAAAGGCGCCGGAAACAACCGCTCCGGCGGCCGCCGCAGCTGAGACAAAAGCGGACGCGGAGAGCAAGGAAGAGACAAAGGCGGCGGTCAAATCCGAATCTGCCGTCAACATGGCGGATGCCAATGTGAAAAAGAAAGACCCCAGCAAGCATTACAAGTTCGGCTATACCTGTATGGATGGCACAAATCCCTTCTTCGTCACCATTGAGAAGACCATGCGGGAAATGGTGGAAGCCCAGGGAGATGAGCTGATTTCCGTGGATCCCGCCAATGATGTGACCCTTCAGATTACCCAGGTGGAGGATCTGGTATCCCAGAGCATTGATGCCATGTTCATGAATCCGGCGGAGGCGGAAGGCATTCTTCCGGCGCTGGACCAGTTAAAAGAGGCGGGAATTCCGGTGGTGGGCTTTGACACGGAAGTGGCTGACATGTCCTATCTGGTTTCCTATACCGGCTCTGATAACTATAATGCAGGCTTCGTATGCGGCGAAGACTTAGTGAAGAAATGTCCGGACGGAGGGGATATCATAGTGCTTGACTCCCCGACCATGAATTCCGTGACAGACAGGACCAACGGATTTTTGGATGCCATCAAGGGACATAATTTCAACATCGTGGCACAGCAGGATGCCAAAGGGAACTTAGAGGTTTCCATGGGGATCGCGGAAGACCTTCTCCAGGCACACGGCGATGTGGTAGCCATTTTCGGCGGAAATGACCCCACCGCACTGGGAGCTCTGGCAGCAGCAAATGCCGCAGGCATCAAGGACTGCAAGATTTACGGCGTGGACGGCTCTCCGGATATCAAGGCTGAGATGGCTTCCGGTGAATCCCTGATCGAAGGAAGCGGCGCACAGTCTCCGGTCAAGATCGCACAGTCCGCAGTGAACATCATGTATTCCTACTTAAACGGCGATGAGGTGGCGGACCGGTATCCGGTGGAAACCTTCCTGATCACCTCCGATAACGTTAAGGATTACGGCACAGACGGCTGGCAGTAAGGGAAAGCTCACCAGTGTCCCGCCGCCGGCCCATCTGCCGGTCAGATGTGCCGGCGGCGGACACTTTTTGACGGAAGGCTCCCGGAATGCAAAGCAAATGAAAGAACAGGCAGGTGAGTATATGAGTGAAAAAATTCTGCTTCAAATGAAAAATATCCATAAGTCCTTTCCCGGGGTAAAAGCGCTTCAGGGAGTGGATTTAGAGCTTCACGCCGGTGAGGTCCATGCCCTTCTTGGAGAGAACGGAGCCGGAAAATCCACCTTAATAAAAGTTTTGGGCGGCATTTACACAGCAGATGAGGGGGATATTTTCATTGACGGCAGGAAGGTGGCAATAGACAGCGTGGGAGTGTCCCATGCCAACGGGATATCCATCATCCATCAGGAGCTTGTACTGGTCCCTCACATGACCGTGGCGGAAAACATCTTTCTGGGGCGGGAGCCCGGGAAAGGCGGCTGGATCAACTATGACACCATGGAAAAAGAAGCCGGGAAATTGCTGGAGGCCTATCATATGGACATCCGTGCGGAGGCGCTCATTAAGAATCTGACCATAGCCCAGCAGCAGATGGTTGAGATCGTGAAGGCCATTTCCTATAATTCCAGGATCCTGGTCATGGATGAGCCTACCTCCTCCATATCGGACAAAGAGGTGGAATTCCTGTTTCAGACCATGCGGGCACTGACAAAAAAGGGCGTGGGGATCATATACATCTCCCACAAGATGGATGAACTGGAGCAGATCTGCGACAGAGTCACTGTTTTGCGCGACGGCGCGCCGGCAGGAACAGAAATCGTTAAGGAAACCACAAGAGATAAGCTGATCGCCATGATGGTGGGGCGGGAGCTGACAAAATATTATACCCGGGATTATTTAGAGCCGGGTGAGACGGTATTGAAATGTGAAAACATCGCTGACGGAAAGATGGTAAAGGGAGCCAGCTTTGAACTGCATAAAGGAGAAATCATAGGATTTGCGGGACTGGTGGGAGCAGGGCGCAGCGAAACCATGAAGTGCATTTTCGGCCTTACGCCCGGTTCTTTGGGAGAGGTGTATGTGGAAGGAAGGCCGGTAAAAATAAAATCCCCCATGGATGCCATGAAGTACGGCATCGCCCTGGTGCCGGAGGACCGGAAGCAGGAGGGGCTTTATAAGGTACAGTCGGTACGCTTCAACTCCACCATTGAAGTGCTCAAATCCTTTATCAGGGGAATCTGGGTGGATACAAAAAAGGAAGAGGACATCACCCGGAAATATATTGAAATGATGGATACGAAAACGCCGTCCCAGGAGCAGCTGATCGGCAATTTATCCGGCGGAAACCAGCAGAAGGTCATGATCGGAAGATGGCTCGCCACTTCCCCGAAGATCCTGATCCTGGATGAACCCACAAGGGGCGTGGATGTAGGCGCGAAATCAGAGATTTACGCGATCATGAATGAGCTGGTAAAGGAAGGGGTGTCGATCATTATGATCTCCTCCGAGCTGCCGGAAATACTCAACATGAGCGACCGTGTCTATGTGATGTGTGACGGCAGGATCACAGGCTGCTTCAGCCACGAGGAATCCGTTACCCAGGAACAGATCATGAAGCTGGCGGCTAAGTAGGAAAGAGGGGGAAAATCCAATGACGACAAGACTACAAAAAAACATAAAACAGTATTTCAAAGACAATATTGGCATTATCGGCGCATTGCTGATCCTGTGTATTTTCTTATCCTTATTTCCAAAGACCAGCGGTGCGTTCCTGACCCATAAGAACATCTTCAATGTGCTGAGGCAGATTTCATCCAACTTATTTCTGGCCTGCGGCATGACCATGGTCATCATTTTAGGGGGGATCGATCTTTCCGTAGGTTCCATCATCGCCTTGTCCGGCTGTATGGCGGCCGGCTGTGTGGCCCGTTACAACCTTCCCATATTTGCTGCCGTCATCATCGGAGTGCTTGTGGGGATGATGGTTGGGATGCTCAACGGAGTCGTGATCTCCAAAACCACCATTCCTCCCTTTATCGTCACCCTGGCTACCATGAACGTGGCAAAAGGCCTGGCCTATGTTTATACCGGCGGTTCTCCGGTGCGCGTGGTCACGAAGAAATGGCAGTTCCTTGGGGCCGGATACATCGGAGGCATTCCCACCCCTGTGATCATCCTGGTTTTTGTGCTCATCATTACGGCGGTGATCATGAATAAGACCAAGCTGGGACGCCATATTTACGCCGTTGGCGGCAATTCCCAGGCGGCCCGGTTTTCCGGCATCAGTACGGCCAGGGTAAAGCTGCTGGTCCATACCTATTCCGGGATCATGGCAGGTCTTGCAGGTGTTGTTTTAGCTTCCCGCATGTATTCCGGGCAGCCCACGGCAGGTGACGGAGCAGAAATGGATGCCATTGCGGCGGTTGTGGTAGGCGGCACTTCCATGGCAGGCGGCTCCGGAAAAATCGGCGGAACCATTATCGGAGGCCTTATCATCGGCGTGTTAAACAACGGGCTGAATCTGATGAACGTCAATTCCTTCTGGCAGTATGTGGTAAAGGGCATCGTCATTCTTCTGGCCGTATTCGTGGATTATTTGAGAAACAAGAAAAAGGATTGAAAACATGTCCTGACAGGGAGCGTTTCCTTAACTAGAGAAACGCTTTTTGTGGTATAATAAGACATCATATATAAGGGAGTGAAGATCATGAGACAGAGGGCCGGTGCATTCTTTCTGATCATGGGAGTATTGGTTTGCCTGTCCGGCTGCGGAGGCGGGGAGGGGAGCGTGCGGCAGCATAAGGCTCTCCTTTTCGGGGCTACCTATATGACCAGGAACAATCCGTATTTCAACGTGCTGGACCAGGGGATTTTAGAGGTGGTGGAGGCCAATGGGGACATCCTTTTGACCAGGGATCCTCTTCAGGACCAGAACAAGCAGAATGAACAGATCCGGGAGCTGATCGACGAGGGGATCTGCATGCTGTTTTTAAATCCGGTGGACTGGGAAGCCGTTCAGCCGGCTCTTGATGCGTGCAGGGAAGCCGGGGTGGCCGTCATCAATGTGGACACCGTGGTGAAGGACCGGGATTCCGTCATATCCATCATTGAAACGGACAATTACCAGGCCGGCCAGGTCTGCGCCCTGGATATGATGAAACGGAAAAAGTCCGCAGATATCATAATTCTGGACAATCCCATCCAGATGTCCATCACCTACCGGTCCCGGGGATTTACGGATGCCATTGCAGGAAATGACAATTACCGGGTGGTGTACCGCCATGCGGCGGCCGGCGAGATCGAGGTGGCTTCCAAGGTGATGGAGGAGATCTTAAGTAAGGACATCAGCTTTGATGTCATACTGGGAGGCAATGACCCTACGGCCCTGGGCGCCCTGGCGGCCCTGCAGCAGGCCCGGAAAGAGGAAGGGGTCCTGATTTACGGAATCGACGGCTCTCCTGATTTCAAGGCCATCCTGGATATGGGGTATGTAACCGGGACCAGTGCCCAGAGCCCCAAGTCCATCGGAAGGGTGGCGGCGGAAACGGCCTACCGCTATCTGGCCGGTGAACCGGTGGAAAAATATATCAGCCTGCCCAGCACCCTGATCACAAAGGACAATCTTGACAATTATGAAATAGACGGATGGCAGTAGGGGCGAGACATGGATGCAAAAAAGTTTAACCGCAGGATCCGCATTCTCCAGGCAGGGATCCTGGTTCTCAACATGATTTCCGTAATGGGGATCAGCATGTTTATTTACTGGACAATTGAAAAGATCCGCCGGGGATACGGTGCCAGGGAGTTCTTAAACGGGATCCAGGCCATCGTCTGGTATCCTTATGCAAAGATCTGGCTCTGTGCCCTTCTCCTTTGCCTGCTCGCCTTAAGCATGGTCATCAGGGACCGTCTGTTTCCAAACAGCAGCAAGGTCATCCTTACCAGTCTGGTGGCGGATTTCCTCATCTGCTTTGCCATTATCATTGTGCTGAATTTCAATTACAACGGGATCCTGCTGCTGGTGTTTTCCAATGTCATCATGTACGTAAAAAACGGAAAATCCAGGTATATCCTGGCTGCCGTGGCCATCGGCAGCTTTATCCTGGCGGATTATGAGCTGCTGTCCATTTCCTACCGTCTTTATTCCGTCAAGGATTATATTTCCTACTACAGCGCCTCGGTGCAGCAGTATCTGCTCAGCATCTATAATATTCTGGTATCCTTAAATGTCATCGTATTCGTGGTGTACTGTGTCAACATCATCAACGAACAGCAGGGGAATTTAGATGAGATCCACGGCCTCAACGAACAGCTTCATGAGGTGAACGAGCAGCTTCAGAAGTATTCCGTCATGGCTGAAAAAATGGCGGAAACCAGGGAGAGGAACCGGCTGGCGCGGGAGATCCACGATACCCTGGGCCACACTCTGACCGGCATTGCGGCAGGGATCGACGCCTGTCTTGCCATCATCGGGACTTCCCCGGACCAGACCAGAAAGCAGCTGGAGCTGATCTCCAAGGTCACAAGGGATGGGATAAAGGAAATCCGGCGTTCCGTAAATGAACTGAGGCCGGATGCGCTGGAGCGCTTCAGCCTGGAATACGCCATCAGCAAGATGGTGAGCGACATCAACGGGGTGTCGGATACGAGAGTTTATTTTGACTGCAAGGCCCAGAACCTAAAATTTGACGAAGATGAAGAGAACGCCATCTACCGTGTGGTCCAGGAAGGCATTACAAACGCCATGCGCCATGGGCATGCGGGAGAGATCTGGGTCACCGTAAAGAGGGAAGGCCAGGATGTGCTGATTCAGATCAGGGACAACGGAATCGGCTGCAAGGAGATGAAGAGCGGTTTCGGAACAAAGCACATGAAAGAGCGGATCAGGATGTTAAACGGGAGCGTGACATTTGATGGAAGCGACGGATTTATCGTCAATGCAAGAATACCCATCCGGAGGGGGGAGACCTATGATTAAAGTATTGATTGCGGATGATCAGGAATTGATCCGGCAGAGCCTGCAGATCGTATTAAACAGCAGGGAGGATATGACAGTGACCGATGTGGCCGCGGACGGCCAGGAGGTGATCCGGTGTGTGAACAGGAAGGCGCCGGATGTGATCCTGATGGATGTGCGGATGCCCCGGATGGATGGGGTGCAGTGCACGAAGATCATCAAGGAAAGCTATCCCCAGGTCAAGATCATCATACTGACCACCTTTGATGACGACGAATATGTGTACAATGCGCTGAAATACGGGGCCAGCGGATATATGCTGAAGGGCGTTTCCATGGATGAGCTGGCCAATGCCATCACCACCGTCTACAACGGGTGGGCCATGATCAACCCGGATATCGCGGCAAAGGTGCTCCGGTTCTTTTCCCAGATGGCGCAGGCCGATTATACCATATCCGTAAGGGAGAAGAATATGGAGGAGCTGACCAGGACGGAATGGAAGGTCATTGCCCAGGTGGAGAAGGGTTCCAGCAATAAGGAGATCGCAAGGACCTTAAACCTTTCGGAGGGAACGGTCCGGAACTATTTGAGCACCATTTTAAACAAGCTGGATTTAAGAGACAGGACCCAGCTGGCCATCTGGGCGGTCCAGAGCAATGTGAGGAAACGGATGAAGACTTAAGGCTCAAAGGCCGGAGCGGAGGAAAAGAATGGGGAAACGAAGGATACTTTCCGGCGCGGCCGCAGCCGTTTTTGTGCTCCTGGCAGCCGCAGGGATCTACCGTCATCAGAACCGGGTGACGGTCCTGGAATTCGGCATGTTCACAGGAAGCAACTGGGATGTGGCAAGCGCCAACAGCTTTAAGATCGTGGATAAGGCCATTGAGCGTTTTGAGGAAACCCATCCGAATGTGAAGATCCATTATTACAGCGGGATAGCCAGGGATGATTATTCGGAGTGGTGCGCCAGAAAGCTTTTGGAGGGGGAAATGCCGGACGTATTCATGGTCCTGGATTCGGATTTTGACAAATTCACATCCCTTGGAGTCATGAAGAATTTAGACGGGCTGATCAATGGAGATGAGGAATTTCACAAGGAGGATTTTTTTACGACGGCGCTGAACACAGGCCGCTATGGCGGCGGCCAGTATGCCCTTCCTTACGAAACCGTGCCGACGCTCATGTTTGTAAACAAGTCCCTGCTGGCAAAGGAGGAAATCCGGATGCCGGAGGAGGACTGGACCTGGGAGGATATGTACGAGATTTGCAGGAAGGTGACAAAGGATACGGATAAGGACGGGCTTCTGGATCAGTTCGGCACCTATAATTACAGCTGGCGGGATGCGTTTTATACCAGCGGAGGAAAGCTTTATGACGAAAACCAGATCCAGCTTTCCTTTACCGACGGCCGGGTGCTGGATGCGGTCAAATACATCAAGCGGCTCAACGATTTAAACCAGGGGCAGAGCGTGACCCAGGAAGATTTTAACGGGGGAAGGGTGGCCTTCATGCCGCTGACCTTTGCGGAGTACCGTACCTATAAAACCTATCCCTACCGGATCAAGAAGTACACCAAGTTCCAGTGGGACTGCATCACCTTTCCGGCGGGGCGGGAGGGAGAAAACATTTCCAAGGCAGACGCCCTTCTGATGGGGATGAGCAGCAAGACCAAGCATGAAAGGCTGGCGTGGGAATTTTTAAAGCAGATGACCTATACGGAGGAAATGCAGATGGATGTTTACCGGTATTCCCAGGGGGTGCCTGCCTTAAAGAATGTGGCTTCTTCCAGGGAGGGGGCGGATATCATCCAGGAAGACATGGATGAGGGGGAGCAGGTGATCAGCAGCACGCTCCTTTACAATGTCATTGAAGACGGGATCATTGAACCCAAATTTCTCAAGTACCAGCAGGTCATGACTCTGGCCGACGGAGAGGTGTCCAAGATCCTTCAGGAAAATAAGAATGTTGACAGCAGTATGAAGATATTTCAGAGGACGGTCAGCAAATATATGCAGCAGCAGAAATAAGGAATCACCCTTTGCAATGACGGCCCGATATTGGTATAATAGAAAAAGGTGGTTAACTGCACGATCAGGGAGGGGGATTCCTATGAACGATTTGACACTGTCAGGAAAATTTGCACTTATTTCTTTAAACGGGGTACAGGTAACGGAAACGCCGGGGATAGGGCCATTAAGAGAACGCTGTCTGGCAGCGGCCCGGTTTTTTGAATTCATTCTGGATGACAAAATGGTGAAGATCAATAACCGGTACTGTTTTATTTATGACGCTCCGGAAACCTTTGACGAAAACGGGAAGTTCGTGTATGGAATGCTGAAAGAGAAGGGAATAAACGGCCATACCATATCTGAGTGGGTGGACTTTTTGGCAGGCGTCCCCCAGGAGCCCTGTGCCCGGTGGGCGGACCAGTTCACGGCGGGGCTGGTGGAAGACGGGCTGGTGGATGTGATCCCTTCCCTTCTGGCCCTTGATTTAAACCACAGGGTCTCGGGGACCGGGCTGAAGCAATACAGAGCATCCTATTCGGAATATCACCGATTGCTGCAGCAGATCAGGGAGGAAATCCGGGATAATGAAACGGTTTCGGATGAAACGGTTTTCCTTCTGTGGCTGTTGAAGCAAAGCGGCGATCTGCGGAACGTTATTTCACCGGAAGCAGCGGGCAGGGCCGGAGAATTCGGTCCGGGACAGAATCTGTCCGGCGCAACCATGGGGATTTCACAAGTCGGGGAAAAGGAAAAGAGAGGATTCCTGTCAAAGAGAACGGCTCTTCACAAAAGCGATTCCATATTCATTGAGACCAATAAGATGTTTGTAAATGCCGATGAGCGCATTGCCGATGCAAAGGCCTTATTAGAATCCAAAGGCCATATCTGCGAGATAAAGAAAACGGGCCAGATTGCCGTGGCGGAGATCGACAATATTCTGTATGAACTGATCCCTGACGCGGTCAGGGTCAAGGTCCTGAATGTCCATGGCGTCAGGCTGCGGCGTTATATGGAATAAGATGCGGCAGAAGGAAGGGGCGAAGTCCGGATTATGGACTTCGCCCCACTTAAGTCACGGCGTTTCCGGCAGCGGGAGCAGGCTACATCTCCGGAGGATCAAGGGGAAGGGAGTAGCTGTCCTGATAGCGGTTTCTGTATTCCACAGGGGATATTCCCTCGATCTTTTTAAACACCTTACTGAAATAGTATTGATTCCCATATCCCACCTTTTCCGCCACTTCATAGATTCTGCAGTCCCCGCTTCTTAAATATTTTTTTGCGTGATTTATTTTTTCCTGGGTGATATATTCGTTAAAGCCCAGATTGGTATATTTGGGGAATAGGCCGCTCAAATAGTTGGGGCTGATCCCGAAAGCAGCGGCAACCTCATTCAGCAGCAGCTTTTTGCTGATGTTGTTTTTGATGTAGAGCTTTACATTATGCACGATATAATTTTTGTGTTCCTTTTGCCGGGCGAGAAAGGAATCGCATAACCCTTTGCACAGGCTTTCCATCCATTTGATGATTTCCGCGGTTTTTGTACAGTCGTATAAGGACCGGTATCCATAGGGAGAATCTGAAAAAATGTTGTGGATAACGGATTCTCCGTTATTTAACAGGGAAGTGGAAAGGTACAGGATATTGCTTGCCACATCCATGGCCTGGGCGTAATGGGAGGGATACGCCCGAAGCAGGCCGCAGATTTCTTTAAAAATCTCTTCCAGCTGCCGGTGATCGTATTCTTCGTAGGCCTGAGTGATCGCTTTCTTAAAGATCGCAATGTTAAAGGTGTTTTCCGGCGCCCTGATCTCCCGGATTTCAGAGCTGAAGATGACGGGACGCTCTGATGTGGCATAGGGCATGGCGATACGGGAATGATGGTATGACTCATATAGATCCATGAGCTTTTCCACCGGGCTGCCGATGCTGGATAAAATCCGGATCTTATAGTAGCTGAAAAGCATTTCGCTGATGTTCTCCATGGCGGACTTTAAGGTCTCCTCAAAATTCCTGTCAAAATCCGAGGGAATAAAAAGGATCATCACAACGTGTTCCATATCCAATACCAGCATATCACAGGGAATATATTTCTGGAGGATCTGTTTTACCATCTGTGCGGCATTCATGTATAAACGGAGCTGCTGGTCTATGTCCATGGACCCTGAGCCGGTAACGGACAGGGAAAGATAGCAGGTGGCAAAAGCCGAACAGGAATCCATGTCCAGATCCAGGCTGCGGCATTGAAAAAAGAACTGTCTTTCGTTCTCGAAAAGATTATGAAGCAGCCTTATATAGAATTTTTCTTTATTTAATAAGATGTCTGCGGCAGGCCCGGGCGTCATATTCTTCCGTTCCTTCTGACTGGAAGCAGTTTCAGCGGCTTTCATAACAGCCTCTTCCAGTATCTTCTCATTCAGATTCAATTTCACCAGATAATCCGACACCTGATAGGAAATGGCTTCCCTTGCCAGAGAAAATTCTTCATAGCTGGTCAGTATGATGAAGACGGGAAGGCTTCCGAACCGCTCTCTGCAGGTTTTGGCCAGTTCCATTCCATCCATACGGGGCATTTTTATATCTGCGATCACAATATCCGGCTGTTCCTTGCTTATGATTTCCAGGGCTTCATAGCCGTCCGAAGCGGTACCGCAGATCTTGACTCCCAGTTTATTGCAGTTGATCATTACGGATATGCCTGCCTGAACAATGGGTTCATCATCAACAATCAGTAGTTTTATCATGATATCCTCCTTCTTGCGTCCACATGATTCGGTTTATCTGACCGGGAGCGAAGTCCGGGTTTCGGATAAAATAAGGGGTATTTTAATAGAAACCGTGGTAAAGCTTCCGGGTGTGCTTCTGATCTCCAGGCCATACTGCGTTCCATACTCCAGCTGGAGGCGTCTGTGCACATTGGTGATGCCGATTCCCCGGAAAAAACCGGACTTTCCGGAACCGGGATTTGCCAGAAGCAATTGGATTTTTTCCTCACTCATTCCGATGCCGTCATCGGTCACATCGATCTGAACCATTCCTTCATCAGGAGAAAACACATGTACGGTAATGGTGCCCGGCGATTTTTTGGGCTCGATTCCATGAAAAATGGCGTTCTCCACAATGGGCTGCAGGGTGAAATTCAAAATGCGGCAGTCGAGCAGTGACTGTTTTTCCACCTTATATTCCAGGGAAATCGTGCCGCCGTAGCGGAATTTCTGTATGGTAAAATAATCCTTCAATAATTCCAGTTCATTTGAGAGCGGCGTATTTCCGTCATTTTTTTTGGAAACGCTCTTTAACAGGGAGACCAGAGCAGAAATAATATCTGCGATTCCGGTGGCTCCCTGCAGGGTGGCCAGCCATTTTACGGAGCTTAAGGTGTTGTATAGAAAATGAGGGCTGATCTGGTTCTGCAGCAGCTCGTATTCTATTTTCTGCCGGGCGGCTTCATTATCCAGCTTTTCCTGAATCAGATGCTTCATCTCTTCGGACAGCTGGTTGATTCCACGGCCGATGACTCCGAATTCATTGTTCCATTCAATGGAAGGGGAAGGGGAAAAATCCCCCTGTGATACTGTCTGCAGCTGTTTTTGAAGCCTTCCCACCGGACGGTTGACCAGATAATATAAGTACAGCATGATGATGCAGGAGAACAGGATCATCAGCAGCAGGATGACGCATAAGGTGAGGACAAAATAATGGGCCTTTTGAAAATCCATGGACAGCCTGGTTTCCTTCATGATAAAAAACGGGTAGCTGCTGAACGTATCTCCTATGAAATAATTCCGGTCCTTTTTATAATATAGATTGCCGTTGTATTTTAAATAGGAACTACCTTCCTCCATGGGCAGGGAGGGCAGGGGAGAACCCACGGGTACAAAGCGTTTCTTTTCCAGAACATATAAATTCTCATGAATGGACAGATAATAATGATCCTCCGGGCTGGTGGAATAGGCCGTGAGGGCGTCCGAAAATAAGTCGGAAGCTATTTCCACCAGGATCCAGCCTATGATCTTTGAATTGAACGGGTTGTAAACCGGGCGGACCAGCATCAGGACATCCCTGGGATTGGTCTTATGGAACGGGTCGGTGATGATCCCTTTTTTAAAGTCATCTCCGGGATTCTTTAACAGGTCATTGAAATCATGGATCTGGCTGACGGCTTCTTCCACATGAATCACAGAGGAATAGGTAGAAGATATCAGCTGGATGTATTCTTCATAATCAGAAGCGACCATCATCCTGGATATATAAATATTGCTGTTGCAGGCGTTGTAGTTCTCTGCCAGTGAATCGTGTGCGGCCACCTTGCTGCGGGGAGAAGGATTCTGGACATAATTGATGACTGCGGTATTATTCTGGCACCATTTCAGAAGATTATCAATATTACCTATATGGAAGTTAATATAGTTCTTGGAATACTGAATGTCATTTCCAGATGACAGCAGCAGTTCCTGTTCCATATATCTGGAATAGGTCTGGTAATGGACGATGGATATGGTGATACTGGTGGCTGCCGTAAATAATAATATGGCAATTAAAATTTTCATTTTTACAGAATGAAGAATGGTGGACATTTGTGCTTTAAGCCTCCGCTGGTGTTTTTGAGCTGGAACGTGTCTGAGGTAATTATATAAAATAGCAGAAAAAAATGCTACATATCATAAAATATTGAAAAATATAGTAATATTTTTTAATTATGCCCGGGAACGGGCCAGGAAAATGTTAAATTATTATATCATAAAGGTGTGATATTTCATTTAAATTATGAATCAAAACCGATAAGATAAATACACAAAATACTTAAGGGGGTAACTCATGAAAAAAAGAATCATAAGCGCCATGCTCTGTGCGTGTATGGCGGCAGGTATGGTAACCGGCTGTTCCGGAGGTGCAGGCAATGCGCAGAATGCGGGCGGGGAGAAGACAGAGACAACCGCTGCCGTAAAAAATACGGTACTTAAATGGGCGGTCTGGGATAATGCCACCACGCCCTATTATCAGGCATTAAAGGAAGCCTTTGAAAAGGAACATGAAGGAGTCACCGTGGAGATCGTGGATTTCTCCTCCAATGATTACATTACGGTTCTGGCTACGGAATTATCAGGCAGCGGTTCGGATTTCGATGTGGTCACCATCAAGGAGACACCTCAGTACGCCACCATGGTCAGCAAAGGGGTAATCGTTCCACTGGACAGTTATATGGAAAAGGATGGGATCGACCTGGATGAGTACAACGGGATCACCGAACAGGTGACCATTGACGACAAGCTCTATCAGATGCCCTTCCGCAGTGACTTCTGGGTGATTTATTACAATAAAGACATTTTTGACAGAGCCGGTGTGGCATATCCCACCAATGACATGACCTGGGATGAATATGCGGATCTGGCCCGGAAGGTTACGGACACGTCATTTGACAACAGGGTTTACGGCAGCCATTTCCATACCTGGAAAGGGGCGGTCGCTCTCCCGGCCCAGCTTGACGGAGTGCACAGCATACTGGACGGAAATTATGATTTCTTTAAACCCTATTATGAAAGGGTACAGGCTCTGGAGGATGAAGGAGTATGCCAGGATTACCTTTCTCTCAGCACGGAAGGACTTCACTATTCCGCCGCTTTTTCCAACGGCAACGTAGCTATGATGAACATGGGATCCTGGTTTGTGGCGAGCATGATCAGTTCTCTGGAATCAGGGGACTATGATAAAGAAGTGTGCGGAAACTGGGGAATTGTAAAATATCCTCATGAAGAAGGCGTTGCACCAGGTACGACCTCCGGTACGGTTACGGGAATTTCCATTACCAATGTGGCAGATGATCCGGATATGGCCTGGGAATTTGTAAAGTTTGTAAGCGGCAGCAAGGGAGCGGAAGTGCTTGCGGATACCGGAAACTTCGGAGCGAAGTTCACGGCAGGAGCGAAAGATACCATTTTATCCATGGACGGTTTTCCGCAGGATGACGCCAGCAGAGAAGCTCTGAATGTAGAAAAGCTGTATCTGGAGGTTCCATATGGAGAAAATATTGCGGAAATCAACAATATCCTCAATACCTACCATAAGGATATCATGACCAGGGATTGTACCATTGATGAGGGAATTGCAAAAATGAATGAAGAAGTGCAGAAATTAATGAAGAATCAGTGAATTCCGATTGTTGTAAAAATGGAAAGGGCGGCCAATGACCCTTTCCATTTTTAAAGAAAGGGTATGGATATGGCAGAAATACATAAAAAACGGAAATTAACCGGCATTCAAAAGAGAAATATGAAAAAAAATCTGGTGGCATATGCTTTTATTGCCCCCAATTTTATAGGATTTACGGTTTTCACCCTGTTCCCCATGCTGTTTGCCATTGTATTGGCCTTTATTGAGTGGGATGGCAATAATCCCGTGGTATTTGTGGGAATACAGAATTTTGTCCGGCTGTTTCAGGACACCATGTTTTTGAGGGCGCTGAGGAATACCCTGATCTACTGCGTCGGAACGGTGCCCCTAACCCTGGCGATGTCTTTGTTTTTAGCGATCATATTAAATCAGAAAGTAGCAGGAAAAGGCTTTTTCCGGACTCTGGCGTTTTTTCCGTATGTAGCGTCTCTGGTGGCCGTTACCGCAGTGTGGTCCATGATCTTTCATCCGACCAAAGGTCCTGTCAATCATATATTGTATTCGGTTTTTCACGTGGCAGGAGACAGGCTTCCCAACTGGTTCGGGGGAGATTTGATTCTGGTCATGTTTATTTTGTTCAGCGTGTGGAAGTACATGGGGTACTACATGGTCATTTATCTGGCCGGTCTTCAGGGGATCTCCGCCGAATTATATGAGGCGGCCAATTTGGACGGAGCGAATACATGGCAGAAGTTCCTCTATATTACCTTGCCCCAGCTCAGAAAAACCTCGTTTTTTGTATCGATCATGATAACCATCAGCTGTTTTAAGATCTATGACATCGCCATCATGCTGGCAGGCGGAGGCGACGGAAAGCTGGGAAGCTCTTCCATGGTTTTGGTCTATTACATTTATCAGAATGCTTTTGAATACTGGAAACTGGGCTATTCAAGCGCCATTGCCATGGTTCTGTTTCTTCTGGTTCTGGCCATCACGCTTTTCCAGTTCCGCATTCAGGCAAAATATGAAAAGGAATAAAAGGTATTACGCCGTACCGGCGGCAGAATGGAGGATAACATGAAATCCGCAACGCAGAAAAGACGTTTTTCAAGGGTTCTTTTATATGTGGCTTTGTTCATTATGGCAGCATGCATGGTGATACCGTTTTTATGGATGCTGTCGGCATCGGTGAAGAGCGACAGAGAGGTCTTTAACATGAACCCGTTCGTTTGGATCCCTGAAAACCCGAGATGGAGCAATTACACGGAAATCTGGACCAAGGTTCCCTTTTTACGCTTTATACTGAATACCTCGGGGATCACCATAGCAGTGACCCTGCTTCAGCTGGTGACCAGCAGCTTTGCCGCTTACTCCTTTGCAAAGCTGGATTTTAAATTTAAAAACATATTGTTTCTTACATATATTTCGACCATCGCCATGCCCTGGCAGGTGTACATGGTTCCTCAGTTTACGATGATGAGAAATTTCGGGCTCAATGACAAGATCATGTCCATGGTCTATCTCCATGCATTTTCCGCTTTCGGCGTATTCATGATGAAGCAGTTTTTTCAGGATATACCGGATACCCTGTGCGAAGCGGCCAGGATCGACGGGATGTCCGAATTCGGGATCTGGAGAAAGATCATGGTCCCCTTATCAAAGCCCGCATTATCCACCCTTACGATCATTTCTTTCGTGAACAGCTGGAATGATTATCTGGGTCCCCTCATCTATTTAAAGAGCCAGAATAAGAAAACGGTCCAGCTGGGATTAAAAATGTTCATCGGACAGTATTCTTCCGAATATGGATTGATTATGGCAGGCTCGGTTATTTCTCTGATCCCGGTCATCCTGATCTTTATCATGATGCAGCGCCACTTCATTGAAGGCGTGGCATCCACCGGAATCAAAGGTTAAAAGAAGGGGAGGTATCATCGTGACGGAAATGATCACACTTGGGGAAACCATGGTTTCCCTCTGCCCGGATGGGGCAGGGCCCTTAAGCTACGGCAAGAATTTTTCCATGCACATTGCAGGGGCGGAAAGCAATACGGCCATCGGACTGCAGAAGCTGGGGCATGCAACCACCTTTGTCAGCCGCCTGGGAAAGGATGAGTTCGGAAGATTCATCCGCAGGATGATCCTGGCGGAAGGCGGGAGAGTGGAATGCAGGGAAGATGACCGGCACAGCACAGGCATCATGTTTAAAGAAAATTTAAATGCGGAGGAAACCAGGGTCCATTATTACCGCAGGGGTTCGGCCGCTTCCTTCCTGGAGCCCGGGGATGTGAAGGAGGAATGGATCAGAAAGGCCGGCCTGCTTCACTTGACAGGAATCACTCCCGTTCTGAGTGAGTCCTGTCTGGAAACGGTGAGGCATGCCGTTTCTGCGGCTTTAAAAAACCGGGTGAAAATCAGCTTTGACCCCAACATCCGCCAAAAGCTCTGGGGGGAGAAGGATCACAGGGAACTGATCTCCTCCATCCTTTATCAGGCACAGATCGTAATGCTCGGCGCGGATGAGGGAAAACAGCTGTTTGGCCTGGCCTCCTGTGAGGAGCTGGAAGATCATATTTTTTCCAGGGGAGCCTGTGAATATCTGGCCGTGAAGGATGGCGAAAAGGGCGCATATGTTGCGGACGGAAAAAACCGCTGTTTCATCCCGCCCTATGAATGCCGCTCCATTGATCCCATCGGCGCGGGAGATGCGTTCAACGCCGGTTTTCTTGCCGGAATCCTGGAAGGAAAGAGCCTGGAGGAATGCGGAGCTATGGGCGGAATATGCGGGGCATACGCGACCCAGACCATAGGAGATATCGAGGGCTATATGGAAAGAGAAGCGCTGGAGCTGAGACTGCAGGACAAACAGGGCATTTTAAGGTGAAATTCAAAATGGAATGGGAGGAAAAGGAATGCATGAGATCATAAAGGAAAACCCGGTGGTGGCAATTTTAAGAAATGTTCCGGATGACCGGTTCTTAAATTATGTGGAAGCGCTGATGCTGGGAAATTTGAAATGCATTGAGATCGCAATGAACACCTCCGATGCCCAAAAGCAGATCCGTGAGGTGAAGCGGGTCTTTGGAAAGGAAGTTTTAGTGGGCGCGGGAACGGTTATCAGTACGGAACGTGCAAAGAGAGCCAGAGAGGCGGGCGCAGAGTTCTTTTTGTCGCCTTCCAGCGATGTGGAGGTCATGAAATACTGCAGGGAAGAAAAAATCTCTCTCCTCCCCGGAGTATTCACTCCTACGGACGTTTCCCTCTGTCTCTCTTACGGCTATGATGTGCTCAAGCTGTTTCCGGCGGGAGATGCGGCTTACGGGTATGTCAAAAGCTTAAAGGGTCCTTTGAATGAAGCTGATTTTGTGGCTGTGGGAGGTGTCAGCCCGGAAAATATGGAAAGTTTTTTTGAAAGGGGATTTATCGGCGTGGGAATCGGAAGCAATCTTGTGCCGAAATCCATGCTGGAAGAGGGGAAATGGGCGGAGATCACCGATGAGGTGCGCCGGATCACGGAACGCAGGGATATATTCAATAAAGAAAAGGGAGGAAGATCATGAAAATAACCGATGTTCAGACTTATATGGTGCGTCCCAGATGGTGTTTTGTGGAAATCACCACGGACGAGGGGGTTACAGGCTGGGGAGAAGCAGTCATTGAGGGAAAGGCGTCCACGGTCAGTGCCTGTGTGCAGGAAATGAAGGAATATTTGGTGGGACATGATCCGCTGAGAATAGAGGATATCTGGAACTTATTATACAGGGGCGCCTTTTACCGGGGAGGCCCTGTCCTGATGAGCGCCATTGCCGGTATCGACCAGGCCCTCTGGGATATCAAGGGAAAATATCACCAGGCTCCGGTTTACGAACTGATGGGCGGCAGCTGCCGGGATCATATGAAGGTGTATTCCTGGATCGGAGGGGACCGTCCCTCTGATGTTGCAGAAGCGGCGCTGAAAAAACAGGCGGAAGGCTTTGAAGCGGTGAAAATGAACGCCACGGAAGAGCTGAAAATGATTGACACCTATGACAAGATCGATGAGGTCCTGGAGCGGGTGGCCTCCATCAGGCAGGCTGTCGGGAAAAAGTTTGGAATCGCCCTGGACTTCCATGGCAGGGTCCATAAACCCATGGCAAAGGTACTGGCGAAAAAGCTGGAGGAATTTGATCCCATGTTTATTGAGGAGCCGGTATTGTGTGAGAATATGGAGGCCTTTGCCGAGGTGGCAAGACATACCAACATTCCCATTGCCACGGGAGAGAGGCTTTTTTCCAGATGGGATTTTAAGCGCCTGCTTCAGACCGGCTGCATCGATATCATACAGCCGGACCTTTCCCATGCGGGGGGGATCACGGAAGTGAAGAAGATCGCTTCCATGGCGGAAGCCTATGACGTGGCTCTGGCCCCTCATTGTCCATTGGGCCCCATTGCTCTATGCGCCTGTCTGCAGGTGGATGCGACCAGCTACAACGCCGTGATCCAGGAACAGAGCATGGGGATCCATTATAATGAGAATTCCAACAGTGTGCTGGATTACATCGTAAACAAAGAGGATTTGAAATTTACGGATGGACGGGTCAGACTTCCCCAGCTGCCGGGAATCGGCGTGGAAGTCAACAAAGAACTGGTAATTGAGGAGAACCGGACTCCCCACAGCTGGAAAAATCCGGTCTGGCGTCATGAAGACGGTTCCATTGCCGAATGGTAAGAAAAGGAGAGATACAATGACACGACTGAACTGTCCGGAGATCACACAGGAAGAAATCCGCCGGGCCCTTAATTTTGCCGCGGACCAGGTGATCCTCAATCTGGAGGATTACACCTATCATTTTCAAAGCATCTATACCGATGGGAATTTTTACAACAAAATGGAGAATGTGGAATGGACCACCGGTTTTTGGACCGGAGAGATCTGGCTGGCCTATGAGCATACGGGAGAGGAACAATGCAAAAAGGCCGGAATGGTCCATATGGAAAGCTTTCTGGAACGCATCAACAATAAAACGGATGTGGACCATCACGATATGGGCTTTTTATATTCCCCCTCCTGCGTTGCCGGATATAAATTAACAGGAAGCAGAACCGGAAGGGAAGCAGCCTTAAAGGCGGCAAAGCAGCTGGTTTCCAGATTTCAGCCCACAGGAGAATTCATTCAGGCCTGGGGAAAGATGGGAGCCAGGGACAATTACCGCCTGATCATCGACTGCCTGATGAATCTGCCGCTGCTTTATTGGGCATATGGAGAGACCAAAGATGAAACGTTCCGGGAAGCCGCCGAAAAACATATAACCACCACCATGAAGCATGTGATCCGGGAAGACGGTTCTACCTGGCATACCTTTTTCTTTGATCCTGAAACAGGGGATCCGGACCACGGCGCCACCAAACAGGGATACCGGGACGGCTCGGCATGGGGCAGGGGACAGGCCTGGGGGATCTACGGCTCGGCCATGGCTTACCGTTATACCGGCCGGGAGGAGTATATTCAGATTTTTAAGAAGGTGACCGAGTACTATCTGTCCCATTTGCCGGCTGATCTGGTTCCCTACTGGGATCTGGAATTTAAACAGGGATCCGTGCAGCCCAGAGATTCGTCCAGCGGAGTGATCGCAGCGTGCGGAATGCTGGAAATGGCGGCTTATCTGCCGGAAGAGGACCGGGAATATTACAGATCGGAAGCCGGAAAGCTGCTTAAGGTGTTGTATGGCAAATGTGCAGTCAAGGACCGGGAGGTGTCGGATGGGCTGCTCCTTCACGGCACCTATTCCAAGCATTCCAAATACAATCAGTGCGGGAATCATGGCATTGACGAGTGCAATGCATGGGGAGATTATTTCTACATGGAGGCATTGACACGGCTGTCAAAGAAATGGGAGCCATACTGGTAACAAAGACGGCAGGCAGAGTGGAGGATGAATATGAAGCTGCATACGAAAAAAGATTTTGAGGATTGTCTGCTGCAGATCTTAAACCCGCTGGTGCCTCATTACAGCGAAAAAGGAGCCCGCTTAAAGCTGGCGGGAGCCTCTGCCCTGTATGAGGACGTATCCATTGAAATGGAGGGATTTTCCAGGGCATTGTGGGGCCTTGTTCCTTTTTGGGCAGGGGGAGGAGAAGCTTCCCCTTTCGAGGAGATCTGCAGGAAAGGGCTTTTGGCAGGCACGGACCCCAAGAGCGGGGAATACTGGGGAGACTGCCGGGACAGGGACCAGAGATTCGTGGAAATGGCGGGCATTGCCTATGGAATCCTGCTGTCGCCGAAGCAGATGTGGGATGTGTATTCCATTGATGAAAAAAAACAGATTTCCGCTTGGTTAAACCAGATCAATGACCATGAGGTCGTGGATAACAACTGGCACTTTTTCCGGATCCTGGTGAATTCTGCCTTGAAGAAAGCCGGATTTCCATACAGCGGCCGCAAGCTGGAAACAGATCTGCAGAGGATCGAGGAGTTTTATGAGGGAAACGGCTGGTACCATGACGGGAAGGATAAGCAGAAGGATTATTATATATCGTTCGCATTTCATTTCTACGGGCTGCTTTATGCGGCCGTATTTCCGGAGGAAGAACGGTCACAGAGATACAAAGACCGGGCCATGCAGTTTGCAGGGGAATTCATCTGCTGGTTTGATGAAAACGGAGAGGCTCTGCCTTACGGAAGATCCATGACATACCGCTTTGCCCAGGTCAGCTTTTTCTCCGGCTGCTTACTTGCCGGGATCCGGCCGTTTTCCTCAGGGGTCATGAAGGGGATCATTGTCAGAAACATCAAACGGTGGATGGATCAGCCGATTTTTGACAACGGCGGTATTTTATCGGTAGGCTACCATTATCCCAATCTGCATATTGCGGAGCATTATAATTCGCCCACCTCACCCTATTGGGGACTGAAGGCATTTGCTCTGCTGGCATTAAAGGATGAGGATGAATTCTGGACGGCGGAAGCGGAAAAAATGCCCTTCATGGAAGGCGTCCGTTTTCTGGAAGGAGCCCGGATGCTTGTAGGAAGGAAAGAGGGACATGTCACTGCCTATGTCCTTGGAAACAAAACCAATTTCTCTTCCGGACAGATTCCGGCCAAGTACTTAAAGTTCGCTTATTCCACCCTGTTCGGATTTTCCGTTCCCAGAAGCTGTGTTTCTCTGGAAGAGGCGGCTCCGGACAGCTCCCTGTGCTTTGTGTATGACGGTCTGGTGCTGCACCGGCGTTTTACCCGTTTCTGTGAATACAGGGGGAAAGAAGTTCATATGATCTGGTCCCCCATGGCAGGGATTGAGGTGGAGACCCAGGTGATCCCCTCTGATTTCGGTCATATCCGCAGGCACACCATAACTACCAGCCTGGAATGCGATGCATATGACTGCGGCTTTGCCGTGGGGAACATGGACGGGGATTTGTGCATTGCAGGATGGGAGGAGAGCGGCTCCGCGGTCCGGAATACTTCCACAGCGTGCAGGGCGGAATCCAAATCCGGCTGGGAAGGGACGGTGATCAACCCGTCTCCCAACACCAGTCTTTATTTTGGGAAAACAAAAATACCGGCGGTGAAAAAGCATCTGCTGCCGGGAAAGACCACTTGTGAAACATGGATCTATGAGTGCAAAAGCAGGTGAAATTGTGATTTCACCTGCGCATAAGGAGGAACTATGCTGTATCCGATATCAAATGAAATACGGGCAATGATCGATCTGGGCGGAGTCTGGAAATTCAAGCTGATTGATGAAACGGAGCTGGGTGAACGGCTGCCCGATGATGTGATGAAAGACTGGGAGCTGATCGCTGTTCCGGCTTCCTATAATGACCAGAAGGACATACCGGAGTACCGGAATCACTGGGGGTATGCCCTGTACCAGAGGGAAGTGACGGTTCCTGCCTGTCATAAGGGCCAGAGAATGGTACTTCGTTTTGATGCCGTGACGCACAGAGCCAGGGTTTATCTGGAAGGAGAATTCCTTTATGAACACAAAGGAGGCTTCCTGCCCTTTGAGATCGACGTAACGGACCGGTTAGAGGCAGGAGCCGGAGCGGTTTTGACGGTAGCGGTGGACAACCGGGTGGATCATTCCACCCTGCCGGTGGGAAATGAGAACGGGACCGCGTTCTTTGGGTCAGACAATCCCTGGGTTCCCAGTGTGGCTAAGGCCAAGGAGTGGAGGAAGCCCCAGAATTTCCCTAATTTTGACTTTTTCAATTATGCCGGAATCAACAGGCCGGTACGCTTGTATATGACGCCTGTGTCCTATGTGAAGGACTTAACCCTTGTACCGGATGTGAACGGAACGGAAGGGATCCTCCGCTATCAGGCGGAGGTGGAAGGAAACCGGGAGGAAGATCTGCCGGTCACCGTTTCCATTCTGGATGCGGACGGCCATGAGGCGGCCAGAGGACAGGGAAAAGAAGGGGTAATTTCGGTTCCTGATGCAAAGCTTTGGTGGCCCTGGCCGGGAGATCCTTATCTTTACAGGGCAGTGGTCACCTATGGAGCGGACAAATATGAGCTTTCCTTTGGCTTTCGGACCGTCAGGGTGGAGGGAAAAAAGTTTCTCATCAACGGACAGCCTTTTTATTTCAAAGGCTTTTCCAAGCATGAGGATTCCGCTTTCCGGGGCAGGGGACTGGATATCTGCCTGAACGTGAAGGATATCAATCTGATCCACTGGTTCCATGCCAATTCCTTTCGTACCAGCCATTATCCCTATGCCGAGGAAATGTATGATCTCTGTGACAGGGAAGGGATCGTGGTAATCGATGAGACTCCTGCCGTGGGAATTGCATGCGGACCCACTCAGGATCCGTATCAGACCCTGCGTGTGAAGGAACATCATGAACAGGTCCTTAAGGAATTAATCGACCGGGATAAAAACCATCCCTGTGTGGTGATGTGGTCCATGGGAAATGAGCCGGACACTTCCAATTTCCCTGAGTCAGCCTATGAGTATTGGCGTGATCTTTACCAGCTGACCCACAGCCTTGATCCGGATGACCGGCCGGTCACTTTTGTCAGCCGTCAGAACGACTACACCCAGGATATCGTCACAAGAACCATGGATGTGGTGTGCATCAACCGGTATTACGGCTGGTATAACCTTTCCGGAGATATGGATGCGGCATGCTATGCCCTGAATCTGGAGCTGGATTTCTGGGAAGAGACGGACAAGCCGGTGATGATGACAGAGTACGGTGTGGATACCATTGCCGGGATCCACATGGGCGTGCCTGAAATGTTCAGCGAAGAATTTCAGGTGGAGTATTATAAACGCCTGAACGGGGAATTCGATAAACGGGGCTTTTTTATCGGTGAGCACGCCTGGAATTTTGCCGATTACGGCACACTCCAGGGCTGTATGAGAGTGGATGGCAACAAAAAGGGACTCCTGACCAGAGACAGAAGGCCGAAGATGGCGGCCCATTACTTCAGAGAACGGTGGGAGAAGATTCCTGATTTCGGATATAAGGAATAATATCATACCAGCCGGATCGTTGAACGGAAGACAGCGGGCGCTGCAGAATGGATGAGAAATCATTGATTTGGCAGCGCCCTCTGTTTTTTCCTGCCGCTTAGAGAAAATAAAAAAATTGCATAAATAAATATTTTTTGGTAAAATAAGGGAAACCTGGAAAAAAACGTTTTCAGTGTTTCATCTTGTTTATACAGAAAATGCGTTTATACGAAGGATAAGGCATCGCTTTATCAGATGGAGGAAAGTACGATGGAGTTCAGTTTAAATGATTTTTTGATGTCAGTTTCATTTGCGCTGGATTTTGTGGAAATGGACAGGTTTGGAATGCGGACCAATCACGGGAAAAGAACTGCTTATATATCTCTGAGTATGGGAAAAGGACTGGGACTGTCAAAAGAAGAACTTTTTGATGTGGCCGCTCTGGCGCTGCTGCACGACAACGGACTCAGCGAGTCCAGCCTTTATGAGCAGCTTGGTGCAAAAGGAGCCCTGGCTGCGGAAAAATTTGAGAGTTCCAAAGGCCATTGTCTCATTGGTGAAAGGAATGTAAAGGATTATCCTTTCCTCACCCGGCCGAAAAATGTGATCTTATATCACCATGAAAGATTTGATGGATCGGGCTTTTTTAAGCTGAGCGGGAATGAGATCCCGTTGATGGCTCAGATCATTTCGGCCGCTGACAGCTTTGAAAAACAGTTTGGCCCGGCGGAGGGAGCCGGCATGGAGGAGGAAATTCTGCAATGGACCGCCCGCTGTGAGGGACGGATATTTTCTCCTGACATCGCCCGGGTATTCCGGGACATGGCGGGACGGGCCTCCTTTTTAAACAGTCTGGCGGACAGTAAAATAGAATCCGCTCTTACGGCTTCCGTTCCGCCGTTCTGCAGGGAATTGCCCTTTGAACAGATCCAGCACATTACCGGGATCCTTTCCAGGATCATTGACTCCAAGTCCAGCTTTACCCAGCGTCATTCTCAGGGGCTTTCGGAAAAGGCCGCCAAAATGGCCGGTTACTACGGGAAGGGGAAGGAAGAAACCATAAAGCTGATCATTGCCGCCGATTTGCATGATCTGGGAAAATTGGCCGTACCCAACAGCATCCTGGACAGCCCCCGGGCTCTTACGGAGGAAGAATTTCAGCTTGTAAAAAAACATGTGTATTATACCCGGATCGCCCTGCAGAACATCAGAGGCTTTGAGGATATCACCGAATGGGCCGCCAACCATCATGAAAAGCTTGACGGCAGCGGCTATCCCTTTGGAAAAACAGGGGCGGATCTGGATTTTAATTCCCGGCTGCTGGGGTGTCTGGACATGTATCAGGCGCTTACGGAGGAACGGCCGTACCGTGATGGGATGAATCATGGGGAGGCCATGAGGGTTCTCTTCAATATGGAAAAGACCGGCTTGATTGACTCCCGGATCACGGAGGAAATAAACGAAGTGTTTGCGGTTACTCCCTGATTTTTCTGTCGCCGCCATTGACAAGAATCACCTGGGTATTGGTAATGGGGATTAAATCCAGCGAATCCCTGTATTCGGAAATAATTTTTTCCACGGTTTTTTTAAACGGAAAGCTATTCCGGTGAGGCAATGGATAAAAATCAATTATGTTTAAAGCATCAAAACTGTTTAAATCAGCAGCCGCCCTGTAATCGTCCATATCTTTCACATATTCAATTTTGGGAGACAGAATCATGGAACCTGCAGATTCGCCGATATATATTTTCCCGGAATCTATTTGTTCTGTCATGATCCGGCCGGCGCCCGTTCTTCGCAGCTCTTGAAGTAAAAAGAAGGTATTTCCCCCGGAAACATAAATAAAATCGTTTTTTTCCAGTTTGTTTGCGATCTCAGACCGTGGTGCTGCGGATATTTCCAGTTCATCCACTTCAAGTCCCATTTTCTCCAGCGCCTTTCTGCCGGACTTTACATAAAAGTTTACTTTTTCATGCAGAGCCGCGGTAGAGATAAACGTTACGGTTTTTCCTTTTAACTCGTCGGATGCGAATTCCGGAAACAACTTTGCCACATCCTTAAACGATGAAGATAAAAATAATTTTTTCATTTAATAAATCCTCCTGTTGGTTTTATTTCTATTATACACAAGAATTGTTGACAGCTGTATGTCAGCTAATAAAATTCAAAGAATCATAATTTTGAATTAATTAAAGTATTTCTTTTTCATGAAGGAACCATTATACTGTAATTAAATCGAATGCCATGGAGAAGAGAATGAAAAGCATAAGAAAAATCAGAAAAGAAAAAAAGCTTACGTTAGAAGACTTAAGTCAAAAGACCGGCTATACCATAGGGTATTTATCCCAGCTGGAACGACAGCTGAGAACGCCCACCCTGAATACCCTTCGCAAGATCGCCTTTGCGTTTGACCTTGATGTTACGGATCTTTTATCTGATGACAACCCGGGCTCCAATTCCGTCTCTGAAAGGAGCAGGGAAGAATATATTTTAGTGAAAAAGGGAGAACGAAATACTCTGTACATTGACGAATTGGATCTGACTTATGAAATCATCATGCAGAATCATACAAATACCAACAAGATAAAGGCAATGGTCTGTGTATTAAATCCAGGAGATCTGGGAACAGGAAGCAGGGTGGAGCATACCACCGATGAGTTTATTCTGGTTTTAAAAGGGGATATGTACTGTGAATTAGGCGATGACTCCATTAAAATGACAGAAGGTGACAGCCTGCTGATACCTGCAAAATGTCCTCATACATTTAAAAACAATTTTGATAAGCCTGCGGAAATTCTCATGGTATTAAGCTGACTGCGGTCCTGAAGATATATGGATCATGAACAGTGGGAATTTTTAAAAAATTTTACTCTCAGCTAAAAAAATGTTGACAAATAGAAACGGTTGTTATAGTATTACCATAATAACACGGCAATGGTGCTAAAAACACCGCTGCCGTGTTTTTGCGTGTAAACATCGTCCAGGGCTCTTAAACAAACAGGAGGAGTTAGTATGAAGAGAAACGAACTGAAAAAACTATTTGCATTGGTTACCTGCGTTTCGTTATTGACCGGTCTGACCGGCTGCGGGAGCAATGCAGAATCCACAGGTGCACAGACAACAGGAGAATCGGCTGCAGAAGCGGATACCTCCCCAAACTCCGCTCCCTCAGGAGATGACAATACGCTAAGAGTGGGAGTTTTGCTCGATACTTTGGGAAATATGGATGTCATGCTCACCTCCCAGAATACCGTATTCCAGATATCCGATACCATTACCGATACGCTCATGGGAAAGGATGACGAAACATTGGAATTATATCCCCTGCTGCTGGAAAAAGCTCCTGAAATATCTGAGGATGGTTTGATTTATACCTGCACACTGAAAAAAGGAGTCAAATTCCATGACGGGACAGAATTAAAAGCCGACGATGTGATCTTTACTTTTAACCGTTTCTTTGATCCGTCAACGGGAAGCAATATGACGTGGCTTTGTGATGATGTGATCAAAGGCGCTTATGAGATGGAAGACGGGACAGCAACTGAAGTTTCCGGAATACAGAAAGTGGATGATTACACCTTTACCATTGAGTTAAATTACTCATTTTCAGCCTTTACCTCTATACTTGCCGCTTCTCCCCTTGCGGTCATACCAAAGGAGGCCTGTCTGGCGGCCGGTGATAAATGGGGCTTGGAAACATACATAGGAACCGGCTCCTACAAAGTGGAAAGCTTTACTCCCAAGGAAGAAATCGTTTTAACAAAATTTGACGACTATTTCGGAGGCGCCAAGGCCACGGATAAAATCGTTATTACCAACATGGATGAAAATACAGGACTTATGGAATTTGAAGCAGGCAATATTGACGTTTGTACCTTACCGACTTCTCTGGCACAGGATTATTTGGCAGATCCCCAGCTGTCTGACAACGTCAAATATCAGGAATTTATGGGGATCTGGGCACTGCATTTTAACATGGCAGTGGAACCCTTTGATAACAAGCTGGTCAGACAGGCAGTTGCTTATGCCATAGACTTAAATGCTTTGTGCAACGATTACTACGAAGGGGCCCATACCCCTGGAAACAGCCTGATACCAAAAGGAATTCCAGGTTATGATGAAAACAACCCCGTCCATGAATACAATCCGGAAAAAGCAAAAGAGCTGTTGGCAGAAGCCGGATATCCTGACGGTTTGACTTTTACGGCGGCTGTCAAAAACACGGAAACCATCGTGGAGTGCTTCCAGGTATTACAGGCTCAGTTAAAAGCGTCCAATATCAACATGGAATTGGAACTGTGTGATCCGGGAAGCTGGGCGGAGAAGAGAAAACAGGATGGCGGAACACAAATGTATATGATCACCTGGTATGCGGATTATGTGGATCCTGATATGTTCTTATATCTGCTGTACCACAGTTCCGTATCCGACAATTTCGCAAACGGATTCAGCTCCCAATACAACGCAGAGGATTCGGCCTGGTATGATGCCCAGGTGGAAGCCGGAAGAAAAATAACAGATCCGGATGAAAAGATCAAATTTTATTCTGACCTGGAAAGATGGCTGACGACTGAATATTATGCCGAAGTACCTCTGTTCTGTGCTTCTGAATATTATATGGTTTCTGACAGAGTCACAGGCGTTATCTATAAGAGCGATTTCTTATACAGTTATGAAAATGCAGTAGTCAGCAGCCAATAAATACCAGGATGGGCATACGGTTTCTGTCAATCAACCGGTACTCAGGGACAGATCGCAGACATCTGTCCCTGTAAGAAAAGAAAGGATAAGAAGGATGTCTTATGGCAAAATATTTTATAAAACGATTGGGTCAGGCATTCATTGTTTTAATCGGTGTTACCCTGGTTACTTTTCTGTTATTAAATGTAATTCCCGGCGACCCGGTTGCCGTTATGCTGGATAAAAGCGCTTCCCCTCAGACGGTGGAAAATCTGCGGAGGGAATGGGGACTGGACCGGCCTCTTCCGGCACAATACGTAAGCTTTGTGCTGAACGCATTCAGCGGTAATCTCGGAAACAGTTATTTTGAAAAAACTTCCGTAATAACCATGCTGGCATCGGGCCTGTCCGCCACCTTAAAAGTAGGTACCATCTCCTTTTTGTTTTCCGGTTTTATAGGGATCATCTGCGGGACCCTGGCAGCCGTTTTCCGCGGAAAGCTGGCGGACAAGGTGTTCATGATCGTTGCAATGCTTGGCATTTCTCTGCCGGTGTTCTGGATTGCAATTGTATTTCAGATCATCTTTGGATTAAAGCTGCACTGGCTGCCCATATCCGGACTCAAATCTCCCTCCGGTTATATCCTTCCCATGGTTGCTCTTGGTTCAACCTATGCCGGTTCCATGGCCAGGCTGGTCCGCACCAGTGTGCTGGATGCCATTTCCCAGGACTATGTGAAAACCGCTAGGGCAAAGGGCGTACATGAAGTCATGATCATTCTGAGGCACGTCATGAGAAATGCAGCCATTCCCATTGTTACGCTGTCCGGCACACAGATGAAATCCATTTTAACCGGTTCCATGATCATAGAAACCATTTTTTCCATATCCGGTATCGGAAAAATAGCCATCAATGCGATTATGGTCCGTGATATTCCGGTGATACAAGGCACTGTTTTGTATACTGCCGCACTGTTTGTTCTGATCAACTTGATCATTGATTTACTCTACGGGGTGATTGATCCCCGTATCAGAGTTTCGTAAGGGGAATCGGTTATGAAAATATTACAGTCACTGTTTAACAGAAATGCTTTATATGAAGAAATCGGAATGAGTGATCTGGAGTCCACCAGCCTGTATAAGGATGCATGGAAACGGTTTAAGAAAAATAAATTTGCCATGACGTGTCTGGTCCTCATACTCCTGCTGGCGGTCATTGCTGTTTTTGCACCTTTTATCGCTCCTCATGATCCTTATGAGCAGGATGTGCTGAACAAGTTTGCGGGTCCTTCAGCCGCTCACCCGCTGGGTACGGATAATTATGGAAGAGATATTCTTTCCCGCATTATTTACGGTACAAGGATCTCTCTTGCCGTCGGCATTGTGGCTGAGGCGATTGCCGTGACCATAGGGGTGATCGTGGGCACTGCGGCCGGTTATTATGGGGGAAAGATTGATACGGTATTATCCAGGATCATTGAGATTTTCGCCTCTTTTCCGTTCATCTTGTTTGCGATCGCGGTCATGTTTATTTTGGGACAGGGAATTATCAATGTATTCATTGCCATCGGCGTGATCGGATGGACAGGACATGCCAGATTGATCAGAAGCCAGGTTATGCAGCTGCGCACAAAAGAATATGCGGAAGCGGCCAGGGCAGCCGGAGCCTCTGATTTCAGGATCATGGTAAAACATATGATTCCCAACTGCTTATCCACCATCATTGTCATCACCACACTGGATATCCCAAGCGATATTATGTTAGAGGCCACATTGAGCTTTCTGGGCCTTGGTGTGGCGCCTCCCACTGCGAGCTGGGGGGAGATGATCAGCACGGCACGGACCTTTTTAAGACAGCAGCCTATGTTCAGCATTTATCCGGGGATTGCCATTATGATCACTGTTCTGGCCTTTAATACCTTAGGGGATGCCCTTAGGGATGCCCTGGATCCGAAACTGAAAAATATGTAGGGGGAATGTACCATGGAAAAAGATATCTTGTTGGAAGTAAAAGATTTACAGACTCACTTTTTCCTGGAAGAAGGAAACGTAAAAGCATTGGACGGCATATCCTTTTGCATCAGACAGGGAGAAACTCTTGGCGTAGTAGGGGAATCCGGCTGCGGTAAGAGCCTGACGGCGCTCTCTGTTATGCGCCAGGTGCCGGACCCTCCCGGGAAAATTGCAGGGGGCGAGGTTCTCTTTAAAGGTGAGGATCTATTAAAGAAAAGCAACGCTGAAATGCGGAAAATACGGGGCGGAAAAATTGCGATGATTTTCCAGGAGCCCATGACCTCCTTAAACCCTGTTATGACCGTTGGAAAACAGATTGCGGAAACCTTACGGATTCATCAGAAAATATCCCGCAGGGAGGCAAAGCAAAAGGCAGTTGAAATGCTTCGACTGGTAAAGATTCCGCTTCCGGAGCAAAGATATGGGGAATATCCCCATCAATTATCAGGAGGAATGCGCCAAAGAGTTATGATCGGCATGGCCTTAGCCTGCAGCCCCGATCTTCTGATCTGTGATGAACCCACCACAGCCCTGGATGTTACCGTACAGGCACAGATTTTACAGCTGATCGAGGAATTAAAGAAGACCTTGCATATGGCTGTTATGCTCATTACCCATGATCTGGGTGTCATCTCTTCCGTCGCAGACAGAGTGATTATCATGTATGCGGGAAAAATCGTGGAATACGGCGCCGGTGATAATATCTTTTTAAATCCCCTGCATCCATATACGAAAGCGCTCCTGTCCTCTGTACCTAAGATCACGGAAGATACAGAGAAGTCTCTGTATATGATAAAAGGCATGGTCCCCGATCTTCTGGAAAAACATGAGGGATGTCTGTTTGCTCCCAGATGTGACTATGCCTGTGATAAATGCTTTCGTGAAAAACCCGGATTTATGGAACGGCCGTCCGGAACGGTACGCTGCTTTCGGTATGCAACTGACTGGGAGGGGAAATAAATGAGCGAATACATCATGGAAGTGAAAAATCTTTCAAAATGGTTTCCCTTAAAAAAGAAAGGGAAAAATGGCCAAAAGCTCTATGTAAAGGCCGTAAACCAGGTGAGCTTCGGTATAAAAGAAGGAGAGACCCTGGGCATCGTAGGAGAATCCGGCTGCGGTAAAACCACACTGGGGCGGACGCTGGTAAAGCTTCTTCAGCCTTCCGGCGGAACCATTCTATATGATCAGGAGGATGTGACCGGCTTTAGTGATAAGAAATTCCGCCCTTACAGAAAAAATATTCAGATTATGTTTCAGGATCCCTACGCTTCCCTGGACCCCAGGATGACTGTCGGTGATATTATTGGGGAACCCATGGACATTCAGAAGCTGTACTCCGGTCAAAAGGAACGTCTCCAGCGAATTGTGGAGCTTATGGAGCTGTGCGGATTAAACAAATACTATATTACCAGATACCCTCATGAATTTTCCGGAGGACAACGGCAGAGAATCGGAATTGCCAGGGCATTATCTGTAAATCCCAGGCTGATTTTATGTGATGAACCGGTTTCCGCGCTTGATGTGTCCATACAGTCCCAGATTATTAACCTGTTGATGGATCTGCAGAAACGGCTGCATTTATCTCTCGTATTTATCTCTCATGATTTGAGCGTGGTGCACCATATAGCAGACAGAATTGCCGTCATGTATTTAGGTCAGATCGTGGAACTGGCGGACAAGAAGGAATTGTACAAAAATCCCCTGCATCCATATACACAAGCCTTATTAAGCGCCATTCCCATCGTGGGAGAAAAGTCTTTTGATAAAATGCAGCTTTTGGAGGGAGACCTGCCAAGTCCTGTGGATCTGCCCTCAGGCTGTCCATTTCATACACGGTGCAGGCTTGCAGGCAATGAATGCCTGAAAAAAACTCCTGTACTCACAGAAGCCGCACCCAACCACCTGGTTTCCTGCTTAAAGGTATTTGAAAACTGATTCTTACAGAAAAAATGCAAACATGGAGAAAAAAATGGCCCGAATAAATGATGATTATTGGAATGCTGCAGTGCAGATACATAAAAGGCATCCGGTGGTCGACGCTCATTTGGATTTGGCAGCGGAAATCCATCTAAGATACCAGTCCGGAGAAAAGGAAGTGATTAAGAACCGCTATCTGGATAATTTAAAAAAAGGCGGCGTGAATCTGATCGTGTCTTCTGTTTTTGTTGTCAGCCAGGACCTGCCTGAGAGAGGGCTGAAGCAGGCGTTAAATCAGATCAGTGCCTTATTGGTGGACTTAAGATCAGTGTCTGACCAGGTATTGCTGGTGAAAACAAAACATGATCTGGAAGCTGTCCTGTCATCCGATAAAATAGGAATCATCCTCTACATGGAAGGACTTGACCCCATCGGTACTGAAAAGGATCTGCTGTGGGCTTTTTATGAAATGGGGGTGAGAGGCGCAAGCCTTACCTGGAGCAGAAGGAATTATTTTGCGGAGGGCTGCTGCAATGCCTCGGATTTAAGGGATATAAAAGGCGGATTATCGCTGCTGGGGCAGGAAACCGTAGCTCTTATGGAAGAGATACCTATGTTTCTGGATATCAGCCATTTAAATGATGAAGGCTTTAAAGAATTAGCCCCCCTGACATCAAAGCCCTTTATTGCAACACATTCCAATGCCCGAAGCGTTCATATGAATTACCGGAATTTAACGGATGAGCAGATCCTTATGCTGGCAGAGCAGAAAGGAATTATGGGGCTGAATGCCTATAAAGATATTGTGGGTGCGGATCCCTGTCTGGATCCAATCCCCAAAATGTGCGATCACCTGGAACATGTCATTCATCTTGCCGGTGATTCTCATGCGGGTTTTGGTTTTGATTTGTGCGACTCCTATTTTATGGCGGCATCCGGACATAATACAGAAAATCCGAAGGAAGACTGTCTCACAAGCCATGCCCAGATTCCTGCAATCACAGCGGAATTGCTGAGGCGGGGGTATTCAGAAGGAACCATAATCAAAATAATCGGCGGAAATTTTTTGTCTTATTTTCATGAAATTCTTCCTTAAAAACAGATTTTCAGCAGGAAAAACAAAACACAAAAATCGGTAAAGTCCGGGGCAGGTTCCCGGACTTTGTCTATACGGTCAATTGGAACTTTCATTCATAATAAAAAATCTTGACATTTGAATAAACTTATAATATTATATTGTTATAACAATATAATGTATCATAATAAAAAGGAAAGGAGGTAAAACTATTAAGCAGATTATTTTGGTAAGTCATGGCACAATGGCGGAGGGAATGTACAATGCCGCAAAGATGGTCTTTGGAAATCTGCCGGATGTTTCGTATCTTTGCCTGACAGAGGAGAAAGATATTGAGACATTTCGGGGAGAATTGGGAATACTGCTGGAAGAGTCGGACAGGGAGAAACCGGTGACTGTTCTTTGTGACATTTCCGGCGGTTCTCCCTATAACACTATGCTGGAGCTGCTGGCAAAGACGGGGGACCTGGACAGAGCCAGGGTTGTTTCCGGCATGAACCTGCCGCTTCTGCTGCTTGTCCTGGCAGCGGGAGACAGCAGCCGGGAAACGGTGAAGCGCTGTGCGGAAGAAGCACAGGGCAGCCTGCAATTATTTGAAATGCAGTGCGGAGGCAATGAGGAAGAACTATAGCAGAAGGTTCTCCCGGCATACGTTTGGAAGAAAAATAAAAAGGAGGTATTGAGAGTGGCAATCAGTTTTATAAGAATTGACGACAGAATCATTCATGGACAGATTATCATACGCTGGTCCACGGAATATCCCTGTGACGGGATCATTGCGGTGGATGATAAGGCGGCATCTAATGAAGTGATCAAAAATGCGCTGCTGGCGGCATCTGCAAAGAAGACTTTTATCTGGAGCCGTGAAAAGTTCCGCACGAAGATGGATGAGGCGGTGGCGAGCAGCAGGAATTATTTTGTTATTACCAAGACACCTGATACCATGGCGGAGCTGCTGGTGGATTACGGTTTGAAGGTAAACACCGGTATTTTAAATGTTGGGCCCCAAAGTGCCAGGCAGAATACCGTTCGGGTCAATAAAAACGCGGATATCACCAGGGAAGATATGGCCAGCTATGAGCGGATTCATCAGGCCGGCTATGAGATAGAGTTCCAGCTGGTTCCTGATTTCACAAAGGTGCGGTGGAGCGATGTCAGGCAAAAACTACTTTAATTCTTTGAATATTTAGGGGGATATTATTATGCAGATAAACATCATACAAGCAGTTTTGATCGGTATTTTATCGTATCTGGGTTCCTTGTCGTGCCCTTGGGCACTGGGATTGACCGGCGGCTGGTACACCCTTTCCAGACCGTTGATCTCCGGCTTTTTGATCGGGCTGATCATGGGGGATGTTCAGACCGGTATCATCGTCGGAGTCGCGGTCCAGGTGGTATATATTGCGCTTGTCACACCCGGCGGACAGATGCCCCAGGATTTGAATGCGGCGGCTTATATCGGTGTGGGCCTGGGAATCATGGCGGTCAGATCCAATGCGACCGTGGAATCAGCGGTGGCCATTGCCACTGCGGTGGGAGCAATCGGAACCATCTTCCATAATTTCATGATGATGACGAATTCCTTCTGGAACGCAAGAGCCATGAAATGTGCGGAGAATGGTGATTATAAAGGCCTGGCCTTCAATCACTGGGTGGGACCCCAGGTCCTGCAGTTTTGCTATCGCGTGATACCTACCGTGGCCATTCTGTATTTCGGCCAGGGGCTGGCTCTGGAAATCACCGCAATGTTCCCGGTGGATTCTTTTGTCATGCGAGCGCTGACGGCTATCGGCGGTATGCTTCCGGCAGTGGGAGTTGCCATTCTTTTAAAGCAGGTTACCAAGAAAAATATCGAGATTGTCAGATTCCTGTTTGGATTTGCATTGGTTGCGGCCCTGGGAATCAATATGATTACGATTGCTATCTTTGGCGCATTTTTCGCATACAGCTATTTCTTGTATACCCAGAAAGACAATGCGGTCAAGGTTTCCGCGGCATCAGATGATATGGAGGAGGAACTGTAATATGAAAAAAATCAGCAAGAGCACATTAAGGAAAAGTTGGATGCGGTGGCTGTGCGGAAATTTGTCTTCCATGTCTTTTCAATGGCTGGAGTCTTTTGGCTTTGCCGATTCCATGGCGCCGGTCATCAGGGAATTGTACGGCAATGACAAGGAAGAGGAAAAAGAAGCTTTAAAACGTCACTGTGCATTTTATAACACGGAGCCCCAGATCGGCAGCATTGTCAACGGCATCGCCTGCGGTCTGGAGGAGGAACGGGCTAACGGAGCGGATATTGACGATGAGGTGATCAACAGCATCAAGCTGGGCCTCATGGGGCCTTTGGCAGGTATCGGCGATGCCATGGTTCCGGGCATGTTCGTACCTCTGCTGTTATCCGTTGCTATCGGCCTTTCCCAGGGAGGGAATGCTTTGGGACCGCTTTTTTACATAGTTACCTTCATGACTTCCGTGACAGCGGCGAGCTATTATCTCTTTATGAAGGGCTATCAGATGGGGACCAGATCGGTGAATCTGATTGTAGGGGAAGCTTCCCAGAGAATCCGTGAGGCTTTTAACCTGTTAGGCGCCATTGTGGTGGGCGGAGTTGGGGCATCCTATGTGAGCATCAATTCAATCATGAACATTCAGACCGGAAACTCGGAGTCAACGGTTGTGGTAAATGACGTGTTAAACGGCATTTTCCCCAAATTGCTGCCTTTGATGACAATTCTTTTATGCTGGTGGCTGATGTCAAAAAAGAAAATGTCCGCACTGAAGGTTATGGGCGTACTGGTTGTTATTTCCGTTGTTGGAGTGACCGTCGGATTTTTCTGAATACTGCAAACTTATGACAGTCTGCCAAGTGAACGTTGACAAGTGAAAAGGGATTACTTATTATAATGTTATAGCGTATTGATAAGTGAGATCCGCATAAAAGCACTTTAGAAGCAGACGCGGAAAGGCAGATGGCAGGAATGGAAAAATTAAATACTTCGAAAAGCGCACCACCCTTATATATACAGATCAGTGATATTCTGCGCAACAAGATTCTGAAGAAAGAGTATGAGCTTGACAGCATCATCCCGAGCGAGACGGAGCTGCAGGGCATGTATCAGGTGAGCCGGATCACGGCCAGGCAGGCGATCCAGGAGTTGGAGAAGGAAGGTCTGGTAAAGCGGGCAAGAGGGAAAGGAACGGTAGTTGTCTATCAGAAGACCATTGAGGAGTTCCTTACTAGAATCTACAGCTTTACGGACGAGATGAAGGAGAAGGGCATTGAACCCGGAACCAGCTACGCTCATATTGAGGTAATCAAGGCAGATGCAAAGCTGGCCGGCGTGTTTCACATCGAACCGTGGGTTCCCATATACCGTCTGGAGCGGGTGAGAACCGGGGACGGAAAGCCGATCGTTATTTTCCAGTCCTATTTTCATATGAACAGGCAGCTTCCCATGGATGATGAACTGTATTACGGAAGCCTGTACGCCATGCTGGAGGCAATGGATATCAGACCGGTCAAGATCGTGGAGAAGCTCAGCTGCACCATGCCGGACAGCCATACCCAGAAGCTGTTGGACATGAAAAAGACCATACCGGTCCTGCTGAGGATTCGGACCTCCTATGACAGGAACGACGAGGTGGTGGAGTATACCGTCAGCCTGTACAGGGGAGACCGGTATTCTTACTCCGTTGAAATCAAAAAATAGACCGGAGAAAAATAAGGAATGGGAGTGCGGCAGTGAGTACTGTTGCACTCCCATTTTTAAAACCGGCAAGGCTGTTCCCACAGCAGCATTTCATTCCGGTGCATATCCGCCTGATTCATCAGGAGGCAAAAATGAAAGGGGAGAACAAAATGGATTTTTATCCGGGCTTTAAAATTATACCACAGTCACTGCCCATGGGATTCACCTATGGGGAGGGGGTGTTCGGCCCCGTGCCGGAGATCCGGCGGCTGGATGACATCCGGACATCCCTGGCGGATCCGGCCTGCGGAGGACCGGAGGAACTTTATGCCATATCCATGGACGTGGGCTGTAAAGAAGACAGGAAAGATATGGAAATACACAATCTTCTTTACGGAGCGGTTGTCTATGCGGCAGGAGTCGTCGGCAGGGAGCCGGTCCGCTCCCAGGGCCATATCCATGGGATCAGCCCTTCCTGCGGATGCTCCACGCCTGAGGTCTATGAGATCTGGGACGGTGAAGCCATCATCTATATGCAGGAGTCCGGGGAAGACGATCCGGGAAATTGCTATGCGGTCCGCGCAAAAGCCGGGGACGTGGTGATCGTTCCGCCTGGCTGGGTTCATGCAACGGTAAACGCCGACGTGTCGAGAAACATGTGCTTCGGGGCATGGTGTGTCAGGGATTACGGATTTGAATATGGGGCGGTCAGGAGTCATGGGGGAATCGCTTATTTCCCGTACGTGGAGAAAAAGGAAATTCTGTGGAGAAAAAACCCTGCGTACAGGGGAGGATGTCTGATGGAGCGGGCGCCAAGAGAGTATACGGAGTTTGGGATCGGCAGGGGGATTCCTGTTTATACTCAGTTTCAGGAAAATAAAGAAAAGTTTTCCTTTGTGACAAAGCCCCGGGATTATAAAAAAATATGGGAGGAATTTCAGCCATGAAGATCGCAGAGCCAAAAGCAGTTCATGATTTTTACAATGGAGTGATTGAAGGAAAGCCGGTGATGAAAAGCCGGAAGCTTTTAAAGGATATCCTGACGGCGTATAAGGATCAGGATAATGCAGAGGATCCGCAGAGGGTGATGTATGAGGTTTATTCCTATGAGGATGAGGATGGCATTCAGCCCGGAAGCTTGAGCTGGGGACTTACGGTCATGTATCCGGAACGTGTCAATGGGGAGTGCAATTTCACCAGAGGACACATACATGAGGATACCTCCTGCGGGGAGTTCTATTTTGGCCTGGCAGGAGAAGGACTTCTTCTTTTGATGGATTTGGAAGGAAATGCATGGGCGGAGAGGATTTATCCCAATTCCCTTCATTATGTCAGGGGGAAACTGGCTCATCGTCTGGTAAATACCGGGGATCAGGTGCTGAAGGTGGGAGCCTGCTGGCCGTCCTGCGCCGGCCATAACTATGAATGGGTGGAAAAGCATCCGTTTCCGGTGAGAGTTTATAAAAAGAATGGAGAAATCGTATGTTTATAGAAAGGAAATCCCAATATGACAAGCACCCGGAGATTAGAATCCGGGGGTTTGGACGTGAGGTATTTGACGGGTATGGGGAAATTTTAGAGGAATTAAAATCGGGGATAAAGAAAACGCCCTTCGTTATGGTTGTGGACTGCTATCCCGGGGTTGATGATAATGAAGTGCTTGATATGATTTCCCGGCTGGGGGCAGACCGCCTGGTGCGGACGGCGGAGGTTTTTAAGGAAGAACAGACGGTCCGGGAACAGTTAAAATACCAGTTGACCGACGACCGTGTTTTCGGGAAAATGTATGCGGGAGAGATTCTGGATTTCATGGACATGGTGAAAGTGTCAAAGGCCAGGGAAGAAGTGGCGGAGGCGAAAGGATTTACCGTTGTTTATGGATTCGGCGCCTCCCTGGTGGCCCGGGGAGATATGTTGGTTTATCTGGATATGGCCCGGTGGGAGATTCAGCTTCGTTACCGCAGGGGTATGGGAAATTACCGGGCGGATAACGGGGATGAAGATATTTTAAAGAAGTATAAAAGAGGCTTTTTTGTGGAATGGAGAATTGCCGACAAGCACAAGGCGCAGCTGTTTGAACGCATGGATTATCTGATGGACACCAATAAGGCGGGAGCTCCGAAAATGATAAGCGGCCGGGCTTTTTTGACGGCTCTGGAGAAGACCGCCAGGCGGCCGTTCCGTACGGTGCCCTATTTTGACCCCGGCGTATGGGGAGGGCAGTGGATGAAGGAAGTCTGCGGACTGGATGCTTCCGAGGAAAATTATGCCTGGAGCTTTGATGGGGTTCCGGAGGAAAACAGCCTGCTGTTTAATTTTGACGGGGTGCTGGTGGAGGTTCCCGCCATGGATCTGGTGCTGTATCAGCCAAAGCTGCTTTTAGGGGAGCAGGTTTATGCCCGTTTTGGAGCAGAATTCCCAATCCGGTTCGATTTCCTGGATACCATGGGCGGTCAGAATCTGAGCCTGCAGGTACATCCCCTGACCGATTACATAAAAAAGCAATTCGGTATGCAGTATACCCAGGATGAGAGCTATTATATCCTGGATGCAAAGGAGAGCGCAGCGGTCTATCTGGGATTAAAGGAAGGCATTGACAGGGAGGAAATGATCGGGGCGCTCAAGGATGCGCAGGAAGGGAAGTGTGCCTTTGACGCGGAAAAATACATCAGCCGTTTTCCTGTGAAAAAGCATGACCATTTCCTGATCCCGGCGGGAACCTGCCACTGCTCGGGAAGCGATGTCATGGTATTGGAGATCAGTGCGACGCCTTATATATTCACCTTCAAGCTGTGGGACTGGGGACGTTTGGGGCTGGATGGAAAGCCCAGACCCATCCATATGGACCATGGTCTGAACGTAATCCAGTGGGACAGAACCACGAAATGGGTGGAGGAAAATCTGGTGAACGCCTGCTATACGGTGAAGGAGGAAGACGGATACAGGGAAGAGCATACAGGGCTTCATGAACTGGAGTTCATTGAGACAAGGCGTTACTGGCTGGACCGGCCGGCGCAGTTCCATACCATGGGCACCGTCCACATGCTGAATCTGGTGGAAGGAACGGCTGCGGCAGTGGAAAGCCCGTCGGGAGATTTTGAGCCGTATGAGGTACATTATGCGGAGACATTCATTGTGCCGGCCAGCGTGGGCCCATACCGGGTGAGGCCGTTAAAGGAGAATGAAAGGATCGGTTTGATAAAGGCATATGTCAGATAGAGCTTGGGGTGCAAGGATCCGTCTGGTGGTACCTGCCTCGGGAAGAATTTATGGCTGGATTCCTGAAGGGATTCTGGGTCTGGGAGTTCCTTATGTAATATCCGGAATTGGTGTAGCCATGGGAAATGCTCCGGCAAAGGTGAAAAATGCAGCGGATTTTGTAACGAAAACCAATGACCAGAGGGGAGGGCCTGGGTATTGAAGCACGTTCTTCAAAGATCATGAGGGATCAGGGATGATGGTGTCAGCAGGGATATTGCCGGAAAGCCGTAAAGAAATCCGGTGTATTCAACCGGAAAGCAAATGAAGCGCCATGTCCTCTGTTCGGGCCATGGCGCTTTACCCTGTTTATTTTATCCTCTTTTCCAGCAAAGCAATGCCCTGATATAAGACCGCCGATACAATGCAGAGGATCACAATGCTCATCACCACCAGATCCATCTTAAAGACCTGACTGCCGTATATGATCAGGTACCCCAGTCCCTTGTTTGCGGCCAGGAATTCCCCGATGATGACACCGACCAGGCAAAGGCCGATATTCACCTTCATATTGCTGATGATAAGCGGTACGGAGCTGGGAAGCAGCACCTTTAAAAGCACATCCTTTTTTGTCCCTCCCAGAGAATAGATCAGTTTGATCTTATCCGGATCCGTCTGTGTGAAGCCGGTATGAAGCGTCATAATGCAGCCAAAGACGGCTACGGAAATGGACGCTACGATAATGGTTTTCATGTTGTTGCCCAGCCATACGATTAAAATGGGGGCAAGGGCGGATTTGGGAAGGCTGTTTAACATGACCAGATAGGGCTCCAGCACTTCCGTCACGCTTCGGCTGGACCATAAAAGGATGGCGATGAGCAGGCCGGAGCTGATGACCAGTGCAAAGCTTACCAGCGTTTCCATTACGGTCACCCCGATATGAAGAAAAATGCTTCCGTCTTTCACCATATCAAGGAAACAGGCGGTCACGCGGGAAGGGGAACTGAATATGAAGTCGTTGATGATGCCCAGTCTCGCACACAATTCCCAAAGGGAAAGAAGCAGTACCAGAAGCATAAAGCGGCAGACACGGACATTGCGGCGGTGCAGCTTTTCCTTTTCAATAAATTCCTGCTGGGCCAGGGTGGGATGGGTCTCAATCATGATTCTGCAGCTCCTTCCATACCTGATTAAAGTAGACGGAAAACTCCGGCATGTTCCGCCGCGCCAGAGGACGGGTATAGCCCTCACCAAAAGAGACCGGTATCATGGCTTTTATTCTGCCGGGCCTGCTTGTCAGTACGATGACTCTGTCGGCCACGCTGATGGCTTCCGAAAGGTCATGGGTGATGAGAATGGCCGTTTTATGAGTGCTCTCTATGATGGAGCTGATGTCGTCGCATACGGAAAGTCTGGTTTGATAATCCAGAGCGGAAAATGGTTCGTCTAATAAAAGAAGGTCCGGTTCCAGGGCCAGGGTGCGGACCAGTGCGGCACGCTGCCGCATGCCTCCGGACAATTCGGACGGCCTGGCGTTTTCAAAGCTTCCAAGGCCGTAAGTATGAAGCATCTGATGCAGCTTTTCTCTGGTGCTGTTATTTCTTTTCTTCTGAATTTCCAGTCCCAGCTCGGCATTTCCCATGATGGTACGCCATTCAAAAAGGTGGTCCCGCTGCAGCATGTAACCGATATTGACACCAGATTCCTGCCGGGGAACACCGTCGATGAAGATTTCTCCTTCGTCAGGTATTAGCAAACCGCTAAGAAGGGATAACAAGGTTGATTTCCCACAGCCGGATGGCCCGACAATTGCAAGGAATTCCCCGTTATCTGCAGTAAAAGATATATCGGAAAGGGCCAGAGTCTCTCCCTCCAGGGAATGATAGGAGTAGCTGACCCCGTGAACTTCCAGTTTTGGTTTCATGGGTCCTCCTTTTATATGACAGATTTCATCTGATATAGTGTTATAATATGTACAAAAAAAAGGAGTGTGAAGGCCCCTGGGATCCGCTTCTTCGGAATTTACTGTAAAAATAAGAAAAAACCCTTGCAATGGAGGGAAAACAGTGCTATACTATTTAAGATAACATGATAGTTTGACTAATAAAGAGTGGGCGAAAGTCCACTCTTTCCGTTTGTTTGGAAAGGTGGGAGGAAGATGACAAGAAGAGAAGAGTACGAGGCAAAAACGGAGCGCTTTCTGATGCCCCTTGTGGAAGAAAATAATTTTGAACTGGTTGACGTAGAGTATGTAAAAGAAGCCGGAAGCTGGTATCTGAGGGCTTATATAGATAAAGAAGGCGGAATCACGGTGGATGACTGTGAGACCATAAGCCGGAAGCTGGGAGACTGGCTGGATGAGAAGGACTTTATTGCGGACAGCTACATTCTTGAGGTCAGCTCACCGGGACTTGGAAGACCTCTTAAAAAGGAAAAAGATTTTGATAGAAGCATTGGAAAAGATGTGGATATTAAACTATATAAGCCTCTGAACAGACAGAAGGATTTTACCGGAACACTTAACGCCTATGACAGGGAAACCGTGACCATTATCCAGGAAGATGGAACCGAGCTTGTATTGAACCGTCCGGAAATCGCATTGATCCGGCTGGCATTTGATTTCTAAACAGTAAGAAATATTAGGAGGATAAAAAAATGAATAAGGAACTGTTAGAAGCACTGAATATTCTGGAAAAGGAGAACAATATAAGCAAGGAAACCCTGCTTGAGGCAATTGAAAATTCTCTTCTTACGGCGTGCAAGAACCACTTCGGGAAAGCCGACAATATCAAGGTCAGCATAAATCGTGATACCTGTGATTTCAATGTATTTGCGGAAAAAGAAGTGGTTGAAACAGTTGAAGACCCCCTGCTTCAGATCAGTCTGGCAGAGGCGAAGATGACGGATCCCAAATATGAAATCGGAGATGTTATCCATAGTCCCATAGACTCCAAAAAGTTCGGAAGAATTGCAACCCAGAATGCAAAGAACGTGATTCTGCAGAAGATCCGGGAGGAAGGCAGAAAATCTCTTTTCAATGACTGGTACTGTCAGGAGAGAGAAGTGGTCACAGGCATTGTGCAGAGGTATTTAGGCAGGAATGTGAGCATCAATCTGGGAAAGGTGGATGCCATTCTCAATGAGACCGAAATGGTGAAAGGTGAAGTCTTCAAGCCCACGGAGAGGATCAAGGTTTTTGTTCTGGAGGTAAAGGATACCCCGAAGGGACCCAGGATCTCCGTTTCGAGAACCCACCCGGACCTTATAAAGCGCCTGTTTGAATCCGAGGTTGCGGAGGTAAAGGACGGAACGGTGGAAATCAAGGCCATTGCGAGAGAGGCCGGATCCAGAACAAAGATCGCAGTGAAATCCAATGATTCCAATGTGGATCCTGTGGGCGCGTGCGTTGGTTTAAACGGAGCCAGGGTGAATGCCATTGTCAATGAGTTAAGAGGGGAGAAAATCGACATCATAAACTGGGATGATAACCCGGCTTACTTAATTGAGAATGCTTTGAGTCCTGCAAAGGTCATCTGTGTTGTGGCCGATGAGGAGTCAAAAGAGGCACAGGTCATTGTTCCGGATTACCAGTTATCACTGGCAATCGGAAAGGAAGGCCAGAATGCAAGACTTGCGGCAAGGCTTACCGGCTATAAAATCGACATTAAGAGCGAGACACAGGCAAGGGAACTGGGACTGTTTGAAGAACTGGGGCTTGATTATCAGGATGGAAATGCCGGATATGAGGGATACGTAAATGACTACCAGGATGGCAGCAGCAGCGAAAGACCGGACTATCCGGAAGAGTATAGGAACGACTACCAGGATGAAGGCCTGGAAGGTGATTACCAGGAATAAAGAGAGCAGGAAGTGATGGAAAGGTGAGTACAAAAAAAATACCGCTCAGACAGTGTATCGGCTGTGGTGAGATGAAGAATAAGAAAGAGATGATTCGTGTGTTGAAGACCTCGGAAGGGGATATCATTCTTGACGCGACCGGAAGGAAAAACGGACGCGGGGCTTACCTCTGCCCTTCTATGGAATGTTTCCGGAAGGCAGTAAAGAGCAAGGGACTTGAGCGCTCCTTCAAGATGACGATCCCGAAAGAAGTTTACGAAGCATTGGAAAAGGAGATGGAACAGTTTGGATGACAGACAGAAGATTCTTGGTCTGATTGGTCTGGCCACAAAAGCCGGAAAGACTGTAAGCGGAGAATATATGACAGAAAAGTCCGTTAAAACAGGGAAAGCATCGTTGGTGATCGTTTCTGAGGAAGCCTCGGAAAACACCAGAAAGATGTTTACCAATATGTGTACTTACTATAAGGTTCCCATCTGCTTCTTCGCAGAAAAAGATGAACTGGGCCGCGCTATGGGGAAGGAGATGAGGGCGTCTCTTGCCTTCGTGGATGACGGGTTTGCAAAGGCAGTCGTGAAACTAATGAATACAAAGGTCGGCAGCGGGTGTGAGGAATCTTCACATCTGCCGGTAGGTGCTGCAGAGCGTGCACAGAATGGAGGAAAGCATGAGAGTATATGATTTGGCAAAAGAACTGGGGAAAGACAGTAGTAAGGAAATACTGGATATCCTTGAAAAGCATAATATAAATTTAAAAAGCTCATCCAATATTACGGATGAACAGGCAACGGTCGTGAGAAAGGAAATGAGCGGTCATGGCAGGGGAGCCTCAGAGGCCCGCGCCGCTGCGCCGGCCGGAGATGAATCAGATGCGCCGAAGAAAAAGATTGCGGCGGTATTCAGACCGCAGAACGCACAGAATGCGCAGATGAAACCTCAGGGTCAGCATTCCCAGGACCGGAACGGTTCAAGACCTCCTCAGGGCCAGCGGGGAAGAGACGGAAGGCCGCCTCAGGGCGCCGGTTTCAGAGACAGCGATAACAGAAACCAGCAGGTGGCCGAACAGTCTCTGCAGGCAGCTACGGATCCTGTAAAAGAGCAGTATCAGGGAAACCGTGACGGAAGATCCCAGGGCCAGGGAGGCTATCAGGGAAACAGAGACGGAAGACCCCAGGGCCAGGGAGGTTATCAGGGAAACAGAGACGGAAGACCTCAGGGCCAGGGAGGCTATCAGGGAAACCGTGACGGAAGACCCCAGGGCCAGGGAGG
>JBCLPO010000010.1:63403-186504 GCA_041223105.1 Lachnospiraceae bacterium 54-53
GAAGACCCCAGGGCCAGGGAGGCTATCAGGGAAACCGTGACGGAAGACCCCAGGGCCAGGGAGGCTATCAGGGAAACCGTGACGGAAGACCCCAGGGCCAGGGAGGCTATCAGGGAAACAGAGACGGAAGACCCCAGGGCCAGGGAGGTTATCAGGGAAACAGACCCCCGGGCCAGGGAGGCTATCAGGGAAACAGACCCCAGGGCCAGGGAGGTTACCAGGGAAACAGAGACGGAAGACCTCAGGGCCAGGGAGGCTATCAGGGCAACCGGGATGGAAGACCTCAGGGCCAGGGCGGACGCACGGGCAGAGACAGCGGCGCCAAGACTGGATCCTTTGATACACCCATCCAGGCAAAGCCGACCAGCAACAGAGCGACAAAGAACAATTACAAGAATGATAAATTTGACAAGAGAGATAAAGACGATGAGAACAAGGGCAGAACAGCGGCTAAGGGAGGAAAGGCGTTTAAGGGGACGATCCAGCCTCCGGTCCACTCCGAACCCAAGGTGGAAGAGGTCAAGACCATAACGCTTCCCGATGTACTGACCATCAAGGAACTGGCTGAAAAGATGAAGCTTCAGCCCTCCGCCATTGTCAAGAAGCTGTTTTTACAGGGAAAGATCGTTACGCTCAATACGGAGATCGATTTCGACCAGGCAGAAGAGATTGCCATGGAATATAATGTTCTCTGTGAGAAGGAAATAAAGGTGGATGTGATCGAAGAGCTTCTTAAGGAAGCCGACGAGAACGAAGCGGATAAGGTTTCCAGACCGCCGGTAGTCTGCGTTATGGGTCACGTTGACCATGGGAAAACTTCCCTTCTCGATGCCATCCGGCAGACCAATGTGACCTCCAGAGAAGCGGGGGGAATCACACAGCACATTGGCGCTTATACGGTGGAAATCAGCGGACAGAAGATCACATTCCTGGATACTCCGGGACATGAGGCATTCACTGCCATGCGTATGAGAGGCGCCCAGTCCACGGATATCGCCATTCTGGTGGTGGCAGCCGATGACGGAGTGATGCCTCAGACCATTGAGGCGATCAACCATGCCAAGGCAGCGGGCGTGGAAATCATAGTTGCCATCAATAAAATTGATAAACCAAGCGCCAACATTGACCGTGTGAAGCAGGAATTGTCCGAATACGAGCTGATCCCCGAGGATTGGGGCGGAAGCACCGTCTTTGTACCGGTTTCCGCACACACGAAGGAAGGCATCAAGGAGCTTCTGGAAATGATCCTTCTCACCTCAGAGGTGAAGGAATTAAAGGCCAATCCGAACCGCCGGGCCAGAGGGCTGATCATTGAGGCGGAGCTCGATAAGGGCAAAGGTCCGGTTGCCACCGTACTGGTACAGAAGGGAACCCTTCACGTGGGAGATACGGTTGCCGCAGGCTCCTGTTACGGAAAGGTCCGTGCCATGATGGATGATAAGGGCCGAAGGGTAAAAGAGGCCGGTCCATCCACTCCGGTTGAGATATTAGGCCTCAATGATGTACCGAACGCAGGCGAAGTGCTGGTTGGCACAGAGCATGAAAAAGAAGCGAGAAGCTTTGCCGAGACATTTATTTCCGAAGGAAAGAATAAATTGCTGGAAGATACGAAAGCGAAACTGTCACTGGATGACTTATTCAGCCAGATCAAGGCCGGCAACATCAAGGAGCTCCCGATCATCGTGAAAGCGGATGTACAGGGTTCCGTGGAAGCGGTAAAACAGAGTCTTGTGAAGCTGTCCAATGAGGAGGTCATAGTGAAGGTGATTCATGGAGGCGTAGGCGCCATCAATGAATCCGATGTTTCCCTGGCATCCGCATCCAATGCCATCATCATCGGCTTTAACGTAAGGCCGGATGTGACGGCCAAATCCATCGCTGACAGGGAAAAAGTGGATATGAGACTTTACAAGGTGATCTATCAGGCCATCGAGGATGTGGAAGCTGCCATGAAGGGCATGCTTGATCCCATATTTGAAGAGCAGATCATCGGCCACGCCACTGTGCGTCAGATATTCAAGGCTTCCGGCGTAGGCACCATTGCAGGTTCCTATGTTATGGATGGGAAATTCCAGAGAGGCTGCAGCGTCCGCATCACGCGTAACGGTGAAAAGATCTATGAGGGGCCGTTAGCCTCCTTAAAGAGATTCAAGGATGATGTAAAGGAAGTTGCAACCGGCTACGAATGCGGTCTTGTATTTGAAAAGTTTAATGATATCCAGGAAGACGATATGATTGAAGCATTTGCCATGGTGGAGGTTCCGCGCTAGGAGCCTGCCGCCGGAAATTTGAGAAGATGAGCCCGTAACTGCGGGCTGGTCTTTTTGAGAATACAGATAAGGCGAAAGGAATAACATGCGTAAAAACAGTATAAAGAATACAAGAATCAATATGGAGGTCCAGAGGGAGTTAAGCGAGATCATCCGTCTGGAGATCAAGGATCCCAGAATCCATCCCATGACCACCGTAGTTTCCGCCCAGGTGACCCCGGATTTAAAATTCTGCAAGGCATACATCAGCGTTCTTGGGGATGAGGAAGCCGGAAAAGCAACCATTGAAGGATTAAAAAGCGCGGAGGGCTACATTCGCCGTGAACTGGCGCGAAGAGTGAACCTGCGCAATACACCGGAGATCAAATTTATTCTGGACCAGTCCATCGAATATGGAGTGAATATGTCCAAACTCATCGATGAGGTAACAAAAGACATCAAAGATTAAGGAGGTGCCCTTGTGAGTTTCCTTGATACAATGCTTAAAGATGTGAAAACAGTGGCCATTCTGGGCCACGTCCGCCCGGATGGGGACTGTGTGGGTTCCTGTCTGGCGGTCTGTAACTATCTGGAAGAGCAGCACCCGGAAATAGAAGCCGTGGTCTACTTAGAGCCCCCGTCCCTGAAATTCGGTTATCTTAAGAACTTTGACCGCATAGTCAGCGATTTTTCAGAAGATAAGAGATATGATCTCTGCATTTGTCTGGACAGCAGCGACACCCTGCGGTTCGGAGAGGCCGTAAAATATCTGAAAGCAGCCGGGAAGAGCCTCTGCGTAGACCATCACATCACCAACTTAAAGTACGCCGGAGAAAACATTGTGCAGGCTAAGGCCAGCTCCACCTGTGAGGTGCTTTACGGGCTCCTGGATGAAAGCAGGATCAGCAAAGAGGTGGCAGAGTGTATTTATACGGGGATCATTCACGATACCGGCGTGTTCAAATACGACTGCACCTCGGCCAGGACCATGGAGATCGCCGGGAAGATGATGGAAAAGGGAATCGATTTTTCCAGGATCATCGATGACAGCTTTTACCGGAAAACCTATATTCAGAACCAGATCCTGGGCAGGGCTCTTCTGGAAAGCATAACCTTTCATGACGGTAAGTGCATTTTCAGCGCCATAGGCAAAAAGGATATGGATTTTTACGGCGTCACAGGCGGAGATATGGATGGGATCATTGACCAGCTTCGGATCACGGAAAACGTGGAATGTGCCATATTCATGTATGAGACCTCCTGCAGGGAGTATAAGGTGAGCCTGCGCTCCACCACCAATCTGGACGTGAGCAGGATCGCCGTTTATTTCGGCGGCGGCGGACATAAAAAGGCTGCCGGCTGTACCATGACGGGAAGTGTCCATGACGTGATCAACAACCTGTCGGATCAGATAGTAAAACAGCTTAATTAGGAGATATGGGCTATGGCGGACGGCATCATCAACGTTTATAAAGAAAAAGGATTTACCTCTCATGACGTCGTGGCGAAAATGAGAGGTATTTTAAAGCAGAAAAAGATAGGGCATACGGGTACCCTGGATCCTATGGCTGAGGGAGTGCTGCCGGTATGCCTGGGGAAAGCCACAAAACTGTGTGACATGCTGGCGGACAAGTCGAAAACCTATGAGGCGGTCCTGCTTCTGGGAAGGGAAACCGATACCCAGGACACGACCGGTAAAGTTTTGGCAGAATATCCGGTAAAGGCAGACGAAGAGAAGGTAAGAGAAGCGGTACTTGGCTTTCTGGGCCATTATGATCAGATACCGCCCATGTACTCCGCTTTAAAGGTAGACGGGAAAAAGCTCTATGAGCTGGCCAGGGCGGGAAAAGAAGTGGAACGGAAGCCAAGGCCGGTTGAGATTCTGGAAATCCGGGTGGAACGGATCAGCCTTCCCAGGGTCGCCATGACGGTGACCTGTTCCAAGGGAACCTATATCCGGACCCTCTGCTATGATATCGGCCGGAAGCTGGGCTGCGGGGGCTGTATGGAATCTCTCATCCGCACCCGGGTTTCAGGCTTTTGCTTAAAGGACAGCCTGACTCTTTCCCGGATAGAGGAGCTCCGGGATGAGGGCGGCTTAGAAGACCATATCCTTGCTGTGGACAAGGTGTTTTCCGATTACCCGGCGCTTGTCATGAAACCGGACTTTGATAAGCTGGTGCACAACGGAAACCCCTTTTACAGGAATCAGGCTGACGGCTGCTGCCGTCCGGAAGACGGCCCGGTGAGGGTCTATGACAGCCGGAAACAGTTTATCGGAGTTTACGTGCCTGACAGGGAGAAGAATCTTCTTAAGCCCCAAAAGGTATTTCTGGGAGGAAAATGAGAATGAAATATATAACCGGAACCAGGGAATTTCAGATCCAGGAGCCTGCGGTGGTGACACTGGGAAAGTTTGACGGGCGCCACAGAGGCCATCAGAAGCTGTTAAAGCGGATGGCCAGGGTGAAGGAGGAGAAGGGGTATCAGATCGCGGTCTTTACCTTTGACATGTCCCCTAACTCGTTTGTGGCGGGAGATTCCCAGAAGGTCATTACCACCAATCTGGAACGGAAAAACAATCTGGAAAAAGCCGGTATCGATTATCTGGTGGAATATCCTTTCACAGAGGAAACCGCCCGCATGGAGCCGGAAGAATTTGTGAAGAATGTTCTGGCCGGACAGATGAACGCCAGGACCATCGTAGTGGGAACGGACTGTACCTTCGGCTACCGCGGGGCGGGAAATGCGGACAGCCTCAGCCGGTGGAAGGACCGGTACGGGTATGAGCTGATCATCATCCCAAAGGAGCGGGATGATCACCGCGATATCAGCAGTACTTATATCAGAGAGCAGCTGGATGCGGGCAACATGGAAAAGGCCAATGAGCTTTTGGGAGAGCCCTACGCCATACATGGGACTGTGGTCCACGGCAATCATATGGGAGGAGCTGTCCTGGGATTCCCCACGGCGAATATCCTGCCTCCGCCGGAGAAGCATCTTCCCCTGTTCGGCGTGTATGTATCCAAGGTGTTCGTGGATGGCGCCTATTACGGAGGCATTACCAATATCGGCAGAAAGCCTACCATAAAGGGCCATTCTCCTGTGGGAGCGGAAACATATATTTTTGGTATAAACCAGGATATTTATGGAAAGACTATAGAAGTACAGCTTCTGCACTTCATCCGTCCGGAACGGAGATTTGAAGGGCTGGAGCAATTAAAGGCGCAGATAAGCAGGGACAGGGAATACGGGATGCGGTATTTAAAGGCCCTGTCGGATCAGCAGATCATCAGGATGTAAAAGGAAAAACGGACGGGCGCCTGGTTCACAATTAAAAACTTGCGAAGGAAAGTGCATATGACTGACAAAGCATGGAAGGTACTGGGCTTTGCTATTGCATGCGGCGGCGCCGTGTGGATAGGAACAGCAGATGTACAGGCCGCAAGATCAGAGACTGACTTAAAGACCGGATCGCCTGTGGCAGGCATTGAGGTTTACATGGACCGGTACCAGGAATCCAGGAAACGGGAGTCAGCTGAAGTGTCGGCCGGTCTTACGCAGGAAAAAGTGAGGTATGGAACCTTTAACTCCATTTTTACAAATCTTGGAGTGGCAGTTGTGGAGGATTCCTTAAACATCAGGAAAGAACCAATGAATGACGCGGAAATCGTAGGGAAATTAGGGAGCCATGCCGGCAGCAGTGTGCTGGCGGAAGAAAATGGCTGGTATAAAATAAAGTCAGGGCAGGTAACGGGATATGTGTACGGACAATACCTTGCCACTGGACAGGAGGCCAGGGCGATCGCTTATTATGATATGAAGCTGATGCTCCGGGTAGACACCACGACTCTTCGGGTCCGCAGCCAACAGAATACAGATTCTGAGATCCTGGGCAGAATTCATGAGGGAGAAACCTATGGTTTCCTTTCCCTTAAGTCCGGGTGGGCAAAAATCGAATACAAGGGTCAGCCGGCCTATGCCTATGTGCCGGGGAATGCTACCATCGCTTATACCATACCCGAGGCGGAGAAAAACAGTGACCTCCGCAGCCGGGTTGTCAGCTATGCGGTTAAGTTTGTGGGAAAACCATACCGGTGGGGGGGTACCAATCCCAATACCGGGGCAGACTGCTCTGGTTTCATCCAGTATGTAATGGAGAATGCCGCCGGAGTCCATTTAAACCGCACCTCCAGGCAGCAGGCCGCAGAAGGACAGTCCATACCGGCTTCCACCATGGAGCCGGGAGATCTGCTGTTTTATGCAAGCGGCAGGCAGATCGACCATGTGGCCATGTATATCGGACAGGGTAAGATCGTCCATGCGGCAAACCGCCGCAGCGGGATCAAAATATCCTCCTGGAATTACAGACAGCCGGTCACCATACGGCGGGTGATACCGTGACCGGAACCATTGCAGAAAAACAGAAAACCGCCCGCGGGCCGATGTGCGAAGCAGTTCGTACACGGCCCGTTTTTGTTTCCTGCTGTTTCCGGAGCTGACATTAAAAGCATTGCAATAACATAACTAAAACGTATAGTCTTTTACTTCTACCTTATCCACTTCCGTAAACGGCGCCAGCGTGGATATCATCTTTACATTGTTCTGGTAGGGATTGAAGAGGTAATGAACCTCGGAAGGCTCGATGTGGATGAAGTCCCCCTGCTTTAAATGGTGGACGGCTCCGTCTACTACAATATTGACTTCTCCCTCCAGGATGAAGAAATCTTCCTCCATCACGTTATGATAGTGAGCGGTGAAGTCCTCACCAGGCTTGAACTGCACAACTGCAAAATTCATGCGGGGACCTTTCATTAAATATTTTGGGCCGCTGTCCCCAAAGCGGAATTCTTTTTCTGATTCATTGATGATGAACATATTCTTTTCTCCTTTTTCAGTCACTCATAAACCGGGCGCGATCCACATATTTTTAGTGATATTACGGTCGCAGAGAATCAGCTGAGCCTGATAAAATTCTCTCCATTTTCCATAGATCTCACTATAAATCCTGTGATTTTCCATATTCGGCATAAACTGCTTCTCTATGGTTACCAGCTCTTTTGCAGTTTCAGCAATATCGTGATACATGCCTATTCCATATCCGGCCAGAATCGCGGCGCCCAGCGCTGTGGCTTCCTTTACCTTAGGAACCTTTACAGGAATCCCCAGAACATCAGACAGGATCTGAGCCCAGAGGGAACTGTTGGCAGCTCCTCCTGCAAAAGTGATTTCTCCCGGAAGATGGCCGATGGCATCCCGGACCAGATTTAAATGTCCTTTTGTGACCAAAGCCGCATTCTCTAATATCGCCCGGTAAAAGGTATAGTGGTTATATTTCCCGGGATCAAGGCCGAAGTTGGAGAAAGTCGGTGCAGCGTGTTTCCAGTTAATGAAGTTCATCACGTCGGAAAAAGTACACATCATTCCATAGCACCCTGCCGGTATTTTCTCTGCTTCCTCATTCATCAAATCATAGATGCTCCTGCCTGTTTCCCCTGCCAGCTTTTTTTCTGCATGGCAGAAGCTGTCCCGATACCACCGCATGACAAGGCCGGGCTGAAAGGCGAGGGCCTCAAATTGCCAGATGCCTGGTAAGGCATGACAGTTTACACGGACACGGCAGTCCGGATCTGTGTCCGGTTTGTCGGTGTTGTATTCGTACTGCCAGAAGCTGCCTCCGAATACCGCGGCTTCCCCGGCGTGTACCACACCTACGCCGATACTGCCAAGTTGGGCGTCTCCTCCGCCAACGACGACAGGAGTTCCTTCCGGCAGCCCTGTCTGGTCTTTACAGCAGGAAGTGGTTTTACCGATTACGGTCCCACATTCTTTTACAAGAGAAAAAATATCTGTCCGGAGCCCGCACCGTCCGGCAATCTCCGGATTCCAGCAGCGGGTCTTTAAATCAAACAATCCCGTGGTTGATCCGTTGCTTGGCTCTGCGGCCAGAAGACCGGTCAGCTTAAACGTGAGCCAGTCATTGAACATTCCAATGTATGCGATCCGTTTATAAATATCAGGCATTTTATTTTTCACCCAGAGAAGCCTGGGAAGGGCATCCAGGGCATAAGACTGTCCTGTTTCCTGATAGAGGAGGCGTTCAAGCTCCGGATCTCTGCGGATCAGTTGTTCTACCTCCTCGCTGCTCCGGGCATCCACATTGGCACAGGCCCAGATTTCTTTTCCTTCCTCGTCATAAAGAACGATACCTTCTCTCATGCAGGTGGTGGAGATTGCGGCTATCTCATAAGGATCGACGGCGCCTGAGCATAAGACCCTGCGGATACAGGAGGCAGCAAGCTCCCAGTTATGTACCCAGTCAAAATCCATACTCCCCGGATACTTAGGATCTTCCCTGTGTTCCCATTCCTCTTGAATACAGGAGATCTGATTGCCCTTGCTGTCAAAAAGTACGGCACGGATGCTGCCGGTGCCTGCGTCAATGGCTAAAAGGTAATTTGATGACATATCCATTCCTCCATTCTGTTTTCATATGGGTGAGTCGGGATCTTCTTCCATCAGGTTTAATGCGGTTTGTTCATCTGTGATCAGCACATTTAAATAGCCTCCCTTTAAAGAAGCGCGTATGGCTTTTGATTTGCTGTCCCCTGCGGCGACCCCAATGACATTGGGCAGGGTCCGCAGGGTAACAAGAGATGTGCTTAACAGCCGGTCTTCAATATCGGTATCAATGGGATTTCCGTCCTGATCGATGAAATGGCTTAAGATATCACCTACGGCTCCCTGCATGGACAAATAGAGAAAGTCATTTTTTGTGAAAATTCCATTCTTGATTATGGTTGCATCTTCTCTGATCCCTCCGATGCCTACGACAGTCATGGAAGCCAGATTTACCATACGGGAGATTTCCTGCATGGAAGGTTCCTTCTGCATGGCGCTGCAAAGTTCCTTGGTAGAAACAACCAGGGGTGCAGGATACAGAAACAGTTTTGCATTAAATTTGCTGGAAAATGTATTGGGAAGATAATAGCTGACTCCTCCTGTTAATGATACGGCAGACAGAGGCGCTTCCGTAATGGTGGCCAGATGATTGATGACCCGGCCAATCGTATCCCCGTATCCTATATTGATGTATGTGTTTTCTGTAATCCGGTCATTGATGTACATGGCGGCTGCTTTGGCAACGGTATCGTTAAGGGAGGAAATATCTGGTGCAGAGGGAACTACAAATGCATCTTTTAAATTCCATCTTTTTATTAATTCCTGTTCAACTTTTAAATGCCGGCTCCGTTCCTGGGAAATCTGAAACTGGATCACTCCATCCTGCCTGGCTTTCTCCAGAAGCTTGATCACTTTCATGCGGGATATTCCAAGTTTTTCAGAAATCTTTTGCTGGGTCATGTTTTCTATATAATAATACCATGCTGTTTTAATAATGAGGGAATCTTCGTAATTCATTTTTAGGTCTCCTGTTCTTCGTCATCCTAAACAAATGTTTTGAATTGGATAAAATGTTTTGAATTTTCTCTAGTATAACAAATGAAACTTCATATGTCAATAGTGCCGGATGAAAAAATGAAACCAGGAAACCAATGTGTAAAATATGACAAATAATGCGTGATTTAACGTTTGAATTCATTCAAAAACACTATGTATTTCTGAAAAAGCTATTGACAACACGAATTGAGTCATGTATGATATGGGCATGAACAAAAGTTTGTGATTAAAACAAATATATCGAGTTTGGTGGGTGGGAGGAAATATGAAACAATCAGAAGCAGCCCGATCAGAACAGACACTGTTTTCTGTCAGCGGTATTGTCAAATCATTTGGATCCAATGCTGTTTTAAAAGGCATCGATTTAAGCGTAGGAGAGGGAGAAGTACTTGCCCTGATCGGGGGAAACGGAGCTGGAAAAAGCACCTTGATGAAAATCATAATGGGTATTTACCAACCGGATGCCGGAAATGTAACAGTTGCAGGGGAAATGCTTTCGGTATCCAAACCTTCTGTTGCTCTTTCCAAAGGGATTTATATGGTTCCCCAGGAACCCATGCTGTTTCCCAATATGACTGTTGAGGAGAATATCCTGATCGGTTTTAATGAAAATACGGCCGTTCTTCGGAAACGTCTGGGGCACATCATGGATGAGATCGGCTGGCATCTGGATGGGGACAGAAAAGCCATGAGCCTTTCTATAGCAGAACAGCAGCTGGTGGAGCTTTTAAGAGGGCTTTTAAGGCAGGCAAAGCTTCTGATTTTAGATGAACCTACCAGTGCCCTGACCTTTGATGAGGTAGAAAGCCTTTTCCGGATTGTGGAGGATTTAAAGAAGAAGGGCATTGGGATCATCTATATTACCCACCGTCTGGCTGAGGTATTCCAGATCGCCACGCATGTGGCAATTATGAGGGACGGCGTGATTACTTTAAAGGGAAAGACTTCGGACTTTACCAGGGAGATGATGGTTAAGGGGCTGCTTCCTCCCAATATGGAGGGGCGGCAGAGTGCAGAGGAAAAAAAATCCTGTGATCTGGATTACGATGCACTGATGCCGGTATTTGAGCTGAAAGACTACTCCGGTTACGGATTCCGGGACATAGATTTAAAGATTTATCCGGGAGAGATTCTTGGGGTTGCAGGAGTTGTGGGAGCCGGGCGCACCGAACTCGCAGTCACGATTTTCGGAAAAGATAAGGTTCTTGGAGGGAAGGCTTTTCTGGATGGAAAAGATGTGACAGGCCTTTCTACCATAGAGGTTTTAAAAGCAGGCATCAATTATGTACCGGAGGACCGCCGCTTAAACGGCCTGTTTGGAATCAGCGATGTTGCGGCGAATACCACCTCTGCATTGGTTCCGGGAAAATCCCTTGGGCGGATATTTTTAAACAGGAAGGCGGAGCAGTTTATTACCCGGAAATATGTGGAGGATTTCCGCATCAGGATCATGGGGCAGGATCAGATTGCGGGAAGCCTTTCCGGAGGCAATCAGCAGAAAATCGTAATCGGCCGGTCTCTGTCTACCGACCCAAAGCTGGTGATACTGGACGAGCCGACACGTGGGATTGATGCGGCTGCGCGAGGCGATGTGTATGCGATTATCCATGAACTGAAAAAGCAGGGAGTGGCGGTTATGCTGATTTCTTCTGATATGGAAGAGATTGTAGAGCTTTCAGACAGGGCAGTTGTGGTCTTTCAGGGACGGCTTAAAGGAGAATTAAGCAGACATGAGATCACCCAGGCAAGTCTTATGGCGGCATCTTTTGGCGTGACAGAAGGAGGGCAGGTGGAAGCATGAAGAAGATGGGAAAAATCCGTGAGTTGAATAGTTTTCTGTTTCTGGCAGGGCTAATTTTTCTGGTGGGCCTGGTGAACAGGAGTTTCTGGCAGCCGGCAGCCATATGGAACTGTTTTAATGACAGCGTTGTATTTACCCTTCTGTCGGCGGGAATTGCATTTGTGATCCTGACGGGAGAAATCGATGTTTCCATTGGGGCGGTGCTCGGCTTGTCGGCAGCCGTGGGAGCCGCTTTCTTAAGAGATGGATATGGGATGGTAACGGCTGCGGCAGCCGCTTTTGCTATCGGTATTCTCACCGGACTGGTCAATGGAATCGGCGTGGCAATATTTCACATTCCCTCCCTGATTTTCACTCTGGGCGTTAACGGTGTTGTACGGGGACTGATTTATGTATACACAAAAGGCGCCTGGGTTGAGAACCTTCCGGCGGACTTTACCAGAATGTCAAACCGCATCCTGATGGGAAACTTAACTGTTTTTTATGCGCTGGCAGTTCTTGTGGTTTTGATTGCCCATCTTATTTTGACGAAAACGAAAAAGGGAAAATATTTTATCGCAGTCGGAGATCATGCGGCCGGTGCGACCCTGGTGGGAATTCCGGCAGATAAAACAAAGATTGCTGCCTATGTCCTGTGCGGAGTGTTTGCTTCCGCCGCAGGCATGGTTTATGCGTCCCGCATTGGCTTTATCACGCCTACGGCAGGAAGCGGATATGAGATGAAGGCAATCGCTGCCTGCGTTCTTGGAGGTTTAAGTTTAAACGGAGGGATAGGAAGCCTGGCCGGCGCATCCATCGGTGCGGTCATCATGTCCTCCATCAGCAGAATTCTTGTCTTTCTTGGATTTTCTTCCGATTATGACAATACGATCACAGGTGTCATGCTGCTGACCATCGTTGTAATTAATACTGTGGCACAGAACCGGGCGGCAGAGAAAAACCGTCACAGGATCCTGGCCGCCAGGACCGCAGAAAAAGGAGGAGAGAAGATATGAAAGCTCTTGTCTGGAAAAAATGGGAATTTGTGCTCACTTTGATCTTGATTCTGGAAATCGTTGTTTTCGCATCAAAAAACAGCAAGTTCCTTATGCCGAGAGTGCTGTTTGGCAGTATGAACGACATTATTTCCATTTGTATCATTTCACTGTTTGTCACCTTTGTCATGATCACAGGAGGGATCGATATCCAGGCCGGTTCCATTGTAGGGCTGTCTTCCATTATTCTGGGAGTTGCCTGGCAGGATGGCGGAGTGAATATCTGGGCCGCTTCCCTGATCGCTATGATCGCAGCCGGGTTATGCGGCGCTCTGTCCGGCTATTTTATCGCATACTGCGGCGTGCAGCCTATGGTGGTCACTCTTGGAGGAAGTTTTCTATATTCAGGAATTGCTCTTCTGGTGTCCAATTTATCAGCGACGGAGAGCTATAAAGGGATCAGCGGTTTCCCGGACAGCTTTTTAAGGCTTTCCAAAGTAAAGCTGTTTGGCGTCATTCCGAGTCAGGTGATCATTTTTCTTATCCTGGCAGTGCTGGCTTATTTTCTTCTCCATAAAACCAGGTACGGCAGACAGGTGTTTCTGGTAGGGGTAAATCAAAGTGCAGCGGAATATTCAGGTATTCATACGAAACTCATTGTTATGAGTACCTATGTTCTGTCCGGAATCAGTGCGGCTGTGGCCGGAATCGTCCTGACCTCTTATCTTGGCACGGCAAAAAGCGACATTGGCTCTACCCTGACTCTTCCCATCATCACTGCAGTGGTTCTGGGCGGTACGTTAAGTACAGGAGGGAAAGGGAGCGTACCCGGAACGGCCCTTGCTGCGGTAGTCATTGGGACCCTGAGATTCGGGCTTCCCCTGTGCTTTAAGGTGAGCCAGCAGTATCTGGACATTCCGGCCGGGCTTCTTTTACTGGCAGTGGTGACGGGCCGGGCCGTCCTGAATCATCCCGCTCTCAAAACGTATTTTCTGAAAAGAGAACGGAAGTGACTGGTAACATGAGGTGAAAACCTCATGAATATAAAACGATCAAATACATATTAAGGAGGATTTTTTATGAGAAAAGCAATGGCATTTGTATTGGCGGGACTGATGGCGGCATCTCTGACCGGTTGCGGCGGCTCAGGGAAACCGGCTGTGGCATCTAACCCATCGTCAGGGGAAACGAAAACAGAAACAAAAGCGGAAGAGAGCAAAGACAATACCGGTTCTTCTGATATTTCCGGAAAAACAGTTGCATTTATTCCAAAGCTCACGGGAAATGCGTTTTTTGAATCCGCCAATGCGGGAGCACAGAAGTATGGAAAAACCTGGGGAATTACCGTTGACTATCAGGGAAGCGCCAACGCGGCTGTGGCAGACCAGGTTCAGGTTATTAATAATGCGGTGGCAAGCGGCGCAGATGCCCTTTGTGTTTCTTCCGTAGATGCAACAGGGCTTGACTCCGCGTTAAAGGAAGCGGCTGACGCAGGCTTGACCGTGGTCACATGGGATTCCGATGTTTCAGATACGGTACGTACGTTAATGGTTTCACAGGGAACTCCTGAGATGCTGGGGAAAATGCTGGTAGATATGGGAGCGGATTCTTTAACAAAGCGGGGGAAGGATGTCAAAGCTGATGCTGTGAAATACTGCTGGCACTATTCCCAGGCAACTGTAGCGGATCAGAACTCCTGGCAGGTCGCGGGAGAAGCCTATATCCAAGAGAACTTTCCCAATTGGGTGAATGTGGCTCCGAATAATTATTATTCCGAACAGGATGCAGAAAAAGCGGTTTCTATCGGCGCTTCTATTCTGGAAGCCAACCCGGATATTGACCTGATTATCTGCAATGACTCCACGGCTCTTCCAGGCCAGTGTAAGGCAGCCCAGAACAAGGGCCTTACAAAAGAAGACGTAACCATTACCGGTTTTGCATCCCCCATGTCCATTAAGGATTACTGCAATGCGGGAGTGATTGAACAGTGGGGGCTTTGGGACTGCCAGGTACAGGGTGCCATCGGCTGCTATCTTGCCGCCTATCTGTCCGCAGGGAATCAGGTAAAGGTGGGAGATGAGATTGATATTCCGGAAATCGGTACTGTGGAAGTAATGCCCAACGACTGTCTGGTTGAGGGAGCCGCCACCGGTGAGGTAAACAATGGAGTGGTTCTCCTTCCGGAGCGCACCGTATTTAATAAGGATAATATGAACAACTATGATTTTTAATTCAGTTGAAACGCCGGGAGTCATGACAGAAGATCATATAGAAGCAAAAGGAGAGAGAATATGGCAGACTTAGATGGAATAAAGGTGGAACATGATTATCATATGGATGAACCATTTGCGAACAATAAGCCTTTTTATGTAAAGGGAGCCGGTCATCTGGATTGGGGAATGAAAAAGCATTTAACGAATATCTTTGATGAGAACAGCGGAAATACGGTTATGTTCGCATTTGATCACGGATATTTTATGGGTTCTGTATCCGGCCTGGAGAGACTGGATCTGGTGGTGCCCAAGCTGCTTCCCAACATCGATGTTTTAATGGGGACAAGAGGAGCGATCAGGAGCTGTGTGCCGGCAGAAGGAAGGAAAGGCATTGCATTGCGTGTTACCTCGGGTTCTTCTATGCTCGACGAGGACTTGTCTCATGAAGTCCTTGCCGTTGATATAGAGGATGTGATCCGTATGAATGCGGATTGTATGGCGGTTCAGACTTTTATCGGAGGGGAGGGGCAGCTTTCAAGTCTTGATAATCTGTCAAAAGCGGTTAACTTAGGTATACGCTACAGCATTCCCACGATGGGAGTTGTTGCTGTCGGAAAGCAGATGGAGCGCACAGACAGGTTCTTTAAGCTGGCTACCCGTATTGTGGCGGAATTAGGAGCCAATATCATAAAAACCTACTACTGTGAGAACTTCGAAGAAGTGGTATCTGCCTGCCCCGTTCCCATTGTGGTGGCAGGAGGCAGGAAACTGCCTGAGAATGAAGCCCTGGAGCTTGCATACAACTCCATCAGCCAGGGGGCAAGAGGGGTTGATATGGGAAGAAATATCTTCCAGAGCCAAAACCCTGTGGAGATGAGTGCGGCGGTCCGGAAGATCGTACACGAAAGATTTACCGCTAAGGAGGCCTGTGAGTTCTATCGGGATATGATTCATCAGCCCCTTTAAGCATAACAAAAATGCGTCTTGAAACCGCTTTTACAGTTCAAGACGCATTTTTCATGTATTATTTTCCGGAAAGACTATTTTGCGAAAGCTCTGCGGTTACCCCTTTTTCTTCCCGAGGTAGGCCGCCTTCACCGACTCATCCGCCAGCAGCGTTTTCCCTGACCCGGTCATTATGATCCGCCCGGTCTCCAGCACATAGCCGATGTCGGCCGTATGGAGGGCCATGTTCGCGTTCTGTTCAATTAACAGAACGGTCACGCCCTTTTTGTTGATCTCCCGGATGATCTTGAAGATATCTTTGACGATCAGGGGAGCAAGCCCCAGGGAGGGTTCATCCATCATCAGGATCCGCGGGTGGCTCATAAGGGCCCTGGCAACCGCCAGCATCTGCTGTTCGCCTCCGGAAAGGGTGCCGGAAAGCTGCCAGCTCCGTTCCTTCAGTCTGGGAAACAGGTCGTAGACCCAGTTGATATCCTCCTCCAGACTGTCATTTCTCAGATAAGCGCCGATCCGGATGTTTTCGAGCACGGTCATATCCGGAAACACATGGCGCCCTTCCGGCACCAGAGCGATTCCCTTGGAAATAATGTCCGGCGTATCCATGCCGATCAGCTCTTCTCCGTCCAGGGTGATGCTGCTGCCGGCCGAAGGCCTCACCAGCCCCACGATGGAGCGGAGAGCCGTACTTTTTCCGGCTCCGTTGGCTCCGATCAGGGTCACAATGCTTTTGTCGGGCACTTCAAAGGATATTCCCTTTACAGCCTCAATTCCCCCGTAATTCACTCTTAAGTTATCAATCTTCAGCATCGTCGCTCACCCCCAGATATGCTTCAATTACCCGATCATTGTTCTGGATTTCATCCGGCGTCCCCTGGGCGATCAGCTTGCCGAAATCCAGGACGTAGATGCGGTCGGAAATCTGCATGACCAGATCCATATGGTGTTCAATCATAAAAACGGTAAGATGGTAGGAATCCCGGATCTGTTTGATGAAATCCGTCAGATCCTGGGTCTCCTGGGGATTCATGCCGGCGGCCGGTTCATCCAGCAGCAGAAGCTTTGGTTCCGTCGCAAGTGCTCTGGCGATCTCCAGACGCCTCTGCAGGCCGTAAGGAAGGGAGGAAGCGATCTCATCCTTTAAATGCAGCAGGTTCTGTTCCTCCAGAAGCGCAGACGTCTCTTTCCTCATCCGTTCCTCTTCTTTGGCGTTTAAACGGAGCGTGGCGGAAAATACATTCTGCTTTGCCCGCATATGCTTTGCAATGAGCACGTTGTCGAACACGGTCAGCTGGCCGAACAGGCGGATATTCTGAAAGGTCCGGGCAATGCCCTTTTTGGTGATCACATCCGGCGTATTTCTGATAACGGAAACGGGTCTGGGCTTTACCTCACCTAAGTACATTTTCTGCATCTTTCCCTTTGGCGTATTGGAAAGAATGGTCTCCCCCATAAAATCCACCTGTCCGAAGGTGGGTTCATAGATTCCGGTAACACAGTTGAATGCAGTTGTTTTTCCCGCGCCGTTGGGGCCGATGAGAGCCACGATCTCGCCCTGGTTCACATCAAGGCTTAAACCGTTTACCGCCACAACGCCGCCGAACTGCATGGTGACATCCTGCATGCGGAGAACGTTGACAGTCGCTTTTGCTGTTGCTGACATTATGCATTTTCTCCCTTCTGTGCTTTATTTTTCTTCTTTCGTCCGGAAAAGAGACGGCGGATGAGGCGCCCCAGTCCATCCCAGGAAAATTCGTTGCTGCCCATGATCCCCCGGCGATAGAAAAGCACCACAGCCATCAGCAAAATGGAGAAGATGACCATGCGGAAACCGGAACGGAATAAGGGGACTTCAAACCCGCCGATGATCAGGGGATTGTCAAAGAAACGCAGCCATTCTCTTCCCGCCGTCACCAGGAAGGCGCCGATCACGCTTCCCGTAATGCTTCCGATCCCGCCGAGAACCACGATGAGCAGGACATCGTAGGTCAAGTTGATGGAAAAGGTTTTTGAATCAATGGAGCGCATGAAGATTGCCAGAAGTCCTCCGCCCACTCCCGTAAAAAAGGAAGAGATGATGAAGGCCAGCTCCTTGTAACGGAATAAATTCAGCCCCATGGCCTGGGCAGCCACTTCATCCTCCCGGAGCGCTTTAAATGCGCGTCCGTAAGAGGAGTTGATGAGCAGGACCATCAGCAGGATGCACAGGGCGCACAGCCCGAAGGCCACAAATAAATTGGGAAAGCCGGGAATGCTTTTTAAGCCGTAGGAACCGTTGGTGATCTTGTTTAACTGGGGAGCCGCGATGACTGCCCGGATGATTTCAGAAAAGCCCAGGGTGGCGATGGCCAGGTAATCGCTTTTTAAACGGAGGACCGGAATGCCGATGAGGGCGGCCACGCCTGCGGCAAGGAGCCCGGCAATGATAAGGGCCAGCCAGAAGGGGCACTGCAGGCCTGCGATGGCCGGCGCAATGCCGTCAACGTAGTAAACGCTGGCACGGGCGTCAACCGGTATGGTGAGAATGGCCACCACATAGGCCCCGATCGCCATGAACCCGGCCTGACCCAGAGAGAACAGTCCGGTAAAGCCCGTAAGCAGGTTCATGGAAACGGCAACCACCGCATAGATGGCGCTCCGCTCCAGGATGGAGATCTGATAGCTGTACCGGGCGCTGTTTGCCTGTAAGACAGCCAGCAGGCCCAGGATGACGAGCAGCGCGGTCAGGGTATAAAGTTTGTTTTTGGAAACAGAAATATTTTTCATAGGGGGCACCTCACACTTTATCGGTCGTCTTCTCACCGAAGAGTCCCGTAGGCTTGATCAGGAGAATGATGATTAACAGAACAAAGGTAAATGCGTCGCTGAAGGTGGAATATCCCATGGCCACCAGGGCAGTCTCGCCAAGGCCCAGGATGAATCCGCCGATCACGGCGCCGGGAATGCTGCCGATTCCGCCGAAAACTGCGGCCACGAAACATTTTAAGCCGGGCAGGGAGCCGGAAAAGGGGAACACGGTCATCCGGTCCGTGAAGTAAAGGACGGAACCGATGGCAGCCAGAAGAGAACCGATGGCAAAGGTAAAGGTGATGATGTTGTTGATCTTGATCCCCATGAGGGAAGCGGTATCATAGTCCTTTGCCACGGCACGCATGGCCATGCCGATCTTTGTCTTGTTGATCAGGATCATGAGTCCATATACAATGGCAAGAGTCAGGACCGGCGTTAAGAAGGTAACGAAGGAGGCGGAGAGGCCGCCGATCTGATAGATTTTCTTTAAAAACGGAATTTCCGGGTAACCCTTTGGCAGAGCGGTAAACAGATATGTAGCCAGGTTCTGTAAAAGGTAGGAAACGCCGATTGCAGAGATCATGACGGACATTCTGGGAGCGGAGCGCAAGGGGCGGTATGCCACCCGTTCAATGGACACGCCAAGAACAACGGTGATGAACAGCACCAGGGGAATGGCGGCGTACCATGGAAAACTTGCCATTGCAAATATCATAAAATAACCGGCCATCATAAAAATGTCGCCGTGGGCGAAGTTGATGAGCCGCAGGATGCCGTAAACCAGCGTATATCCAATGGCGATCAGCGCATAGGCGCCGCCTAAGGAAATGCCGGTCAGACACTGCTGTAAAAATGTTGTTAGACTCATGTGGCGGAATGCCTCCTATCTGTTGAATGTGTTGATATGGTAAGCAAATGCTTACAAATGGAACGAGTGGGGAAGGAAATACGTCCCCACTCATCTGTTTATGACTTTATGGCCGCTGTGTGCGGTTATTTCACCGTTGTGGTTGTCAGGAACTTAAACTGTCCGTTTTCCACGGTCTTGATAAATGCCATATCCTTATTGGCATCTCCGTTTTCATCAAAAGATATGCTTCCGGTCACGCCGTCAATGGATACGCCCTTTAAAGCGTCCTTGATCGCTGTGCCGTCTGTGGAGCCCGCTGTTTCAATGGCCTTTAAAGCGCTTAAGTATGCGTCATAACCAAGTGCGGATACTGCCGGAATGATCTCATCCTGCTTGTTTTCCTTCAGATAGGTCTTAAAGCCGGAAATGAAAGCTGCGGCCTCATCATTGGCCGGTTCCGCCTCGTCAAAGAAGGTGGAAAGCACGATTCCGTCTGCCGAGCTTCCGGCATTTTCGATGATGGTCGAGTTCTCCCAGGTATCGCCTGCGGCGATGGTGGAGGTGATTCCAAGCTCCCGGGCCTGCTTGATGATCAGAGGCGCCGTTGTGATGGAAGACGGTGCGAAGATGATGTCAGGGTTCTGGGCCTTGATGTTGGTCAGGATCGCCTTGAAATCGGTCTGGTTGGTCTGAAACTGCTCCTCGCTTAAGATGGAACCGCCCAGTCCGGTAAATGCTGTCTTAAAGAAGGAACCGAGGCCGGAGGAATAATCGTCGCCCAGCTGGGTGATGATAGCTGCCGTCTTCGCTCCGTTGTCATTGGCATAATTTGCCATGACCGTGCCCTGGAAGGGATCCAGGAAACAAACCCGGAAATAATACTCATTTCCCTGGGTCACCTGGGGATTGGTACAGGAAGCGCCGATGGCAGGGATCTTTGCGTCTGCAAATATCTGGCCTGCGGCAATGGAGACACCGGAACCGTAGCTTCCAAGGACTACGGAAACCTTTTCGCTTACCAGCTTCTGTGCCGCATTGACGGCTTCCGTTTTATCGGATTTATTGTCAACTTCCACTAATTTGACCGTATATTCTTCATCACCGATTTTTACTGTCGGGTGAGTCTGGTTGGCGTAACGCATGCCCAGGACTTCCTGAAAACCCCCTCCTCCGTTTTCTCCGGTGGTCGGCTCGAATACGCCGATCTTGATGACCTTTTCACCGCCCGAGGCGGAAGATGAGGAACCGGAATTGCCGCATCCGGCGATCAGGCCGGCGCTCATGCAGGCCGCAAGAGAAAGTGCAAATACTTTTTTTAATTTCATAATGTTATCCTCCTAATATGTGTATCTCCTGTGAACACAACTGTCTTCCGTGCAGACACACGTTGCATTATATTATATCAGAAGATTGAAAAAGTGCAACAAAAAAATGAAAGAAAATAAGAATGTAAAGTAAATTTTTTTTTTGCGCATAAAAAAATGGAGGCCAGCTCTTTGGACAAGAGGCTGAACTCCATTGTTCATCCTGAAATATAGGGTTTTCTTACCGGTAATTGGCCGATGCCCGGATAAAATCACGGAACAGGGGGTGGGGCCTGTTTGGCCTTGATTTGAATTCCGGATGGGCCTGGGTCGCGATAAACCACGGGTGAGAGGGAATTTCCACCATTTCCACAATGCGTCCGTCCGGAGAGATGCCGGAAAGCTTCATTCCGTCTCTGGTCAGCTCCTCACGGTAGTCATTGTTCACCTCGTAACGGTGCCTGTGCCGCTCATGAATCAGCTCCGTGCCGTAAACCTCATAGGATACGGAGGCCTTGTCCAGGACGCAGGGATAGGAACCGAGACGGAGGGTTCCGCCGATATCCTCGATCCCATCCTGGTCCGGCATCAGGTGAATGACCGGATGGGCGGTCTCGGCGTCAAATTCCACGGAATGGGCATCGGCAAAGCCTGCCACGTGGCGGGCGAATTCCACGATGGCCATCTGCATGCCGAGGCACAGGCCGAGGAATGGAATCTTGTTTTCCCTTGCATAGCGGATGGCGGAAATTTTCCCCTCGATTCCCCGGTTTCCGAAACCGCCGGGAACCAGGATCCCGTTGACATCTGCGAAAATATCCGCCGCGTTTTCATCGGTGACTGTCTCGGAATCCACCCATTTTATATGAACTTTTACACGGTTGGAAACCCCGCCGTGCTTCAATGCTTCCACTACGGAAATGTAAGCGTCGTGAAGCTGGATGTATTTGCCCACAAGAGCGACCGTAACTTCCTTTTCCGGATGCTTCCAGTTATCGATCATGGCGGCCCACTCGGTCAGATCCGGTTTGGGGCAGGGAAGCTTTAAGCTTTCGCATGCCACCTCGGCCAGATGCTCCTGCTCCATGACGAGAGGCAGCTCATACAATACTTCCACATCCAGGTTCTGGAGTACATGGGTTTTGGGAACGTTACAGAATTGTGCGATTTTGCTGCGGATCCCGTCATCGAGGGGCAGTTCGGAACGGCATACGATGATGTCGGGCTGGATACCCATTCCCTGCAGATCTTTTACACTGGCCTGGGTGGGTTTGGTTTTCAGTTCGCCGGATACTTTCAGATATGGAACCAGAGTCACGTGGATGAGAATGACATTCTCGTGGCCTGCTTCATGTTGGAATTGGCGGATCGCTTCCAGAAAGGGCTGGCTTTCGATGTCGCCGACCGTTCCGCCTACTTCTATGATGGCAATCTCTGTTTCAGAAGAGTTTAAGTTTCGGTGAAAACGGCTTTTGATCTCGTCAGTAATGTGAGGGATTACCTGTACCGTGCCCCCTCCGAAGTCCCCACGCCGTTCACGGGTCAGAACGGTCCAGTAAACCTTGCCGGTTGTGACGTTGGAATTCTTCGTTAAGCTCTCGTCGATAAAACGCTCATAATGGCCAAGGTCAAGGTCGGTTTCTACACCGTCCTCCGTTACGAAAACTTCTCCATGCTGGACCGGATTCATGGTTCCTGGGTCGATGTTAATGTAAGGATCGAATTTCTGCATGGTGACTTTATAGCCCCGGGCTTTTAAAAGTCGACCAAGAGATGCTGCGGTAATACCTTTGCCGAGTCCGGAAACAACGCCTCCGGTGACAAATACGTATTTCACTGACATAACAGTGTAACCTCCTTCTGTAATGGTTTGGGGATATCAATAAAAAAGTGATTATACAACTTTTTCACAAAAAAATCCAGAGGGTTTTCGCAAAACTTAAGATTATTAAGTGAAAAGTTTCCTGTAGATATGATTACAGAAAAGCGTGAATAATATTTGCAGAAATGAGAATTTCTTCAAAAACGGATTTGTTATTGACAAGAAGGAAAAGAATGATATACTGTATTATATATTTTTTACCACATAAGGGTGTGACGAATGCGTCAGGTAAGCCGTTGGCTGAACTTGCCGCATTTTTTATTTGCCACAACACATGATCAAGGAGGAGAAGAATTATGAAATCAAAGAAATTGGTTTGTCTGGTTGTCGCAGGCCTTATGGCTTTGTCGCTGACGGCTTGCGGCAGCTCCGGATCCGGGACCACAGCGGGCACGGAAAAAACAGAAGCCCAGTCTGCGGAGTCTGCAAAGGAGGAGTCCTCTGAAACAGAGACCGGGGACACGGCTTCCAAGGGAGGAGTCGCCAAAGAGGATTTAAAAGTGGGATTTATTTATATCGGAGATGAAAACGAAGGGTATACGGCCGCCCATTATAAGGGAGCCATGGAGATGAAGGAAGCCCTGGGACTGTCCGATGACCAGATCATTGTAAAATGGAACGTGCCGGAGGATGAGACCTGTAAGGATGCGGCCATGGATCTGGCGGATCAGGGCTGTGACATCGTATTTGCCAACAGTTTCGGCCATGAGTCCTATCTCCTGGAAGCAGCCAAGGAATATCCGGATGTGGAATTCTGCCATGCCACCGGCTACCAGGCTGCTCTGAGCGGACTTGACAACATGCACAACTACTTTACCAATGTCTATGAATCCCGTTATGTATCAGGGGTGGTGGCCGGTCTCAAGCTGAACCAGATGATCGAAGAGGGCAGCGTGGATGAGGATGCCGTAAAGCTCGGTTATGTAGGGGCTTATCCCTATGCCGAGGTCATCAGCGGATATACGGCTTTCTTCTTAGGCGTCCGTTCCGTATGTCCCCAGGCTGTAATGGAAGTGAAATACACCAACAGCTGGGCCAGCTTTGATCTTGAGAAGGAAGCTGCAGACGCTCTGATCTCCAATGGCTGTGTGCTCATAAGCCAGCACGCCGATACCACCGGCGCGCCTACGGCCTGTGAGGCAGCCGGTGTTCCCAGCGTGGGTTATAATATTTCCATGATTGCCACCGCACCAAAAACAGCGCTGACCTCTGCTTCCATTGACTGGGGCCCCTACGTGACTTATGCGGTACAGAGCATCATCGACGGCGAAGCCATTGCCACGGACTGGTGCCAGGGCTATAAAGAGGGAGCCAATTCCATTACGGAGCTTAATAAAGATGTGATCGCCCCGGGAACGGAGGAAAAGGTGAAGGAAGTGGAAGACACGCTGAAAGCGGGGACCTTCCAGGTATTCGACACTTCTGCCTTTACCGTAGGAGGGAAAACGCTGGATACTTATAAGAAAGACGGAAGTGATGTGGAATATATCACCGACGGATATTTCCATGAGTCTGAATACGGTTCCGCACCGGCATTTGACTTATTGATCGATGGTATCACAACCATTGACAATTAATGTCCCGGGGAAAATGAATCAGGCTTAAAAGCGGCGCCAGGTCTTCTGGCCCCGCTTTTTGCTATTTTTTGCAGAGAGAATTTTCCAATTACAGGAACGATTGGGACAGTCAGGAAAAAGAGAAAACGGAGGTTAGCCGGTTGAACGAGAATTATGCCATTGAACTGAAAAATATCACCAAACGGTTTGGAAAAGTCATTGCCAGCGACAAAGTCTGCCTGTCCGTGAGAAAAGGGGAGATTCTGTCTCTTCTGGGAGAGAACGGAAGCGGAAAGACCACGCTCATGAATATGATTTCCGGCATATATTACCCCGATGAGGGGCAGATCGCCGTGAAAGGACAGGAAGTCACCATACGGTCTCCCAAGGATTCCTTTGACTTGGGGATCGGCATGATCCATCAGCATTTCAAGCTGGTGGATGTGTTTACGGCAGCGGAAAACATTATTCTGGGGCTGCCCGGAAGGGAATTGCTTGACCGGAAGGCTGTTACGGAAAAAATAAACGGTCTGACTGCCAGATACGGATTTGAACTGGATCCGGAACAAAAGGTCTATACCATGTCGGTATCCCAGAAGCAGACCGTTGAGATCGTAAAGCTTTTATACAGGGGCGTGGATATCCTCATACTGGATGAGCCGACGGCAGTTTTAACTCCCCAGGAAGCCGACCGGCTGTTTGCGGTTCTCCGCAATATGCGTAAGGCGGGCCACTCCATCGTCATCATCACCCATAAGCTTCATGAAGTGCTGGAGCTGTCCGACCGGGTATCCGTGCTGCGCAAGGGGCAGTATATCGGAACCGTGGAGACTGCCCGGGCGACGGAGGACTCCTTGACGGAGATGATGGTGGGAAAAAAGGTCAGCCTGAACATTGAACGGCCGGATCCGGTATCTGCGGAAAAACGTCTCCTTGTAACCGGGCTCACCTGCTTCAGCAGGGAAGGTGTGAAGACCCTTGACAACGCATCCTTTACAGCAGGCAGCGGAGAGATTCTGGGCATTGCCGGCGTGGCCGGCAGCGGCCAGCGGGAGCTTTTGGAGGCCATTGCAGGGCTGATCCCGGCCGCCTCAGGTTCCATTACATACTATACGCCGGAAGGGGAAGAAAAGGAGCTGACCCATATGACGGCCGCGGATATAGCCAGTGCCGGAGTGAGACTCTCCTTTGTGCCGGAGGACCGGCTGGGGATGGGTCTGGTTGGCTCCATGGATTTGACGGACAACATGATGCTGAGGAGCTATCAGAGCGGACGGTCCTTCTTTACGGACCGGAAATCGCCCAAGGCACTGGCGGAAAAGCTCATCAGCGAGCTTGAGATCGCCACGCCCGGAACTTCCATACCGGTGCGCAGGCTTTCCGGCGGGAATGTGCAGAAGGTGCTGGTAGGGCGTGAGATTTCTTCCGCTCCGGCCGTTCTCCTGGTGGCGTATCCGGTCCGGGGGCTTGATATCCATTCCTCCCACACCATTTACCATCTGCTCAATGAACAGAAGAAGCAGGGGACCGCGGTCCTGTGCGTGGGAGAGGATCTGGATGTGCTTATGGAACTTTGCGACCGGATCCTGGTCATGTGCGGGGGCAGAATCAGCGGCATTGTAGATGGCAGGACCGCAGCCAAGGAGGAGATCGGAAGGCTGATGATGAAAGCAGGAGGTGAGCGGAGATGAGCAAGGCCAAAGAACCGTTATTTCAAATGGCAAAGAGGGAGGCAATGGAAGACTGGAAGGCGTGGCTGATCCGTGCTGCCGCTGTTTTGCTGTCTTTGATCGTCTGTGCGGTAGTGATCGTCGCACTCACCGGACTCAACCCCATGGAAGTTTACAAAGGGATCTTTGAAGGCGCGGTGGGCACGAAGCGGCGTGCCTGGATGACGGTCCGGGACACCCTGGTCCTGCTGTGCATAGCGGTGGGCATTACTCCCGCATTCAAAATGCGGTTCTGGAATATCGGAGCCGAGGGGCAGGTGCTCATCGGAGGCGTCACCTCGGCAGCCATGATGATCCGCCTGGGGAACACCCTGCCGCCGGCGGTGCTGTTTCCCCTCATGTTTTTCGGCAGCGCTCTGGCGGCCATGATATGGGCGTCTGTCCCTGCTTTTTTCAAGGCTTACTGGAATACCAATGAGACGCTGTTCACTCTGATGATGAATTATGTGGCCATGCAGGTGGTCACCTTCGGAATCATATTCTGGGAAAATCCCAAAGGTTCCAATTCTGTCGGAACCATCAATTCCGCCACAAAAGGCGGCTGGCTGCCCAGGCTTTTGGGGCTGGAGTACGGATGGAACCTGGTGATCGTCCTGATCCTGACGGCAGCCATGTTCATTTATCTCAGATACAGCAAGCACGGGTATGAAATTTCCGTTGTGGGAGAGAGCGGAAATACGGCGCGCTATGCGGGGATCAATGTAAAAAAGGTCATACTGAGGACCATGGCGCTGTCCGGAGCCTTGTGCGGAATTGCGGGATTCATCATAGTCAGCGGCGCCAGCCATACGATCTCCACCAGCACGGCCGGAGGGCGGGGATTTACGGCGATTATCGTTTCCTGGCTCAGCAAATTCAATACCTTTTCCATGATACTCGTTTCTTTTTTCCTTGTATTCATGCAGAAAGGGGCCGGGCAGATCGCTTCCCAGTTCAACTTAAATGAAAATGCTTCCGATGTCATTACAGGGATCATTCTGTTCTTTGTTCTGGGCTGTGAATTCTTTATTGATTATAAGGTAAAAATCCGCAGCGGAAAAAAATCAGCAGACAGGAAAGGAGTATGAGATCATGGGACTTTTGGTAATATTTATTCAAAAAGCCATCGGACAGGGAATCGGGATCCTGTATGGCGCCCTGGGTGAGATCCTGACGGAGAAATCCGGGAATTTAAATCTGGGAATCCCGGGCATGATGTATATGGGAGGCATTGCAGGTCTGATCGGCGCGTTTTTATATGAAAATGCGGCGGCTGATCCCAGCGGTTTGGCAGGTATGGTGATTTCCTTTTTCTGTGCTTTTTTCTGCGCCGCCTTTGGCGGTCTGATTTACAGCATCCTGACCATCACTCTGCGGGCCAATCAGAATGTGACCGGTCTTGCTCTCACCACCTTTGGTGTGGGTTTTGGTAACTTTTTCGGCGGTTCCTTATCAAAGCTCGCCGGCGGGGTGGGGCAGATTTCCGTTGCTGTAACAGGCGCCGCCTTTAAAACTCCGGTCCCGGGGCTGTCAAAGCTCGGTGTGGCAGGGCAGGTGTTGTTTTCCTATGGTTTTCTGACCTATCTTGGAATCGTTCTGGCTGTTTTTCTTTCTTTTTTCTTAAACAGGACGAAGAAAGGATTGAACTTAAGGGCAGTGGGGGAAAGCCCCGCCACTGCCGACGCGGCAGGCATCCGCGTGACCGCATACAAATATCTGGCCACCTGCATCGGAGGTGGATTGAGCGGCCTGGGCGGCCTGTATTTTGTGATGGAATATTCCGGCGGGACCTGGACCAACAATGGATTCGGGGACAGAGGCTGGCTGGCCATCGCTCTCGTTATCTTCGCTCTCTGGAAACCGGTGAACGCCATCTGGGGCTCGGTGCTGTTTGGCGGTCTCTATATCCTTTATCTTTATATTCCGGGACTTAACCGGGGCGCGCAGGAGATATTCAAGGCACTGCCCTATGTAGTCACCATCGTGGTTCTCATCATTACCAGTTTAAGAAAAAAAAGAGAACACCAGCCGCCGGCAGGTCTCGGCCAGGCTTATTTCCGCGAAGAGCGTTAAAAATTCATTCCTGTTAAATAAAACCAACCCGGGTGTTTATAAGGATTTAATAATTCTTTTCTTGATTTATGGGGAGACTGACACTATAATGATAGAGGTATAAAATGGGTAGAAACTATCCGGATTGGAGAATTTACACATATGGATAACAATAATCAAAATAATAATAAGATGCCGAAGAATGCCCAGGTGATCACCATATGGGTCATCGCATTTCTGATAGCGGCGGCGGGGATCTCGTACCTGCACAACGCCATCACCATGCGGACCAATAAAGAGCTGAGCTATGACACCTTTATGAATATGGTGGACGATAAGCAGGTGCAGTCGGTTAATGTAGAGGACACGAAGATCATCATCAACCCCAGTAAGACCTGGGAGGGGTACAAGCCCGGAGTTACCTATTATACGGTAAGGATGGACAATGATTTAAATCTTGCGGAGCGCCTTAGGACCGCCGGGGTGGAGACTCTGCGCACCCGACGTGATTCCAATTTCTTCATTCAGACCATTTTAAGCTATCTGATTTTATTCGCAGCCATGGGATTTCTCCTGAACTTCATGATGCGCCGTGTGGGCGGAGGCGGAGGCCTTATGGGCGTTGGAAAGAGCAATGCCAAGGTCTATGTGCAGAAGGAAACCGGGATCACGTTCAAGGATGTGGCCGGAGAGGATGAAGCCAAGGAATCCCTGACGGAAATCGTGGATTTCCTTCACAATCCGGGCAAATACACCAAGATCGGCGCCAAGCTGCCTAAAGGCGCCCTGCTTGTGGGACCTCCCGGAACGGGAAAGACCCTTCTTGCGAAAGCGGTCGCGGGTGAGGCTCATGTTCCTTTTTACTCCCTGTCCGGTTCGGATTTTGTGGAGATGTTCGTGGGCGTGGGCGCTTCCCGTGTCCGGGATTTGTTTAAGCAGGCCCAGGAGTCGGCTCCCTGCATCATTTTCATCGACGAGGTGGATGCCATCGGAAAGAGCCGGGATTCCAGATACGGCGGCGGCAATGATGAACGGGAACAGACATTGAACCAGCTGCTCTCCGAGATGGATGGATTTGATTCCTCCAAAGGGCTTCTGGTGCTGGCAGCCACCAACCGTCCGGAGATCCTGGATCCGGCCCTTTTGCGCCCCGGACGTTTTGACCGGAGGATCATCGTGGATAAGCCGGATTTAAAGGGACGTGTGGACATTTTAAAGGTTCACGCCAAGGACGTGCTGCTGGATGAGACGGTGGATCTGGATGCCATCGCCCTGGCTACTTCAGGAGCGGTCGGTTCCGATCTGGCCAATATGATCAATGAAGGCGCCATTCTGGCAGTCAAGAGCGGCCGCCATGCCGTTTCCCAGAAGGATCTGTTTGAGGCTGTGGAAGTGGTTCTGGTGGGTAAGGAGAAAAAAGACCGGGTTCTCAACAAAGAAGAGCGCCGGATCGTTTCCTATCATGAAGTGGGCCACGCCCTGGTCAGCGCCCTTCAAAAGGATGCGGAGCCGGTGCAGAAGATAACCATCGTTCCCAGGACCATGGGAGCCCTTGGATATGTGATGCAGGTGCCTGAGGAAGAAAAGTTCTTAAATTCCAAGAAAGAACTCCATGCCATGCTGGTAGGTTATCTGGCCGGACGCGCGGCGGAGGAGATCGTCTTTGACACCGTCACCACCGGAGCGGCCAATGACATTGAGCAGGCCACCAAGGTGGCCCGGGCCATGATCACCCAGTATGGTATGTCGGATAAATTCGGCCTCATGGGGCTGGCTACCAAGGAAGACCAGTATTTGAGCGGACGTACCGTGATGAACTGCGGGGAAGCCACTGCCGCCCAGGTGGATGAAGAAGTCATGAAGATGTTAAAGGAAGCCTATGAAGAAGCCAAGAACCTTCTCATGGAGAACCGGGATGTGATGGATAAGATCGCGGAATTCCTGATCGAGAGAGAAACCATTACGGGCAAGGAATTTATGAAGATATTCCGGGAAGCCAAGGGCATTCCCGAACCGGAGGAGAAGAACGTGGAATCGGCAGACGGCGGCGAAGCAGAGGATGACGGCTTGTCCGACTGGGTGGAAGAGAAAAAGGCGAAAAAGGAACCGGATGAATCCTTTCTGGATGTGGGAAATGTAAAAAATTAAAAGATATGGCGAAACCGCAGCTGCATGGGAGTCCGTGCAGCTGCGTCCGTTTCTTTATGCATGAAGCTGCTGATGCGGCAGAAAAACAGGAGATGAAGCAGAAGCCAATGATACTTATGAATGAAATACCGGACCGTTTCTGGGGATTGTTCCGCTCCATCAACCGGACCACATACATAGAAGCTCTGTTGAAAATCAATGAGGAATATGAATACAGCAATTACTTTTTAAGCCGGGAGGTATGCCTTCTGGTCCTGGAGGAATACTTTGCCGGAAAGAGGCCGGTCATCTGGCAGGATGAGCTGGAAGATGAGGCGGATGCCATGGAACCTCCGGCTCCCAGGGTGCTGAACTGGCTCCTGAAAACCGGCTGGCTCAGAAAAGTGGATGATTATGCCTCCATGACGGTGAATATCGTGATTCCCGATTATGCGGCTGTCCTGATCGAGGCATTTATGAAGCTCACAAGCGACGAGGAGGATGAGACCCAGATTTACATCCAGAACGTCTACGCCATCCTGTTTTCCTTAAAAAATGACCCGAGATCCAGTGTCAGCCTGTTAAATACGGCTTATGTCAACACGAAGAGGCTGAACAAGGCCCTGCAGGACATGCTGCACAACATGGACAAGTTCTTTGCAAGCCTTCTGGAGCAGAAGGCATACGGGGAGCTGTTAAAGGAACACTTAGAGGGCTATGTGGAGGAGATCGTCAAAAAGAAATACCACATTTTAAAGACTTCGGACAATTTCTATCTGTATAAAAATGACATCAAACGGTGGATCGGTTCCATGCGGGAAGATATTGGCTGGATGGAAGAGATGAGCCGGCGCAGCGGGCAGAAGGTGACGGCAGCGGACATAGGGGAAAAGCTGGATCAGATCGAGAGAGGATTTGACGATATGGAGCACCGCATCTCCAACATGGACAGGGAGCATTCCCGGTATGTCCGGGCCACGGTCACAAGGCTTAATTACCTGCTGAACCAGGAGGACAACATGAAGGGGCTTGTCATAAGGCTCTTAAATCATTTGTCCCGGACAGAGGATCAGGAGGAGGCCATAAAAGAGGCGGGAAACTTAATGAACTTATCCCAGGTATCCGTTCTCTCGGAAAAATCCCTCTACAAAAAGAGGCGGGCCAGATCCGGCTTTCAGGAGAATTTAATGCCCGAGGAAGAACCTGTGGAGCTGACCATGGAAGAGATATTAAATCTCAACCGGCTGAAAAACCGTTACAGCCGGAAAGAGATCGAAAGCTACATAGAATCCCATATGGTGGATGGGCGCATGGAGGTAGGGGAAGATACGGTCCGTACTCCCGAAGAATTTGAAAAGCTGATTCTGGCCTATGACTACTCCACCAGAAGGAAAAGCCTGTATCAGGCGGAGGATCCGGACACGGAGCTCATCGACAACGGCAGGTACCGCTACCCCAGGCTGGTATTTGTAAGGAGGAAAGAATCATGACCTATGAAGAAAATACCGGCATCATCGGCCGGATCCCATATTACGACGCTTTGGGGGAGGAGGAAAGGGAAGAGGTGAGGTCAGGCTTAAAGCTTCTTCTGACTCAGACCTTTGTTCTGGAACACAAGTATGAAAAGCGTTCCGGCCGTTTTACCTACAATCCGGAATTTAAAATCTGCAACAAACATCTGGAGTTTATCCGGGCCTATTTTTCCGTCATCGGAGTGAAGGTTCTGGAAAACAGCCAGCTGGGGCTTATTTATATCCAGGGAGAGAATACCATGGGGGATAAGCTGCCAAAGCTGGCGACCCTGTATCTGCTGGTTTTGAAGCTGATCTATGATGAGCAGATGGCCGCGGTTTCCACCAGCATCAACATATACACCACATTGAGCGAGATCCATGAAAAGCTGGGAAACTACCGTTTATTCAGGAAACAGCCGGCGCCGACGGATATCCGCAGGGCCGTCACACTGCTGAAAAAATATCAGATCCTGGAACCGCTGGACCATATGGAGGATTTAGGCGGGGACAGCAGAATGATCATTTATCCCTGCATCAATGTGGTGCTGTTCGGCGACGATGTGCGCGCCCTGCTGGAATCATTTGGGGAAGGAGAGGAAAGCGATGACGAATCAGAAATTTGAGGCCCTGTCCCGGATCCACTTAAACAACTGGCATTACATCAACCGGAAGACCTTGTCCTTTCACAGGGATATCAATTTCTTTACGGGACATTCCGGCAGCGGGAAGTCCACGGTCATAGATGCCATGCAGATCATTTTGTACGCCAACACCGACGGCCGGGGATTCTTTAACAAGGCCGCAGCCGATGATTCGGACCGGAATCTGGTCGAATACCTGCGGGGCATGGTGAATATCGGAGAGAACAATGAGTTTGCCTATTTGCGGAACCAGAATTTTTCCACCACCATTGTGCTGGAATTCAAACGGACGGATACGGAAGACTGCCAGTGTGTGGGGATCGTGTTTGATGTGGAGACAGCCACCAATGAAATCTCCAGGAAGTTCTTCTGGCACAGAGGGACCTTGTGGGAAAACGATTACCGGACCGGCTCCAGAACCATGACCACCCAGGAAGTAACCGCCTGTCTTCAGAGTGTCTATGCCAAAGAGGATTATTTCGCCACGTCCCATAACGAGCGGTTCCGCAGACAGCTGTATGACGTATATTTAGGCGGCCTGGATCCGGAAAAATTCCCCCTTCTGTTTAAGCGGGCCATTCCCTTCCGCATGAACATCAGGCTGGAGGATTTTGTGAAAGAATACATCTGTATGGAGCAGGACATCCACATCGACGATATGCAGGAAAGCGTCATGCAGTATGGCCGCATGCGCAAGAAGATCGAGGATACCTGCGTGGAGATCGGTTATTTAAAGGATATGGCGGAGAAATTCGCGGCGGTCCGGGAAAAAGAAGAGGATATACGCAGAAACGCCTATTTTTACCGGAAGATGGAGGTCCTGGATTATCAGACCAGAATTCAGGCCCTGAGGGATAAGACAGGACTGGCCAAAGAGGATCAGGCCCGTCAGGAGGAGCAGAAGGCAGGACTTGACAGACAGATCGCGGATCTGACCGGACAGGGGGAGGAGCTGCTCCGCAGGATTTCATCCACAGGCTATGAGGATCTGAAAAACCAGCTGGATTCCGCAAGGGAACTGCTGGGTCATTTAAATAAAAGCGCGGTGAAGTGGTCCCAGACCGCGGAGCGGTTAAAGGCCTGGGAAGAGGAGGAGACGACCTCCAACCAGACCCTGTGGGATATGGAAGAATTTGAAAAGAACACCGTGGATGAGGAAAAGCTGAACCGGTTAAAAAGATCCCTTGCCGGAATGCAGAAGGAAAGTCTTGAACTCAAAAAAGAGGCGGAGGGAGCGCTCCGGGACATACGGAAAAGAGAGCGTCAGACCAGCGAAGAGCTTGCCCAGTTAAAGGCGGGAAGCAAGGCCTATCCAAAGTATCTGGAGCGCGCCAAGTCTGTCATTAGGCAGCGGCTTTTAGAAGAGACCGGTAAGGCGGTGGAGGTCCATGTGCTTGCGGATCTTCTGGATATCCGGGATGAAACCTGGAGAAATGCGGTGGAGGGCTATCTGGGAAACAACAAGCTTTCTCTGGTGGTGGCCCCGGCTTACGCGGAAGCGGCTCTGGCTGTTTACGGAGAACTGGACCGGAATGAGTATTTCAATGTGGCGGTTCTGGATACCGAAAAGGTGGCACAGATCACCAGTGAAGTGGTTAAGGGTGCCCTGGCTGAGGAGGTGGCGGTGCGGGAGGCTTATCTGCAGCCTTACATGGACCTGCTTCTGGGCCGGGTGGTAAAATGCAGGAGCCTTGAAGAGCTGCGCCGCTGCCGCGTGGGAGTGACCCCGGACTGCATGCTGTATCACACCTTCCGGCTGCAGCATATGAATCCGGACAATTACACCAGGTTCGCCTATATCGGCAAGGACAGCGTCCGCAGAAGGATCCGGCTTCTGGAAAAGAACCTGGTCTCTATGGAAGAAGAGAAAAAGCCTCAGGAAAAGCTGATCAGGGAATGTGAACGGATTCTGTCCATGGAAGCGCTGAACGAGGAGACAGGCGTATACTTAGAGTGGCAGCAGGACATGTCTGCACTGAAAGAAAAGGAAAAAGAAATCAAAAAACTGGAACAGAAGCTGGAAAAGCTGAAGGCCCGGAACGTGGAGGAATGGGAGAAGGAACGGGAAGCCGTCTTAAAACTCTGCGAAGGAAAGAGGGCGGAGCAGAGGGCTGTGGATCAGATGCTTTTCAGCATCGGCAACCGGATCGAAAGCTTCCGCACGGATATTCTGCAGCTGCAGGAAGAACTGGTTTTAAAGGAACGGGAGTTTGAACGGGATGAAGAACTGGAAGCCGGGGGACGAGAGCTGCCGGCCGGCAGCGAAGCTCCCCGGTACGACCGCCTGAAGGAGAAATTCTCTGCTAAATGGAAGCAGGCGGAGGAAGCCAGGAACGAGGCATTCCAGATCCTTGTGGATGCCCGGGGCGATTATGCCAGAAAATACCCCAACCGGAATTTCTCCCTGACAGGTAAGGACAACCGGGAGTATGAAAGCCTTCTGGAAATCATGGAATGCGGCAATCTGGAGGAATATAAGAAGCTTGCGGCCGAACAGGCCAAGTCCGCCGTCCTCCATTTTAAGGAAGATTTTATCTATAAAATCAGATATGCCATACGGGATGCCCTCCAGCGCAAGGACGAGCTGAACCGGATCATCAGCCGCCTGGACTTCGGAAAGGACAAATACCAGTTTGTCATTGGAAAGAACCGGGGAGCCGAAGGCAGATATTACGATATGTTTATGGATACTTCCCTGGAAATAAACCCGTCCCAGCTGAAAGACTCCCTGGATAACCAGATGAATCTGTTTACCATGGAACATGAAAACCAGTACGGGGAAGTGATCAATGATCTGATCAATATTTTCATCCCGCCGGATGGCGCCACCCCGGAGCAGATGGAGGAAGCCAAGCGGAATATGGATAAATATGCGGATTACCGGACTTATTTGTCCTTTGATATGCAGCAGCTGGTCCAGAATGAGGACGAGGTCATCAAGATCCGACTGAGCAAAATGATCAAGAAAAATTCCGGAGGCGAAGGGCAGAACCCCCTTTACGTGGCCCTGCTGGCCAGCTTTGCCCAGGCCTACCGCATAAACCTGTCCCCGAAGATACAGAGAAATCCCACCATCCGCCTGGTGGTGCTGGATGAAGCGTTTTCCAAGATGGATGGGGAAAAGGTCGCAAGCTGTATCGAGCTGATCCGGGGGCTGGGCTTCCAGGCCATTATCAGCGCAACCAATGACAAGATCCAGAATTATGTGGAGAACGTGGACAAGACCTTTGTGTTCGCCAATCCCAACAAGAAATCCATTTCCATTCAGGAGTTTGAGCGTGAGAGCTTTCCGGAGCTGATGCGGGAGCTTGATGAGGAGAGTGAAGAAGATGACCCTGACCGATCTGATCCTTGACAAATGCGAGCGAAGCGCCAGAGACTGGCGGGAAGGGGAGGCCGGAAACAGAAGTCTCCGCATCCAGCAGAATGAACTGAACCTGCTGGGGAAACAGAATCTGCTGGAACAGGCGGCCCTGCTGGAGCAGGAGAGGCTTATCCGGTGCGACCGGATTTCCGGCGGATCGGATATTTCCGTGGTAAGGTATTCTTTAAGCAGCCTGGGCAGATTGTATGAGAAGGCCGGCCGGATCCCCAAATCAGACCGGGTCCGGAATCTGGAGGCCGGGGTGAGGGAACAGATGGAGAAGCTTCACAAGCCCTGGATCAGGGCTTACTATGAAGGATTTCTGAAAAATCTGGAAGAAGGAAAAGAGCCGGAGGAACTGAGTGACGGCAGAATGGAACGGAATTTCAAGTGTTTTCTGGGAATCGACAAGCTGGAAGAGTCCGTATATAAACGGATATTCAGCAAACAGTATTTGGGAGATTCCAAGCTTTTTGAAAAGGAAATGCAGGGTATTGCCGCTTCTGCGGCTAAAAAGTACTATGATGTCATTGATGAAAACATGACTGTTTCCGAGATCCTGACCCAGATTTACCTGGATAATTATTCCGCGGAACTGGCGCTGAAAGGAAATCTGCGGATCAGGATCTCCGGACATGAAATCGATTTATCCCACTTCACCTGCGGAGCGGTTTTAAACAGTGAAACACTGAAAGCCGTTTTCATCGCTCCAAAGCAGAGGATCAGGAAGATCATAACCGTGGAAAACAAGGCCAATTATATGTCGTATCCCTATGAAGAAGGGACCCTGGTGCTGTTCTCCCACGGATACTTTTCTCCGGCAGAGAGAAAGGTCCTTGGGGAACTGGCGGCAGTGCTTCCGGCTCAGGAGGTGGAATTTTACCATACCGGAGATCTGGATTACGGCGGGATCCGGATCTTTGAATTCATCAGGCAGCATTTATTCCCGGGGCTTAAGCCATTGCACATGGATATCCGGACATGGGAAAAATACTCCGTGTACGGCTACCGGCTGGATCCGTCAAAACGGGAAAAGCTTAAATCCATGATAGATAACGGCAGGGTACGGGAACCGGATCTGCGAAAGCTGGCCGAGGTCATATACGAGACAGGGACCGGCATTGAACAGGAGAGCTTTCTGTTCACGGAATAAGGGCCGTTTCATGGCTATCCCCAGGCAGGAACCGCCACATAAAGGGCGTTTTCAGGGCTCATGTCCCAGGGAAGCTCTTTGACCCAGCCGCAGACACCTGCTTCGTTCATCACCAGCACATAAAGCTTCCCATCCCGTAAGGACCAGGCGGCCGGGCATACGGTTTCTCCCGGCCGGGCCAGGAAGGCAGGGGTATTCCCATCCGCCTCTTCCATAGCGGAAAATTCCGTGGAAACCACATAATACTGCGGTTCATTGTCATGCCGGAACGCAGAAGTGACCGGATCGTAATCCGTTTTCGGATAGATTTCCTGAGGGATTTCTTCCAGCCTTCCGTTTTCATAGGAAAACAGCAAATCCACAAAATAGCATCCAAACTGCCCGGAGGCGCCGGTAAAGGGGGTATCCGCACTCACTGCCAGGATCCCATCCCCCTCTGCCCGGAGTCCGTTCTGCCTGTATAGATTTCCGTATCCGCCGCATACTTCACCGGCCAGGTCTGCGATCTGTTCCAGCTTCCCGTTCTGATAACGGTAAAAGCTGAAGGAAGAGAGGGTGGCGGAGTCCTCTGTCGCGGCAAGATGGAGTTCAATTTCCTCATCCTCTTTCTGCAGATCCAGGGCGCTCCAGATGAAATTACCCCGCAGGTTCTCCGGGAAACAGTCCTGCTTCCGCCCGTTGATGAAGAAATCCATTTTTGTGTGGATCCAATCTTCCCCATCACCGGAAGAACTCCATGAAATGGATTCCCAGGTGCCGTCGCCATCCAGATCAAGCCGGTATTCCCGGTCGGGTTCCAGGACCAGTCCGCTGTCCGTGATCTCCCCGGACTTAAGCTGTTCCTCGGCAGTCCGTATCAGTTCCAGGTTTTTCTTTTCCGTTTCGTTCAATACCCCTTCATCAAATTCCCCCGGACTTGCTTCACCGTGATACCAGGTTTTCTGATCAAAGTAATCCTGCAGGCCGGGATCCTCAAATGTCCTCCCATGACGGGCAAAAATTTCGTTTCGGGCCAGACGGAGCCCGGAAGCATCTGCCCCCAGTAAATCGGCTCCGGTGAGAACGGAGCTGCTGCTTTCGGGAAAAACAAAATCCGGAGCCGGTTTTGCAGCCTCCGGTTCATCCGGATGCCCGGCGGCATGGACGGCCAATTGCTTTCCGTATTCATTTAACTGGCTTTCCACCTTTTCATAGGGAACCAGGCATTCCTGACTGCCAAGGGCATAAGGGCCTCCCAGTTCATAGAGATTATAAAGCACTTTGATGCCGTCTGACAGAAAGGCAAAGTTATTGATGTCAGCGGACATGACCTTTTGGACAATGGATTCATCTGCGGCGCCGGACCGGATCTGCCCGGAAATATTCTGCCGCAGAGCCAGCTTCAGTTCTTCCGGGTTTTCGGCCAGTGAATCCAGGGTCAATTTCTGTCCTGTTTCTGTATCGAATGAATCCAGATAAGAAGAGTACTCGCCGCGGAGCCCTCCGGAGTATTCATAATAATCCTGCCGCAGGCTCAGCAGCAGACCGTCATTTTTTAACACCTTATAGTCATAGGTGATGGCATTTTCCTGCCATTCTTCCCCGTTCTGTACGGCATGAGAGTGGTTTTCCAGGGCGTCGCTGATGAAGTTATCCCTTTTGGACTCCTTGTCGTTTTCCCTTAAAAAGCGGTTTAAACGATATTGGGCTTTATAGTTGTCAGAGATGACGACCTGGGGCACCCGGATGTTCCACTCATAGATCAGCTGTCCGCTGTCAGAGTATTTCCTGTTTTTCTGCTCAGACCAGGCTTTCACCGTGACCATGTCTGCGGATCCTTCCTTTACAGGAAGCTGGCCGTCTGGGGGAGCCCCTGCGGTATTTGTCCCTGCTCCGGCGCTTTCTTCAGCAGTCCGGACTGTCCCGGATCCCTCCGGTTCCGGAGTCTGTCCCGTATTTTTTCCGCACCCGGCCGTGAGCAGGGCCGCCGCAGTAAGAATTATTGGAATGAATGGATATGGTTTCATATTTCCCCCCGTATAAATTTTGTTATATAATGATTATAGCATGCATTTTTTTATTGGGTATAGATTTTTAAAAGAAACCTCCCCTGCTCCGTGATTTCCGGCACGGCTTCCCGGCGGCTTTGCTTTAAGGTTATGGAATTTGCCGGATAAAAGCGGAATTATGAGCCTGCACGAAGTTATCTTCTACAAAAATGGGGCGAGACATCGAACAAATGTTTGCAATAAGGGGTAAAGTATGCTATAATGGGGAAAATCGGTTGCTGAGTTACTGGAATGCGGGCCAGACGTGGTCCGCATTCCAATGTTGTGATATTCAGGATTACAGACTATTACAGGAGTATATTATGGCAAAACAGTATATCAAGATAAGAGGTGCCAATGAGCACAACCTAAAGAACATTTCCGTGGACATTCCAAGGAATGAGCTGGTTGTTTTAACCGGCTTAAGCGGTTCGGGAAAATCGTCCCTGGCCTTTGATACCATTTATGCGGAAGGGCAGAGACGCTACATGGAGTCTCTTTCCTCTTACGCCCGTCAGTTTCTGGGCCAGATGGAGAAACCGGATGTGGAGAGCATCGAAGGGCTGTCACCGGCCATTTCCATTGACCAGAAGTCTACCAACCGCAATCCCCGTTCCACGGTGGGTACGGTTACGGAGATTTATGATTACATGAGGCTTCTTTATGCCAGGATCGGTATCCCCCACTGTCCCAAGTGCGGGCGGGAGATCCGGAAGCAGACCGTTGACCAGATGGTGGATCAGATCATGGGGCTGCCGGAGCGGACGAAGATCCAGCTTCTCGCCCCGGTTGTCCGGGGGCGGAAAGGCGAGCATGCCAAGGTGCTGGAGAGCGCACGCAGGAGCGGGTATGTCAGGGTACGCATTGACGGAAACCTCTATGAACTCTCTGAGGAGATCAAGCTGGATAAGAATATCAAGCATAACATAGAAGTGGTCGTGGACCGCCTTGCCATCCGGGAAGGCATTGAAAAGCGGCTGACAGATTCCATTGAAACGGTCATGGAGCTGGCTGGCGGCCTGATGACCGTAGATGTGGTGGATGGACAGCCGATTAATTTCAGCCAGAGCTTTTCCTGCCCGGACTGCGGGATCAGCATCGATGAGGTGGAGCCGAGAAGCTTTTCCTTTAACAATCCTTTCGGCGCCTGCCCGGATTGTTTCGGGCTTGGGTATAAGATGGAATTTGACGAGGATCTGATGATCCCGGACAAGAGCCTGAGCATTGATCAGGGAGCCATTGTGGTGATGGGGTGGCAGTCCTGTACGGATAAGGGCAGCTACACCCGGGCCATACTGGAGGCCCTTGCCAAAGAATACAAATTCCGTCTGGATACTCCCTTTGAGGATTATCCCGAGGAAATTCACGATATCCTCATTCATGGGACCAAAGGAAAAGAAGTCAAGGTCTATTATAAAGGCCAGCGGGGAGAAGGGATCTATGACGTTTCCTTTGAAGGGCTGATCCAGAACGTTGCCCGGAGATACCGGGAGACCTATTCCGAATCTTCAAAGGCGGAGTATGAGACATTTATGCGGATCACTCCCTGCCCCACCTGCAGCGGCATGAGGCTGAAGAAGGAGTCTCTGGCCGTTACGGTAGGAGATAAGAACATATATGAAGCAACCAATATGTCCATTACCCGGTTCCGCGAATTTATGGACGAGCTGGTGCTGACCCCCATGCAGCATGCCATCGGAGATCAGATCTTAAAGGAGATCCGTGCCAGGATCACATTCCTGATCGATGTGGGTCTTGATTATCTGACGCTGACCCGTGCCACCGGCACCCTGTCCGGGGGAGAGGCCCAGAGAATCCGTCTGGCCACCCAGATCGGGTCCGGCCTGGTAGGCGTGGCCTATATTCTGGATGAGCCCAGCATCGGCCTTCATCAGAGGGACAATGACAAGCTGCTGAAAACCCTTCTTCACCTCCGGGATCTGGGCAACAGCGTGCTCGTGGTGGAGCATGACGAGGATACCATGATGGCGGCGGATTACATTGTGGATATCGGTCCCGGAGCCGGGGAGCACGGCGGATATGTAGTGGCTGCGGGCAATGCGAAGCAGATCATGAAAAATAAGGATTCCGTCACCGGAGCCTATTTGAGCGGCCGCATTAAAATCCCGGTCCCCAGGGAGAGAAGGCAGCCTGCCGGCTATCTGACCGTGAGAGGAGCGGCGGAAAACAACCTAAAGAACATTGATGTGACCTTCCCTCTGGGAGTCATGACCTGCGTGACCGGTGTGTCCGGTTCCGGGAAGAGTTCTCTGGTCAATGAGATCCTTTATAAGTCCCTGGCAAAGAAGCTGAACCGGGCCAGAACCGTTCCCGGAAAACACAAGGGGATCGAGGGCGTGGAGCAGCTGGATAAGATCATCGCCATTGACCAGTCCCCCATCGGACGCACCCCCAGATCCAATCCGGCCACCTATACGGGCGTTTTTGATCTGATCCGTGATTTGTTCGCTTCCACCTCTGACGCAAAGGCAAAGGGGTATTCCAAGGGACGTTTCAGCTTCAACGTAAAGGGCGGGCGGTGCGAAGCCTGCAGCGGAGACGGTATCATCAAGATCGAGATGCATTTCCTTCCCGATGTTTATGTTCCCTGCGAGGTCTGCGGAGGCAAGCGGTATAACCGGGAGACACTGGATGTGAGATACAAGGGCAAGAGCATTTATGATGTGCTCAACATGACTGTGGAAGAAGCGCTGAAATTCTTTGAAAATGTTCCTTCCATTGCCAGGAAGATCGCAACCCTCAATGATGTGGGACTCTCCTATATCAGGCTGGGGCAGCCCTCCACGGAGTTATCCGGCGGCGAGGCCCAGAGGATCAAGCTGGCTACGGAGCTGAGCAAGCGGGGCACAGGCAAGACCATCTACATTCTGGACGAGCCAACGACAGGTCTTCATTTTGCGGATGTCCATAAGCTGATCGAGATCCTGCGGAAGCTCTCGGAAGGCGGCAATACGGTGATCGTCATCGAACATAACCTGGATGTGATCAAAACCGCGGATTACATCGTTGACATCGGTCCGGAAGGCGGAGACAAGGGCGGTACGGTAATCGCCCAGGGCACTCCGGAAGAAGTGTCGGAAAATCCGGCTTCCTATACCGGACATTATGTGAAAAAGTATTTGGAGTAGTTTACGGAGGGGAATGCAGAGAATTGCAGGAGATCCCGCATCTTATGAGAGCCAGCCACACTAAGGACTGGCGGGAGAGAGATGGGGATTTTCCTGCAATTATCGGTCATGCAGGGAAGAGTAAGGAAGGGCGGAGCAATGCGGGCTTATCACTTGTGAGCCATGTCCGGATAGGGGAAATGATCTCTGAAAATGGGAGGAGCCGGCAGAAAGGGGGGAAGTTTCTGCCGGCTTTGTATGAAATAGTGTTATGAGAAAAGTTTTATCACTTGTCTACAGATGTAATGATACCTGTTTATTGTGATAAATATTTGATAAAAATGTGAAAGAACCGTGAAATAAAAGAAAATGACCGGTTCTGTCTGATTGGTGCGAAAATTGGAATGGATCGGGCAGGAACTTGTTACATTCGACATCTTTTTCGGTTAATCCAGAAAATACTTGTCAAGCCATTGGAAGTAGAATATAATGAAACCCAAAGCGCTATTTTTAAAGATCATATTAGGAGGAATACCCGTGAAGAGAGAAATGATTATCGTTCTGGATTTCGGCGGACAATACAACCAGCTGATCGCCAGAAGGGTCAGAGAATGCAATGTTTACTGTGAGGTCCATCCTTACACACTGCCATTGGACAAGATCAAGGAAATGAATCCGAAAGGAATCATCTTTACCGGCGGTCCAAACAGCGTATACAAGGAAGAATCCCCTCGCTGTGAGAAGGAAATCTTTGATATGGGAATCCCGATCCTGGGAATCTGTTACGGCTCCCAGCTAATGGCATATATGCTTGGCGGCAAGGTCACCACGGCTCCGGTCAGCGAATACGGCAAAACAGAGGTTGACGTGGAAGCCGACAGCAAAATTTTAGAGAACGTAAGTCCCAAGACCATCTGCTGGATGAGTCACACGGATTATATAGAGAAGGCACCGGAAGGGTTTCGTGTTACCGCGCATACGCCGGTCTGCCCGGTTGGCGGCATGGAATGTGAGGAGAGGGGCCTTTATGCCGTTCAGTTCCATCCCGAGGTCATGCATACCCAGGAAGGGACCAGGATGCTCTCCAATTTCGTTTACAATGTCTGCAAATGTTCCGGTGACTGGAAAATGGATTCCTTCGTGGAATCTTCCATTCGGGCCATCCGGGAAAAGGTCGGAAGCGGCAAGGTGCTCTGTGCCTTATCCGGCGGCGTTGATTCCTCGGTTGCGGCAGTCATGCTGGCAAAAGCGGTGGGCAAACAGCTCACCTGCGTATTTGTAGACCATGGTCTTCTGCGCAAGAACGAGGGGGACGAGGTGGAAGCCGTGTTCGGACCTGACGGCCCTTATGACCTTAACTTCATCCGTGTCAATGCCCAGGACCGCTTCTATGATAAGCTGGCCGGAGTGGAAGAACCGGAGAGAAAACGCAAGATCATCGGCGAAGAGTTCATCCGTGTATTTGAAGATGAAGCCAGGAAAATCGGAACCGTGGATTTCTTCGTACAGGGAACCATTTATCCGGATGTGATCGAGTCCGGTCTTGGAAAGTCCGCTGTGATCAAATCCCACCACAATGTGGGCGGCCTTCCGGAGCATGTGGACTTTAAGGAGATTATAGAACCTTTAAGGCTGCTGTTTAAGGATGAAGTGAGAAAGGCCGGGCTGGAGCTTGGAATTCCGGAATATCTGGTTTACCGCCAGCCATTCCCGGGTCCTGGTCTGGGAGTCCGGATCATCGGCGCGGTCACACCCGAAAAAGTGAAGATCGTTCAGGAAGCGGACGCCATTTACAGGGAAGAGATCGCAAAGGCCGGGGTCGACAAGGGACTGGGCCAGTACTTTGCGGCGCTGACCAATATGCGGTCCGTCGGTTGCATGGGAGATGAGAGAACCTATGATTATGCCATCGCTCTCCGGGCAGTGCTCACGTCTGATTTCATGACCGCGGAATCCGCGGAACTCCCCTGGGAGATCCTGGGGACGGTGACCAGGAGAATCGTGAATGAAGTGAAGGGCGTGAACCGGGTGCTTTATGACTGTACGGGGAAGCCGCCGGCTACGATTGAGTTTGAGTAAATAATTTAGAGCCAGAAAACCTTGTAAATTCAAGGGGATCTGGCTCTTTTCTTTTTGTAATGGAACTAAAACGGAACTAGAAACAATCCTGGAGCTTTTCGGCGACCTCGTCACGCTTGTGTGGGAATAGGTGTTTAGAGTGGTTACTACTTTCTCATGGCCTAGGCAGTCAGCTATGGCCAGAGGGGAGAATCCCAACTCTATCAATAGGCTTGCATGGCTGTGTCTGAGATCGTGCAGGCGGATGCGCTTCACTTCCCCGTCTTTGGTTTCCCGGCGCATTTCATGTTCAAAGAAATGTTTTGTATATGGGAATATACGGTCATGCTTATGAAGTTTGTACAGCTTGTTTGTGTAGTCTTTTAGTTCGTCACGTAGGAATTTCGGAATAGATATAATGCGAATACTCCTGGGGGTTTTGGGCGGTGTTATAACGTCCCTGTCACTGATACGCTGATATGATTTATTGACGGAGAGCTTGCACTCCTCAAAGTCTATGTCTCCATATTCCTGGGCCGGAAGTTCGCCGATCCGTAGCCCAGTATAATATAGAGTGAGGAATCCGGCTCTTGCCTGGGATTTGTCTGTGATTTTATCTAGGAACTTCTTAAATTCCTCCGTTGTCCAGAACTGCATTTCCTCTGCGTGGCCTTTGCCTATGCTTTCGGCCTTACTGCAGTGATTTTCTTTTAAGTTGTAATACCGGATCTCTTAATTCATGATTGCGGTGAGTTGGTTATTGATCGTTCTTAGATAGGTTTTAGAATATGCCTTGCCCTTATCGTCTCGGTAGGCCATAAGCTCATTTTGCCATTTGCGGACGTTGGTCGGGGTGATCTGAGAGACAGGCAGCTTACCAAAGAACGGTAGTAGCTTCTTGTCAATGATATACTTGCTTTTGGACGTAGGTATGATCTCGTAGGCTGTGCTTCATATCCTCATTATATATTCTGACGAAGTTCTCAAAGGTCATAGTAAGGTCGGCCTGCTGCGTTTCAAGGAAATTGCGTTCCCATTCCTTTGCTTCCCTTTGGAGCTTAAAACCTCGTTTCTTTCGTTGACGTTTGGTTCCTGTGTAGTCGACATAATAACATTTTACATACCATGTCTTTGTTTTTTCTTCATAGTGGGCTGGAATAAATATTTTTCCTTTCATCCGGGCCGGGCGGGCATGGAATGAATAGAAGATAAAAATATTATTCATTTTTGTATTCTGGTATTCTGGATAAATCTTCTATGTAATTAACCGCTTTTTCTTTTCCTACATCGTTTAATAGGTCATAGCTAACTTGTAAGCGGATATCTAAAGGGTACTTTGCCTGATAAGAAGACCAACAGTAAACAATGTTATTACTGGTAAAAATGTCTGCCCAGGCACATTTGGCCGTATAGCTGTAGCTCTGGGCGTGGATGTAATTGAAATCTTAGAAGATTAATAGAGAAATGCCGGGCGGGCATGGAATGAGTAGAAATAGCATCCATAGAAACATCACATCAACAAAAGGGATTCTCCCCTGGTTATTGATCAGAAAAGCAAGGCCGTTCTGGTTAAATTGCGATATCGCAACAAAGCAAGGGGTTCCATTATGACAGCAGAGGATATAATACGGTATTTAGCAATGGTAGATCGCAGAATGTTCATTATAGAGCATTCAGGCATGAGCTGACAGCCAGAATATGGCCCGGAGCTAGAATGTATTGATCAGGAGCTTGTTAAGCTGCAGAAAGTGATTGACGCAGAGCCTACCAGAAGAAAGGAGATAGCACATTGAGTAAATTATTGATCACCGCTGCAGAGGTAGCAGAAAATATGGACTGCTCAGAAAGGCATGGCTATAAGCTGGCAGAGCGGATGGAAGGGCATAAGCGTGGCTTGAAGAGCTGCGACGGTCGCAACAGGCGAAGAGGGCTCATAATTGAGCTATCAAAGCGCCTGAGTAAGTGGGAACTGACAATTCAACTATGATATCGGGGTCACAGTTTGAATGGGATCACAGATTAAGACTCCTTCCGTTAGTACCAGAGAACGAGCTAATAATTCAGCCGATTAATGGCCTGAGGTTTTCGTACCTCATGACGAAAAGGACATTTGCCCCTTACCGTACCGTTTGCGGTGGCAGCAACCCACCAAGCCAAAGCTGGATCGGTTATAGCAAATAAATATTGTGAACCTTGGGAATATATGGTAATATGCCTTTAGGAGTAACCGAATACAGGGTGGAACCTTCCAGCTTTTATGTCTTTACGTCATAACGGGATGGGAGGTGGTGCGGGATATGTTTTCATTTGCAGATGTGCTTTTATTTGCAACCTTTATCCTGGCATTGCTGACTTACATAGATTAGTTAAAAAAATAGCCTACCCTGCGGCAAACAGGATAGGCGTGCTCATGGGCTCATGAACATTTAGTCAATCATGGGAGCTTCCACCTTGTGTGGCGGTTGCTCTTTTGTAATTTTAATATAGCATTGGTGAACTGTACTGTCAAGGTTTTATTTGTAACCTTTGTAAAAGAACAAAAAATAGTTATATATAACAGTTGTGGTGGTCATAGTGAATAATTAATACACCTGTCGAAAGATGGGTGTTTTCTTTTGTCAGATATTGGCTTATTATGAAAAAAAGATTTAAATTTAGGGGGACCCTATGAAAAAGGATAAATTAATTGAAAACATAAAATCAAAAAATATTTTTGTAGATTATGATTATGATAAATATTATCCCCGAAGTAGGTTTATAACAAGTTTAGGGGATGGGACAGTAGTATATGTATTAAATGAGGACACAAAGGAATGGGATAATTGCATTAGTGAACTTTATAAGAGTCTATGCAAAGTAGAAAAGGATGTTTCACTTCAAGAATTCACTGATCATATATATAAATTAATAAGGTTAGATGAATTAAGTGATTTTAATAGTATAATAAGTTATTACGAAAAGCTGCCTCTAAAAGAATTCGATTTTATAAAGGTTGCTTATGGTATGACTATAAATGAAGTTGATTATATAGATCATAATGGAATGACTCTAATAAAAAAAGATTATATAGTAGAATATTTGAAAAAAAACAAATCAGATAGTGAGTCTGCATCCTTTTTTTATACTAAACTTAAAACAGATGATAATGTAATCTATATGAAAATAAGCTGCATGGCAAAAGACAGTCAAAGAGCACAGGATTATGCAATTAAAATAGTTTAAAATAATTGATATTTGCCTTAGATTTTTACTTAAAAAAGATAATTCGAATGAATTGCTTATTGACTTTTATAATCTAAATTATGAGTCTATTTCTGGAATGTTGTGATACTTTATAAGTATTAATGGATATTTTATTGATTTTTACATATTTTGATTTATGAGTAAAGCAAAATACGAAATGTTATATGAGGAGGAGTTATGTCTAGAAGAAAAAGAAGTAAAAAAACAAATAACAAAACGCTGAAAAATATGAATGTAATTGCAAAACAAAATGAAGAAAAAGTTAATAAAGAAAATACTGATTATGAACAGAGAAGATCAAATAGACTTGGAGCAATAATTGGCATATTGGCGTTGATAGGTGCAATATTGATAATTGTATTCAATATATTAATCAATGCGATAAATGCGTGGCCATTACAAGGTTATACTTATCAATACATGCAATTTTTATTTGTTATAGTAGTAACAAGTATTATATTGCTTATTTTTAGAGCGGTTACATATTGTTATTATGATTTGAAGAGACATAATATAATGGATTTAGATCACGTTAAATATGATATAAAATCGGATCAAATATATTTTTTAATAATAGAAGATGTGAAAATTTATTTTAGTTTTATGATTATTATATTATATGTTTTGTTTCCAATACAGAGATTTGAAGAGAAAAATATAAAGGATAGTATACTAGGAGGGATCTTTATTTCTATCCCGATTATTTTTGCAATAGCAGTTATTTATTTTAAAAGAAAAAGTATTTTAACTTGGATTGTGGCTATATTAAAAAGATTGGGTTTTATTATTTTTTTTGGTTTTTTAGTCTATTATACTGGATTTTTATTAGTTACTTCAAAAAATGCAACATTAAGTGTTGTCTACGGTACAGATGGAAATGTTAAAATTAACAATGAATCGGGAGAATATACAGGATTTAAAATTTACATTTATGATTTACAAACTGAACAACTAGTTTGGACAAATACTATTAAAGAATCTGATGTATTTAAAGCAAAGGAAGTTATTAAAGTTAATGATAAAGTTAGCAATGTTAAAGGAAAATCAGAAGGAGTGTTATTAAATAGTGAAATTTTGTTTTCATCATGTGAAATTAATTTAGATGATTTAAAAGAAATTTCATTAAATAAACAATACTATATTCTTATCATTTCAGAGCAAGAAGGAAAAAGTCTACAGCTGATAAATACATTTACAAAAGATAAAGGCTATACGTTTGCGCAAGACAAAATGATGAAGCAATACTAAACAAAGTTTTTATAAGATTTAAATATATTAGATGTGATACTTATAATTTACTGAAATCTCAATAATATTAAAAAAACCCAACTGGTGTTATTTTTGCATTAAATATGTGGCAAACAAAAAGAATATAAATTGGATGAAAGGAGAGTTTACAGATATGATAAATGAATAGTAAGGAACTAAGGATTATTAAAACGAATTTTACAAGTTTGAGTAGATAGAATATTGATGATAATGTATAATTATTGCTGATAAATTATTTGGATCGTAATCGTCAAATAACGCTTACAATTGACGGATATAACGTAAAAATTTAAAAAGTGACGTTTTAGCATCAAAAGGAAAGCCGAGGAATTTGCAGTACTGCATCTCACCGAATAGAGTATTTAAAATGGCATTCAACAGATCTTGCCACACAATGCAGCTCTCTCCGCCATAAAAACAATCCCCGGTATAAGCAGAAAAAACATAACAACCATTTGATTTCACCAACAACATTGAAGAATTTTAATATAAATGATATAATCAGAGCATCAAAGAAATTGGGGTAAGAAATATGAGCTTAGAAAAAGATTCCCATCAGCCGCTATATCGTCAGCTGATGAAAGAATTAAAATCACTGATCCGTTCAGGACAGTATAAACCAGGAGATAAAATACCAACAGAGCCGGAGCTCTCGGAACAGTATGATGTCAGCCGCATAACCGTGCGTAAGACAATAGAAGAATTATGCAAACAGGGCTATCTGGTCAAGCAGCAGGGAAAGGGTACTTTTGTTGAAGCGCCTAAAATTTACCGGAAAATCGAACAGCAGAGTAATGAGAGCTTTACAAATACCTGCCGGTTGAATGACCGGAAGCCTTCCTCACATGTGTTATTCAGCAGCGTTGTGGAACCGGAAAAATGGCAGCAGGATTTTCTCCATTTACAGGAAGGAGAAAATTTACTCGCGATTTCCCGGGTTTTATCTGCAGATGGGATCCCGGTAATATATGAACAGATTTATCTTCCCGAAAAAAGATTTGCTGATTTTCAGGTTAACAGCTTGGAAAATGGTTCTTTGTTCCAATTGTTGGAGGAACGGTATCATTTAAAAGGATCAGAAAGAAGCAGAAGCACAATAGAAATAGGTACAGCTTCTCAGAAAATTGCTGAAAATCTCAACATATCGGCTGGTGAGCCGGTGATGATATTATGCAATTACATGCAGGATGAACAGGAGCAGCCCATCTATATCAGTTATGAGACGATAGTCGGAAGCCGGTATATGATTTCAATTTAACTGAAAAATAACAGAAAAATAAAAAGAAAGACTACAAAGCCGTTGTATTTCTAGGACAGGCTTGAGATAGTCTTTTTTTGTGCATAATAAACAAAAACCTAATCAAAAAATGTATATTAAGCTGAAAAAGTATTTCTTCCGAAAAAAATATTGCAACATAACGATATAAGATGATACAATACGTATTACAGGGGGGCGGAAGATGAATAAAAAATACTCAATGGTAATTGCGGCAAGAAATATATTTGATGGAGCAGCCGAATTACCCCGGGAAGGTTACCTGTGTATTTACGGAAACAAGATTGTTAAAACAGGTTTGGGGAGACCGGCACAGGAAGTGCTCGACCAGGCAGAGCAGGTCCTTCGGTTTCAAGAAGAGCTGGTTATGCCGGGAATCGTAGACACACATACTTTTTTTACGGGATATGCCATCTATCATATCGGTGCAGATGTCTCAGAAGTATCAGACAGTGAGAGGGGGTGTCTGATTCTTAAAAAGTACGGGCAGGAGAAAAAGCCGGAGGGCGCGTTGTTTGGTCATGGCTGGAACCCGGAGCTATGGGATTCCGGTGAAGCGGAGAAGATGATCGAAAATGAATACCCGGATAAACCGGTGATTATTTTTTCTGCAGATCGATGTACCTGTATCATGAATCAAAAAGCGCGGATGCTCTATCAGTTTACACCGGATACATGTTATCCGGAAAAATATTTCCGTATCATGCGGGAATATTTAAATGACAGAACTTTTATTAAAAAAGAGTTTCAGGATTATATGGCTATGATGAATGCAAGGGGTGTTACGACGGTAAAGGAAATGGGATTTGATGATTTTTACGGATTTACCGATTATCTGAAAGAAATGGAAGAATCCGGAGATTTGCATTTGAGAACATTCTTTATGTCACAGCCGGTTGGATGCAGAATGGATCTGGAATATGCAAAAAGAATGCGGGATCTGTTTACGGGTGATAAAATCCGGTTCAGTGGATTTAACTGTATGACCGATGGAACGATTGCAGATTATCGCGGAGATTTAAAGCAGCCATATGAGGGAAAAGATTTTACCTGCGGCATGGAAATTGCATATGATCAGATCGAAGCGGATGTTCTTGCAGCAGATGCCGAAGGGTTTCGTTATTCCCTGCATGCCCAGGGAAACGGTGCCGTTGCAAAGGCAGCTGAAATCTACGGCAAATGCCGGAAAGTAAATGGAAAATTAAAAAACCGGCATGCGCTGACAGATATGGAGTATTCTGATGCAGAAGACATTGAAGAGCTCGGAAGCATGGGCGCCAATGCTGAATTGTATTTTCAGATCATGTCGCTGGATCCGGGTGAAGTCATTCGTAATAATATTAAAAATACAATCGGAGAGGCTCGGGGAAAGAATTACTGGAACCGTCGTAAGATGGCGGATGCAGGAATGAATTTAAGCGGAGCTACCGATTTGCCGCTGATGATTACCAATGTACCGGAATCGATCTATTACTCCGGCTATGGGTATTTACAGGGAGAAGGACCGTTTCAGCAGGAGAATACACTGTCGGTGGGCGAATTGCTCAAGGCATGGACAATCGGAGGTCAGAGAAATCTGGGTATGGAAGCAGTGCTCGGAACACTGGAGGAAGGCAAGCTTGCAGATATCACAGTATTTGACCGGAATCTGTTTCAGACAAGGCCGGAGGACTGCAAAGAGGCGAAGGCAGTCATGACGATCATGGATGGAAAAACTGTATATAATGAAAGAGGGTAAACCATGGAAGAAAAAACTGTGAAAAAAAGAAGTTTTCATATGCCGCATGCATATACGCTGATTTTTTTATTAATTGTTTTAGTGACCATATTAACATGGATTCTGCCAAGCGGGGAGTTTGAACGCACCATGGTGGATACGGCCGCAGGCGAAAGAAATGTGGCTGTGGCAGGCACTTATCAGCAGGTAGACAAAATTGATGCTGACGGAAATGATTTAAGACAGGGAATTGCAGAGGTGTTAATGGCTCCCGGAAAGGGGATTCAGTCCGCAATCGAAGTCATAGCCTTTGTATTTATTATCGGCGGTGTCTTTCAGATCATGGCAAAAACAAATGCTTTGAATCTGGGAATCCGCCGGGTCGTTAAGAAGCTTGGAAAAAAAGAGATCATCATGATTCCAATATTGATGGTGCTGTTCGGCCTTGGAGGCACGACCTTTGGGATGTCGGACGAGCTGGTTCCGTTTTATCTGCTGCTCATGCCGGTGATGTTTGCCATGGGATATGATTCCCTTACAACCTTTATGGTGGTTTTCCTTGGCGCATCAACAGGCTATGCTGCCTCCACCATTAATCCGTTTAATGTCCTGATCGCACAGGGAATCGCGGGCATTCAGGGAAATCCCCAGCTGGTGTTCCGTATGGTACAGTGGGTGATCATGATGGCGGTCGTCATTGGGTTTGTTACGGTTCGTGCGTTGAAGGTGAAGAAAAATCCGGAAAGCTCTCTTACCTATGAAGAGGACAAACTGAAGCGGAAAGAATTTGCCGTGGAGAATATCGATCACGATAATTTCACCATTTCACATAAAATCGTAATTGGTATTTTTGTACTCGGCATGATAGTGGTAGTGATTGGGCTGATCAAGTTTGGCTGGTATATGAATGAATTATCCATGATCTTCCTCGGAATGGGGATTTTGATGGGAATTGCAGGCAGAATGAAGGAAAGTGAAATTGCAGAGGAATTTGTGACCGGTGTGAAGGATATTGCCTTTGCTGCTATACTGATCGGATTGTGCAGTGGAATTCTTGTGATTGCCCAGGATGGAAAAATCATTGATACCGTGCTGAATGCATTGACAAACGCAGTAGCAGGAACTAATAACGCATTGTTTATAGGCGTTATGTATCTGGTACAGTCAATCCTGACCTTTTTGGTACCTTCCTCCTCCGGACTGGCAGCTCTGACAACACCGGTTATGTCCTCCTTATGTGACCTTCATGGAGTGAACCCGGAAGCGTCTGTAACCGTATTGCAGTATGCCAACCAATTGACCAATATGATCAGCCCGGTTGCAGGAACCACAGTAGCAGGACTTGCGGTATGCAAAATTTCATTGGGGGACTGGTGGAAGACATTCGGGAAGGTTTTCCTTTTATTAACAGTGATAGCACTCATATTCTGCACGATTTCAGCAGGAATGTAAAATATGCTGATTTAGCATTCATTCATTATTCACAGCAGAGTTTGTGTCTACGCAGCATTCACAAATTCTTATAACACAAAAGCTGCGCGGAAAGAGGACAAAATGAACAGACCAGAAGATTTGATTAAAAAAATTATGGAAGAAACAGGGACGATCAGGGATGTATTTTTTACAGCATGCGGAGGATCACTGGTAGACTTATATCCGGGTTACTACTTTGTCAATGCGGAATCAGAGACCATGCATGCACACTGGCTTACTGCAAAAGAACTGATTGCTGCACCGTCAAAATTCTTAAATAAAAATGCACTTGTTATTCTCTGTTCCCATGGGGGCAATACACCGGAAACCGTGACTGCGGCAAAATTTGCAATGGAAAAAGGCGCAAGCATTATCACGATGACACATAATTCCCAGTCTGCCAGCGCAGGAGCAGAGATGAATCCCATTGTATACGATTGGTCCGACGAGGTAAATGAAAAGGAAAGACCGCAGGGAATCGTATTACGGATTTTAAATGAGATCTTAAAAGCACAGGAGCCTTCCTATACAAAATATGATGCGGTCAGAGACGGTCTGGAAAAGGCAGACGGCATGGTACGGGCAGCCGTGAAAAAGGTTCAGAACCGTACATGGCTTTTTGCAGAAGCATATGCAGAGGAACCGTTCTTATACATCATGGGATCCGGCGCTTCCTATTCACAGGCATATGGCTTTTCCATCTGTTCTCTGCAGGAGATGCAGTGGATGGATTGCTGTTATCTGCATTCCGGTGAGTATTTCCACGGACCTTTCGAATGTACGGATGAGGACCATCTTTATATTCTGTTAATGGGTACCGGAAATGCCAGGGTTATGGACGAAAGGGCATTGACCTTCTTAGAGAAATACGGAAAAAAGTTCGAAGTGATCGATGCAAAAGAGTTGGGAATAGAAGCCATAGATGAAAGCGTAAATGAATATTTCTGTCCCATGCTTTTCTATGCAATGAGTGTGGCTTACCGTACAGGTTTACAGGATAAGAGAAAACACCCGTTGGATATGAGAAGATATATGGGAGTTGTGGAATACTGAAAGGAGGAGAAAGACATGGCTGAAGCAAACGTAAAAATATTGGGTTTTGGGGATAATGTAGTGGATCAGTATGAACATATCAAGACCATGTATCCGGGAGGAAACTGTGTAAACTTATGTGCATATGCAAAGATGTTCGGTGTGGCAAAATCTGCATATATGGGATATTTCGGAAATGACAAAAATGCAGAATATGTGATCCGTGTTTTAAATGAATTACAGATCGAAACAATAAAATGCAGACAGCTTGAAGGAGAAAATGGCTGGGCGAGGGTTACGCTGATCGATGGTGACCGTACCTTTTTGGGCTGTAATGAGGGCGGAATCCGGGGTGAAACACCTTATATTCTGGACAGGTTTGATCTGGAGTATATCAGGCAGTTTGATCTGGTGCATTCCGGCAATTACTGTTTTACGGAAACACAGCTGCATAAGATCAAAGAAGCGGGCGTTCCCATTTCCTTTGATTTTTCCGATGATTCCACAGAAGAATATTACAGCCGGATCGTACCGGAGATCGATTATGCGTTCTGCTCTTTTGACGGCAACGATGAGGAAGTAACAGAGCACTTAAAAATGATCCATGGATATGGCGCAAAATTAGCAACCGCATCACGGGGGGCAAAGGGCTGCATTCTCTATGATGGAAAAGAATTTTATGAACAACCGGCTGCGCCGCTGGAAAAAGTCGTAGATACTATGGGGGCCGGAGATTCCCTCATTACCTCGTTTCTGATCGGTTATACGGATCGCATGAAGAAACAGGCAGAGCAGGAAAGGGCTATCCGGGAAAGTCTTGCTGATGCAGCAGAGTTTGCAGCAAAAGTCTGTGGGATAGAGGGTGCATTTGGTTACGGAACCCGCTATGAATAAACCGATGGAAAGGAAAGGCTATGATATATCAGGGTGATGCACTTAAATATATACTTCAGACCCCCCAGATCCTGTCAGATATCATGAGCCGGCAGCAATCCATTTTTTTAGAGAGCTGCGATGCTCTGGCCGGTAAGAGGGTGACAGAGCTCTATCTGACAGGCTCTGGTTCCTCATATAACAGTGCGGTATCGGCAGCCGGATTTCTGCAGAGAATACTGGGTATCAGGGTGTTTCCCGTATATCCGGCAGACTTTATGGAAGAGATGGAGGTGCTCCATCCGGATGCTGTATTGATTGGAATCTCACAGCAGGGAACGAGTGTGGCTGTCATTGAGGCAATGGATCAAATGAGGCGATCCGGAAGAACTGCAATTTCTGTTACCGGTGAATATGATACGGAGATCACAAGGCATGGTGATGCCAATATCTATATAGAATGTGGATATGAGGACGCCGGTGCAACGACAAAGGGATATACGGCAAGTGTTCTGACACTGATCCTTTTTGGTCTGAAGCTTGCCGGACAAAGAGGGACTCTGACAAACGAAGAATACGGAGCGTACCAGATACGGATAAAGAAGATCATTGATCATATGGAGCAGGTGCTTATACAGAGCAGGGACTGGTGTGAGAGACAGATCGACAGCCTGCGTAGCTGCAGCAATTTAATTGTCATTGCCGGCGGAAATTTAAAGCCCTTGCTGTCAGAAGCTGTTTTAAAATTCTCAGAAACCTGCAGATTTCCGGTCCGGGGATATGGAGCAGAAGAATTTATGCATGGAATGTATAATGCGGTAGATGGCCAGACGGAATTTTTATACATGTTTCCATCTGACGGATATGAATTGCAGAGAATGCATAAGCTGTATGATTATTATGAGCATCAGGGAAATAAGCAGTATGCTTTGAATCTTGATCCTTTAAAAGGGCTTTCCGGCTGCTTTGTCAATGATAAGGATTTTTCTGTTCTGGAGTTTGCATTGCCCCTGCAAATGTTATTCGTGCTCACCTCCAGAGAAAAGGGAATTGATTTGAATGTTCCAAAAGATCCTGATTTTCACAAATATATGAAAAGCAAAATTGAAGAATAGAGACAGATAAAACAAAACTCTTTTTGACAGAATTATAGAGCATACTGTTAAAAAGAGTTTGTTTTAAAATCAGAATAAAACCGGTACAGATATGAAATCCGTATGACATATCTGGCGGGATTGTGACGCATATTCGAAAGGTTAAGAGAATCAATGAATAAGGAACGCAGTAGAAAAAAGTCTGCAGCCGTTATCGTTCTGCTTTTAATTGCAGCGATTTTGGGGCAGATAACAGTCATGCCGGTGCAGGCAGCCGTAAAAAAGGAAAATAAGAAAATAGTAGTTGGAACGAATGCGGAGTACGCACCGTTTGAGTATCGAAACAGCGACGGGGAACTGACAGGATTTGACTATGACCTGCTGGAAGCAATCGCAGCTGAAGAAGGCATTACGCTTGTCTGGAGGGATCTTCCCTTTGATTCGCTGATCGGCTCCATGGAGGCAGGTGATATCCAGATCATTGCGGCAGGAATCGGACCAACTGAGGAGCGAAAGCAGAGCGTTGATTTCTCTGATGTGTATTATACCGGTTCGCAGAGCATTATCTGCAGAGAGGATCAGAATATCTCCACGTTTGCAGATCTGAACCAAAAGACGGTCGCTGTGTTGGAAGGTTCCATGAGTGATATGATCGCCTCCGGTGAAAACACGGATTATGGGATCGTAGAACATGCAGCGGTCAGGAGATTTAAGAATGCATCCAGTGCCATAATGGAGCTGAAAAACAATGCGGCGGATGCGGTTGTGATCGATACGATTATGGCAGAAATATACTGTAAGCAGACGGACGGACTTAAATACTCCGAAGTGGAAGGAACGGAGGAGGATACGGTATTCTGTATTGAAAAGGGCAATTCACAGTTAAAAGAGCTGATAAACAATGGATTGGAAAAGGTCAGAGAAAATGGAACCTATGATGAACTGTATGCCGCATATTTTACCGGGGAAGACGGTGACGGGCAGCAGATTCCCGGGAGCAGCAGTGACATGGGCTTTTTTGCTTTATTGAAATTCATTTTTGGCGCTGAGAACCGTTGGAAGTATTATCTCAACGGACTTGGAATTACGATGATAGTATCTCTTCTGTCGGTTTTTCTTGGTATGGGAATCGGTCTGATCACGGCGGTTCTGCGCCTGAGTGCAGACAGAAAAGGAAAAAAGACAATTGGCTCAGTTGCCGCGTCTGTCTATGTGGATATCATTCGTGGCACGCCATCGGTCCTTCAGCTGATGATCATCTATTTTGCGGTATTTCACAGCCGGCTGGGGTATATGGCAGCTGTGGTGAGCTTTGGCATCAACAGCGGAGCCTATGTCTCTGAGGTGATCCGTGGCGGAATTCTGGCGGTCGATCGCGGTCAGATGGAGGCAGGACGGTCGCTGGGGCTCAGTTATCGGGATACCATGCGGTTTGTAGTCATGCCCCAGGCCATCAAGAACATACTTCCGGCCATGGGAAATGAATTTATCCAGCTGATCAAGGAGACCTCTATTCTGGGATATGTTGGAATTGCGGATCTGACAAAAGCGGCCAGTTATGTCTCTTCCAGAACGTATCAGATGTTTATTCCGCTGCTGGCAGCGGGTATCATCTATTATCTCCTTGTGAAGATGCTGACCGTGATGCTTCACAGATTTGAGAGGAGGCTGAGGGCCAGTGATTGAGATAAAAAATTTATATAAAGCTTTCGGTGAGGTAAAAGTACTGAACGGTGTAAATATGCAGGTTAAAAAAGGAGAATGCATCTGTGTCATCGGACCCTCCGGTTCAGGGAAATCAACATTGCTGCGCTGCATGAATCTGCTGGAAAAACCGGATGACGGGCAGATTTATGTGGATGGAATGAACATTATGACACCGGATCTGAATGTGGATGAATATCGTACCAGGGTAGGTATGGTTTTTCAGCATTTTAACCTGTTTCCAAATCTGACGGTAAAACAGAATATTATTCTCGCTCCGATGCGGACGCTGCGCATGGATCGGGAACATGCAGAAGAAATGGCGGAAAAGCTGTTGAAGCAGGTGGGATTGGATAAAAAGGCGGATACATATCCAAATAAACTGTCCGGAGGACAAAAACAGCGCGTTGCCATCGCCCGCGCACTTGCAGTGAATCCGGAGGTAATGCTTTTTGATGAACCCACCTCCGCACTTGACCCGGAAATAGTGGGGGAAGTGCTGGATGTCATGAAGCAGCTTGCCAGGGAAGGAATGACAATGATGGTGGTCACACATGAAATGGGATTTGCAAAGGAGGTCAGTGACCGGGTATTGTTCATGGATCAGGGGGTGATCATAGAGAACCGGCCGCCATTGGAGCTGTTTGAACATCCGGAGCATGAGCGGACAAAGGTTTTTTTATCGAAAGTACTTTCCTGACCGGGTGATATGCAGGGCAAAAAGTCATTAGAAAATATAATGGAAAGGATAAATGCAGACTGCTGATTTCTCAACCTGTATCAATGGGCAGCAGTAAAAGCAGATTTAGAATATGCATGGGTAAAAATATGAAATTGGTCAAAAGAGAGCAGATCGCGGGAATGAATATTCATTATTTATTTTATTCCTTGGAATATTTTTTAGATGCACAGGTAAAAGCAGGAGTAAAGACTATTGAATTATGGGCGGATCTCCGCATTTTTTCCTGAGTTATCTTGAATATTCGGGTTGCAAAAGAGTGCGCAGACTCATAGAGGAAAGAGGACTTCAGGTAAAAATAATCACACCGGAGAATTGTACTTACCAGTATCAGTTTGCGGCACAGGAAAGAGAACAGTTTGAAAAAAGCGTATTATATTTCAAAAAAGCATTGGATGCCGGTGAGGAACTGGGCTGTGAAATTATGGCAGTCAATTCCGGCTGGGGATATTGGAACGAAGACAGGGAGGAATCCAAACTTGCGACCACCGTACTGGATGTGAAACGCATGCTGAAAGAAGTAAACCATCCGAATTTAAAGGCAATGATTGACACTACGGCAATGGGGGTGGCAGGAGAAACCATTGATCAGTGGTTTGAAGAACTTGGAGATGATATCATCCATATGCACTTTATCGATGGAAATCCATATGCCCATCTGATCTGGGGGGATGGAACACACGACATGAAAAAATTCCTGGAATCATTGCATCGGCATAGTTATATGGGGTATCTGGGTCAGGAGATTACGGATTTTAATTATTTCAACAGGCCGGAGGAAGCGGATCTGCGCAATATGAAGGCATATGAGGTATTTATCATCTGATATTCATAAGCTGAATTATCAGGATAATTTTTTATGTCATGATTTGCAAAAGAAAGTAAATCGTTTGCATTTTTCAAAAAAGAAAGTTACAATAAGAACCACATGAAAAGGAGGGGATTCACTGAGTAAGAGCAAATCTGTATGTTATTTTGCAATTCTCTGTAAAGCAGGATAAGGAGATGGAATGATGAAGTATTTCTTTGGTGTAGATATCGGAGGAACTGCGGTAAAATGGGCAGTTGTGACTGGGGATTATGAAATTGTACGCAATGGGGAATTCAAAACTCTGTATGACGGTACGGAAGTATTGGTGAATCAGATTCTGAAGGTTTATCAGGAGCAGGATCTGATGTTTGAGGGGATCGGAATCAGTGTTCCGGGAACTCTGAACAAAGATGCTGACGGTACGGTGAAAGGCGGCGGGGTTCTGTCCTATCTGGACGGGGTACCTCTGGGAAAACTGGTGAGGGAGCGGTGCGGTATTCCCTGTTTTGTAGAAAATGACGGTGTCAGTTGTGCCTTGGGTGAATATTCCTGCGGTGCTCTGCGGGGCTGCAGGGTCGGTGTGGCAGTGGTGCTTGGAACCGGTGTAGGCGGGGGAATCGTAATAAACGGAGATGTATTTAAGGGCGCCCATGCATTTGCAGGTGAATTCAGCTTTTTGCTGGAGCGGCCAGGAGGGCCTCTGAAAGGCGAAAATATGCTGGGCATGAGCTGCGGCTGGAAAGCAGGTCTGCTGGATGAGATTTTGAAACGCAAGGGCTTGCCGATGGATACGGTGATGAATGGGCATGATATCTTTGGGCTGATTCATGCCGGGGATCCGGATGCCCGGGAAGCTTTGCGAAAGTTCTGCCGGCATCTGGCAACCCAGATACATAACCTGCAGGTCATTATTGATCCGGAGGTCTTTGCCATCGGCGGTGGCATCAGTAATCAGCCGGTATTGATGGAGGAGCTGCAGAAGGCCCTGGATGCCATATATGGAAACACCGAATTTAAACAGGCTCCGGTTCCTGTTATTGTTCAATGCTGTCATGGCAGCGCCGCCAATCTTCTGGGCGCCGTGTATCATTGCAGAAAACGAATGGAAAGTATAGAATGACTGATTTTAGTCAGATCAACAGAATCCAGCAGGCATCAACAGGTGTAAGTCTGCTGATGAGTGAAAGTGCTTCGCCTCCGGATCTGGAAGAAGTGAGGCATGAGGAGGGTGTTCCCAGAGTCTTTGACGACTTGGGGAACGCCCTCATCTGCGTTCTCCGGTTTACTTTCAGCAAGCCGGTAATGAAAAGAAAAGGGAAAAATAAGTATGGTGTGTTATTGAGAAAAATAAACAAAAACACTAAAAAACAAAAATAATATTGACATTATTATAATAAAATTATATAATTAAAACATAGGACGTTCTACATATAATTAGGAGGATTATATGAAACAGACAAAAATGACTGTCAAAAAAGATAAATTTTACATCAATGGAAAACTTACATACAGTGAAATTGATGGTTGTCAGTATTGTGGTTTACTCATGAATGCCAGGTTTATCCAGGGCATTTATGATGATAAGAACGGGAGAGAACGCTATAACCGATTTGGAAAAACATTTGATCCTGATGTCAATACAGATGAACTGATACAGAATTTGCCGGTATGGTATGAGGCTGGCCTGAGGGCATTCACCGTGGGGCTCCAGGGCGGAGGACCCTGCTTTACGATTCCGCTGGAATCAATCAACAACAATCCTTTTGGCAGTGATGGAAAACATCTGGACGAAGCGTATTTGAACCGGCTGGCAAGGCTTATTGATGCGGCAGACAAAATCGGAATGGTAGTGATCGTAAGCCTGTTTTACGGCGTTCAGAGCGGGTATCTGGTTGATGATGATGCAGTTGAGCAGGCGACAGCAAACATTTGCAGATGGTTAAAAGAACGAGCAGATGAAAATGTAATGATCGAGATTGCCAATGAACATAATATCAGGGCTTTTCAATGTCACAATGTTTTAAGCCAGGAAAACGGGATTCTAAGGCTGATGGAAATAGCTAAAAAAGAATCCGGCGGACTTCCGGTAGGCTGCAGCGGCACCGGCGGATATTACTCACAAAGAATTGCACAGGCCTCCGATATTATTTTAATTCACGGAAACGCCCAGACGCGGACCATGCTTTATAACCTGATTAAAAAGGCAAAAGCGGTAAAGCCGGCCAGGCCGATTGTGATAAATGAAGATTCCCAGGCGATCAGTCAGATGAAGGTTACATTTCAAAACAATGTGTCCTGGGGCTATTATAATAATATGACCAAGCAGGAACCTCCGGCTGCCTGGGAGATCACGGCTGGTGAAGATGCATTTTTTGTAATGCGTATGCAGGAATATTTAACGGGTAAGAGGTGTGAAATTCCATTTGAAGATCAATTTTATCTGCAGGGGTTAGAAAAAGAAATGGTGTTTGAAGGAAAGCGGTTTATCCGGTTGGCGAGCCTGTATCCTGAACAGATTGATTATGTGGATTTTTACAGAAACGGGAATTTATTTGAGCGGGCCTATGATGATCCGTTCCTCATCAACTTTATTGAAAACCGGTGGCAGGGGCCGGTAATGGACATTAAAAGCGGAGAAGAGTGGAAGGCAGTGGTTCATTTGCGTGATGGAAATACAATTGAAAAAACTGTTATTACCCCGTAATAATCAAAAAGTGCTTTTACATTTCATGGATTTATGATACGGTTAGTTACAAATGACAGCGAAAGGTCGTAGGAATGAAATGGCAGCAGATGGAAGAAAAAAATTAGAGATAATTGGTCAGAAGACGATTGTGGACCAGATAATCCATACTCTTACAGAGTCGATCTTAAGGGGAGATTATAAATCCGGTTCCAAACTCCCCAGCGAGTTTGAGCTGATGGAGGAAATGCAGGTGAGCAGGAACTCTATACGTGAAGCCATGAAAATTCTGGCTACAATGGGAATTGTGGAAATTAAACGTGGCGACGGCACTTACATTTGTTCACAGGTAAACCCAACGTTGTTTGATAAACTTGTATACAGTATGATTTATGATGTGAGCAGCAGCGCTGAGTTGCTGGAGCTGCGGCAGATATTAGACGAGTCTACGGTACAGTTGGCAATTATAAAAATTACTCCCGAAGAAGTGGAAAAGCTGCAGAACAGTATTAATGAAATGAAAGCAGCATGCAGGAATCGGGATGTAGAGCGTATGCAGGCCTGTGACATGGAATTTCATATGCTTTTGATCGAGAGCTGTAAAAATATTTTTTTCATCAGAATTTTGAAGAGTGTTTACAGCATATTTGAGAAATCTATTGCGGAAAATGTCAAAAATGAAACTATAGATTCAAAAGCTCCATTATATCATCAAAGAATTCTGGATTGTATAGTCCACAGGGATTACAATAAGGTGCACCGGGTCATAGCAGATTCATTGGCGACCTGGCGTGAGAGAGTTTGAGTATGGAATAAAACAAACATAATGTTTGTTTTATAATATTAAAGGTAGGACGTTCTATGTTTGATACTCGCTTATAGAGTGAGTAATGAGAAAAGTATCTTCTGAATGGGAGGATATGCCCGCAGGGAGGGGTGCAGCGAGGAGGGGTATATTCATTCATTGAGTTGATCGATAGATCTCATATGCTGAGAATGAGAAGGAGGAGTAGTTTATGTTTAAAAGAGTGAGCCGGGTGATAGCATTATTATTGGCCTTAACTTTAGCTTTGACAGCTTGTGGAAGTGCAGCAGGGGATGGAAATACCGCAAATGGCGGTGACAGCTCGGAAAGCAATGCGGGTTTGACAGATAAAGGTGACAAGGAAACGGTCCGGATGATTATTCCGGGCTTAAGCGAAACAACAACTATTGATCCGGTATCGGGGTTGGAAACCAAGAGTCTGGGTGAATTTGAGGCACTCTTAAACGAGCAGATACCTGACTATAATATCAAACTTTTAACAATACCCTGGGACGGCTGGATCCAGAGCATGGAAGCGATGCTGACGGCAGGGGACGCAGATGTGGGGGTTTTTACAAATCAGGAAGCAGTGCCAGGCTGGTATATGGATTTAACTCCATATCTTGAAAAGGATGAGGAACTGAACCTGGATAATTTATCCCAATGGTTTCTTGAGCCGGCAGTTTACAATATGAAATATAAATCTTTCAAACAGCCGGAAAACAGCGGTAATATTTATGGATTACCGTTCACCATAGCCAGTACCATCATTGTATATGACAGTCAGTTATTTAAGGAATGGGGAATCGAAGAGCTCAACGAGAATATGACCTTTGCGGAGCTGGTTGATCTGGCCGAAAAGATGACGGGGACGAATCCTGTGACCGGAAAAAGGAATTATGGTGCATATGTATTTTACGAATGGCTGGAATGGTATTCTCTGAGCTATGGCGTACAGAAACCGTTCTTCAGCGAAACGATGGACATTAATGAATTGGATATGGATGAGTATGTAGAAAGCATCAAAACATCTCCGGAGGCAAAGGCATTCTTTACTGACATGATCCGGTTAATCGATTGCGCCAACGAAGCAGTAGCTACCGGAAGCGGAGATGATTACTGGTTCACACCGGATAACGATATTGCGATTAACTTTAACTGCAGTAAAGGAACAAAGCCATATATGCAGTATGTCTATGCAAATGATACAGAAATCACAGGCAGATTTAAGCCATTAATGATTCCAGAGGGCCCTTACGGAGAGGGATTCCCCGAATTTTACCGCTCAGCCGTCACCAATAATGCAAAGAACCCGGATGCAGCATGGGATGTTATTAAGCAGATAGTGACAAATAAGGATATCGTCGATTTCTATTTAGTCAACTATCAGTATGATAAAGTGTCATGCTTAAACGATACTTCCGGAATGAGTCTGATGGATATTGAATTCAATCAGAAAAGGCAGAAATATCAATTGGATAATTTGTTTATAACAGATGATTACTGGCATTGGAGAACGGCAATGCAGAATGTGAACAATCAGCTTTTGTCTAAACAGTACACCGCAGACGAAGCAGTTGATGCATTTTACAATGAAGTAAAAACATGGGTTGAAAATATTAAGGAGAAGTCTGGAAATCAGTAAACCGTATAATTTTATGGAAGAGCAGGGGGAGTAAAATCCCTCTGCTGCATGAGGATCGCTTATGAATCGTATAAAAATGAAAAGATATATCAGCTGGTATCTTTTAATATTAATTCCAATTATTGGGACGCTGATATTTAATTTTTATCCGCTTGTTAAAACCTTTGCTGCAAGTCTGCAAAATATGAATGGAAAATGGATAGGATCAACGAATTACAACATCATGTTTCGCAGTGATGAATTCAGGCAAACCGTTATTAATACACTCTATATGGCTGTTTTAGGAGTGATTTTCAATATCCCAATGGCCTTTGTCATTGCCAGTCTTTTAAACGGCATCGGCAGGGGCAAAGGAATATACCGTGTTATATTTTTGCTGCCTATGGTCATGTCAATGGTAACCGTGGTTACTCTTTTTAAATATCTGATGCTGCCCGGTGAAGAAGGCGTCTTTAACTATATCCTTGGTTTTCTGGGAATGGAACCCGGTTTATGGTTAAACGGTACCGGAACAGCCAGAGAGTCCGTTGTATTCATTGCTGTATGGAAAGGGATTGGATACAACATTATCCTTTTCTTTGCCGGGTTACAGGGGATTCCGGCAGATATGTATGAGGCTGCGGAGATTGATGGTGCAAACAGTTTCAAAAAGTGGCTGTATATTACAATCCCGGCTTCCAAAAGTACATTTACGTTTGTATTGATAACATCGTCAATCGCTGCTTTAAAACGCTTTACGGAAGTATATGCGGTGAGCAGGGAATCAGGAAATCCGGCGGGAAAGTTAGAAACGCTGATGCTGTATATTTATAAAAATTCTTTTTCCACTGTGAACTATAAGGATGAGGGATTGGCGGCCGCAGCATCCGTAGTGTTGTTTCTGATTATTTTGTCGGCAACATAGCTTAACAGCTATTTGACAGCGGATAAAGAACTGAAACAGAACAGATTAAGAAAAAAAGGGGGTAAAGCATGAACGCTCATAAGAAAAAGGTAAAACCATCAATTGTTATAAGTTATATCGTTTTGTCTTTGCTGGCTTTAATCATCATAGTGCCTTTTTTGGGTTTATTTCAACGAGTTTCGATTATGCGAAATCATACTCCCTTAGATTTCCGCCCAGGCTGCTGCCGAAAAACCCCAGCACTTTTAATTACAAAATGGCATTTTCCAACATACCAATCTTCGGTTATCTGAAGAATACAATAGTTATTGTGGTTCTCAGCGCATTCCTCAATGTAATGACTTCAACAGTAGCGGGATTTGTCATTTCAAAAGGTAAATTTCCCGGCAAAAGCATTATTTTATTAATCATTCTTTCTAACATGATGGTTCCTTTTGAATCCAAGTTATTGCCGGTATACTCAATTATCAGAGGCATTGGATTAAATAATACCTTTTTGGGAGTGGTCTTGCCAAATGTTATGACAAATGCAATGTATATATTTTTTGTAAAAACTTATTGCGACAGTTTACCGGATGATTTATATGAAGCCGGACGGGTTGACGGAGCTAATCTGATAAGAATTTACAGTCAGATTTATCTGCCGCTTTTGACACCGATTATTGCTACGGTTGTGGTACTTGATTCTATCCAGGTGTGGAATGATTTATTGTGGCCGATGATTATCATGACAAAGCAAAGTAATTATACCGTGCAGATCGGACTGCAGATTTATAATTCCGGATTGACAGGAACCGTACATGCCGGGACATCTCTTGCATTGTCGGTGACCAGTATCATTCCGTTGTCAATTATTTATATTTTCTGCCAGAAATATATTGTTCAGAGCATTGCCTTCTCTGGAATGAAACAGTAAATATTGAGGCTGATAAAGGAGAACAGAGGAGTCAAAATGAATAAGACATTATACACAATTAACACAGTTAATAATTTTATGGAGATTATTTTCAGACCGTTTGGCATACCATTCCAGGAGCAGACAGATGGCTTGACGACTGCAACATTATGGATGACAGTCTGCTGAAAGAAACTTTAGCCAGTGGCGGTGTAAATGCAAACGTGTGCAATCGGATGCTTAATTATGCTCAGGCGGCTCAGGCGTCAGGGGCGGATGCGATCCTGACCACTTGTACTTCCGTAAATGAAGCCACTAAATATATTAAGAAATTCATCAATATACCGGTTATGAATATTGAAGAACCGGTAGCTGAAATGGCTGTGGAAAATGGTAAGAAAATCGGTATTTTAGCCACCCTTCCGACAAGTCCTGCCGCAATCGGAAGGGTAATGATGGAAAAAGCTGCAGAGGCAGGAAAAGAAATCGAGCTGATCCATGCAGTTGTGGACGGCGCCTTTGATGTCCTGTGCAGCGGTGACAGAGAGGGACATGATAAGATGGTTTGTGAGGCGCTTTATAAGCTTTCGGAAGAAGTGGATGTCATCGCTTTTGCACAGATTTCCATGAGTCTTCTCAAGCACGAGGAAGTTAAGGTACCCGTTTATAAGATCGGAACATCGGGGTTTGAGAAGATATATAGCTTGATGAAATAAAAGAAAGGAAGGCATCATGGCAGATAAAGGGATAATGGAAAACTTAAGTCAGCAGGCGAAGATTGTAAGAAAAGAATTATTGAAGATGATACATACGGCTGGTTCAGGGCATCCCGGAGGATCGTTGTCCGCGGCTGATATTATGACGGCGCTGTATTTTCATGAATTAAAGCTCCGTCCGGATGAACCGGAATGGGATGGCAGAGACCGTTTTGTTTTATCAAAGGGCCATGTCTGCCCTGTGCTGTATACCTGTCTGGCATTGCGTGGATATTTTGATAAAGAGATATTAGGGACCCTGAGAAAAGAGGGCTCTATTTTGCAGGGGCACCCGGATATGAAGCGGTGTCCGGGCATTGATATCTCTACCGGTTCATTAGGCCAGGGAATTTCCACTGCGGCCGGCATGGCTTTACGGGCCAAGAGAGACCATCTTGATTATCGCGTGTTTGTGCTGGTAGGAGATGGAGAAGCACAGGAAGGGCAGGTGTGGGAAGCAATTGAGACTGCTTCAAAATATAAGCTGGATAATATGGTGATTTTTATCGACAATAATGGTTTGCAAAATGACGGAACCTGTGATGAGGTCATGCCAACCGGAGATTTAGCGGATAAGTTTAAAGCCTTTGGCTGTGAGACCTATGAAATTGGCGGTCATGAGATGGAAGAAATTGTAGACATCCTGGATTTGATCCGGCAGAATAAGACAGGAAAGCCACACTGCATCATAGCGAAAACCGTAAAAGGAAAAGGTGTGTCATTTATGGAAAATGTTCCGGCGTGGCATGGGATGGCGCCGGATGATGAACAGTTTGCGCGGGCAATAAAGGACATAGAGGAGGGATTCTGATGTTCATAAAAAACGTAGGACGTCCTACTAGGGAAGCGTATGGGGATTCTCAGGACAATTCCCAATATGACGGTTGTCAATGGCTGTGATTACCATTCAGCCAGAAAATTGGTTCGTGCCGCAGCGGAGTACAAAGGACCGGTTTACCTGCGGTTCACAAGGGATGCGGTACCTTTTATTTACGATGAAACAGAGGAATTTGAGATCGGTAAAGCTAAGGAATTGAAATCAGGCACAGAGATAACGATTATTGCCAATGGCGACATCATGAGCAAGGCATATGAAGCGGCAGACCGTCTGGAAGCAGAGGGAATTTCCGTAAGACTGCTGGATATGCATACAATCAAACCACTGGATAAAGACTCCGTACTTCGGGCTTTGGATGATACCGGACGAGTGATTACGGTAGAAGACCACAACATTATCAATGGGTTGGGAAGCGCTGTCTGCGAAGTGGCTGCTGAGGCCGGCATTGGAAAAGTGGTGCGGATCGGTATCCCGGATCGTTTCGGCGAATCAGCCCCATATGAAAGGCTTCTGGAAAAAAGCGGGATAACGGTACAGAATATAATCGCCAAGGCAAAAGAATTACTCCGGGTATGAAGTCCGCAAAGTATGAAATGAGGGAAAATATGATAATTGTGATATTGGATGGTTATACGGAAAATCCAGGAGATCTGAGCTGGGAAGAACTGGAGAAGCTGGGAGAATTAACGGTATGAGATTGTTATTACGAATAAAACACCGATTTCAGGAGAAATCATCGCATCCTGTCCGAACTTAAAATATATTGGAATGCTGGCAACCGGATATAATGTGGTGGATTATGAAGCAGCAAGAGAAAGAGGCATACCGTTGTGCAATATACCAACTTATGGCACTGAGGCGGTAGGACAGTTCGCAATTGCCCTGCTGCTGGAAATCTGCCATCATATCGGCCATCATGATCATGCCGTGCATGAAGGAAGATGGGAAAATAATCAGGACTGGTGTTTCTGGGATTATCCCCTGATTGAACTGGCAGGCAAGACAATGGGAATCATTGGATACGGAAGGATCGGGCAGAGTACGGGGCGGATTGCACAGGCCCTTGGGATGAAGGTATTGGCATATGATGCATGCCGGAATGCTGATTTGGAAAGTGAAACATGCCGTTATGCTGATTTGGATGAAGTTCTTGCCAATTCAGACGTTATTGCCCTCCATTGCCCGCTGTTTCCGGAAACGGAAGGAATTATTAATAAGGACAGCATTGCTAAAATGAAGGATGGAGTTATTATCCTTAATAATTCAAGGGGACCTTTAATCGCAGAACAGGATTTGGCGGATGCCCTTGCCGGCGGAAAAGTATATGCAGCGGGCCTGGACGTTGTTTCTTCCGAGCAGGTCAAAGGTGACAACCCTCTGCTGAAGGCCCCTAATTGTATCATTACTCCCCATATTTCCTGGGCGCGAAAGCAGGCAGAGACTAATGGATATAGCGGTTGCAAATGTAAAGGCATTTTTAGACGGAGTTCCTCAGAATGTAGTGAATATGTAAAGAAGAAAGGGAATTCGGTGGTATTATACAGATGAAAATTTATCATATCAGGGAGGAAAGACGATGCTGCAGCAGGTAATGACGGCACCGGGGAAAATAGAGTTTCGGGAAATACCGGTTCCGGAGATCGGTGAGAATGAAGTACTCATTAAAATAATGAAGATAGGTGTTTGTGGTTCTGATATTCATGTGTATCACGGTGAGCATCCGTTTACTTCGTATCCTGTGACACAGGGGCATGAGGCTGCAGGTTTTTTGCGGCAGATGCCATCCGTGCAGAAATGGTAAATACAATTTGTGCGAAGAATTGAAGGTAATGGGATTTCAGACGACAGGAATGGCTTCGGAATATTTCGCAGCAGATGAATCAAAAGTCACTTTACTGCCTGAGTCCATGAGCTTTGATGAAGGCGCAATGATTGAACCGCTGGCAGTTGCAGTACACGCTGTAAGACAGGCAGAAAGTGTGGCCGGTAAGAAGGCTGTCGTAATTGGGGCCGGTCCCATCGGGAATCTTGTGGCGCAAACGGCTAAAGCAATGGGAGCTGACAAGGTGATGATCACGGATGTCAGTGAGATACGGCTTGAAACAGCACAAACATGTGGAATAGATTTTTGTGTCAATACGAGTGCAAAAAATTTCGGCCAGGCCATCATCGAAAACCTTGGGCCGGATAAGGCGGATATCATTTATGATTGTGCGGGTAATCATACAACGATGGGGCAAGCGGTTAAATATGCCAGAAAAGGCAGCACAATTATTTTAGTAGCAGTTTTTAATGGCCCGGCGGAAATTGATCTGGCGGTGCTGAATGATCATGAACTGAATTTAAATACCTCCATGATGTATCGGAACGAGGACTATATACATGCAATTAAGTTAGTATCAGAGGGGAAAGTGAATTTAGAAAAGTTGATCTCAAATACATTTCCATTTAAAGAATATTTAAAGCATATGAGTACATTGAGTATAATCGGGAAAGAACGATGAAAGTTCTTATTGATGTAGGCATTGATGCATTCGATTTTGCAAATCCGAATGTGGAACTCTTATGAAGCATGAATCAATAAACGGTCTTTTTCAAACTTCACCGGCATGTTATAATAAATCGGCAGGCAGATTCGTGATGCTGGAATAGGCACCAAATCCCAGCAGGCTTTGAAACTGGAGCAGGAACAGGTAAAACAGGAGCGCAGAAGGATTACGAGAAACAAAAAAGATGCTAAAAAGCAGCACCAGTTTGAGTTGAAACAGCAAAAAAAGAAGGAGAAGCACAGGGGCAGATAATGCCCCTTTCTCTGTACCGGCACGAATTCAGTCTCAGATAGCCGGTATACTGGATCATAAAGGACACTCCATAAAGGACAGACCAGAATGAACGCCTCTGAAATCAGCGTGAAAACAGGAGAGTCATTTTAGCCATCCGGAAGATGCGTCTTTTTTTCCTCTTAAAAATATGGTATGATGATAAAACAGCAGCTGATTCTGCAGAAAATATTTGTCCGTCTCAGGAAGATGCGATACAGGAAGAATAACAGGAAGCACATGCTGCACTGATTCCATAACCCCCCCCGGGTACAAAAAATCTTATAATAAAGTGAGGAAGCCGAAAATGTTTGCTGCACATACCTACGAGGAAATCGAACGCAATGAACGGGCCATGGGAGACAGGCATATTGTCATTCTTCTGTTTGTGCGCCCCAGTCTTCAGGGGGCGGAAGAGATCATTGATGAATTCGACTACCTGCATTATAATTCCAGCAGGTACTGTTCCATTTACGCCGTTGGATACACCAACGACAGCAGTGTTTCCGGCGATCCGGAATATAAAAAGGTCAAAGGCGTATCCGGTACGGACTGGTATTACAGCAACAAAGCGTTTGTGGCATTTAAAAATAATCTGGAGCACCGGCTTTCCTGGCGGTATTCCGGCGAGATTGAAATTTTGGTGCTGCAGAGTAATCCGGAAGGACGGCAGGTGTTAAATTTTCAGAATTACATTGCCATTGACGTAAATTACGGAATTCGCAGTGAATATATAGATTCGTTTCCGAGATTTATGGAATCCCTGATCCGCAGCTCAAAATCCGAAGTCACTGCGGTGAGCGCCATGAGCAATATGAGGCAAAACCGTTACAGTGTCAAAAAGATACTGACCAGTTCCATTGAAGAATGCAAAAAGATTCCGAAACCTGTAAAAATAATTTTAAAGGACAGATTGTTTTTTCTGCCTTCCAGATCCCCTGATTGAATTCGGAAAGGAGAATTTAAGATCCTATGAAACTCATGTTTAAGCAGCGTTTTTTTTCCTGGTTTGACAGTTATGACATCTATGATGAGAGAGGCGGCACCGTATTTACGGTCAGCGGCACGCCTGCCTGGGGGCATAAGCTGGAAATATACGATTCCGGTGACAACCATCTGGCCACTCTGCGGGAGCAGATACTGACCTTCCTGCCCCGGTTTGACATTCAGGTCAACGGGCAGACCGTGGGCACCATTACCAAGGAATTTACTTTTTTTAAACCCTCTTTTTCGGTCGACTGCAACGGCTGGCGGGTGGAAGGCAGCTTCCTGGAATGGGACTACCGCATCCTTTCACAGGATGGCAGAGTGGTTGCGCAGATTGAAAAACAGCTCTTTAACCTGACGGACACTTATACCATTGATGTAACTGACCCTCAGGACAGTCTTCTGGCGCTCATGGTCGTGCTGGCCATTGATGCGGTCAAATGCAGCAGCAACGACTGACACTTCCTTTTCCCGCCGTTGATGCTCATCCGTTCCGGATATTTCCAGGTTCCTCATGAAATGCATAATTTTCCTTCTTTTTTCAAACCATTTTTGAAAAAACCATTGACTGTAACGCTGCGTGATACCCTATGATGGAACCAGCAAGGAGGAATATGCCGATGAATACCAGAGAAGTGGCCGGTTTAACAGGTGTGAGTGTACGTACCCTGCACCATTATGACGAAATAGGCCTTTTATGCCCGGACCGTAATCCGGATAACGGTTACAGGGAATACTCGGAAAAGGATCTGGATCTGCTGCAGCAGATCCTGTTCTTCAAGGAGTGCGGCTTTCTCTTCATGGTCTGCCCCGCGCCGCCTTACCGGAAAAGCTCCATTATGAATACGACCATACAGGCGGCCGCGGAAACCTGAAACAGGCTTTTCCCCTTAAATGCCAGCAGCGCTGCCGCAGCCAGGGCGGCGGTTCCTGACCATATGCTACCGGCAGCTGTCAGAATGGCCGGAAAGGTCATTACCGATAGGGAAACATAAGGAACATAGTAAAAAAAGGACCGGATAAACGGACTTTTGATTTCCCGCCGGATGAGCGTTAAGGGCAGGACGCGGATCAGATAGGTGACGGCTGCCATGACCAGTATGTAAGCATAGATCCGGTCATTCATAGGCCGCCTCCCCTTCTCCGGGTATGGGAAACAGAAAAGCCGCGGCCCCTGCGGTCACAACGGTGAGAATGATCAGTTTCCAGCCGGAAGACAGGCCGCGTAATGCCGGGGCCAGGGAAAATATAAGGCTTCCTGCCATGGACAGGATGATCACGCCGGCCAGGATCCGGTTATTTTTTGCCGGGGGAATGATGATCGCCAGAAACATTCCGTACAACGCAGTGCTTAAAGCGCTTAAAACCCGACCGGGCAGCAGGCCGCCGGAAACGGCTCCGGCCGCGGTTCCCAGGATCCAGGAAGGTATGGCTGCTGCCATCAGGCCATAGCTGTACCATGGATTTAATCGGCCGGGCCTGCAGACCGTGACGCCGAAAATTTCATCCGTCATCCCGTATCCGATGAGGAGACGGTGAAAAAACGGCGTTGTTTTTTCAAATTTCTGGGACAGAGAACAGGACATGAGGCTGTAGCGCAGGTTGATGATGAGCTGGGCGGCAGCCATTTCCCCGAAAGGCGCACCGGAGGCGATCATGCCAAGTCCCGCAAACTGCCCTGCCGATGTCAGGTTGGTAAGTGACATCACCACGGACTGCCATGGTGATAAGCCGTATTTTGCTGCCATGATTCCAAAGGTAAAGGATACGGCGAAATAACTCAGGCCGATGGGGCTTCCATCCTTTAATCCCGCGCTCAGATGTGCTTTGCTGTTAGTCATAGATATCCTCCGTCATAAGCATTTTCAGATAAATCCTTGCTAAAATATAGCATGAATCTTTACATCAGTAAAACAAATGTTTATAATGGAAAGATAAGGAAAACTAATGATGAAAGGATAAATGGATGAACCGGTACCGAGCAGTTGTGAAGATCGTGGAAACAGGGGGCTTTACCAGGGCGGCAGAGGAGCTTGGATATACCCAGTCCGCCATCAGCCAGATGGTCCGGGCCCTGGAGGAGGAGCTGGATACGGTCCTTTTTGTACGCTCAAAAAAGGGGGTGTCCTTAACTCCCGACGGAGCGGAGCTCCTGCCCTATATAAAAAATATTTACCATGCCCACAGGGAGCTTATGGAGAAGCGGAGTGAGATGGAAGGGATCCAGGATGCCACCATCCGGATCGGTACCTTTGCCAGCGTATCCTGTCACTGGCTGCCCGGTCTCATTAAGGCGTTTAAGGAAAGGCATCCGTCTGTCAGCTTTAAGCTCTATCAGGGAGATTATACGGCCATTGAACAGCTGGTCAAGGACGGAAGCGTGGACTTTGGACTTATTAATCCCCGTGCGGTGGTCGATATGGAATTAAAGACCATCCCGTTAAAAAGGGATCCCATGCTGGCGGTGCTCCCTCTTTTTCACCCTCTTGCAGAAAACAAGAAGATCGTATTAAGAGAACTGGCGGCGGAGCCATTTATCCTTCTGGAGGAGGGAAGCTTAAATGAGCCCATGGAATGTTTCCGGGAGCACGGGATCAGACCCAATATCCAGTACGTTGTCCATGATGACTATACGATCATGGCAATGGTTGAAAAGGGGCTGGGAGTCGGAATTTTATCCGAGCTCATTTTGAACCGTGTGGATTATAAAAATGCGGTGAGGGAAACGGAACCGCCTTTGTCCAGAACCATTGGAGCCGTATTTAAGGATAAGAAGATCCTGTCTGCGGCCAGCCGGCAGTTTCTGGATTTTTTGACGGAGACATACAGAGAACTGATGTGAGAATGGAGGCGCCGATGAAGCGAAACAAAAAGAAACTGGGAGTTCGTCTGACCGTGATTGCCGGACTGGTTCTGGTCGCTGCCTTTACTCTGCTGCTTCATGTGTGGGAAGGAAAGACAGAGCCTTTGTTTGATGACAACGCTTCCACTACCTTTTATGCGAAAACTTACGTTGGAACAGTTCCCCGGCTGGATGCGGAGCGCTATTTCTCCCCGGAGACCTATGACTGCACGAAGTTCCGGTTTGATTTCTCCCAGTGTGACTGGAATACGGCGGGGATATACCGGATCCCGGTGCTGTATGAAGGGGAAAAGACCAACTGTGTGGTCCAGATCGAGGTGAGGGCCCTGTGGCAGGGAGGGCTTGAAGTCATTCAGGAAGCCGGCAAAAATGCCGGGGGAACAGAGGGGAAATAAACGGAGGATTGGGTCATGGCGCATGAAAATTTAACCACGCTTTGTTATATTGAGAGAGAAGACAGCTATCTGATGCTGCACCGGATCAGTAAGAAAAACGATATGAACCGGGACAAGTGGCTGGGAGTGGGAGGCCATCTGGAGAATGGGGAAAGCCCGGAGGAATGCCTTCTGAGGGAGGTAAAAGAGGAGACCGGCCTGACCCTGCTGGATTATAAGCTCCGTGGAGTGGTGACCTTTGTGTCGGACCGGTATCCGGATGAGTACATGTTTTTATACACGGCCGACCGGTATGAAGGGGATTTGACCGATTGCAGCGAGGGACAGCTGGAATGGGTGAAAAAGGAGGGGATCTCAGAATTATCCCTGTGGGAAGGGGACCGTATTTTTTTTGAGCTGTTAAATGACAATATCCCATTCTTTTCTTTGAAGCTTTCGTACAAAGGGGATGGCCTGGCGGCGGCCGCCTTAAACGGCGGACTTCTGGAGCTTCTGGAGGAGCGGAATTCAGACGGCATGATTACCGGAAACGTGAGGGCCAGATTCATGATGCACCGGGATGGAACCCTTCATGGCACCTCCCATGTGTGGATCCTCCGGCCCAATGAAAAAAGCGGTTTTGACCTGCTTTTGCAGAAACGCAGCGCCCATAAGGACGCCTATCCGGGGTGTTATGACATTTCCTCGGCAGGGCATATTCCGGCCGGGTCCGATTTCCTGGAATCAGCCCTGAGAGAGCTCTTCGAGGAGCTGGGGATCCTTGCAAAGCCGGAAGAGCTCATTTACGTGGGACTCCATGAGGAAGCGGAAAACGACGTGTTTTATGGCCGGCCCTTTGTAAATCATGAGATCAGCCGGGTTTACGTCTGTGAAAGGCAGGTGGATGAAAGGGAGCTGAAGCTTCAGAAGGAAGAAGTGGAATCCGTCATGTGGATGGATTATGAAGAATGTCTGCGCAGGATGAAAGATGGCGCATGGCCCCACTGTCTGAATGAAAAGGAACTGACCATGCTGGCCGGGTGGTGGAAAGAACAAAAAAAGGGATTGACCTGACGCAGGATCCGTGCTATAGTGATGGAAATAAAATAGTCAGGAAGTGTGTGTTTGTTAATTGTATCGAAACATGGAGCATAAAGCAGTTGAATAGTGAGAACAGGAACCCTTCGGGGAGAGCTGACAGGCTTTTCCTTATTTTGTGTACCTGTTTTGCCCATGAGGATACAAATTAGACAGATAGAGGTTAAAACCTGTGAGACGTCGGATTGTAGTCTTCCAGGTTTTTTTGTTATATGAAAACCGGTATGGACTGCTGTGCTCCATGGACCTTTCAGAATCATTTTGATTGACAGAAGGAACGAGGAGGATCACATGAACCACACATTTCAGATTTTGGAATTTCATCTCATTTTAGAGAAACTTGAAGAGTTTGCCCACACGGAGGGGGCAAAGGAGAGGATAAGAAATCTTACGCCTTCCCTGAAGGAAGGAGAGGTACAGAAAAGCCTTCGTGATACGACGGAAGCCAGAACCGTTTTAGACCGGATGGGCCTGCCGCCCGGAGTCGGCATGAGCGGATTGTCTGCGGTCATAAATACGGTCCGTCAGGGGGGCTGTCTGTCTGCGGAGGAGCTGGAGAGCACCGGAGTCATGCTCACCGGAGTGAAACGGTTTAAAGATTTTTTGAGCCGGTGTCAGTACCTGGAGCTGGGGCTGCCCTATTACGGACAGGATCTGGATCCTTTGGAGGAACTGGCCCGGGAAATTTATGAAAGCGTCAGAAACGGCAGAGTGGAGGATACCGCCGGCAAATATTTAAAGAGCCTCCGCCAGGATATGGTCAGGCTGGAAGAAAAGATGAGGGCAAAGGCGGAATCCATGCTCCGGGGAAATAAAAAGTGTTTTTCAGATTCCTATATAACCTTCAGAAACGGCAGGATCTGCCTTCCTGTAAAAAGGGATTATAAAACATCGGTTCCGGGCATGGTGGTGGACCAGTCTTCCACGGGTTCCACTCTGTTCATTGAGCCGTCTTCCATCAGAGGCCTGGGGGAGGAGCTGGATCTTTTGAGGATTGAAGAAGAAAACGAGACCAGAAGGATTCTGTATGCTCTGACTGCTTCGGTGGAAGATCACCTGGAGATACTGGAAGCGGATAAATGTCTTCTGGAAAAACTGGATTTTCTGTTTGCCAAGGGAAGCTTAAGCGCATCCATGGATGGTGTGGAACCCGGGGTCAATACGGACAGAACCATAAGGATCGCCGGGGGATGCCATCCATTCATGGATCCGCAGACCGTGGTGCCTCTGGAATTTGAGCTGGGAAAGGCAGAGCGGGGGATCGTCATCACCGGGCCAAACACAGGAGGCAAGACCGTTTCCATCAAGACGGTGGGGCTTTTCTGCCTTATGGCCCAGTGCGGCCTCCATGTGCCCTGCCGGGAAGCAGACCTCTGTATGAACAGCCAGGTCCTCTGTGACATCGGAGATGGACAGAACATTACGGAAAATTTATCTACTTTCTCCGCTCATATCAAAAATGTAATGAGTATCCTGGAGTCGGCCGGTCCGGAAAGCCTGGTCATCCTGGATGAGCTGGGTTCAGGAACGGATCCGGCGGAGGGCATGGGGATCGCCATTGCCATATTGGAAGAGCTGCTGGCCAGAGGCTGCCTCTTTCTGGCGACCACTCATTACCCGGAAGTGAAGACCTTCGCCCAGACGGCGGAGGGCATTGCCAATGCGCGCATGGCTTTTGATAAGGAAACCCTGAAGCCTCTTTACCGCATGGAAATCGGGGAAGCGGGAGAAAGCTGTGCTCTTTTCATAGCAAAACGGCTTGGGATGCCGGAACGGATGATAAAAAGAGCCGGAATGTATGCTTATGGAGACGGGGAAAATCAGCCGGATGGGGGAATGGATCCCTTAAATAAAGGAAAGGCTGTCCGGAAAACAGCCGGTCCCAGGATCGAAAAGCGGAAAAAAACGGCGGGAAATAAGAATGTTATGGAGAAAAAATTCACCTTGGGAGACAGTGTCCTCATTTACCCGGATAAGAAGAAGGGAATTGTCAGCAGACCTGTCAATGAGAAGGGGCTGGTGCAGGTTCAGATGCCGGATGGGAAAACATGGGTCAACCAGAAACGGGTGAAGCTTCTGGTGGCTGCGTCTGAGATGTACCCGGAAGATTATGATTTTTCCATTATATTTGATACGGTGGAAAACAGGAAAGCGAGACATAAGATGCAAAAGGGACATCAGGAAGGGCTGGAAATCAAAACGGAGTGAATTCTGTCCCACGGGCAGGGGCCTTTAAACAGGCCCGGCCGCTCCGGGGACCTATGTTATGTAGACTCGTCAAAAGCCTCCTTATCCGGCTCCCTGTCTTCCGGAAATTTAAAATCCAGGGACTGGGTGAAAGGATCGTCGTTGAGCTCGGACAGGATGAGCCGGAAGATCTGAACATGGCACATTTCATCAGCGATGATGCGGTTTAAAACGGCTTTGATCTGGCAGTCGCGGATCCACTCCAGCTGGTTCTGATATTTTTTTATGGCTTCCAGTTCCCCGGCCAGAGCGTTGGAAACGATGGCTCCGATCCGGGTGGGATAACGGTTGCAGGCAGGTGTCCAGTACTGCATGCGCCCGTTCTGAACGCTCCACAGACGGGGATCAGAGCCTGACAGCAGGGCCAGTTCACCAAAAGCATTTAAGTGATGCATTTCCACAATACTTATCTTATGAAAGCACTCCGAAATTTCAAAAAAGAAATTTCTGGTGATCAGACTGTTGTAGTTATATAGGCTGATCGCCGACATTTCAGAGTTGCAGGCCCCCATGTTGGACAGCATGGCTGCCCCGTACCGGGGGTTGGGTTCGATGATCTCTATGGGAGGCCAGGGGGACGGATCGGAAAAAACAACAGATGATAAATCCATACAGCATCCTCATTTTTATTTGTCTTATTTATATATATCCGGCAGATGAAGGAGTATGACTGAAAAAATACGATGGCATGGAGGAAGAGGGGACATGGAGAGAATAAAAAAATTAAGGGATGGGATTGCAGCTTTTTTGCCGTATAATGAACAGGAGGAAAGGGATAAGGAGCTGATGCTTCAATGCTTATCCCAGGGAGAGGCCGTGCTTTTCCGGGAAAGCGGGGCAGCCCACATGTCGGCTTCCGCCTGGGTGGTAAACCGGACCCGTGACAAGGTTCTCATGGCCTATCATAACATCTATGATTCCTGGGCCTGGACCGGCGGTCATGGGGACGGAGAAGCGGATCTGCTTTCCGTCGCCCTCCGGGAGGTGAGGGAGGAAACCGGGATCACAAGAGTTGTGCCGGTCATGAAGGATATTTTTTCCTTAGAGGTGCTGACCGTGGATGGACATGAAAAGAGGGGGGCTTATGTGTCCTCCCATCTCCATCTGAATGTGACCTATCTTCTGGAAGGGGATGACAGGGAAGAACTCCGTAAGAAGGCCGATGAAAACAGCGCGGTGGGCTGGTTTGGCCTGGAAGAATGCTTAGAGGCGGTCAATGAGCCCTGGATGAAGGACCGTATTTACCGGAAATTGCTTAACAAAATGCAGGATATGATTTATTAACAGAAAATTGATAATTATTTTCTGATTTGCTGTTTTATTTTTCCTGATAATGTTTTATAATAGAATCAGCTATTAGATGAAGTTTTGCCAAATAAGACAGCGAGGTGGTAGATATGAAGATTATTTATGCAATTGTCAGTTCCGATGATGGAAACCGGGTGACAGATGTGCTGAATGAACACCAGTTCAGCGTGACAAAACTTGCCACGACCGGCGGTTTCTTAAAAAAAGGCAACTCTACATTGATGATCGGTACTGATGACGGACAGGTGGAAGAAGTCATTACCCTGATTAAAGATACTTGCGGAAAACGCCAGAAAATCACCAGTAATGTACCGGCACCCAATATCGCTTCCGTTTCGGCGGGATATATGATGATGCCGATGACGGTGGAACTTGGCGGCGCTACCATATTTGTAACAGATGTAGAAAGATTTGAGAAAATTTGATGAACGAAAAGGGGGATTGCACAGCAATCCCTTTTCGTAACAGGAGGTATCATATGTGGGAAACAAAACGGATATTTTTGATCGTGCTGGACAGCTTTGGCATCGGGGAAGCTCCCGATGCGGATAAATTTCATGATGCGGGAAGCAACACCCTGGGCACCATTGCAAAGGCGGAGGAATATCATACGCCCAATTTGAAGAAGCTGGGCCTGTTTAATATTGATGGGGTGAGTGCAGGAGAGAGGGAAGAAAAGCCTTTGGGCTCTTACGGGCGTATGACAGAAAGATCCCAGGGCAAGGACACCACCATCGGTCACTGGGAGATCGCCGGGATCATTTCAGAAGAACCTCTTCCCACCTACCCGGAAGGGTTTCCGGATGAGGTGCTGAACGAATTCAGAAAACAGACCGGCAGAGGGATCCTCTGCAACCGTCCCTATTCCGGCACGGATGTCATCCGGGACTTCGGAAAGGAGCATGTGGAGACCGGAGATCTGATCGTCTACACCTCCGCGGACAGCGTGTTCCAGATCGCCTCCCATGAGGAGGTGGTTCCCTTAGAGGAGCTGTACCGGTACTGCAGGATCGCAAGGGAGATATTAAAGGGGAAGCACGGGGTCGGACGGGTCATTGCCAGGCCCTTTGTGGGAGAATATCCGGAGTATCAAAGGACTTCCCACCGCCATGACTTTTCTCTCATCCCTCCGAAGACCACCATGCTGGACTGCCTGGAAAAGGCCGGATACGACACCATCGGAATCGGTAAGATCTACGATATTTTTGCAGGAAAGAGCATTCAGAAGACCACTTCCATCGTAAATAACACCGACGGCATGGTCAAGACTCTGGAAACCCAGAAAGAGGACTTCCATGGGATCTGCTTCGTGAATCTGGTGGATTTTGATATGGTTTACGGACACAGGAATGATGTGAAGGGATACGCCAGGGCAGCCACGGAATTCGACGTGCAGCTGGGGCAGTTCATGGAAGCCATGAGGCCGGAGGATGTGCTGATCATTACGGCAGACCACGGATGTGACCCGGGGACCCCCAGCACGGACCATTCCAGGGAATACACTCCCATGATCATTTACGGAGCGGGGATCAGGGCCGGGGTTTCCATCGGGACCAGAGAGACATTTGCGGATATTGCGGCCACTGTGCTTGACTTATTCGGCGTAAAAGGGGACGTTGCCGGAACGAGCTTTTTGAATGAGGTGGCGAAGTAGGAGGAGGTGTGTGCTTGAAGCTGGAAGATTCGATAAAACGCATGCTGGTGTCGGAGGCCTATGAGGCCCAGAAGATGGCTTACACGCCTTATTCGGACTTTTGCGTGGGAGCGGCGCTGCTTGCGGGGAACGGAAAGGTATACCGGGGATGCAACATTGAGAATGCGTCGTTTACGCCTACCAATTGCGCGGAGCGGACCGCTTTCTTTAAAGCCGTTTCAGAAGGGGTAAGGGAATTTGAAGCCATTGCCATCGTGGGCAATAAAAGAGGAAAAAAGGGAGGGTTCTGCGCTCCCTGCGGCGTGTGCCGCCAGGTGATGGCGGAATTCTGCCATCCGGATGAGTTTGCGGTCATCCTGGGAGCAGGGGAGAAAACCGCGGTATATTCCTTAAGGGAGCTGCTTCCTCTGGGATTTACAAAAGGCAATTTAAATGAGGACTGAAGGAACTGGGAGGTTTTAAGTGTATTATGAGGATGTACGATATTATAGCAAAAAAACGAAACGGTGAGACCCTGGCGGAGGAAGAGATCCGGGCCATGGTTGACGGGTATGTGAAGGGAGAGATCCCGGACTATCAGATGTCCGCCATGCTCATGGCCATTTATTTCAGGGGAATGAATGATACGGAAACAGCGGTTCTCACCGATGCGGTGGCCCATTCCGGAGATATGGTGGACTTATCCCCGATCAGGGGCGTTAAAGTGGATAAGCATTCCACAGGAGGGGTGGGGGATAAGACCACTCTGGTGGTGGCGCCCATGGTGGCGGCCTGCGGCGTAAAAGTTGCCAAAATGTCGGGGCGCGGTCTGGGCCATACCGGAGGTACCGTGGATAAAATGGAGTCCATACCGGGCATGAGGACTACACTGACCCAGGAGGAATTCTTTCAGGTGGTCAATACGGCGGGGCTTTCCGTCATCGGCCAGTCCGGAAATCTGGCTCCGGCGGATAAAAAGCTCTATGCCCTTCGGGATGTGACGGCCACGGTGGACAGCATCCCCCTGATCGCGGCCTCCATCATGAGTAAGAAGCTGGCGGCAGGAAATGACTGCATTCTTCTGGATGTGAAGACGGGGAGCGGCGCCTTTATGAAGACTCTGGAGGATTCCATCACCCTGGCGGAAAAGATGGTGGCCATCGGTGAACACGCGGGAAAGAGAACCATGGCTCTCATTACCGACATGGATATTCCCCTGGGCAGTTTTATCGGAAACAGCATGGAGGTCATGGAAGCGGTGGAGACCCTGAAAGGAAGGGGGCCGAAGGATTTAACGGAGGTCTGCTTAAGCCTGGCGGCCGGCATGCTCTATCTGGCCGGAAAAGGCGATATGGAGGAATGCAGAAGGCTGGCTGAGAAAACCATGGAAGACGGAAGCGCCCTGGAACGGCTCATTGCCATGGTGGAAGCCCAGGGAGGGGATTCTTCTGTCATAAGGGATCCTTCCCTGTTTGATAAAGCGCCCTGTGAAAGAGAGGTAAAAGCTTTAAAGAGCGGCTATATCACTCACATGAATACGGAACAGTGCGGAATCGCTTCTTCTCTGCTGGGCGCAGGCAGGGTCACCAAGGAGAGTCCCATTGATTATACGGCCGGCATTGCCCTCAAAAAAAAGGTGGGTCAGAGAGTGGAAGAGGGAGAGACCATCGCAGTGCTCTATGCCTCACGGGAAGACTTATTTGAGGCTTCCCGCATGGAGCTCTTAAAGGCCGTGGCCATCGGGGAAACGGAGCCTGAACGTAAGCCTCTGGTCTATGCAAGGGTCACCGGGGCCGGCGTTGAGCGCCTGACGGATTAAAAGAAAAGCGATGAGAGCGAAAGGAAAAAGAAACCTATGACGGATTTGGAAATGTTAAGCTATGTGGATCATACCCAGTTAAAGGCATTTGCCGCCTGGGAGGATATAAAGGAGCTCTGCCAGGAGGCCGTGGAATACAAAACCGCCTCCGTATGCATTCCGCCCTGTTACGTCAGCCGGGTACATAAGGAATTCCCGTCCTTAAATATCTGTACGGTGGTCGGATTTCCTCTGGGCTACAGCGTAACGGAATCAAAGGTCCTTGAGACGAAAAAGGCCATTGAGGATGGGGCCTCGGAAGTGGATATGGTAGTGAATATCAGTGATGTGAAAAACGGCGATTACCGGAAAGTGGAGGAAGAAATCGGGCAGCTGAAAAAAGCGTCAGGCGGAAATATCTTAAAGGTCATCATTGAGACCTGCTATCTGACCGAAGAAGAAAAGATCGCCATGTGCAGGGCGGTGACGGCGGCAGGAGCCGACTATATCAAGACCTCCACAGGATTCGGCACCAAAGGTGCCGCACTGGAAGACATTGAATTATTTAAAAAGCACATTGGTCCGGAAGTGAAGATCAAGGCGGCAGGCGGGGTCAGGACCCTGGAAGATTTAAGGGCTTATATCGAAGCCGGATGCAGCCGTGTGGGAGCAAGTGCGGCGGTTAAGCTGGCGGCTCAGAAGAAATAATTCAAAAGAAAATGCGTTTCTTACCATTCATCCCGGGACATCCGGCTCCTTTATAAGTGCCGGATTCCCAGGGTGTTTCCCGTTCCCTCTTCATTCAATGTGCACAAAACATATTCCCGCTCTGTCTGGCTATATTTCACGAAAATTCACGGAATGAGAAAAAAAAACTGACAAAGACACCCTTAAGGTGTTAGACTTAAAGTATAACAATGGAACTTTTATGTATCAAGATGTTGGCAATCAAGCAGGGAGGAATCACTATGTTTCAGGTAAATGATCTGGTCGTTTTCGGAACTCACGGGATTTGTAAGATAAAGGCAATAGGCAGCCTTAATATGTCTTCAGCGGATGAGGACCGCCTTTATTATACGCTGAAGCCTCTTTATGAGACACAGCAAAGTGCCGTTTATACACCCGTTGACAATTTAAAGGCTCCTATAAGAGCCGCATGTACCAGGGAGGAAGCGCTGGAGATCATTGACCGTATTCCCGAAATTGAAACCGTATGGGTGCTGGATGAACGGCAGAGGGAGGGAAAATATAAGGAAATCATGCTGAAAAATGACTGTATCGGCTGGCTGCAGATCATTAAGACACTGTATTTAAAGAGACAGAAACGGCTGGCCGAAGGAAAGAAGAGCACGTCAAAGGATGATCTTTATTTTAAGCTGGCAGAAGACTTACTTTACGGAGAATTGGCGTCTGCCCTGGAAATGGACAGGGAGGCGGTGAAGGATATTATCGCCGTACGCGTAAATGCAGATGAAAATAAATGATCCACTCCGGCCCCGGTTATGGGGCATGGAGTGGATGCAGCCGGTTTTAATGATAAATTTTCTTTTCTTCGTAAATGGGCTCACAGGTTAAATTCACACCCAGTTTCTTGAATATCTTCACATCCACGTCAGAGAGCAGTACGGATGTATGGGCTTCCCGTCCCTTTAAATTCGGCAGCTGTTCCAGCGCGATCTGCGCATTCGGATCCGTAGCCGCGCTGGCGGACAGCGCTATTAAAATCTCATCCGTGTGAAGTCTGGGATTTTTGCTGCCCAGATAGTTGACCTTTAATTTCTGGATCGGTTCAATGGCGGACGGAGAGATTAAGTGGATGTCATGGGGGATATTTCCCAGAACCTTTACCGTATTTAATAAGAGTGCGGCGGAAGCGCCCAATAAGTTGGTCGTCTTCCCCGTAATTATGGTACCGTCATCCAGGGCCAATGCAGCTGCCGGAGAGCCTTTCCTCTCAGCCAGCTCATTGGCAGCCTTCACCACGGTTCTCATTTCAGTGCTTATTTTGGCCTGCTTCATGAGCAGCTCCAGCTTGTACACCTCTTCCTTGGAACCCATATCCCTGGCCAGGCGGGAAAGAGCCTGATAATACCGTCTGATGATTTCCTGCATGGAGGCTTCCCGGCACACCTGATCATCCACGATGCAGAAGCCGGCCATGTTCACCCCCATGTCGGTAGGGGATTTATAAGGGCATTCTCCGTAAATTCCTTCAAAAATAGCGCTTAACACCGGGAAGATCTCCACATCCCGGTTGTAATTGACCGTGGTGGCGCCATAGGCTTCCAAATGAAAGGGATCGATCATATTCACATCATTCAAATCCGCGGTAGCGGCTTCGTAAGCTAAATTTACGGGATGTTTTAAGGGGATGTTCCAGATGGGGAATGTTTCAAATTTTGCATAGCCGGCCTTTATGCCCCGCTTGTTTTCATGATAGAGCTGGGAAAGGCAGGTGGCCATCTTTCCGCTTCCCGGTCCGGGAGCCGTTATGATCACCAGGGGCTTTGTGGTTTCTATATATTCATTTCTGCCATATCCTTCGTCGCTGACAATGAGGGAGATGTTGCTGGGATAGCCGTCAATGACATAGTGCCGGTAAACCCGGATTCCCATTTTTTCCAGCTTGCTCTTAAATAAGTCCGCAGACTTCTGCCCGGAATACTGGGTGATAACAACGCTCCCCACATAAAGTCCTTTATCCGTAAAGGACTGGATCAGACGGAGCACATCCACATCATAGGTGATGCCGAGATCATGACGGATTTTGTTCTTTTCGATGTCGGCGGCGTTGATGGCGATCACGATCTCGGCCTGGTCTGTCAGCTGCATCAGCATGCGGAGCTTGCTGTCAGGCTCAAATCCGGGGAGTACCCTGGAAGCATGGTAATCATCGAACAGTTTGCCGCCGAATTCCAGGTAAAGCTTATCGCCGAACTTGCCGATCCGTTCCTTGATGTGCTCTGACTGCATGGTTAAATACTTGTTGTTATCAAATCCGAATTTCATTTGTCCCTCCACGACGTGTGCGTCTTTGGCGCATGCACGAATTCTTTGACCATAATACCCATAGATTGTATCATAGAAATCGTGAAATTGCCAAGGATATTTTCCGGTACCCTTATTTGTCATGAAACTCTTTACAACCGGCTTCAAACGTGTTAAAACGTTGTAGTAAGAAGGAGGAACGATATGTTTAAAATAGGAAGAAATGATGCGTGCTGGTGCGGCAGCGGAAAGAAATACAAGAACTGCCATCTTGATTTTGACCGGAAAATCGAGAATTATGAGATTATGGGCGATGAAGTGCCGGAGCACTATATGATAAAAACACCAGCCCAGATTGAAGGGATCCGCCATGCCGGCGTTATCAACAACCAGATCCTTGATCTGGTGACTGAGATGATAAAACCCGGGATCAGCACGGAGGACATCAATACGCTGGTGCACGAGAGCACCGTCAGTCTGGGAGGAATTCCTGCGCCCCTCAATTTTGAGGGATATCCCAAAAGCGTCTGCACCTCCATCAATGAGGTCGTATGCCACGGCATTCCGGATCCGGACCGGATCCTGAAGGAAGGGGATATCATCAATGTGGATGTGACCACCATTGTAAACGGTTTTTATGCCGATGCTTCCAGGATGTACTGCATCGGAAAGGTGTCTCCCGAGGCGGAAAGACTTGTCCGGGTCACAAAGGAAAGTCTGGAGCTGGGCCTTAAGGAAGCCCGGGCATGGGGGCATTTAGGCGATGTGGGAGCCGCCATTTCCGAGTACATCTATGCCAACGGCTTTACGGTAGTCCGGGAAATCGGAGGACATGGAGTCGGGCTGGAATTCCATGAAGAGCCATGGGTCAGCCATATCGGTACGAGAGGGACGGATATCCTTCTTGTTCCGGGAATGGTCTTCACCATAGAGCCCATGATCAATGCCGGGCAGCCGGATGTGGTGCAGGATGACGAAGACGGATGGACGATCTATACAAAGGACGGAAGCTTATCCGCCCAGTGGGAGTATACCATCCTGATCACAGAACAGGGACCGGAGGTGCTGGCAAGATAAATGGAGAAAAAACGTTGCTTCTGGGTGGATGAATCTTCTCCTCTTTATACGAAATATCATGATGAGGAATGGGGAGTTCCGGTTTATGACGATGAAAAGCTCTATGAAATGTTCCTTCTGGAAACCTTTCAGGCCGGACTTTCCTGGATCACCATACTGAAAAAGAGAGAGGCTTTCCGCCAGGCCTTTGATGGCTTTTCCGTGGAAAAGACAGCTTCCTACGACGGGAAAAAGATAGAGGAGCTCATGGGGAACGCGGGTCTCATCCGGAACCGGAGAAAGATGGAGGCCGCGGTGAAAAATGCCGGTATTTTTATGAACATACAGCGGGAATACGGCTCCTTTTCCCGGTATTTATGGGAATTTACAGGCGGAGAGATCATTGTGAACAAAGATGATCATTTTTCCGTCAAAACAGAACTGTCCGACCGTGTTTCCAGGGATTTAAAGAAACGGGGAATGGCCTTTGTGGGATCGGTTACCATTTATTCCTATCTTCAGGCGGTGGGAGTGGTCAATGATCATGAGCTTTCCTGTTTCTGCCGCAGCCGGACCGGGCAGGAGGAATGAGAATGGGAGCAGTGGAAATCACGGAGAGATCCGTCATAGCCCCTCTGTTTGAAGGCTGGCAGGAAACCATGATCTGGTCCTGCCTGCAGGGCGTCATGGGAAGGGCTTATGCCGATGAAAATGAAACTCCCAGGTCCGCCCGGATTGCGGTGGCCGATTTTTGCTTTTTTGCGGGAGTTCCAAACAGAGAACTGATTAAAAACAAGCCCCCGGGCCGGAAGCCGGATTTTATCATTATGGTTCCCAGGGATGAGGAATGGGCCCGGGCCATTGAAGAAGAGTGGGGTTCCTCAGCAAAACGGGTGACCCGGTACGCCATGAAAAAGGAACCGGATGCTTTCGACCCGGAGCGGCTGGAGGAAATGGCCGGCAGCACATCCTTTTCCCTGTCCATGATTGACAAGGAGATCTATGAGCAGGTCATGGCCCAGCCCTGGTCCAGAGATCTGTGTTCCCAGTTCGCAGGTTATGATGATTATAAAAGAAGGGGGCTGGGAGTGGCTGCATTGGCGGATGGGCTGGTGGTTTCCGGCGCTTCTTCCTATACGGTTTATCAGGGCGGCATTGAAATAGAGATCGACACAAGAGCCGATTACCGCCGCAGGGGAGCCGCCCTGGCCTGCGGAGCAAGGCTGATACTGGAGTGCCTGAAAAGAGGCTTATATCCCAGCTGGGATGCCCAGAATCCGGGGTCCGTCGCCCTGGCCGAAAAGCTTGGTTACCATATGGATCAGGAGTATACTGCATACGAAATAAAAGGCTGTTAAGCAGGAGCCGCATCCGGAAAATGTAATTTTTATTGGAAAATTTTACAAAATGTGGTAAAATGTTAAATAATTATTACAATAAGACACCTGAACCATAAGGAAAGTGAACGGGAGTATTATGAAAAGATGGCTTTTGGCGGTAATTGTATGCTCATTGGTGGCATCCGGATGCGGCGGCAGAAACAAGAGAATCTCCGAAACGGCGGAGACTGATCGCAGGGAAGGAGAGTCCGGACAGGAGACGGGGGAAGAAAGTTCAGAGAGCCCCATGGAAACCTCAGCCGTGCCGGAAAAGAAGCCGGTGAAGGTAAAGGGGATCTATATCTCCGGTTATATGGCCGGCTCGGAGGGCTTCCAGGCGATTCTGGACAAGATCCGGGGAACAGAGATAAATACCGTTGTCATTGATGTGAAGAATGATGACGGACGGATCACCTTTGTCATGGACGGCGCGCCAACGGTGAATGAAATCGGCGCTTCGGAAAAGTATATCAGGGATATTGACGGACTGATGGCCCAGTTAAAGGCCAGAGGAATTTACACCATTGCCCGGGTAGTGGCTTTCCGCGATCCCTATCTTGCGGAGAAAAAGCCGGAGTGGAGTCTGAAAAACAGGGACGGCAGCCTGCACCGGGACAATAAGGGACTGGCCTGGGTCAATCCTTACCGTACGGAGGTCTGGGACTATCTGGTGGAGGTGGGGACCCAGGCAGCGGAAGCCGGGTTTGATGAAATCCAGTTTGACTATATCCGGTTTGCCACGGACAGCACCATGAAGCAGGTTGCCTTTGATGAGGCGGAAACCAGAGGGCGCTCCAAAACCGACATCATAACGGAATTCATGGAATACGCTTATGATAAGCTGTCCGCCTGCAATGTCTTTGTGTCCGCCGATGTTTTCGGCACCATCATCGGAAGCAGGGTGGATGCGGATGCGGTGGGACAGGTTTACAGCGATATGGCAGCCCATCTGGATTATATCTGCCCGATGATCTACCCGTCCCATTACGGTGACGGGAATTTCGGCGTGGAGCACCCGGATATGGAACCTTACCGCACGGTCCTCGCGGCTTTGCAGATGTCCAGACAGGACTTAGAGGCCGCCAGGGAGACCGGAAAGAAGCAGGCCATTGTCCGCCCCTGGCTGCAGGACTTTACGGCCTCCTATCTGGACCACTATATCACCTACGGTCCCAAGGAGATCAGGGATCAGATCCAGGCGGTCTATGACGCCGGGTATGATGAATGGATCCTCTGGAGCGCCTCAAACCGTTATACATGGGAGGGGCTTCTGACCCGTGAGGCGGCCGTGGAGGAAGAGGAAGAAATCGCCCGGTCCAGGGAAGCGGCCGCCGCGCTTACGGAGGCATCTTCCGAAGCCGGTGATCAGCAGACGGCGTCAAATACGGAATCTGGAACAGAATCGGAAGCGGAATCAGTGGCGGCGACGGTGAGCGGGAGACCGGAGGCGGAGAAGAGCCTGGAAGGAAGTGTGGCCGTTTCAGAAGCCGTGCCAGAGACAGACGGAGAGAATAAAAAGGAAACCAGGACCAGGCCCAATGTAGTGATCGTCACCACAGGAGGCTCTAAAAAATAGGAAGTGAGGGAAGCGATGGACAGAACGCCCAGACCAGGAGACTTCTACCGGCATTTTAAAGATAAGATGTACCAGGTGACAGCCGTTGCGGTACACTCGGAAACTATGGAAAAAATGGTGGTATACCAGGCGCTGTACGGAACATTCGAAACCTATGTACGTCCTCTGTCCATGTTTATCAGCGAGGTGGACCATGAGAAATATCCGGATGTGAAGCAGAAATACCGGTTTGAAAAGGTGGACATTCAGAACGTGTTGCCTAAGGAGGAAGAGCCGGAGCGGAAAACGGAAAAATTGGAAAAAACGGAAGAACCGGAAGAGAAAAATCAGGGTCCGAATAAAAATCTTCTTGCATTTCTTGACGCCAGGTCGTATCATGATAAATTGGAGGTCCTTCACGAGCGGAAGGACCGGTTTTCGGCGGAAGAACTTCTGGCCATCTGCGAGATCATGGAGATCGGCAGAGCGGATTCCGAGCCGGAAGAGAAGTACTATGCGGTGGAGCGGTATCTGGAACTGCAGGATAAATACGATGGAGCAAGACTGAGGTGATTAAGGCCAGTGGAAAGCACCGAATTTAATATAGAAGAAGAATTAAAGAAACTGCCGTCCCAGCCTGGCGTGTATATTATGCACGACAGGCGGGACGAAATCATCTATGTGGGAAAAGCGGTCAGCCTGAAAAACAGGGTCAGGCAGTACTTTCAGAGCAGCAGGAACAAGACGGCGAAGATCGAACAGATGGTGTCGAGAATCACCCGTTTTGAATACATTATAACAGACTCCGAGCTGGAGGCTCTGGTGCTGGAATGCAATCTGATCAAGGAACACCGTCCCCGCTACAACACCATGTTAAAGGATGATAAGACCTATCCCTATATCAAGGTGACGGTATATGAGGATTATCCCAGAATTTTGTTTTCCAGGGACATGAAGAAGGATAAAAGCAAGTATTTCGGCCCATATACAAGCGCCGGAGCGGTGAAGGATACCATTGAACTGATCCACAAGCTTTACAGGATCCGCACCTGCAACCGGAATCTGCCCAGAGACATCGGTAAGGAACGTCCCTGTCTGTATTATCATATCAAGCAGTGTTCGGCTCCCTGCCAGGATTATATAAGCAGGGAAGAATACTGGAAATCCATTAACCAGGCCCTTGACTTTCTGGGAGGGAAATACGCGCCGGTCATTCACATGCTGGAAGAGAAGATGCAGTCCGCATCGGAGGAAATGGACTTTGAAAAGGCGATCGAATACAGGGATCTGTTAAACAGCGTGAAGCAGGTCGCCCAGAAGCAGAAGATCACCGACAGCGGCATGGAAGACCGGGATATTATCGCCATGGCCAGGGATGAGAGGGATGCGGTGGTTCAGGTGTTCTTTGTCCGGGAGGGCAGGCTCATCGGCCGGGAGCATTTCCATATGAGCATCGGGGCCGCGGAAGACAACAGGCAGATCCTGACCGGCTTTGTGAAGCAGTTTTATTCCGGCACACCCTTTGTGCCGAGGGAGCTGTGGATCCAGACCGGGCTTGAGGATGAGGCGATCATCGGAGAATGGCTTTCCGGAAAACGGGGCCAGAAGGTCCGGATTGCGGTCCCTCAAAAGGGCGGGAAGGAGCGTCTGGTGGAGCTTGCGGAAAAAAATGCCGCGCTGGTGCTCTCCCAGGATAAGGAAAAAATAAAAAGGGAAGAACTGCGGACCATCGGCGCCATGAATGAGGTGGGCGGCTGGCTGGGGCTTTCCGGAGTGAAGAGGATCGAGGCCTATGATATTTCCAACATCAGCGGCTTTGAGTCGGTGGGCTCCATGATCGTTTACGAGGATGGAAAGCCCAAACGGAATGATTACCGGAAGTTTAAGATCAAATGGGTCAAGGGAGCCAATGACTATGCTTCCTTAAACGAGGTCCTCACGAGAAGGTTTTCCCATGGACTGAAGGAAGCGGAGGACTTAAAGGAAAAGGGCATGGATGAAGAGCTTGGAAGCTTCACCCGCTTCCCGGATTTAATCATGATGGATGGAGGCCGGGGGCAGGTAAACATTGCCATAGAGGTTCTGAAAAGTCTGGATCTTGTCATACCTGTATGCGGCATGGTAAAGGACGACAACCACCGGACCAGAGGGCTTTACTATAACAACGTGGAGATCCCCATTGACCGGCATTCCGAAGGCTTTAAGCTGATCACCAGGATCCAGGATGAGGCTCACCGGTTTGCCATTGAATACCACAGAAGCTTAAGAAGCAAGGGACAGGTCAAATCCATACTTGACGATATCCCTCAGATCGGACCGAACCGCAGGAAGGCCCTGATGCGCAGTTTCAAGAGTCTGGAGGCCATAAAGGAAGCGACAACGGAAGAACTGGAGCGGACGCCGGGCATGAATGCACGGGCTGCGAAAAGCGTTTATGAGTTCTTTCATCTTTAATTGCCCGCCATAGCTTTTCAAAATACGAAATCTGTGTTAGTATGAAAAAAACAGATGAAAAAAAAAGGAGCGTTTCATCATGCATGGAGTAGCCATAACAGATTTGATTGTGAAGATGAATCTCCGGAACATGACACCGGAGATTGATGCGGAAAAAGTAGTGCTTGAGCATCCGGATGTGAACCGTCCGGCCCTGCAGTTAGCCGGATTTTTCGATCACTTTGACAACGAGCGGGTGCAGATCATCGGTTACGTGGAGCAGGAATACATCAATCAGATGGATCATGCCAGAAAGCTTGAGATGTACCACAGGCTGCTGTCCTGCCAGATTCCGTGCCTGGTGTACAGCCGGAGCCAGAATCCGGATGAGGATATGCTGGAACTCTGCAACCATTACGGCGTGCCCTGTCTTGTATCGGATAAGACCACCTCGGATCTGATGGCGGAGATCATACGCTGGCTGAAAGTCAAGCTGGCTCCCTGCATCAGCATTCACGGAGTTTTGGTGGACGTATTCGGCGAGGGCGTGCTGATCATGGGAGAGAGCGGCATCGGAAAGAGTGAGGCGGCTTTGGAGCTGATCAAAAGAGGACACCGCCTGGTGACCGATGATGTGGTGGAGATCCGTAAGGTGAGCGATGAGACCTTAATCGGCAGCGCTCCGCAGATTACCAGGCATTTTATCGAATTAAGGGGCATCGGGATCATTGATGTGAAGACCCTGTTCGGTGTGGAAAGCGTAAAAGATACCCAGGCCATTGACATGGTGATCAAGCTGGAGGACTGGGATAAGGATAAGGAATATGACAGGCTGGGAATCGAAGACCAGTATACGGAATTTCTGGGAAACCGGGTGGTGTGTCACTCCATTCCGGTGCGTCCGGGACGTAATCTGGCAATCATCGTGGAATCTGCTGCTGTCAATTACAGACAGAAGAAGATGGGGTACAACGCGGCTCAGGAATTATACAACCGCGTCCAGGCAAACCTTTCAAGAAAACAGGATGATTGAGGTGTCTGATGACTGGATTTTATGAAAAACTTCTTGGTGCAGCCGATAAAGACCATATCAGGGTCGGGGAAGAGATGCATAAGCATACTTCGTTCCGGGTGGGCGGGCCTGCCGCCTGCTTTGTGACTCCTGCGGATGAAAAAGAGCTTGTGGATACAATCGCTCTTTGCCGTCAGGAAGAGGTGCCATTTTTCGTACTGGGCAACGGAAGCAATCTTTTGGTCGGAGATGAAGGCTTTGACGGAGTGATCGTTTCCATGGACAGTTTTAACGGATGCCAGGTGGATAAGGAAACGGGGATCATAAAAGCCGGAGCCGGAATATCCCTGGCACGGATCGCACAGGAAGCGTATAAGGCTTCATTGACCGGCCTTGAATTTGCGGCCGGTATACCGGGTACCCTTGGGGGGGCAGTGGTGATGAATGCCGGTGCATATGGTTCGGAGATGAAGGAGGTCCTTTTGACGGTCAGGGTGCTGACGCCGGAGGGAGAGGTGAAGGAAATACCTGCTTCACAGCTTTCTCTGGGATACCGGACCAGCAGCATCATACCAAAGCAGTATGTGATTCTGGAAGCCGTTCTCCGTCTGTCGGCGGGAAATGTGGTTTCCATTAAAAGCCGGATGGATGAACTGGCATGCAGGAGAAAGGAAAAACAGCCTCTGGAATTCCCCAGCGCCGGCAGCACCTTCAAACGGCCGGCGGGACATTTCGCCGGAAAGCTGATCGAAGAGGCCGGCCTGAAGGGATTTACCCTGGGCGGAGCCCAGGTTTCCGAGAAGCACTGCGGATTTGTGATCAATAAGGATCATGCCACAGCGGCGGATATCAGAGCCTTATGTGAGGAAGTGAAAGAAAGGGTACTTGACCATTCCGGGGTGGAACTTGAGATGGAAGTAAAGACACTGGGAAAGTTTTAACGGTGCAAAGGAGAGCAAAGTGAGGCTTGTGATTGTGACAGGCATGTCGGGCGCGGGAAAGACCCAGGCGCTTAAGATGCTGGAGGACATGGGATTTTATTGCGTGGATAACCTTCCCATTCCCCTGATTGAAAAGTTTGCGGAACTGACTCTGACCAATTTGAATGGGATCCGGAATGCGGCACTGGGGATTGATATCCGAAGCGGCGAGGATTTATCGGTTTTAAACAGGATCTTTGATGAGTGGTCAAGGAAACGGCTGCCCTTTGAAATTCTCTTCCTTGATGCGGGAGATGAGATCCTGATCAAGCGGTATAAGGAGACCAGAAGGGCTCATCCCCTAGCTGCGGGAGGCAGGATCGACAGCGGAATACAGAAGGAACGGGAGAAGCTGGCATTTTTAAAGGAAGAAGCGGATTATATCATCGACACCAGCCAGCTTCTCACAAAGGAGCTCCGTCAGGAGCTGGAGAAGATTTTTGTAAACCATGAATCCTACCGGAACTTATTCATTACCGTTCTTTCCTTTGGATTCAAGTACGGGATCCCGTCGGATGCGGATCTGGTATTTGATGTCAGGTTTTTGCCGAATCCCTATTATGTAGAGGAGCTCAGGCCGAAAACCGGGGAAGACAAGGTGGTGCGGGACTTTGTGATGCAGCATGGGACCGCCGGACTGTTTTTGGACAAACTGTATGATATGCTGGAATTTTTGATCCCCAATTACGTGCTGGAGGGGAAGAATCAGTTAGTGATTGCCATCGGCTGTACGGGAGGCAAGCATCGGTCGGTTACCATTGCCAAGGCTGTTTATGACAGGTTTAAGCCAAAGGAAGAGTTTGGCCTTAAAATTGAGCACCGGGACATCGACAAGGATAATATACAAAAAAGGATCGGATAGACATGTCATTTTCTTCCAAGGTGAAAGAAGAGCTTTCCAGGCAGATCAGTCCGGCAAGACATTGCCAGATTGCAGAGATGGCCGCAATCATAAGTCTTTGCGGAAAAATAATAATATCGGAAGAAGACCGGTATACTATTAAAATTCATACGGAAAATGTGGCAGTTGCAAGAAAGTACTTTACATTATTGAAAAAAACATTTAATATAAGTACTGATGTCTCTATTAGGAGAAATGCTTACTTAAACAAAAACCGTACTTACACGGTGACGATACGGGAGCATGAGGAGGCAATCCGGGTCTTACATGCCACAAAGCTTCTTGATGAAAACGGAGAAGTTGGGGAAAACTTAAATTTAGTCCAGAATGTGGTCATTCAGCAATCCTGCTGCAGAAGAGCATTCATCCGCGGGGCATTTCTCTCGTCGGGATCCTTAAGCGATCCTGAGAAATTCTATCATTTTGAAATCGTATGCGCAACAGAAGAAAAAGCCGGACAGTTAAGGTCCATTATCGCAACCTTCGGCCTTGAGGCCAAGATTGTGAAAAGAAAGCGTTACTTTGTGGTTTATATTAAGGAAGGCAGCCAGATTGTGGACATCTTAAACGTGATGGAGGCTCCGGTGGCATTAATGGAGCTTGAGAACATCAGGATTTTAAAAGATATGCGCAACAGTGTGAACCGGCAGGTCAACTGTGAGACCGCCAATATAAACAAAACGGTATCGGCTGCTGTTAAGCAGATAGAAGATATAGAATATATCAGAGATACGATCGGGCTTGATAATCTTCCGGACAACCTAAGTGAAATTGCCAGGGAGAGACTGGAGAGACCGGAATCAACATTGAAGGAGCTTGGAGAAGCACTGGACCCTCCTGTAGGTAAATCAGGAGTGAACCACCGACTTAGAAAGCTTTGCGACCTTGCAGGGCGGCTGCGTGAGACAGGCGTAGGCAGCAGAATGGAATAGGTCCGTTCATAGGAATGAGGAGGATAATTATGGTAAGAAGAACAGTCACCGTTGAACTTGCATCAGGCTTAGAGGCAAGACCAGTTGCTATGCTGGTTCAGGTTGCCAGCCAGTATGAGAGCAACATCTATGTTGAAATCGAATCCAAGAGAGTGAATGCCAAGAGCATTATGGGCATGATGACTCTGGGACTAGCAGCGGGTGAACAGATCACGATCACTGCGGATGGTACGGACGAGGATCAGGCGATTACCGAAATCGAAAAATACTTGAGCAATCATGAATGATGTTTGCGGAAGATATTGAATTTATGGGGCGGAGACTGCCATTGGCTGACAATGGGGGCTCCGCCTCTTTTATCCTGCCCCTTTAAATTTGGGATAAAAGACTCCCCCCGAAGAATGAATTGTGATATAATGGAAGAAATCAGGACAGAAGGAGAAATGAACAGATGGCATTTACACATTTACACGTCCATACGGAATACAGTCTGTTAGATGGTTCCAGTAAGATTAAAGAACTTACGGCCAGGGCAAAGGAGCTTGGAATGGACAGCATGGCGATCACGGACCATGGTGTGATGTACGGCGTGATTGATTTTTACAGAGCAGCCAGAGAGGTGGGGGTGAAACCCATCATCGGGTGCGAGGTGTATGTGACATCCGGATCAAGATTTGACAGAGAAACCGTGGGCGGGGAGGACCGGTATTATCATCTGGTGCTGCTGGCGGAGAATAACCAGGGATACCAGAACCTGATGAAGATCGTTTCCAAGGGATTTGTGGATGGTTTCTATTATAAACCGAGAGTGGATTACGAAATCCTGGAGAAATACCATGAAGGCATCATAGCCTTGAGTGCCTGCCTTGCCGGAGAGGTGCAGCGGTTTATCAGCCGGGGACAGTATGACCAGGGGAAGGAATCCGCTCTCCGCTATCAGGAAATATTTGGCAGGGGAAACTTTTTCCTGGAACTCCAGGATCACGGGATACCGGCCCAGAAAACCGTGAATCAGGGACTTTTACGGATGAGCGGGGAGACCGGAATTGAACTGGTGGCCACCAATGACATCCATTATACCTTTGCAGAGGATGCCACTCCTCACGACATCCTGCTGTGCATCCAGACCGGAAAAAAGGTGGCGGATGAGAACCGTATGCGCTATGAGGGAGGCCAGTATTACTGCAAGTCCGAGGAAGAGATGCGCAGGCTTTTCTCCTATGCGGAACAAGCCATTGACAATACCCATAAGATAGCCCGGCGGTGCAGTGTGGAGATCGAGTTCGGCGTGACCAAGCTTCCCAAATACGATGTGCCGGAAGGATATGATTCATGGTCCTATTTAAACAAGCTGTGCCTGGAAGGTTTTGAGCATCACTATCCCGGGGATGACGGGACCTTAAGGGAAAGGCTGGATTATGAGCTTGATGTCATCCATTCCATGGGATATGTGGACTATTTCCTGATCGTATGGGATTTCATCCACTATGCCAGGTCCCGGGACATCATCGTGGGGCCAGGCCGCGGTTCTGCGGCAGGAAGTGTGGTATCCTACTGTCTGGGAATTACCAACATCGACCCCGACCGCTACAATCTGCTTTTTGAGCGCTTCCTGAATCCGGAGCGGATTTCCATGCCCGATATTGACGTGGATTTCTGCTTTGAACGGCGCCAGGAGGTCATTGACTATGTGGTCCGCAAGTACGGAAAGGACCAGGTGGTCCAGATCGTGACCTTCGGTACCCTGGCGGCCAAGGGTGTGGTGCGGGATGTGGGACGGGTCCTGGACATGCCCTACGCGCGCTGTGACGCCATAGCCAAGATGATCCCGGGAGATCTTGGCATGACCCTTGAGAAGGCCTTAAAACAGAGTCCTGACCTGCGTAACGCCTATAATGACGATCCGGAGGTCAAATATCTGATCGACATGTCCATGCGTCTGGAAGGTCTGCCCCGCCACACCTCCATGCACGCGGCCGGAGTTGTGATCAGCCGGACCTCGGTGGATGAATACGTCCCTCTTTCCAGAGCGGCCGACGGCACCATCACCACTCAGTTCACCATGACCACGCTGGAGGAGCTGGGACTTTTGAAAATGGACTTTCTGGGGCTGCGGACCCTGACGGTCATTCAGAACGCGGTGCATGCGGTGGAGAAAAACCGGCAGATCTCCCTTGATATGGACAGGATCGACTACAATGACAAGGCAGTGCTGAATTCCATCGGAACCGGAAAGGACGTTGGGGTGTTCCAGCTGGAAAGCTCCGGCATGAAGAGCTTCATGAAGGAATTAAAGCCGGAAAGCCTGGAAGATATCATCGCCGGAATTTCCCTGTACCGGCCGGGCCCCATGGACTTCATTCCCAAGTATTTAAAGGGAAAGAACGACCGCACCTCCATCACCTATGACTGTCCCCAGCTGGAGCCGATCTTAAATCCCACCCATGGCTGCATCGTGTACCAGGAGCAGGTCATGCAGATCGTGCGGGACCTGGCCGGATACACCATGGGCCGGAGTGACCTGGTGCGCCGGGCCATGTCCAAGAAGAAGACCTCGGTCATGGAGAAGGAGCGCCGGAATTTCGTTTACGGAAACCCGGAAGAAGGGGTGACAGGCTGTATTTCCAACGGGATCGATGAAAAGACCGCCAACCGCATTTATGATGAAATGATCGATTTCGCCAAATACGCCTTTAATAAATCCCATGCGGCCGCCTATGCGGTGGTATCCTATCAGACGGCTTTTTTGAAATACTATTATCCTCAGGAGTTCATGGCTGCCCTTCTGACCTCGGTCATGGATAATGTGTCAAAGGTATCGGAATACATTTTAAGCTGCAGGCAGATGGGGATCCTCATTCTTCCCCCTGACATCAACGAAGGGGAAAGCGGCTTTTCCGTATCCGGCAAATCCATCCGTTACGGCTTATCCGCCATCAAGAGCGTGGGAAAATCCGTGGTGGAGCTCATTGTGGCGGAACGGGAGCAGAACGGACTGTATCATGACATGGAAGACTTTATTGACCGCATGAGCAATAAGGAAGTCAATAAAAGGACTCTGGAGAATTTCATAAAGTCCGGGGCCCTGGATACCCTTCCCGGCACGAGGAAGCAGAAGCTTCTCATAGCGCCGGAGCTTCTGGAACAGAGGAGCAAAGAGAGGAAGAATACCATGGAAGGCCAGATGACCTTGTTCGACATCGCCGGGGAAGAAGAGAAGAGCCGGTTCCAGATCACCTTCCCTGATGTGGGGGAATTTGAAAAAGAGGACCTGCTGGCCTTTGAAAAGGAGACCCTAGGCATATATGTCAGCGGCCATCCCATGGAAGCCTATGAAGCCACCTGGCGGAATAACATCACGGCTGTTTCCATCGATTTTATTGTGGACGAGGAAACCCAGAAAACCAATGTGCCGGACGGCTCCCATGTGACCATCGGGGGAATGATAACCGGGAAAACTGTGAAAACTACCAGAAACAATAAAATGATGGCCTTTATCACCCTGGAGGATTTGGTGGGTTCCGTGGAAGTGATCGTTTTTCCCAAGGACTATGAAGCCAGGAGAGAGCTCTTTGTGGAGGATACCAAGGTGTTCATACAGGGAAGAGCGTCCATCGGTGACGATCCGGTGGGAAAGGTGATCTGCGAGCGGGTGATCCCCTTTGCTTCCCTTCCCAGGGAGCTTTGGCTGAAATTCCCGGACAAGGAAGCCTATATGGCCTCCGAGCGGGAGATCCTTGAGGATTTAAAGGATTCGGAGGGCGATGATCCGGTGATCATTTATCTGGAGAAGGAACGGGCCAAAAAGGTCCTTCCGGCCAACCGGAATATCAATGCCACGGTTGAGCTGGTCTCTGTTTTGACCAAAAAATTTGGTGAAAAGAATGTCAGGCTTGTAGAAAAAAAACTTGAAAAGATTGGCAAAATGAATTAGAATACAACATGTACGAAATGTAAAACTTACAAAAACAGATATCCGTAGATCAGGAGGAAGTTACTATGGCAAAACAAGTGAAAACCATCGGCGTATTAACCAGCGGCGGTGATGCACCGGGGATGAATGCTGCAATCCGCGCTGTCGTCAGGACTGCAATCCACAAGGGAGTGGAAGTAAAGGGGATCATGAGGGGATACGCGGGCCTTCTGCAGGAAGAAATTGTTGAGATGACTAGTACAAGCGTTTCCGATATCATTCATCGCGGCGGAACCATTCTCTATACCGCCAGATGCCAGGAGTTTACGACTGAGGCGGGGCAGAAAAAAGGCGCTGAGATCTGCAGGAAACATAACATAGACGGTATTGTGGTCATAGGCGGTGACGGATCTTTCCGCGGAGCCGGCAAGCTTTCCGCTCTTGGAATCAATACCATCGGACTTCCCGGAACCATTGATCTGGATATTGCCTGTACCGATTACACCATCGGCTTTGATACGGCTGTCAACACAGCCATGGAAGCCATTGACAAGGTACGTGATACATCCACCTCTCATGAGCGCTGCAGCATCATAGAGGTCATGGGGCGCAACGCAGGCTACATTGCCCTCTGGTGCGGCTTTGCTAACGGCGCTGAGGATATCCTGCTGCCGGAGCGCTATGACGGCGACGAGCAGGCCCTGATCAACCGCATCATTGAGAACAGGAAGCGGGGCAAGAGGCATCACATCATCATCAATGCGGAAGGGATCGGCCATTCATCCTCCATGGCCAAGAGAATTGAGGCGGCTACGGGCATTGAAACCAGAGCCACCATACTGGGCCATATGCAGAGGGGCGGAGCGCCGACCTGCAAGGACCGGGTTTATGCCTCCATTATGGGCGCAAGAGCGGTGGAGCTTCTCTGCGATGGGAAGAGCAACCGGGTGATAGGATATAAGCACGGCGAATTCGTGGATTTTGATGTTCAGGAAGCCCTTAATATGACGAAGGATATTCCGGAAGACCAGTATCAGATCAGCAAAATGCTTGTGAGATAAACAAAAACGGGAAAAGGCATGACAGCCGGGGACATAGGCTCCGGCTGCCATGCCTTTTATGATTCTGTGATTTTAAGCTTTTATAAATGTTCCATCCAGGTCTTTGCCAGAGATATCCAGACCTGGCACTGAGGCTGGATATAACGTCCGTCATCCTCTGAAACCTCTCTGTTGGCAAGGGATAAGCCGTGGCGGCCTTCGGGGAAAATGTGCATTTCCACGCTGACTCCATGCTCTGTCAGCGCATCCGCCAGAAGAAGGCTGTTCTTCACCGGAACGGCATCATCCGTGGCTGTGTGCCATAAAAACGTTTTGGGCGTATGGGCTCCCACCTGGTGTTCCAGGGAAACCAGGCGCCGCTTCTCCTGATCCCCGGCGTCCTTCCCTAACAGATTCCGGAAGGAGCCGGCATGGCAGCAGGGCCCTGACGAGATCACCGGATAGCATAGGATCATTCCGTCTGGCCGTATGGCTTCCGGCTCTGTCTTTAAAGGACCGTAAAGAAATTCCCGGTTCCAGAACGCTCCCAGGCTGCATGCCAGATGGCCTCCGGCGGAAAAACCGGCCACAATGATCTTATCCGGATCCACCAGCCATTCCCCGGCGTGGGAGCGGATGTGGGATATGGCGGAAGCCAGCTCCAGCTGAGGGAGAGGAAAGCAATCCGGCGCCACGCTGTAATGCAGGACAAACGCGTGGTATCCCATGGACAGAAACTGCATGGCCACGGGCTCGTCCTCCCGGTCGGATAAGCGCTCATAGCCGCCCCCGGGGCAGATGAGGACTGCCGGGCGCCTGCGGTCAGGGCCCACGGATACCGGGTCCAGGATATAAGCGCTTAAGCTGGCCGGAGGGGTCAGCTTTTTTTGACCAGTCTGTTCTTCGGTGATTAAAATCTGATGTAAGAATTGTTTCATGATGAGGTGACGTTCCTTCCTTAATAATGATTTCAGTTATTTCTGCTTATTTATCATATTACCATAAATCAGGAAAAAATAACAGCTGCAGGAATACGGTTTTTAGGGCGCCGGAGGAGAGGAAAATGACGGAAAGGAATTTGACAACCGGGATGTTTCCGGTTATGCTGATATAAGGATGACCGGAGCGGAAGCAGCTGCAGCAGGAAATTCAATGGCGGGAAGCAGAGAGAGGAAAAACCCATGGATGTAATTGAAACGTATATTATGGAACTGATGGAAAAGAGCACGCCGGACCGTCCGGTATGGAACATTGAGAAGATCCTTAAGGGGGAGAAGGCCGGATGGAATTACATTGACGGCTGCATGATCAAGGCCATTCTGGAAATGTACGCCATTACCGGGGAGTGGAAATATCTGGAATTTGCCGATGCATTTATCGATCACCGGGTAAGAAAGGACGGAACCATTGACGGATATGACGTGGAAGAACTTAACATTGATAATGTCAATGCGGGCAAGACCCTGTTTGAGCTCTATGATCTGACGGGGAAGGAAAAGTACAGAAAAGCCATTGATCTGGTTTACAGCCAGATCGGAAAGATGCCGCGGACAAAAGAGGGAAATTTCTGGCATAAGAACATTTACCCTGATCAGGTATGGCTTGACGGCCTTTACATGTGCCAGCCCTTTTACATGGAATACGAAACCCGGTTCAACGGCAGAAAAAACTGCGGGGACATTTACCGCCAGTTCGCCAATGTGGTGAAGATCATGAGAGATACGGAAACAGGTCTTTACTATCATGCTTTCGATTCCTCCCGGGAGATGTTCTGGTGCGATAAGGTGACCGGACTGTCCCAGAACTTCTGGCTGAGGGCCTTAGGCTGGTATTCCATGGCCCTTCTGGATACCTTGGACAAGGCGGATCAGGCGGAGGAGGAAGCTCTGAGGGAAATGGAAAAGACCTTCCGTGACCTGATTGATTCCATGCTGAAATACCAGGCTGACAGCGGAATGTGGTATCAGGTCGTCAATCTGGGCGGTATGGACCGGAATTATCCGGAGACCAGCGGCAGCGCCATCTTTTCCTATGCCATTTTAAAAGGAGCGCGCCTGGGATATCTTCCCGGGTCCTATGTCCAATATGGGAAAAAGGCCTTTCAGGGGATCTGTGATGCCTATCTGCATCTGGAAGAGGGCAATATGAGCCTTGGAGGGATCTGTCTGGTGGCCGGCCTTGGCGGGAAAGACAGGAGAAGCGGCACCTTTGATTATTACATGTCCGAACCTGTTGTAAAAGACGATGCCAAAGGAGTGGGGCCCTTCCTTCTCGCCTATACGGAGATGAAGCGGACCGGCTGGGTACCCCGGTTTTTTTCAGCTTAAGCTGTTCTGGGCGTATTTTTTCGGTGAAACGCCCACTTTCTTCGTGAATGCCTTAAAAAAGTTGCTGTAATCATTAAAGCCGCACATCCCGCAGACCTCATTGACGCTGTAACCGCCCGACAGAAGCGCCCGGGCCCGTTCAATGCGGTGGGCGGTGATATATGAATTGATGGTGGTGCCGGTGTACTTTTTAAAAAGCCTGCAAAGATAAGAGGTGCTTAAATAAAACTGGGCGGAAATTTCTTCAATGCTTAACCGGGAATCTATGTTGCAGTGGATATAAGCGATGATATCTGCCACCTTGCTGTTAAAATACTGCCTTTGCCCGGCCGGTTCCCCGCCGGAAGCCCCGTCTGCAGCCAGCTTTGTTATGAATACCATGAGCTCGGCAAAAGCGGAGCGCTCTTCCACATCCCGGCCGAACCCGCTTTCCGCGGACAGTTTGTTAAAATAATAGGAAAAACGCCGCCGCTCTCCCTGGCTTAAGGACAGACAGTGGGAAAGTCCCTCAGGCCTTTGGGTAAAGCAGAGGGTCAGATCCGTCCATGGGGTGGAAATGCTTTCTAAGTAAGCAGGATCAATGAAAAGGACAAAGCTTTCATGAGGGCCGGAGAGGTCCGGCCCAAGGATCCCGTGCTTCTCCTGCCCGCTGATCAGGAATAAGCTGCCCGGCTCTGTCCGGTAAATTTTATCCTCTATCTGAACCGTCCCTTCTCCCCTTACGGAATAATAAAGCTCATGACAGGGATGGCGGTGCATATTTGAGGCTCTTCCTTCCGTCTGGAGCCGTGCGATTGAAAAATACCGGGAAGCCGTGCAGCGGCCGGCTCCCTCCCAATATGAGGTAAGTACTTTCATGAATCCTGTTCTCCCTCTGTAAATTTACTGAAATCATACCATATGAGGTCAATATATGCAATATTTTGTCTTATATTTGAAATGAATTATGCCGGAATGGATGCTATAATAGATAAAAAGTATGTGTAAGCGCTTACGCAAATGCGCGAAAAAATAAAAGGGGCTGGCAAAAGTTATGGAATGCGGAAACAATACATTAAAACCATATCTGCTGATGGGAGCAATACAGATGTATGAGGCGACAGGGGAAAGGGCATACAGGGACCATGTGATCACCTGTCTGAACCGGTTGGAAGCCTTCCGGGATCCGGCGGAAGGTCTGCCGGCAGAGGATTATCTGGCTTATTTTTTTGCCCTGAATCAGACGGGGGATGAAAAATACCGGCAGAGGATCGAATCACTCATTGCAGAAAGCGGTTGGACCCTGGAGTCTCTGCCGTTTGTGACGGCATATGAAACCGAATATAAAAGAAAAGAGCATTATAATGAGATCGCGGCTTTTTTTCGGGAAAAGGATGAATTTACAGGAAAGGAACTGGTGGCTCTCATCGAAACCATCGATCAGATGTCGGAAGAGATCTATGAGTATTACAGGGAGCTGAAGGATTTATTCAAAGCGGCGGTCAGGGAGAAGGCGGGCGGTATGCCGGCCCCTTCTGAAACGGCGGAAATCGGGTATGCCATTTTAAAAGCGTGCAATACGGGTGTTCTTCAGCCAGAGAAATACAGGGAATCCGGAGAACGGTTCTGGATGGCGGCCCCGGAAAATCCGGGTGACTCATGGGAGGGCTTACAGGAAATGTACAAAGCCCAGCGCATCATTCTAAAAAAACAGGAGGCATAAGCTGAAAACCATATGGAATTGAGAGTTGTTTGCAAAACGGCGCGGTCCGTGACTGTGGAAACCATAACAGACAAAATTTTTGAGTTTGAAACACCGGGCAGGATCCTGGTGAACGGAGAGGAACGGGGAGAGACAAACCGTGTGGTGTTTACCCTGTTTGACTTAAAGCCGGATATGGATTATAATATTTGCCTGGAAAGAAATGGAAAGAAGGCGGAGACAGGCTTTCATACGGATTATGAATTTGTGACATTGAATGTGAAAGAAATCGGCGCAAAAGGGGATGGGATCCAGGACGACACCTCATTCATCCAGGCGGCAGTCATGGCCTGTCCCAGGGACGGCCGGGTGCTGATCCCCAGGGGGACCTACCGGATCACCAGCCTGTTTTTAAAGAGCCATATAAGGCTTGAGCTGGCTGAAGGAGCGGAGCTTCAGGCGGATACGGACCGTTATAAATACCCCAGATTTCCCGGAATGATTGAGAGCTATGATGAAAAGGAAGATTATAATCTGGGCACCTGGGAGGGGAATCCCCTTCCCATGTTCGCAGGCATCATAACCGGAATCGATGTGGAGGATGTGGTGATCTACGGCAGGGGCATCATCAACGGACAGGCTTCCTTTGAAAACTGGTGGGACAATGTCCGCCAGATGAAGGGAGCGTTCCGCCCCCGCATGGTATTTCTGGAGAGATGCAGGAATGTGACCCTGCAGGGCTTTTCCTTAAAAAACAGCCCCACCTGGGTGCTTCACCCCTATTTCAGCCAGGATTTGAAATTTGTGGATCTGGATATTAATAATCCTGCCAATTCCCCCAATACCGACGGCCTGGACCCGGAGTCCTGTAAAAGTGTGGAAATACTGGGACTTCATTTCTCACTGGGAGATGACTGCATTGCCATTAAATCCGGCAAGATCTACATGGGCCGCAGATACCGGACGCCTTCCGAGAACATCGTGATCCGTCAGTGCCTGATGGAAAACGGCCATGGGGCGGTTACGGTGGGAAGTGAAGTGGGCGCCGGCGTCAGGAACATCCGGGTGGAGCGCTGCCTGTTCCGCCATACGGACAGAGGGCTCAGGATCAAGACCAGAAGAGGCCGGGGAAAGGACTCCGTGCTTTCTGAAATCCATTTTGACCATATTCACATGAATCATGTTATGACGCCTTTTGTTGTGAACAGCTTTTATTTCTGTGATCCCGACGGGAAATCCGATTATGTGCAGTGCCGTCAGGCCCTTCCGGTGGATGACCGTACCCCTGAGATCAAAAGGCTGTATTTTACCAACATCAGGGCGGAGAACTGTCATGTGGCGGCTTCCTTTCTTTACGGACTTCCGGAAAGGAAAATCGAGCGCGTTGAATTCAAAAACGTGGAGATATCCTTTGCAGAGAAGGCAAAGCCCGGGGTTCCCGCCATGCTGAGCGGAGTGGGAGAGTGTACGAAAAAAGGCTTCTGCATCAGCAATGTGGATACGCTCATCTGTGATCATGTGAAGATTTCCGGTCAGGAAGGGGAGGCCTTTGAACTGAGCAATATCAATCATTATGAAGCGAGATAAAGGAGGAGTTTATTATGCAGATCGGAATCCGGTTACATGATGCCGCGCCGGGAACCATGGAGGAGCGGATAAAATTTGTCCATGACCAGGGGTTTACCTGCGTGCATCTGGCCCTTGCAAAGACGGTGAAGGAGCATTCCGTGGAGAATTCCGCGTTAACACCCGGCTATGCCGCTTATCTGAGAAAGAAATTTGCGGAGAATGACGTGGATATCGCTGTGCTGGGCTGTTACTTGAATCTGGCCCACCCGGATCCTGAAGAAATAAAGAAGATCCAGGAGCGTTATTTCGCCCATCTGCGTTTTGCATCGGTGTTAGGCTGCAGCGTGGTGGGAACGGAGACGGGAGCGCCCAATGCGGAGTACCGCTATGAACCGGCATGCCATACGGAAGCGGCGCTTCAGACATTCATAAAGAACTTCCGTCCTGTGGTGGAATGCGCGGAAAAGTTCGGTGTGATCATGGCCATCGAACCGGTATGGAGCCATATCGTCTGCGATTCCAGGCGGGCCTTACAGGTGCTGAAGGAAATCAATTCCCCTAATTTAAGGATCATTCTGGATCCGGTCAATCTTCTGTCCGTGGAAAACAGCGGGCATTATGAGCAGGTGATCGCAGAGGCCATCGAAGATTTGGGGCCCTATACGGATGTTCTCCACATGAAGGATTTTGTGATCCGGGATGGCAGGGTGGTTTCCGGGGCACCGGGAACCGGAGTCATGAAATATGATGTCATCATGGATTTTGTGAAGAAGGAGAAGCCCTTTATCCAGGCCACCATTGAGGACAGCACGCCGGATAACGCCGAACAGTCAAGGGAATTTCTTGAGAGCTTATAGCGGCAGGCAGAATATACGGAAAAAGAGACTGGCTCCCCGGCGGGAGTTTCAGTCTCTTTTCCTATTTTGCCATATGCCTGATCAGGCTGGAATATTCCGCGCTGTGGGCCAGGCTGAATTCCCCCCGCCTCATTCCTGGCAGAATGCAGAGCCTGGCCTTGGGGAGAATGCTGATCAGCCGGCGGATGGATGGATCCATTTTTTTGATTTCCTTTGTTCCAAAGATAATGACCACGTTTGCCGTCGTGTTTTTCAAAGATTCTGAGGCCGTGTAGCCCGCGCTGCCGGCCGCGATGCTGAAACAGGAATCTCTGGTCATGCTCCGGATATCATTGAAATACTGCAGGAACTGGTTTTTCCGGATAAAATACTCTCTGGCTTTTAATTTCGCGTACCATTTCCAGCGCATCAGGCGGCAGGACAGAGCCATGAACCGGTCCGGCCTTTTGGAGGGAACCACCAGAGGGCTTTCCATGATGGCATATTTGGCTATGCCTGCCCTTTGGGACAGGATCTCAACAACGATCTGGGCGCCTAATGACACGCCGCTGACGGCAAATACAGATCCGCTGTTATTTTCATCGATATAGCGTATGACCTTTTGCGCGGAATCCTGTATGCTTATAAAGGGTGTTGACGCGTCTTCTCCGTGTCCGTCTATAATGGGGGTGACAACGTGATAATCGGCTTCCAGCAGCCGGACCGCATCGGCAAGGGACCACCAGGAGAGGCCGTCTCCGTGCAGAATTACGATGGTTGGCTGTTCCTTCCGTCCAAACTCCTTAAATTTCATTTTATTTTGAGCACCTCACATGTTCTTTCCCAGGGCCCGTATGGGGTTATTTTCCTGATCCCAGCATGTCTGCAAGGCTCTGCAGATAGGAGGTATGGGCGATTGCCACGATCTTGTCATCGGCCAGCAGCACCGTATCTCCCCGGGGAAGCAGGAGGTCTTTTTTCCGTATGATTGCCACAAGCACGCATTCCAGGGGCAGATTGATGTCCCGTACCGTTTTGCCGGCCACGGAAGAGGAAGCGTCTACCATTCTTTCCACCAGGGAATACTGGCCTCCGTGAAGCTTCAGCAGCGTCATCATGTCTCCCATGGTCATTTCCTCCGCGACCAGCCGTGCCATCAGATCTGCCTGGTTGAGCGCTGCATCCACGCCCATGGTGGAATTGAACAGCCATGCGTTTTTCGGATTGTTCACCCGTCCCACCACCCGGCGGACGCCGTATTCCAGGCGGGAAAGGGTGGCTACCACCAGATTGGTTTCATCCGAGCCTGTTACCGCGGCAACCACATCCGCATTGCGGATTCCCGCACCTTCCAGAACCTTTGGCTCGGCTCCGTTGCCGTGGATGATGCATTCCTCCGGCAGATCACGCTTCAGGACCGGGATCCGCGCCTCTTTCTGATCAATCACTTTTATTTCATGCCCCCGCTCCATGAGGAGTGAAGCTAAATAGGCTCCGACCTGGCCGCCGCCAACAATAATGACCTTCATGTTTACATCCCCTTCCCGTTAGATAAACCAAATATCCGCTTTAAGCGGCTGCCTGCCGATACCGCCGCGGCAGCGTACAGAATATCGCCCTTTTGCAGGACGGTTCCCAATGTGGGCAGTATTGTCTTATTGCCCCTTGAAATGGAAACAATGCTCACTTCCCCTGAAACGGTGAATTCGCTGACCCTGTGCCCTTCCATGAGGGGTGTGGCCTCGATCTCCATGAGCTCCACATCCCCGTTTCCCATGCTGAACACGGTGTTGAGCGGGGAGTAGCACAGCAGATCCACGGCCCTCTTGATCCCCCATGTGGTGGAAGATAAGGTCTGAACGCCCAGACGCCGGTATATTTCCGCCTTTTCCCTGTCATAAAGACGTGCGACGACCTTGGGAACGTGATAAATTTCCCTGGTGATCCTGGCTATGACCGCGTTGGACTCATCGCTGGAGGTAAATGCGGCCAGCGCATCCGTTCTTTCGATCCTGGCCTTCTGCAGCACGTCCCGGTCAAATCCGATGCCCTCTATGGTTTCTCCCCGGAAGGAGGGGCCAAGCTCTTTAAAAGCCGCCCCATTTGAATCAATGACTGTCACATCGTGCCCCATTTTGCTTAAGGCCTGTGCCAGCCCGGAACCATTCCTTCCACAGCCTACAATGATCATTTTCATGAATTACGCATCTCCTTTTCCTGAATTTTTAATTTTTTATTTCCGGCCGAATCTCCGCAGCATGAATTTTCTTATTTCATCAACAAACAGAACGATAAACGGGATCCAGATCAGAAAGGCCCATTCCCGCAGTCCCAGAGGCGCGGTGTTGAACAGCCCGTGAAGGAACGGCGTGTAGGTAAGAATACACAGAACCGCCAGCTCCACGGCAATGCCCACAAGGATGAGCTTATTGGTATGAAAACCGGTCCGGAAAATGGAAGTCCGTTCTGTCCGGCATGCGAACACGGCGCCGATCTGGGCCAGTACAATGCCCGCAAAGGTCATGGTGGTCGCCAGGCGGTAAACCGTCCCTGAGCCGGCAAGCGGCACCGCCGGCCAGCCATGGAGCCGGTTCAAATAGAAATATGCGGCCATGCAGACAACGGCTTCCATGGAGCCGTACCAGAACAGAGCTCTCGCGAGCAGTCTGGGCGTGAGCAGGGATTCTTTCTGGGACCTGGGGGGAGCATCCATGATTCCGGCTTCCGGCGCCTCGGCGCCCAGTCCCATGGCCGGAACCATGTCCGTTCCCAGGTCAATGGCCAGCACCTGCATGATCGTAAGGGGAAGAGGGATTAAGCCCCTGGAAAACAGGTAAAAGATCATGGGCACTGCTTCCGCCATATTGCTGTTGAAAATATAAACGGCAAACTTCCGTATATTATTGTAGACCGCCCGGCCTTCTTCCACGGCATTGACAATGGAGGCAAAATTATCGTCCGTCAGGATCATGTCGGCCGCTTCCTTTGCAACGTCCGTTCCGGAGATGCCCATGGCCACCCCGATATCCGCTTTCTTAAGGGCGGGGGAGTCATTGACGCCGTCACCGGTCACGGCGACGATATGCTTCATTTCCTGAAGGGCATTCACAACCTGCAGCTTTTGCTCCGGAGCCACACGGGCAAACAGGACTTCCCCTTCCAGGGCGTGCTCCAGCTCTTCCTGCTGCATTTTTGACAGCTCGATTCCCGTGATGATCCGGGGATGCTCTCCCTTGATGATGCCGATCCTGCGGGCAATGCTTTCTGCCGTCAGGCCGTAATCACCGGTGATCATGATGATGCGGATCCCGGCGCGGTGGCATTTTTTAACGGCTTTGGACACCTCCGGACGGGGAGGATCGACCATGGCGATGAGACCCAGAAAGGTGAGTTCCCTCTCGATCAGCTCCGGCGTGTATTCGCTTAAGCTCTGGGGAAACGCGGAGCTGTCCTCCAGCTTCCGCACCGCGACGGCCAGCACCCGCAGGCCGTTTCTCGCATACTGGTCATTTGCCTCCATGATGGCGCTCCGGGTCTTGCTGTCCAGTTCCAGCGTTTCCCCGTTCATGCGGATCCGGGTACAGAGCTCCAGAACCTCTTTGGGTGCTCCCTTTACATATGCGGACCTGGAACCGGAGCTCTGGTGAATGGTGCTCATGCGCTTACGGCCGGAATCAAAGGGAAGCTCTCTCAGACGAGGTTCTTTTTGGCTCCATTCATCCGGTGACAGCCCATATTTCTGCGCCAGCACCAGCAAAGCCGCTTCCGTCGGGTCTCCCAGTACGGTATAGCGTGAAGACTCTTCATTTGGCGGGACGAGATGGGCATTGCAGCAAAGAGCTCCTGCCACCAGAAGTCTGCGCAGCTCTTCCCCGCCGGGAGATACCCGTGTTCCGTCCTTTTGTATTTCTCCGCCTGCCGGATCATAGCCCACTCCGGTCACATCCAGCTGTGCTCCGCCGATCCAGATGTTGCTGACCGTCATTTCGTTCTGGGTGAGAGTTCCGGTCTTGTCCGTGCAGATCACGGTGGTGCAGCCTAAAGTTTCAACGGCCGAAAGACGTTTGATCAGTGCGTTCCTCTTCGCCATGCGCTGGACGCCCATGGCAAGGGATAAGGTGACTGTGGGCAGCAGTCCTTCCGGTATGAAAGCCACGATCATGCCCATGGCAAAAATAAAAGCCACAGCCGGTTCCGTACCCACCAGGATGATGGACAGCAAAAAGAACAGGATTCCAATGCTGACCGCCAGGATGGAAACCGTCCTGGTCAGCTTGTTCATTTCTTTCTGCAGGGGGCTGAGCTCTTCTTTCAGTGTCTGGGTAAGGCTTGCTATCTTTCCGAATTCCGTATTCATGCCTGTGGCGTAAACAATGGCCTTACAGGTTCCTGCTGCCACATTGGTCCCGGCGAAAATCATATTTGGCTGCTCCGCCCGGGAAAGGTCATCCCGGAGAACCTCGTCCTTTGTCTTATGCACCGGATGAGATTCTCCCGTCAGGGTGGACTGATTCACGCTTAAGTCATTGTCATCCACCAGGCGGGCGTCCGCAGAGATCCGGTCTCCTTCCGCCAGCAGGATCACGTCTCCGGGAACCAGATCCTCCGCCAGGATCTTCTGTTCCTCTCCGTCCCGAAGGACCCTGGCGTAGTCAGGCAGAAGCTTACGCAGGGCTTCGGTGGCCTTACCGGCCCTGAATTCCTGCCAGAAGCTGAATACACCGTTGATAATGTTGACCATCCAGATTGCCACGCCGAGCTGGGGGAGCTGGGCGATGAACCCCACAATGCCCGCGCACCAGAGTAAAATGGCCATCAGATGTGTGAAATTCGACAGGAATTTCCATATTAACGGCTGTCCCTTTTTTTCCTGCAGGACATTTTTGCCGAACTGCTCCACGCGGCCTTCCGCCTCAGCCCCTGATAAGCCTTTTTCACTCGTTTCCAGAGCCGTGTATACGTCCGGAACAGGCAGTTTTTGTATGTCTGATAATGTTTCAGAAGAAAATTCTGGTTTGTTTTTGATATTCATAACCGTTTATATCCCCATCCTATTCTTTGTAGATTTGCAGCCGGCGTTGCCTGGCGGAGCGGGCTCAGCTGCTGCGCTGTCGTGTTGTTTATCCCCTATGGACGCCAAATGAAGACACCTGCCGCGGCTTTCGGGGCGGTATCGATTTGGTAATAAACATCTTATAGAATAAACTGTGAGCATGGTGTGAGAATAAAACGGACGGTGTGAGAATGGTGTGAGAATATGAAAAGAAGAGAAGGGATTGCAGCAAAGAGTCTGCCGCGAAATGGATCTGGGATGGAAACTGAAACGGAAGAATCATATGGATGACATAAAAATACGCCTTGAAACGGCTTTTTAAGGCCATGTCAAGACGTATCGTGCTGTTTGGTGCTTATTCGTCCACAAGACGGTATCCGACACCTATTTCCGTTATGATATAACGGGGCTTTGCCGGATTCTTTTCGATTTTTCGTCTCAGACCCGCCATAAGGGACCGCAAGGCCTGGGTATCATTGCCGTATCCGATCCCCCAGATCTCTTTTAAGATCTGCTTTGTGGTGAGCACCTTTCCGATGTTCCTGAAAAACAGGGACAGCAGGCTGTATTCCATGGGAGTGACATGGACCTCCTGTTTTTCCAGATAGAACAGGCGCTTGTCCGGATCCAGCTGCAGTTCACCTACCTGCAGCAGGTTCGGCAGCCTGCCTCCGTTATTTTCTCTGTCGGAATGCCTCAGCGCCACCCGGATCCTGGCCATCAGCTCTGTGGCGGAAAAAGGCTTTGTTAAATAATCATCGGCCCCCATGTCCAGTGCGGCTGCCTTTTCCCTGTCCTGATCCCGGGCTGATACGACGATAATGGGGATCTCCGACCATTCCCGGACCTTTTTGATCACATCCATGCCATCCAGGTCCGGAAGGCCCAGGTCAAGGAGCATGATGTCCGTCTGGCCGGAAATGAGGATGCTCAGTGCGCACTGTCCTGTAGTGGCCGTTTCATAATGAAATCCTTCTCTTTCCAGGGAATATCCTATAAAATTCCGGATCTGCCTGTCGTCCTCGACAACCAGGATGTGTTTGCTGCTATGATTCATGGGTATTGTCCTCCAATGGAAGTGTAAAGATAAATTCCGCCCCCGGCCCCTTTCTGCGGTTGCCGGCTGTTATGCTGCCGCCGTGGGCCTTTACGATGGCGTTGCAGATGGTCAGGCCCAGCCCCACGCCCAGCTTCACGTCAGAGCGCCGTGTGGCGGAGGTGTAAAACATTTCAAAAATATTCGGTATATCCGAGACATCGATTCCCTCTCCGTTATCGCAGACGGAAAATACGGCACAGTTTCCCTTTTCTTCTTTCCTGACGGAAACGCTGATCTCATCCTCAGGTCCGGTATGCTTGACCGCGTTGTCCAGAAGATTGATCAGCACCTGCCGTATTAATTTGGCATCCATGGGAACCAGCAATAATTCGTCGGGTACGGTGACCGATATCTCATATTCCGGATGAAGATGGGAAACATGGCGGACCGCCGCGCCCACCACTTCTTCCGCCGCCTCTTCCTGCTTGTGCAGGACCAGCTTTCCGTCCTGGAGGCGGGTGAGGCTTAAGATATTTTCAACAAGGGAGTGCAGCCAGTCCGCGTCACCATAGATTCCGCTTATGAGGGCATACCGCCGGTCCTCCTGTCCGGTCATGTTGAGCAGCATTTCCGCCGTGCCCATGATCCCGGCCAGGGGGGTGCGCAGATCATGGGAAATGGCCTGAAGCAGATTCCCCCTGTAGCGTTCCTGGACAATGGCCTCATTTATTTTCCGGCGCTGCTGTGCGGCCCGGAAACGGTCCATTGCCAAAGCCGTGCTTTCGATCATGGCATGGAGCATGCGGGTCTGGGTGCCGTTCATCAGCTTTGCCGCCTCCCTTGGCACGCGGATCACTCCCAGCGTCACTTCCCTTCCGTAAATGGGCCAGTCATAAAATTCCCGTCCCTCAAAGGCGCCTTCCCGTGTCCATTTGGCCCGGTGCAGAGATGCATCTTCACTGGAAATATCCCGGCGGATCTGTTTTTCCGGAGAGAGCTGCTGGATGAAGGTCTGTTCCGGCTTCCCGTTTTCATCGAAGCACAAGCAGCCCGCGCTGGTGTTCAGCAGACCGCTGATGGTGTCTGCCGCAATGCCTGCAATGGCATGAAGGTCGGCGGCATCCGTCAGGCGGGTGGTCAGGGTATACAGGGCTTTTGTTTCCGACTCCCGCTCCTGGGCCTTCCTTGCGTTCTGCTTGGCATGGGTGGTCAGGGTGCTGGTGATCAGCGCGGTGATCACCATGATGACAAAGGTGATGATATAGCTCTGGGTGTTTACGGAAAAAGTATAATAAGGCTCCATAAACAGGAAATTAAAAAAGAATGCCGCAAGCAGAGAGACCAGGAATCCGAAGAAATACCTGTCCGTAAAACGGGCCGTTAACAGAACCGCCAGCAAATACACGATGGCAATATCCGTTTCCGGCAAATCCAGGGCGCGGAAAATATATCCTATGGCCGAGGCACCCAGCAGAATTGACAGCATGATGCCGAAACCGGATAAGACGGATTTCAGACAAAAGCTCTGTGAATGGGTGGTTTTGTAATGGCTGACTGCTTTTATGATGGGATTCATCTCCTGGTCTCCTTGCGTTTTTGTATCCTGTATGTTTTTTCCTGATTAACAGTATATTCGGATGGAGCGGAATATTCAAGGGACAAAGCCGGATTTTTATTACCGGACCGTCAGGGAAAATTTGTATCATTTAATTCAGGCATTCTTTCATGACTTCATACGCGCCCTTTTCTTCCATGGCCTTTAAGCAGCCGGTGACCGCTTCTTCAAAGCCGGCGATTTTACTCAGATCCTCGCCCCAGAAATCAGCGTTGGAGCAGACCGCATGGGAAAGAGCGGCCGCGTCGTCATCCCTGTGGTCATAGAAGAACTGAAGGATGGGTTTGTCGTCCTTGACGGTGTATTCGTTTCCGGCTGGACGGGCTGCCACAAGGCCGTCCGACCTGAGCTCCCTTCCTTTATAGAATGCAATGTAAAAGGCAAAGGATGCCGTAATGCATTTTGGAAGAGCGCCTGTTTTCTCCACGTAGGCCTTAAAGGAAGGCATAACCCGGGCTTTCCATTTGGAGGTGGAATTTAAGGAAATGGACAGCAGGGCATGATCGATGAACGGGTTTTTAAACCGCTCGGTCACAGAGGCAGCAAAGCCCATCAGCTCTTCCTTCGGAAGCGTTAAGGTGGGGATGATCTCGTCATAAATGGTCTTGTTCATAAAACCGCAGATCACTTCATCCTCCATACAGCTGCGGACGATGTCCTGTCCGGCTAAGTAAGCGCCCAGTACAAAGGAGGTGTGGGCGCCGTTTAAAATGCGGACCTTTCTCTGCTTATAGGGCTTGTGGTCGTCACAGATCAGAACAGGAAGGCCGGCTTCTTCAAAGGGCAGTTCCTTTTTTAAGCTTTCCGGGCCTTCGATCACCCAGAAGCCAAAGATTTCCCCGGTGTCAATGATGTTATCCTGATAGCCTGCTTCTTCGCAGATGGCAGCGGCTTCATTTCTGGGATATCCGGTCACGATCCGGTCCACCAGGGTGGAGCAGAAGATGTTTTCCCCTTTGATCCAGCCAATGAATTCATCGCCTAAGTTCCACTGTCCGGCGTACTTGAGCACGCATTTTTCCAGCTCTTTTCCGTTGTTGTCAATCAATTCGCAGGAGAGGATGACAAATCCTTTTCCGGCTTCTTTTCCGAATCTTTCGAATCTTCTGTATAAAAACTGGGTCAGCTTTCCCGGATAGCTGTCAGCCGGGACATCGGTAAAGAGGCAGGAAGGATCATAAGCGATGCCCGCCTCCGTGGTATTGCAGGCGATGTAGCGGAGATCGGGATTTTCCGCGCAGGCCAGTACGGCTTCGTAATCCTTGTAGGGATTCAAGCATCTGCTGACGCAGGAGATGATGCGCTTTTCATTCACCTTCCGTCCGTTTTCAAAACCACGGAGGAACAGGGTATAAAGCCCTTCCTGCTCATTGATCATATCGGCCAGGCCCGGTGCGATGGGCTGGCATAAAACCACCTTGGAATTGAAGCCGGTCTTTTCGTTCAGGACGTCAATAAAATAATCCACAAAAGCTCTTAAAAAGTTTCCTTCCCCGAACTGCAGGACCTGCTCCGGAGCCTCCTTTAAAAGGTATCCGCCGTATCCCTGCTTTTCAAGTGTTTCATAACATAATTTTTCCATCTGAGTCAATCTCCTTTTTCCTGGTTGTCCGGCACAAGGGCCGGCTTTCTTATAAGGTCACACCCTGCTTGAAAATAGCCATGTCATGGAAGCCTGCTTCTTCAGACTTCACCTTTTTGCCGGAAGCCACCTCAATAACAAAATCAAAGAACTGATTTTTAAGGGTATCCATATCCGTATCCTCTACCAGTACGCCGCAGTTGAAATCGATCCAGTTTCCCTTTTTGGCGCTCAGCGCGGTATTGGTGGAAATCTTCATGGTGGGAACCGGACATGCGAAAGGAGTTCCCCTTCCTGTGGTGAACAGGACAATGTGGGCTCCCGAAGCGGCCAGGGCGGTGGAAGCCACCAGGTCATTGCCGGGAGCGCTTAGGAGATTTAACCCCTTGGTGCGCACCGGTTCCCCGTATTTCAGAACATCCATCACCGGAGCGCTGCCGGATTTCTGGACGCAGCCTAAGGATTTGTCCTCCAGGGTGGAGATGCCGCCCTTTTTATTTCCGGGAGAAGGGTTCTCATAAATGGTCTGGTTATGGCTGGTGAAATAGTTCTTGAAATCATTGATTAAATTTACGGTTTTTTCAAAAACCTCCTCATTCTGACAGCGGTTCATGAGAAGGGTCTCCGCGCCGAACATCTCCGGAACCTCCGTGAGAATGGTGGTGCCGCCCTTGGAAACCAGCAGATCGGAGAAAGCGCCTACGGTCGGGTTGGCCGTGATCCCGGACAGACCGTCGGAGCCGCCGCATTTCATGCCCACGATGAGCTCGCTGCAGCTGACAGGCTCTCTTTTGAAGGTGCCTGCGTATTCCGCCAGCTCATCAATGAGGTCCAGGGCATCGGCGATCTCGTCTTCGGAATCCTGAGCCGCCAGAAATTTGATCCTGCGGTCATCGTAGTCGCCGATGTAGCGTTTCAGTTCGCTGATGTTGCTGTTTTCACAGCCCAGTCCCAGAACCAGCACACCCCCCGCATTGGGGTGGTTGATCAAATCAGCCAGTATGGTCCTGGTGTACTCCTGGTCATCCCCCATCTGGGAGCAGCCGTAGGGATGAGGAAAAGCCGCCACCTCATCAATGGTCCCCGTTACGTATTTCTTTGCCATGCGTTCAATGGCGCTGGCCACGTTGTTGACGCAGCCGACGGTAGGAATGATCCAGATCTCGTTGCGCACTCCGACCGTTCCGTCCGGTCTCCGGTAACCCTTAAAAAACCGTTCCTCTGTGGGAGAGACCGCAGTATCCTGTTTTTCATAAGTGTAAGTGAGCAGATCCCCCAAACCTGTTTTTAAATTATGCGTGTGAATCCAGGCCCCTGTCTTAATACCTTCCTTTGCCATGCCGATGGCACAGCCGTATTTGATGACCGGTGAGCCTGCAGGGATATCGGTGAGGGCAAATTTATGGCCCTGCGGAATGTCTTCCGAAAGAGTAACGGTACTGCCGCCTGCTTCCAGGGTCCTGCCGGAATCCAGCGGCTTTAATGCGACTGCAACATTATCTCCGGAATGAATTTTGATAAAATCCTGCATAAGCTTCCTTTCCTTTCTTGGTTTCAGTTTTCCATGGATACATGGTATGTAAGTGCTTACATAAAACATACAACATTTTTTTGCCTTCGTCAATAGGGAAAGGAAAAAGAAAGTTGCTTTATGGATCGTAATCCTGTATAATAAACCGAGAAAAGTGTAAGCGCTTACTTCGGGCGCTGAAATTTTATGATGTAAGAGGGACTATCCGTATGAATATATATGATATAGCAGAACTCGCAGGAGTTTCCATTGCCACTGTTTCAAGGGTGGTAAACGACAGTCCGCGGGTCAGTGAGAAAACAAAACGTAAGGTCCGGTCCGTCATGGAGGAATACGGCTATACCCCCAATGTATTCGCCCGGGGCCTGGGACTGGATTCCATGAAGACCATCGGGATCCTGTGTCCCGATATATCCGATGCCTATATGGCCACGGCGGTAGCTCATCTGGAAAGCCGTCTGCACGAGCACGGATATGACTGCATATTATGCTGCAGCGGGTTTGAGCAGTCCGTCAAAGAAAAATATGTGAGCCTTCTTCTGGCAAAGAGGATCGATGCGCTGATCATGGTCGGCTCCACTTATGCCGGTTCAGGGGAAGAGGAAAGCAGGACCCGGTATGTCCGGGAGGGGGCGAAGCAGGTCCCCATATTTCTGATCAACGGCTACCTGGACTGTGAAAACGTATACTGCGCCTATGTGGACGATTATCAGGCGACTTACGATGTGACCGTCCAGATGATCCGGTCAGGCCGCAGGAGGATCCTGTTTCTCTGCGACTCCCATTCCTACAGCGCGGCCCAGAAGCTGGCCGGCTACGAGTCAGCGCTGAAAAGCCAGGGACTTCCTGTTCTGGGAGATTTAAAGCTCTATGTGAAAAACCGGATCCATACGGTCCGCGACATTCTTCTGGAGCGGCGGGACTTAAGCTTTGACAGTGTGGTGGCCACCGATGACGGTCTGGCGGTGGGAGCCATAAAGTACGCCAATTCAAAGCTTTTAAAAATACCGGAGGATTTATGCATCACGGGATTTAACAATTCTTCCCTTTCCGTCTGCAGCGACCCTGAGCTTTCTTCCATTGACAACCGGGTGGAGGAGCTGTGCAATATCACCGTCGGCAATATGATGAAGATCCTCCACGGTGAGGGCGGGGAAGTCAGCCGGAACAGCAGGATCCCCTGCAGGCTTGAAAAGCGCTGTACTACCGACTTTTAACCTATTGTCATTTTTCTTTTGGTATGCTACAATAAAAAGCTGGTAAACATATGTAACATCCTTCGGGTATACCTTTACGCCCGGTAAAGCAGGGCGGGCCCAGCCCAAAAGGCATGGGCGGAAATATGGAAAGAGCGGTGTCTGGAATGATGGAGCTTGATGGAGGAAACGTGGTGCTGTGCGGCGCCAATTCCTATGAGCAGAAATATTACTTTAATCAGGAGTTTTCAAAGCTCCCCGAGAGCATCAGACAGGAGCTTCAGATCATGTGCGTACTTTATACGGAGGACGTGGGAGGGATCCTGTTCCTGGAATACGGAGAGGATGGCTCCCTGGAATTTAAAGTTACTGCACAAGAGGGAGATTATCTGTTTGACGAGATTGGAAGCGTACTGAAGATAAAGCAGTACCGGAAGGAAAAGAAGGAGCTTTTTGAAGCCCTGGAGATGTACTACCGGGTGTTTTATCTCGGAGAAGAGTTGGAAGGCGGAGAACAAGACAGGTGAAGCTTAGGATTGGAAATGTGACATTTGACAACAACCTGATACTGGCGCCGATGGCAGGGGTAACAGACCTGCCATTTCGTTTTCTCTGCAGGGAGCAGGGATGCGGCATGGCGGTGACGGAGATGATCAGCGCCAAGGCGATTTTGTATAAGAACAGAAATACAAAGGAGCTTTTGGAAGTGGCGGAGGGAGAGGGACCGGTGGGCGTTCAGCTGTTTGGTTCCGACCCGGAGATCATGGCGGAGATGGCGGCATTGGTGGAACCGGGACCGTTTGCTCTGCTCGACGTGAACATGGGCTGTCCGGTCCCCAAGATCGTAAATAACGGCGAAGGCTCGGCTCTTATGAAGGATATAAAGCTCGCGGAACGGATTTTAACCTCCATGGTGAAGGCGGTCAAAAAACCGGTGACCGTGAAGTTCAGAAAAGGTTTTGCCAAAGAGGACTGCAATGCAGTGGAATTTGCCAGAATGGCGGAGAGCTGCGGAGTAGCCGCGGTAGCTGTTCACGGAAGGACCAGGGAGCAGTTTTACTCCGGTGAGGCGGACTGGGATATTATAAGGAAGGTAAAGGATGCCGTTTCCATTCCGGTCATCGGAAACGGTGACGTGTTCCGGCCGGAAGACGCAAAGGCCATGCTTGACCGGACCGGCTGCGACGGGGTGATGATCGCCCGGGGAGCCAAAGGGAATCCCTGGATTTTTTCCAGGACCCTGCATTATCTGGAAACAGGAGAGCTGCCGGTAAGTCCGTCGGCAGAGGAGATCAGCCGGATGATAATCCGACACGGAGAGCTGCAGACAGAGCATAAGGGAGAGGCGGTGGCCATGCGGGAAATGCGCAAGCATATGGCGTGGTATACCTCCGGACTGCCCCATTCCGCAAAGCTGAGAAACGACATCAATCAGGTGGAAACAATGGACGAATTAAGGCGGTTTGTGAAAGATAGAATCCGGCCATTTCAGCCGGGAAAAGAGCTGCCCTATTCTTGACAATTTCAGATGTTTACGCTATAATATCTGGAATGCGAATGAGCGAGTAAGAAACCAGGAGGAATCGAAAACCATGGTAGACAAGAAAAATATTTTAACCTATGAGGGTCTTAAGAAATACGAAGATGAGCTTCAGAACTTAAAAGTTGTTAAAAGAAAAGAAGTTGCACAAAAGATTAAGGAAGCCAGGGAACAAGGCGATTTGTCCGAAAATGCCGAATACGATGCCGCAAAGGATGAGCAGAGAGATATCGAACTGCGCATCGAGGAGCTGGAAAAGCTGCTTAAGAATGCGGAAGTGGTAGTTGAGGACGAGATTGATCTGGATAAGATCAACATCGGCTGCAAGGTAAAGGTCTACGATGTGGATGAAGACGAGGAGATGGAATTCAAGATCGTGGGTTCCACGGAGGCCAACAGTCTTCAGAATAAGATTTCCAATGAATCCCCGGTAGGCCAGGCATTGATCGGCAAAAAGGTGGGAGATGTGGTAGACGTAGAGACGCAGTCAGGGGTCATTCAGTACAAAGTGCTGGAGATCCAGAGGGTGTCTTAGTTATTAGTTCACAAAGGAGTGCAAATAAGTGGCAGAACAGCAGAATCAAAACCAGAATCAGGTTGTGGAAGAGGATTTAAATCATTTGCTGAAGGTTCGCCGTGAAAAGCTGGCAGAGCTTCAGGAGGCGGGAAAGGATCCGTTTAAGGTTACAAAGTACGATGTTACCGTACACAGCAGTGAGATCAAAGAACACTATGATGAATGGGAAGGAAAGGAAGTCTCCATCGCCGGACGTCTCATGTCAAAACGCGTCATGGGGAAGGCCTCCTTCTGCAATGTACAGGATTTAAAGGGCAATATCCAGTCCTATATAGCCAGAGACAGCATCGGAGAAGAGGAATACAAAGAATTCAAAAAGCTGGACCTGGGCGATATTGTAGGGATTAAAGGCACCGCATTTACAACGAAAACAGGGGAAATTTCCATCCATGGGTCAAGTGTTCAGCTGCTTTCCAAGAGCCTGCAGATTCTGCCGGAGAAATTCCACGGACTGACCAATACGGATCTGCGTTACAGGCAGAGGTATGTGGACTTAATCATGAATCCTGAGGTAAGGGACACCTTTGTAAAGCGTTCCCGGATCATCAAGGCCATCCGTGACCATCTGGATGCCCGGGGCTTCATGGAGGTGGAGACTCCCATGCTGGTCGCCAACGCGGGCGGCGCGGCAGCGAGACCTTTTGAAACTCACTACAATGCCCTGGATGAGGATGTGAAATTACGGATCTCTCTTGAACTTTACTTAAAGCGTCTGATCGTAGGCGGTTTGGAGAGAGTCTACGAGATCGGGCGCGTTTTCCGTAATGAAGGCGTGGATACCCGCCATAATCCCGAATTCACCCTGATGGAATTATATCAGGCGTATACCGATTATCACGGCATGATGGATCTGGTTGAAAATCTGTTCCGTTCCGTGGCTTTCGAGGTTCTGGGAACCGCAGTGGTGGCCTATGACGGTGTGGAGATCGATTTGTCAAAGCCTTTTGAACGCATTACCATGGTCGATGCCTTAAAGAAATACAAGGGCATTGATTTCACCTCCATTCATACGGATGAAGAAGCAAAGGCCCTGGCAGACCAGTACCATGTCAAGTATGAGGCGCGTCATAAGAAGGGCGATATTTTAAGCCTGCTTTTCGAGGAGTTCGTGGAAGAGCACTTGTTCCAGCCCACCTTTATTATGGATCACCCGGTGGAAATATCTCCTCTTACCAAGAAAAAGCCGGATGACCCGGATTATACGGAGCGTTTTGAGCTGTTTATCACAAAGAGAGAGATGGCCAACGCTTACTCTGAGTTAAACGATCCGCTGGATCAGATCGAGCGTTTCAAGGCTCAGGAAGCCCTTCTTGCGGCAGGTGACGAGGAAGCCAATTCCATGGATGATGATTTTGTGAATGCCCTTATGATCGGCATGCCTCCGACCGGCGGCATCGGCATCGGCATTGACCGGTTTGTTATGCTGCTTACGGATTCCTACGCCATCAGGGATGTGCTTTTGTTTCCGACGATGAAGAGTCTGGATAAATAAATCCAGTAAAATCAAGCACTTTAATGGTTAATATGCAAAACTTACGACTGATTAAAAGAGAACACGTTTAAAGAGAACCTCTAAAAATTAGGGGTTCTCTTTTTTATGTGTGCCCGGTGGGCACACGTTCTAACGGGTGAAAGTCCCCAATCCACCCGGCAGTGGGAAGGATACAGCC